>CALJJQ010000034.1 GCA_937973965.1 uncultured Calothrix sp. | reverse complement strand
CGATATATCCTTTCTAGCAGTTTCCAAGAAAGGGAATTTATTTCTTTGATAAAGAACATAATAAGACCTTATCCATAAAACAAGCTGAATCCATTTAATGGTATCATTTATTTGTGTAATTAATTCTGCTTAACTACTTAATTTTGCTGTTAATCCACTCAATCACCTTTTGTCCTAAGCGGACACCATTAAACCGATCAATTTCCCGAATACCCGTGGGACTTGTCACATTTACTTCCGTCAAATATCCACCGATGACATCAATTCCCACAAAAATCAACCCATCTTCCTGCAACTTCGGAGCTAATTGGCTACAAATCTCATACTCTCGCTCCGTAATTTCCGTAGCTGCCACCGTTCCCCCCGTGGCCATATTATTCCGAAAATCCGCCCCAGAAGACAAACGATTAATCGCCCCAATCGGTTCCCCATTCAGTAAAATAATCCGTTTATCCCCATCCTTGGCAGCAGGTAAGTATTCCTGTACCATCACCGGAACCGAACCTTGATGGGTACTTAACTCCAGAATCGAATTAAAATTGCGATCGCCTGGTTGCAAAAATAAGATTCCTTCCCCCGCTTTGTTTCCTAGAGGTTTGAGAATTGCTGCACCTTTAGCTTCCAAAAAGTCACGGATAACTTTTTTATCCGCACTCACAATTGTTTCCGGGATGGCTTGGGTAAATTGGAGGGCGTACATTTTTTCATTGGCAGCTCGAATTCCTTGAGGATGGTTGATTACCAGGGTTTGGTTGGGGTCGATATAATCCAGGATATAGGTGGCAAATAAGTAGGGAATATTTACAGGTGGGTCAGTACGCATGAATACCGCGTCAAAGTTTGCCAAGGGGGTAAACTCCTGGGTAGATAGACGATACCAATCTGCAACTGCAATCCACCTGTCATCAACTAGTTCAATCGGTATCAACTCCGCACGCTGAACGTAAGCATAGGCTTGATTATTGATCACACTTAAACATTCAGCTTGAGTAATCCAAACCTCATGTCCTAACACATGGGCTGCTTCCATCAGTGCTACACTCGTATCATGGCAAGGATCGAGCTTGTGGATGGGGTCAATAATAAAAGCAAGTTTCACAGATTTCCACCTTGGACAGACGATTTTGGATTTTAGATTTTGGATTTTAGATTCTAGATTAACCCCTTTGTCAGCTGTAGATTAGGTAGAGAGTGCCGTAGAACCTCTCCTCTATACTTAGCTCGTAGTAGCGCAAGGAGCGCTGCAGCAAGAGCGTTCTCCTAGAGTAGCGCTACTACAAACAAAATATTTCATAATATGGCCTGGACTAGGCAAACAGCAGCTTACTGTTTACCAATGCATCCTAAACCAACATCGTATCCAACTTTCCTTGTGCATCCAATGCATAAATGTCGTCACAACCCCCCACATGGACATCATTGATGAAAATTTGTGGGAGACTACGCCGTCCATTTGCACGAATTGCCATTGCATTCCGCGCTTCCTCATCTCCATCAATTCCATATTCAATAAAATCTATGCCTTTGCGCTTCAGCAAGTTTTTCGCACGAATGCAAAAGGGACAGGTAGACCAAGTATAAATTTCTACTCTAGAAGTCATAGTATTTTGACAGATAGTAACATTTCTTCATTTTAAAACGTAGCCAGCCAGGAATCAAAGTTCGGTTTTCCTGTCCAGATATAAATCCCCGACTTTTTGCCAAAAGCCGGGGTATATCAATTATTATCAATCAAAAAGTGATTTATTCGGCCACTTAGGAATTTTCTAAGTTTAGTTTCTTTTTCATTTTCAATGCACCGAGAGCCATTAAACCGAGTGCAGCAGTGGTTGCAGGTTCAGGAACTTTTTGGACAGGGTTTTTAGGATTGACTACCGTGGTGGATGGAGGGGGAGAAGAGGGTTGCTCCGGTATGATTGGTGCAGGTGGTTGCTCTACGGGTGGTTGCTCTACGGGTGGTTCGGGTGGTTTAGGTGGTGCTACGTAAGGTGTGTAGTTAGCCACGAATATGGAAGCGTGGGATAAGGCTTGAGCGTTTCCTCTTCCATTCACCGATGTACCGATGGTATTGAAAGTACCTGTGAGGGAAGATAGGCTGGATAAATTCACATTTTCAAAGAGGTAAGCTGCGTAGCTATTTGCAGCTTTGAGGGTGATCACGAAGGTGCTTAAGCCATCTGTATGGCCACTAGTAAATAAATCTGTGAAAGATAGACTTCCTGAAGTTTGATCTTGTTGAGCAGTGAAACCGATGTTGGAGCTACCATCGGATTTTCCTTGTAACGACCAATTTAAACCGGAACCTAAATTAAAGCTACTGCTTAGGCTTTTGGTTAGGTCAACAGTACCAGTATCATTACCACTGGCATTGTAGCAGGATGTGGCGCTGATTCCGGCAAATATGATATCAGTTAGGCTACACTTTGTACCTGAAGAAGTAGAGGTTGTTGTAGTAGAAGTAGTAGTTGAAGAGGTAGAGGTGGTTGTATTGGAAGTAGTAGTTGAAGCTTGGTTTCCCTTCCCGTTACTTTTTGCCATTGCAGGGTTTACGTTTAGTAAGGAGACAGAAACAGCCGTAAGACCGACAATGGTTTTGAGATAAATTGATTTTTTCATCGACTGATTTATTTCCTGGGGTAAATGTGATTTTATTTGCAAAACCAATCTAGTAATGAATATGACCATTTGTCGATGAAATACTCTTACTTTTATTTATTCTTTATCAAAAGAATTACAAGTATATTGCTTTGAAAAAATACGTATAAATTAGTTAATTATACGGGTGACAATTATGAGTACCGAAGTTTCAGGGAAATATTTGGCTGATGTGGATAGTGATTAATTCCGTATTTATTGGGAGTTGGCTATAAGCCGGATTTATTTGAGAAACCCGACTTCTCAGCCATCAGTTAAGTTGAATGAAATTTATTCTTGTATTTATGATTATTCAGATATATTTTTTGCAATTCTTTTTTTTACTAATTTCAGTATTTCTAACATTGATAGATTGACACTTTATGTATAAATTCACACAATAATTATTCTCAAAATTAAACTTATGTAATATGTATTTCAGGAGGGAGACGCGATATATCGCGTCTCTACAATTATTTTCGGTTTACTAATTTTCTTATATGAACCGTATTGAACTATAGGGATGCTGATAGAACACATCCCTATTAATCAATCCAATACAGTCCATCAAGCACATCAATATTTAATACGTAACCTTGACAAATCCACCTTCCATTTTTACCGATTTGATGGGTGGTAAATTCAAGCTAGATAAACCTTGTTTGGTGGCACTAGCCATTTTATCCTTGACTTGGGTGCTACTAAGTTGGGTTTTGACAGAATCTGCGATCGCATTTTTAATTTTTCCCTTGTAACCAGTAAAGCGGTTACAGATGTCTTTGCCGATTTTACAAATTCCGTTCATTCGGAATTCCCCTCCCACATCCACTTTGGTCGGTTGGAGGATAATACCACCTTAATCGCGAATTAAAACATAGTTACCTAAAAGTAACTACTTTACTTCCCCGGAAAAATCTTTTAGTATCAACACCTGACGAAAGAAAATTACCAGGTTCATATGTCTAACATTGCCATCGTCTACTTTTCCGGAAGCGGTCATACCCATTTAATGGCAGAAGCGATCGCAACTGGTGCAAATCAAGTTCCCTCCACCCAAGTAGAGCTATTGCGGATTCAAGGTGAAGATATTACTAATGGTCGTTGGCGAAATGACGAATATATGGCCAAATTAAATCAAGCTGATGGGATTATTTTTGGTTCCCCTACCTATATGGGTGGTGTTGCGGCACAGTTTAAAGCCTTTCTCGATGCAGCGAGTGAAGCTTGGTTCCAACAAGCTTGGAAGGACAAAATTGCTGGTGGATTTACCCATTCCAGTTCCCAAAGTGGAGATAAACAGGGAACTTTACTTTACATGGCCATTAACGCCGCCCAACATAGTATGATTTGGGTAAATGCGGGTGATATGCCCAGTCATTACCTTGGTAAAGATGATGGTGTTAATCGCCTTGGTTCTTTTATGGGGGTAATGGGGTATACACCAATGGATACAAACGGTAAACCAGCTGAAATTGACACCGGCGATCGCTTAACTTCGATCAACTACGGTAAACGGATTGCAGAAATTGTCCAACGCTTCCAAAAATAACTTTGAACTACCTCGTGGGAACATTACAAATCATCGTCATTGGTGGAGGAGCAGCTGGTTTTTTCGGTGCGATCGCTGCTGCTAAATCCCAACCTCACACCCAAGTCACTATCCTGGAAGCAAGTCCCCAAGTTCTCGCAAAAGTACGTATTTCTGGGGGTGGACGTTGTAATGTCACCCATGCTTGTTTTGAGCCAAAACTACTAGTTCAAAATTATCCCAGGGGAAATAAAGCTCTGTTAGGTGCGTTCTCCCGCTTCCAAGCTCAAGATACCGTAACTTGGTTCCAAAAACATGGTGTCCACCTGAAAAAGGAAGCTGACGGACGCATGTTCCCCATTACCGATACATCGGAAACCATTACCAGTTGCTTAGTTAACGCTGCAAATGCGGCCAAAATCAAAATTCAAACCCGCACCCCCGTAAATCATGTCACCTACCACCAGGGGAAATACATAATTACCCTGAAATCCGGGGAAAAACAAGAATGCGATCGCCTTCTTTTGGCCACAGGTAGCAACCCAATTGGTTATCAAATTGCCCAATCCTTGGGACATACTATCATTCCTCCTGTCCCCTCCCTATTTACTTTTAATGTTCGCGATACCCAATTAAATCAGCTTGCAGGAATCAGCCTTCCCAATGTCAAAATTAAATTATCTGTACCTGACCATCCGGGATTGGAACAAACCGGTGCATTCCTAATTACCCATTGGGGATTTAGTGGTCCTGTCATCCTCAAGCTATCTGCATGGGGAGCGAGAATACTACACCAACATCGCTACCGAGCCAAGTTACAAATTAATTTTCTTCCCCATCTTTCCCCAGAGGAAATCCGTCAACAACTAATTCAAACTAAAGAGGAAGTACCCCGCAAAACCATGTTTTTATATCGGGGTGTGGAAGTTCCCCACAGACTGTGGCAATATTTACTTTCCCGTGCCAATATTCAGGAACAAGTCCGGTGGGCTGAAGTTTCCAAAAGGCAGATTAACCAGTTAATTACTGAACTCACCCAAGGACAATATTTTGTCAGTGGAAAAGGGGTATTTAAAGAAGAATTTGTCACCTGTGGAGGAGTTGATCTCAAGGAAGTTAACTTTAAAACAATGGAAAGTAAAATTTCCCCCGGTTTATATTTTGCTGGAGAAATCCTCGATATTGATGGTATCACGGGGGGGTTTAATTTTCAAAGTGCTTGGACAACTGCTTATTTAGCTGGTTGTGCGATGGCTATTTAATAATGCTTCCACCAGTGCTTGAGCCGTTTTTAAACGTTCTCTATCCTTGGATTTTGCTACCCAAATTGCCAATTCATTTAGCGCTCCATTGACCAAATGGGCAAAACCCTCCACATCAATGGTATGTAATTTGTCCTCCTCTACCACTACCTGAATCCCCTGATACAGCAAACCAAACCCATATTGATCAAACTCCAATCCCTCACTAAGAACCTTCAGAACTGATGAAAATGGTTTTTTCCTAATCCCTACTCCCTACTCCCTTTATTTAAATCAGGAGAGATACATAAATGGAATTTAGAACAATTGTAGTTGCAGGTGCAAGTCGTGGGATTGGATTAGCAGTTGCGGAACATCTACAACCTCGAACAAAACGTCTGGTGACGGTTTCTCGAACACAAGCACCCGTAGGAGAGTGGATTGCAGCTGACCTGTCGGAACTTAACGGCGTAGAAAAAGTCACACATACAATCGGTAGCGATCGCCTAGATGCATTATTATTGTATATGGGGAAACCTGGGAAACCCATGCATTTACCAGTAAATATAGCTTTGAAAACTGTTCTGATGCAGATATCACCAGGGTGATTGCCGTAAATTTAGTAGCTCCGATACGTTTAGTGAAAGTGTTGTTACCAGCTTTACAACAGTCTGATAACCCAAAAATCATATTCATGGGTTCCCTCTCCGGTCGAGACAACCTTTTCTGGACGAGAAGTAGCCAACAGTGCTTCTAAATTTGGTCTACGGGGAGTAGTACATTCCCTCCGGGAAGAATTGCGATCGCAACAAATCGGTGTCACCGTGATCAACCCTGGTAATGTTGCTACACTAGAGGTTTTAGCAGATTTAGCAGCCAATAATTTGCTAGGTGGTGAAGCAATTCCCCTCACAGACCTGTTGATGATTATCGATTGCGTTCTTTCCCTCTCACGAGCTACCTGTATCAAAGAAATAGATGTACCAGCAATGCGAGGAGAAGGAGCTTAGGGAATTTTGGATTTTAGATTACCCTGTGGTCGATCGGTTACGTGTCTATGGATTCTGGATTACTCACCGATGGAGAATTGCGTCTCCCATATCGTTTGGAGATAGCCAAATCAGAAAGTAGTTCCGATTACTGGTTCTAGTTGACAAGCTGGATTCGCAACTGTCTACCATTTGCTATAGATTCTGCTCAAACCAGAAACTTTTACTATAGCTATTTACGTCCTTTTAAGAGACGAAGTGCATCTGCTTTGTTCATATCCAATTAACATATATGGAAATTACGCAACGGACACAATTATCTCAGTGTCGGGAAGGTAAACAGTGGTGTAGATATTCTTTCCAGGTTATCGTTACTTACTTTTGTGTAAAATTTTGACAGATTATGTACCCTAAATTAGGGTTTATAGTGTCACACATTAACAACCAATGGAGACAATATCATAAATCCTGATATAGAAGTGCATAGCGTGTCTACACAAATATATGAAATATAGCAATCCTATTTAAGTCGTGAAAAATAGCGTGTTGTTGACTGATGACTGGTGAATGTTAACCGTTAACAAACCTACATGTTAAGATTTCACAAATCCCGCTCGTACTGCTGTAATTGTTATCAGGTATTGAATTAGAAAAAAGTATAGAAATTAGATTTTATTATTGAAAAACACGTGGATAGGCAACTTATAGTGTGGACATTCTCACAAAAAACCACACTTATACACTTATAAAGATAACCTCACCCATCACTTGGACTATAGTCAACTGGGAAAAAATATTAACTGTTAATTCACTCCCCATTTCCAACTCCTGATTGAAAAAACTTTTGCAACACATGTGATAGGAGACGTAGCCTTGCCACGTCTCTACAACATTCATCTGCTGCGTTCTGTTGTCCAATTGGCATAAATAATCCAAAATCTCAAACCAAATAATTGGAACCTTTGGGTAAAATTTTCGACTTAGATTGTAAAAGCAACACCTACAAATTAGGTCTCAAATATGAAAGGTTTACTAAAGAATTTTGTGGCAATTTCTGCATTGTCATCCTTGGCTGTAATGCCTTTATTTTTAAATGCTGGTGAAGCTGCTGCTAGCCCGAGAAGAGGAACAAATGCTAGCTACATTGGAGCCGGATTTTCCGCAGGTGTAACTAATGGTGGACAGGATGGAGATGCGGCTACTTTTGGTGGCAATATTCACGGTCGATTAAAGTTAGGAAATACCCCCTTTTCTGCACGGGGACAAATTAATTTCAGTGATGAAACTAGCGCTATTATTCCCCATGTAACAGTTGATGTTCCCATTGGTGGTCGCACAAATGCTTTTGTCGGTGCTGGTTATCAATTTGTCGAAAAAGACGGCAGACCCACCCCCAGTGGAAACAAAGATAGCGTTGCTGTCGTTGCAGGTGTAGAAAGCCAAGTTAGCAATAATGTGTTGCTATATAGCAATGTCACCAGTGGTATTAATGCCTATAGAAATAGTTCTGCCTCCAGTGTCACCATTAATGGTGGTGTTGGCTTCAAATTTAGATAGACTTTAGATCGAAGCTATTCACGGAATAAATGATTCTTATTGATTAAATTGTGATCAGCAAAGCTTAATGCCTTTGGCATATCGCTGGGTTGTTTTTCGATCAACCCGGCTTTTTGGCATGGTAGAATTAAAATATTCTGCCTAATCCCGACCGGATTACAGGAAATCATCGCCGAAGGGTGCTTCTAGCTTCAGAAGATTGAGTTGATGGCTCAGTGTTAATCCTCACTTGAGTCGAAGACTTCCATCGCTTCGGCGTTTAGCGATGCCTTAAACCGAGAATACGAAGTATCGAACGCCAATGGTAAACTCTGCTCCTCCCGCTCCCACCCGTAAACCCTCCAAAGTCGAAGGAATTAAAGAACGCAGTAATTTTTTGCGCGAACCGGTCGCGACGGAGTTACTTCAAGATACAAACCATTTTAGTGAAGAAGCGGTACAAATCCTTAAGTTCCACGGTTCCTATCAGCAAGATAACCGTGACAATCGGGTCAAGGGACAGGAAAAGGATTACCAAATGATGCTCCGCACCCGTAACCCTGGAGGATTTATTCCCCCCCAATTGTATTTGGCACTAGACCGTCTGGCCAATGAATATGGCAACGGGACGCTACGAGCAACAACACGTCAAGGTTTCCAGCTACACGGAATTTTAAAGCAAAACCTCAAAGCCACAATTGCCACAATTGTACATAATTTGGGTTCGACTTTAGGTGCTTGTGGTGACTTAAACCGCAACGTGATGGCTCCTCCTGCACCTTTTAAAACCAAGCCGGAATATAATTATGCTTGGGAATACGCCAATAACATTGCCGATTTGTTAACACCCCAAACCGGTGCCTATTACGAAATTTGGCTAGATGGGGAAAAAGTGATTTCTGCCGAAGAAAATCCCGCAGTCAAAGCTGCACGTCAACAAAACGGTACGGGAACCATTATTCATGATAGTGAAGAACCCATCTATGGCACTCACTACATGCCACGTAAATTTAAAATTGCCGTGACCGTTCCAGGGGATAATTCCATTGATTTATACACCCAAGATTTAACTTTAGTGGTAATCACGGATAGCAATGGCAAACTGGAAGGATTTAATGTCTTTGCTGGCGGAGGTTTAGGACGCACCCACAATAAGGAAGAAACCTTTGCTCGTGTTGCCGACCCCATTTGCTATGTTGATCAAGCTGATGTCTACAGCTTAGTCAAAGCCATCGTTGCGACCCAAAGAGATTATGGCGATCGCACAGACCGTCGTCATGCTCGCTTAAAGTACCTGATCCATGATTGGGGTGTGTCCAAGTTCAAATATCAAGTTGAGGCTTTTTTTGGAAAACCCCTACAGCCTTTTAGAACCTTACCAGCTTTCAAATACGAAGACTTTCTTGGTTGGAACAAGCAAGGTGACGGGAAATTATTTCTCGGTATTTCCATCGTCAATGGTCGTATCAAAGATGAGGGGAGCTTACAACTAAAAACCGCACTACGGGAAATCATTGAAAAATATGAACTTCCCATGCGCGTCACCCCTCACCAAAACGTACTGTTGTACGATATTCCCCCCAAACACAAATCAGCCATCCAAGCCATTCTCGACCGTTGCGGTGTCATTGCCGACCCCAGTAAAATTGACTCTCTAGTGCGTTATAGCATGGCATGTCCAGCCTTACCCACCTGTGGACTCGCAATCACCGAATCGGAACGGGCAATTCCAGGTATCCTAGAACGGATTCGCACCCTACTCAACAAATTGGGTTTAAAGAAAGAACACTTTGTCATCCGTATGACCGGTTGTCCCAATGGGTGTGCGCGTCCCTACATGGCAGAATTGGGATTTGTCGGTAGCTCTCCCGAATCTTACCAGGTTTGGCTGGGTGGTTGTCCCCACCAGACCCGGTTAGCCCAACCCTACACCGACAAAATGCACATCAACGACCTGGAAAGTTTGTTGGAACCCCTATTTGTGTTTTTCAAAAAATCTCGACAAAAAGGTGAAAGCTTCGGTGATTTTTGTGTTAGGGTGGGCTTGGATGCGTTACGGGAATTTGCTAGCAATTATCACCCCAAAAGTGATAAGAATAACATTATATCTAGTGGAAAGGTTCACTATCGCGTCGGTATCCGTGATGCCCTATACAGCGAACTTAAGGCAGTATCAGCACGTCAAGGTAAGTCAATGACGGATATCGCAGAAGTAGCTATTCGCACATACCTCCAAAATCTTGAAGATGCCAATAATGTTCATGATTAGGGTATGGGTGCATAGAGGAGATTTGTCAAATCTGACATCTAGGGTTGTTGAGTGTTAACAGTCAACACTCAACAGCCAACAGTCGGCAGTCATTAAGCGTAGCCTTCCTGTAGGGTAAAACCAATTTTGTGTAATTCCAATATCAGAAGATATGGTGAAAATTAGTAGTGAGTATTTGCCGACGGCTATCTTTACTTTTTCTGGTAATTTTGGCAATCATAGGATTAATTGCCGGAATTTTGATTGCTTCTTTCGCAGTTATTATTCCCCCAATTGAACCAGTGCAACCAGTTACTGCTTACGTGGTTGATGTGGGACTACATGCGAGATTGGTTTTACCTGATGACGAGGGAGGATTAGTACAGTATGCCTATGGAGACTGGCGTTATTTTGCGTTGCATCAACAAGATTGGGGTAGTGGAATTGCAGCACTGTTAATTCCCACTCAGGGAACTCTGGGGAGGAGAAAATATCAGGATATGGCTGAGTTCAAGCAAGGGGTAAGTAATCATATCACCATTCTCAACTTTGCTGTCTCTGGAGTTCAAGCCAAAAAATTACAACAATCCTTGGAGCAACGCTTTCAGAAAAATATTAATACACAAGTTTTTAACCCAGTTAATCAAATGAATTTTGTCCAAGATGACATGGAATATACCATATACCACAACAGTAATCATGAGTTAGTTGTATGGTTAGAAAATTTAGATTGTCGGGTTGAAGGTTTTGTGTTGCTGGCTAATTTTCAAGTTAAATCTCCTTAAATTCCTTATTTAAGATATTTTTGAATTTACATTACTTGATTTGATCTAGCCTAACTGTCTCAACAATTGTAGTACCTGTTGTTCGATTTGTCCTAGTGCTGTGGTTGCCACGGTTTTATCCACATCGTGAACTAACCAATACTCAATTTTATCCTCCCATTCCGGAAAGCGATCGCTCATTAAGGGACGATGTTCTGATTCATCTAAAGCAATCACTCTGGTAGCGGTGTGAAAATCTGCTAAAGTGACAGCAATGGGAAAACGCTCATCCCCAGTAATAATTATTCCCCTTTCTTGTAAAGCGTTTTTGGCGTATATCGAGATTGCTCCCACATTATTTGTACCCCTTTCTATTGCTAGTCCACGGGAGTCGGCAAACCAATCTAATTCTTGTTTACGGGCATAATAATTAAATAGGTGTTCAGCAAAGCGACTGCGGTAATAGTTACCTGTACAGAGAAATAGAATTTTATCCATGATGAATGTGTACTCGGCTCGAATTTAGGTGCTTGAGCGACCGTAACACATCCAGATTAACTTTGTCTTAAGAGGTTGTTTTGAATACTTAGTTAGGGTCTGCGGAAAAATTCTTTTCGCAAGGGTAAGGAACAGGGAGTCGGAAATCGCCTAGATGTAATGCGTACACCAAAACACCCATGAAAGTGTTTTTCCCTTGTTCTCTCACTCCCGTACTCCCTATTCCCTATTTTCTCGCGAGAAATTTATTGTTGGGTTACGGTGCAAAACAATGAACTAGAATAATGCAAATCTATGCAAATCTATATTATGCACCGTAACCTAAGCGACGCTAAACCGATTCAAGTTTTAGATAATTTCATCTACCTATTGAGGTAGTCCTGGTACTCCGAAGGGAAATACACACAAAGTATCATTTTGAACTACTCTTCCGGAATTGGTGGAAACTGAACTTTGGTAAACTTCCGTACTTGAATGTCTACCGTTAATTGATTGGGTTTGTTTGTTGATACTGATTGTGGTAGATGTGGGCATGTTACTAAATAAATCCGTTTTAGTGTTAGTTGTATTCATGCAGTCAGGAGAATTCCCTGTCTGCTCCACTGGAATGGTTTGAATTACAACTGAATTCGGCTCGGCTAATGCTACGGACGGAATAATTAAACCTAGTGCAGTTAACCCTAGCAGATAGTATCTTTTCAACATTTTGTAGACCTCATTGGTTATTAGCTGTGTGGTGTCTTACGGGAAAACGCTGGAACAAAAAGTAGTAATTTTGACTAAATATTTTCAGCGAGCAGGCGATATAGTGGTCTGTTAACAACTACCGATGTATCACTTTCAAGTTGAAACGCGAGCCGGATTGAGGCTTATGACTGAATCCTAAATTATTAAACCTGTCTACACATAATATTTTTACCCAAAAAGTTTAGATTTGTCCATGCAGAATATTAAGAATGTTTTTGATTTCGGGTGTTCGCTGGCGCTCCACCACATTATTAATTTTGATGGGTGAGGAAAGGTACGCAGTTGCGCTCATAGTGCCTTGATATTAAAGCTTTTTTTGGGGCTAAAGCTACTATCTAAAAACTTTAGTACCACGCGGCGTAAATACGCCTACCTTTTCCCTCGCACCTATGCTCCGCGTGGGTGCAGTATCTACGAGGCTCCTACCTCGTGAATGAAGGCAGTAGTCCTCGCTGACTGAGTAGCCACCCAGAGCATAGTCACTAGATATAAGTGTATGACTAATTAATACTCGGTTTATTTCCGCCAACCCGTACTAGTGAGATTGATTAGTTATTCAAATATGTGAAAATCCAAAATTTGAACACTATCTCGTTTTGAGGACTTTTTTCTCAATAAATCGACTTTAGTCTCAATATTAATGATTCTATTCTCAATCAATTAACGTAATCATAATACTTTCAGGATTGATTATTGACATCTTGACAAATACCAAATAATATATACTAAAATGCTGCCAGAGCTATATACAAAACCTAGGTTTTCCAAAAATTAACAGTAAGCGTCAAGCAAAAGCTTAACTTTAGTCTATATTCCCTACTCCCTGCAAGATTGAATGAATAGGTGAATTAAGGAATTTGCCATGCATAAATTAATGATTGCAAATTAGTTTCCCATATCGTTGGGACGCAAGCAAACAACAAAATTGTTTATTTGTACTATATACCTAATACTCTCCACTTTCTATTTTTCAAGTGAGTGATAACTATTTAGGGCTTGCGGAAAAATAGTCAAGACGCGATATATCGCGTCTCTATATTTTGCAAGGAATTGAGGGGATTTTAGTCGCAAAAAGTGTTCTCCAAATAGATAGACCGATAGAGTTCAAAAACCTTGCATTTGTAATTTTTTCGGGTCAAGCAAGAGTGGAATTGTTGGTTTAAATACTCCCTACTCCCTGTTCCCTATTCCCCACTCTCACAAAAATACTTTTACAGCTAGCGCTGCGTTTTGCGAACGGCAGACCCTATTTACGACTAATTTGTAAAGTAGAAACCACCCTTTGAAATGCTTGTTGATGCTCTTCACCTTCGGGATGGCTAATGACAATCATTCTACTGCCATCCTCAGTCGGTATCACAATATGTTCAAATTCCAATAATCCCACTGAGCGAAAAGCTACAGCTTGTCGTCCGGCAACTGTTTTGGGAGAAAAGTTTCCTGGTGAGTCAAAAGTTGGATTTTGTGCAATCCATTCATTCACGGGTAGTTTTTGGGGATTATCCTCCACTGTAATATTTAGGTTTCCTGGTGGTGCAGAATTATCAAATTTGCCAGCCTTGAAAGCTTGATAATCTTGACTTTGCCAAATATCCACAGATTGTTGGGGTTGATTGACTTGAACGACGTAATCGGGTGGATACTCAAACTTAATTCCTAAATCTGGGTTTTGATAGATATTGCCAGCTTTGCTGATAATTTGGGGGGAAGGTTGTGGTGTAGCTGTTGCTGGGGTTGTTGGTTGGGGTGTGGAGATATTGGGGTTAGGAGTTGGGGTTGGTGTAACCGTGATGGGTGCAGGTGTTGTCGGGGGTGAATCCGATGGAACCTTGAGGGTGATAGTTGGAGCGGGAGCGTTGGGGATGGTTGCATCGGGGGTAGGAGTTGCAGTGCTAGTAGTGGATTCGCTCACTGGGGGTGATTCTGGTTGACAGGCAGCGATCAAAGAACCGAGACACACACCAATTAACAAGTAACGACGAAGAACCATAGAATTTGCTAGGCAATAAAGATTTAGATATACTTCAAGTGGTGAGTTATTAGCTATACCCTACGGGAAAGCTTGCGCCTATAGTAAGAAGTAAGCGTGCAGAGGCGTTGTCGCTCTAGAACTTCAGATTATGACCGTGTAAAGTATATACTAAATTCGGCAAAATTTGCGATCGCGATCATGCTGGGGGAATTGCCAGGAGTAGGCAAAATGGCTGATTCCTTCAATGCGATTAGCATAGCGACGTAAAGCTCGCATTTGCACTTCTAAAGGAGGACGATCGCCAACACTTGTTCCCCAATTTCCGGCGATCGCAGGAATCACTTTGGTTCCTGGTCGAACTGTGTTCACAACCCGTTGCACTTCATCAGTAATACAGGTATGGCTACCACAATTAGCATAAGCCATCGCGTGGAATTCCAAATTGCGGGGGAAGCGATCCCAAGGTTGTAAACGGGAATCATAACCCCGACCGACAATTTGATTGCCATAGGGGAAAAACACCGCACCAGCAGGAATACCCAGTTGTTGAGCAGGATAAGCAGCCATCTCTAAAAAGTCTACTATGCCCTGCATTGTATGGGCTACCGATAATTGCCACAAATCCCATTGTAATTGGGGTTGACGTTGGGCATTGGTTAAAGCTTTACTACTACTTTGAGTACGACCTTGCCACATGGGTTCCCCTTCTTGAGGAAACAGTTGATCGACCTGGTTGATATCACTAGCAGAAACGTAACCTTGAGCGAGAAAACGACGTACCAATTCCCATCCCTTGCGGTTTTGGACTCTTTGTAGTAAAGCTTGTTGAGTTGCTGGTGAATATAACCATAGATCCGTCACCCTAGTTGCAATGGAATCCGTACCAGCTTGGCGGGGATAACGGATATAATCAAACAAAATTCCATCAGGACGACGACGCAGAACCTCCTGTACCATTAAATAATAATCACGACGAGCTTGGGGATGGTAGGGGTCGATAAACACCTGGGTTCCATTATCAACCACATATAAACTAGTTTGTCCTTTGCCATTGCGAGCGATCGCATCTTCCCGATCTTCCCTCTGGGCATAACTAAATCCAAAATTAGTCGTATACATCCACGAATAGACTTTTAAACCCCGCTCCCGTCCCCTTTGAATTGCCGTCGCCAACAAATCCACACGCTCTGCACCAGCCGTCTGAATCACTGAAGGCCAAACCGTGGGATTACTTCGCAGAGGAAGCAACACCCGTCCATCGTAAAATGTTTCTACATACACCTGGTTATAGCCTTGATTCACCACCCGATCCATAATTTGCTCAATCGCACCACTAGCAATGTCACACGGGTATAAACGCAACCATACTGCTTGATTTTGTGGCCAGGTGCGACGACGACAATCCCTAATGATTTGGGCATGTTGTTTCAGTAAATTTTGGTAGCGAGATTGGGCTGATTTATCACCTTTAAAACTGGCAATCCGTAAATTTTCCTTTTCCCGTACCGCAGCAGGAGACAGTTGGCAAAATTCATTCACAGCTTGTGCAGAACCGGATGTATGATCAATCCACGGCACTAACAAGAAACTGATGAAACCAAATAAGATATGCCAACCCAATCGTGATTTTTTGACCACTCCACTATTCCTTCTTTCCTAAGCTCTATGCCTACTACCCTGTTTTCTTTCTGAGCAGGTTGGCAATATCCTCATTTACCACTTGATGACAAATTGTGCGTCATGTCACAATTATGGGAATCTTTACTGTATTAACACAAAACCCATAAAAATAGACAGAATCTCTGTAGTTTCGAGTTCCTGTCTGGAAATTAGTTCAATTTGGGTGGTTTATCATCTATGCACCACGTTGCAGAGCATTTTCCACCTGTTTGAATTCTTGTTCTAAACGGGTTTTGAGTTTTTCCGGAACAGGACGATTCGGATAGGAACTATAATGTCCAGCCAAAGAGTTTAAAGCTGTCCGCATAGTTGTAAAAGAATTTAAAGTTGCCACCGAACCATCCCGTTGATACCTAGCAGCAAAATCATTAATTTTTTTCCGTGCTTCTGCCTGAATTGCTGCCTTATTTGGAGCATCATTGGGTAACTCAATCGCGCTACGAAGGATATTAACTACAGCCAGTGTATCTTGTCGATAATCTCCAGTTAAAGCTGTTGGATCAGAGGAACAACCCATTAAAGCCACAACCACCACCAGCACTAATGCAAGTAAACGTGAAAAATAGCGCTTCATAAACATCCAGTCAATAAATACCTAAATCAAAAACCATCCTATCTCGGATTGGTATCATCGGGATCGGAATTAATACGAAGAATGCAGGAGACCTCCCTCAGATTATGATTGGGGGATTAGTGCATTTTCACTTTGTCTAGGAAATTATCCAGGGAAAGGAAATTTTGCCCAAGGAACGCGATCGCATTATTGACGGATTTATCTATTTGCTAATGGCTGCGACTCAATGTTGTCTATAAACCAGTGAATGGTGCGCTAGTACTACCACTAATCCCACACCTGGTATATTAAGGGGGAGATTAGTAGTAGTTTGTGGTGTTAATCTATGTAATCTACCACATCTTCGGTTTTATATCGAACTTTAGGTCGTTGTGCTTGCGGATCATCCGATGCACGATATCCCGCAGGGCAAACTACAACTGCGCTGTATCCCTGTGCAGTCAATCCTAAGACCTGATTATACTGGTCAGGAACAAAACCTTCCATAGGACAGGTATCTACCCCTAACATCGCCGCAGTGGTCATAAACTGGGCTAAAGCAATATAAACTTGGCGTGCAGACCATTCGTTTTTATCTAGGGGATAGGGAGGGTTGTTTAAAAAGCCTTTAACAACTTGGGCGAACTTTTCCAGGTTTTCTACCGGAACACCTTGAACTTCCGCCATTCTCCTGACGTAACGATCCACATCTGCGTCGTCTATATCTTTTTTAATCGCAAATACAACCAGATGGGAAGCATCTACTACCTGTTTTTGTCCCCAGGAATGAGGTAGCAAGGCTTGACGAATTTCTGGATTTCGGACTACAAAAAACTTCCACGGTTGTAAACCGAAGGAGGAAGGAGCCAACACTAAACTTTGTTCTAGGACTTTCCAGATATCATCGGGGATTTTTTTACTGGGGTCAAATTTTTTAGTAGCATAGCGCCACTTCAACTGTTGTAGAACGGTATCGGCTGCGGAAACTGCGGTAGTCATCGGTAAACCATCGAATCATTTCTCAATCAATATAACGATACATCGGTCATTTGAACAACATTTTTCCAAGTAAGTTAGGCAGTGATATGTCAACCATTCTTCATTTTGATCGATGAAAATAAAATATAGAGAGTAGCTACCTAGATATAAATAATCGCAGCACCAAGTCCAGGACAATTTTTAAACTGGCTTAAACCAGTGGAAAATCTGGTTTATTTCTTGATATTGTCATATTTACCAATTGAATAAGCTTGACTTTTATATAATGGGAATCTGTCTCGTCCAAAAAATTTTGCAAATATCCCATTATATTAAATATAAATTAATTATCCGACAGAAAAGGCCAAAAATATCATTTATTAACAATTCGACAAAATCCATAGGCAATACATCTTAATTTTCTTTTCTTTAACAGACTCCAGTCAGATAACCCAACTTTAGAGGCTCCGTTTTCAGTTAGTTGTGAACTTCTGATTACTATTTCCTATTCTCAAAGCAAGGAATTCACCTCTGCATCAACCTACCTCAAATATCATTATCTAGACAAAATACCTGCTATTATGTAATTCTTTGCCCTTTTGACTAGATATAAATTATACAATCGTCACCTCTGAACCTGGAGATTTTATCAGTCTTTAAGTTAACAAAACAAATGTACTTGCTTGGTGGCGGCAAAAAGTTCAGCTAGTTAAGCCATCGAGTCTTCTACCTTACTTATAAAAACTTAATTGCTTGACAATTTGAGATATTTGAAACACTAAAATAACTTTCACAATTGAAAGTGAAAATACAGACAAAATACCTGGCATTTGATAAAGAAAAAGACATTCATGAGTATTGACTGAGTGAGGTAATATACATCAAGATAGTGGTGTGACAACCAAATACAATTCAAGGTTGCACAACAAAAGCATAGAAGCAATACATTCCAGAACAAACTTTCTTCAAGGAGAATAAAACTATGGCAAGTATCAAAGTTGCTGAATTACGTCCCGCAGGTTCTGAACTTTTTCAAGATTCAGAAAGCTTCATGAATGATTTAAACGAAATGGATACCCTCTCTGTTCATGGTGGTTATGATAGCGGCTACGGAGTATTCACCAACTACCTTTTCCTCGGATATAAAGATCACCTTGCATACGACATCAACAAGTATGCGATTGGTGTGATTGCTGGTTTAGCAAGCAAATTCAACTTTAGTGGCTACTACTATCCCAGCTACTACTAAATTTCAATTGTTTGATGATCAAGAATGGATACATTTATGACTGGGAGTCCTGACAAAACAAGGAGCAAGAATTCCACGCAGAGCATAGAAATCTCAATCCTTGCAAATAAATAATTTTTAACCTACTTCAAGTATAAGTGAACTTCTTGATCAAGTCAATGTCAATAATTATGAGTCTGTTGTCACTTCATTGCTGTCTATTGCGATGGAGATGATAACAGTTTTTCATGCAATTTTTTTTCAAATACAGCAATCCGATTTAAGTCGTGAAAAATAGCGTGCCGTTGACTGATGACTGGTGACTGTTAAGCGTCAACTGTCAACCATTAACAACCCTACATGTAAGATTTCACAGATATCCCTCGGACTGCTGTATGTAAATCTTATTTTTATGTTGTTAATGATGTCATTTGAAAATCTGAATTTTTGTAGGAAGTATGTAAATTTAACACTGATGACAGCATTGATGATGAGATTGAGTGATGAGGATAAATATGGCAAGAATTGAAGTTCAAGATTTACACATATTCAAAAGTAATTCGGAAAGTTTTATCAATAAAATTAGCGATTTAGATGCTGGTAATATTCATGGTGGGAGGAATAGATTAGGTCAAAGAGAGATATTTTTATTAAATTTATTTAGTATCTGGATGGAAGGGTTTGTAACATTAGCTGCAATGGATTATATTTTTCGATTGGCTTCAAATTTCTCCCCGACAAATTCTGCTAGGCGAAGATTTCCATTTTCCTAACTCTTGAATACATATTTATTTGTGATTTCAGTAATCAATGGATTTATTTGATGGGTGTATCTTAATTCAATATTTTACATAGTATTAAATTATCTTATTATAAAATTTCATTTATATCAAAATCAAAATTACAAATAATCAGGGAGAGTATCAATGATAAAATTCACACTTAGCTCTCAAAATGTTAGTGAATATCTCATCGAAAAAAATATCTGTACACCATCCGATTTAACTAACATTGATATCCAACAGAAAAAAGCTAAAAACTTTAACTTACTTGTAAGTTTCAACACAGGACGTAAATTACTAGTTAAACAAGAACCTATTAATCGTGAAGGTAAAACTCTAGGAGAATTTAATCGCGAATGGCGCATTCATAATTTTTGTCAGAAATTTTCTGAAACAGCCGAAATTCGTAATTGGATTTCCGAAGCATTATATTTTGACCAGGAAAATTCAATAATCATATTTAATTACTTGCAAAACTATCGGGATATCAGCACATTTTACTTAGATGAGAATAAGTTTCCCACAGAAATTGCTGCATCGATAGGTTGGGCTTTAGCAGCTATCCATTGTCGTACTTTTACAAATCAAACATATCAAAATTTTTTGGTGGAAAACTCCATTGAAGGAGTCAAAAACTTTAACACAGATTTATGTAGAGATTTGCAACGAATTACCCCAGAGGTTTTTGGTTCTGTTCCCGATGAAGGAATTAGATTTTTTAGTTTATATCAGAAATTTGATAGTTTAGGAAAAGCGATCGCAGAACTTAGAGAAGCTTTTTTACCCTGCTGTTTGACCCATAATGATTTAAAATTGAATAATATTTTACTAGCAGATAATTGGCAAGAAATTAATCCTGAGAATGAAAGTATAGTTCGCATTATTGATTGGGAGCGGTCTAGTTGGGGAGACCCTGCTTTTGACTTAGGTACAATCGTTGCTAACTACCTACAAATTTGGTTATTCAGTTTAGTTATAAGTAGTAGTATGGCTATCGAGGAATCTCTGAAACTCGCAACTATACCTTTAGAGCAGCTACAACCATCGATAGCAGCTTTAGCGGTTGCTTATTTTAGTAATTTCCCGGAAATTATTGAGTATCGTCCTCACTTTTTAAATCGAGTGATTCAATTTACAGGATTAAATCTGATTCAATCAATTCAAGCTATGATTCAGCATCAAAAGACTTTTGGAAATCCGGGAATTTGTATGCTACAAGTTGCTAAAAGTTTAATTTGTCGTCCAGAAGAGTCCGTTTCTACTGTGTTTAGTAGTGCGGCTGTTGAATTAGCAGAAAAAAGCTATTATCGAGTTTAATTTTATCCTATATAATTTATCGCAATCCTAAATGATTTGTAAAATCTTACATCTAGGGTTGTTGACTGTTAAGTGTTGACAGTAAACAGCTATAGACGTAGATACCTGTAGCGCGACTTCTCTACAATAAGAATTCCCGTAGGGTACAGCCAAGACCAATATTTTTCACTACCTAAATCGGATTGCTATAGTCTTCATGCATTGAAAATATAGGACTCATATTTGATTGATGTTAGTGTAACTTGTTCGCAGGATATAAAAAACTCCCTCGACTGAAGAAGTCTTTTTCCCCACTCTCTATCTACACAGATAATTTCCCACAAAATTGAAAATACTAGAAAGCTAGATTATGCCATTATTAAATTCCCCACAACAATCATCATCGACGGAAGATATCCAAGTATTGGATACTCTCACAGAGATTGCTAGTAAAATTCAATTGCAGGAAGATTTTCGGATTGAGCATTCAGATTTTCAACCATTAATTTCTACACCAAAAATGGTAGAAAAGTTACACAAGTTACCAGAATCATTGCAAAGGAAATTTATTACTTTACAATTACGTGGTTTTTTGTACGGTGTTTATTATAATGGCAGTCTGCGACATGGTTTGGCATTAAATAGGGAAACACCACAAGTTAATCAGCAACAAAATTTAGAAAATAATACTTTTTTAGGTGTTGATTTAGAATTTTCAGAACAACTGCATAACCAGAATTTAGGTCAAGGCTATTATGATTATCATTGGCGTATAACCAGGAAAGAAGAGGATGGTTATATCGCTGTCAAAAAAGGTGATTTAACTTTACATATCAAAGAAGAAATTCATCTACATCCCCATCATATTCACACCAAAATCGGCGATGAAGTTGGAATTTTAATGCCGAAAAATTTGATGCAAAATGGCTTTTATATGGCTGTTGGGAATGCTGGAAAACCGCACTCAACAACACATCATGGTGAATTAGTACGAGTTTACTTCTATCTTCAACCAGAAGGTGCGATCGCCTTAATGAAAGCTATCACTACAACGCTCAACCAATCTGCTATCCCCTTCTGTTTTAAAGCATTATATAATCCTGGAGATTATCAGCGCTACGATTCAGCCGTTCTCTATTTTGATAAATCAAGTTATCCAGTGGTACATCAGGCTTTAACATCAATTTATACAGAGTATCACGGATATTTTCACCCAGAAGTACCCCTATTTACGAAGTATCTTGCTCCTGGTTTAGGATTAGCAGAAGAGCCAAATCAAAGAATATCCAAGCAAGAAAGTTTTGGATTAAATCGCTGTCAAATTGTCGCCAATGGCTATCTTGCAGCTTGGCAACGGGGGGATAGATCACCTAACCAACTACTCAATTCGATCTTACATCATTTTGAATTATTTAACTTAGATTGGCAACGTCCTTACCTGAACCCAAATGCTGATGATATCTACATGAATTTAGTAATTGATTCCGAAAATTCCTGAATTTTGAGGTTTTATCATTATCCTGATATGCAGATGTAGCATTACTACGTCTCTACACCTGATACCTTGTTAAACTGAACTGATGCATCCTGGGGAATCTGGTGCAGGTGTTTCCATATCTAATAATGCCATAACTTCCACATCAATTAATTCTTGTTTCAGCCAATTTGATAACATATCGGTCATAATTATCATCCGCAAATTATCATTTAATTCGGGTTTGATAATCTCTTCAACCCAGATTAGATGTACACCCTTTGGTGTAACAATTGGCTTAATTAACTGGGGAGGATTACTGGCAAATATTGCCGCAGAAACTTCTGGAAGAAAATCTTGACGATAACGTATACCTCGATATCCTCCAGCGCGTCTAATTTCTGGTTCTTGAATATACTGACGGGCTACTTCTTGAAAGCTGATTTCTCCAGCTTGTAAACCATAAAATAGCTCCATTGCCACATCTTCGTCATCGATAATAATTTCGTAAATAGCAGCACCTGTATAATCAAGTTGATTTTCGTAAAAATAACTTTCTACTTTATCTGCAAATAGATAATTTGCTAACTTTTGAGATAACAATTTATGATAGGCAATTTCTTCTAAATCATCTAAGGAAAGTTGATATTTTCTCAGCCAAGACCAGGTATCGTCGGCTTTATAAAGTTTATTAGCAATACGTAAGTTATCTGCTGCTGCTTGTAATTCATCTAATTCAACCTTAATAACTAATTTTTCCGCTTGATTAATAATCATCTGACGATGGGCAACAGCCTCCATAATTTCTGGTATTTGTAAGCTTTGTTTTGTATATTTTATAATATCTGCAATTTGTACATTAATTGTTTTCATTCTTTTCTCCTGATAAAATAGAAGCATGACCTTCAGTAATCGATGGACTCGTTCTGAGTGATGGATTTTGTGATTGCTTCATTGCACTCGCAATGACAAAATATTTTTTTACAGATTAGGGATGCTCCAGGTGGAGGTGTGTAGTGTAACTTTCTTCAGTATTTATTGGTAAAATCCAAAATCCATAGACGCGAAGCGGATCGACCGAAGGGTAATCCAAAATCAAATGACCTGATATCACAATCATTTTGCAATTGGAGGATTACAACTTTAATCCACCTTTTTGCAATTGTTTAAACGGATCAAGGACAAAATCAATTAAACGTCGTTGACGGGTAATTACTTCCGCAGTTGCTGTTTGTCCAGGGGTCAAAGTAATTTGTTGTTTGCCATTTTGAATATAGGCTTGGTTCAAACTAACTTCTAATTCAAAGGTTTCCAAATTACCTTGGGGAGTCTGTTGAATTTCTGAATCGGGAGACATCCAAGTGACCTTACCTGTGACAACTCCGTATTCCTGGAAGGGATAAGCATCAAATTTGAGTTTAACTGGCATTCCAATTTTTAAAAACCCACTGTGTTGAGTAGGCATTTTGGCTCTGAGGACAAAAGGTGTGTTGTCAGGAGCGATTTCGGCAACTTTTTGACCCGGTTGGAGAACAGAACCAGGTTTTTCAATGGGTAAGTCAAAAATAATTCCATTTACAGGCGATCGCACTTGTCTTTGCATGATTTGTAGTTGCAGAGATTGAATTTGGCTACCTGTTTGGGCAATTTCTGAGTGTAAACTGGTAATTTGGGTTTGCCAATCTTTGAGTTGCTCTTGATGTTTAAGTAAGGCTAGTTTTCCAGCGTTAATTACACTTTCATAACTACTTTTTTGTTCCTGAACCCGTAGTTTGGCTTGCTCAATATCAGCTTGAGCTTGAGTTATAATCCCTTGATAACGATTTTGTTCCTCTTGGAAACGTAACTGTGCTTGAAGTAAATCTGCTTGTGCTTGTTCATATAATCTTTGGCTTTCTTCGGCAATTTTTTCGAGTTCTATGACTTTGATTTGGGGAATTGCACCGTTTTTTAACAGTTGACGATAACGTTCTACTTCCTGAACATCTCTTTGCCAACGACTTTTAGTTAACTTGACTCCTGTTTGAGTTGTGGAAATATTTTGTTTGGCTTGCTCTACTAATGCTAATTTTTCCAATTTCTGGATATGATAATTACTTTTTCTTGCATCTAAATTTTGCTGACTTTGATGAAATTGGGCTTGTTTTTCTAAGGCTTGGGATTGATTTTGTTGCTCTTGGGCTGCGATTGATAGTTTTAGTTGATTTTGTAATAATTGCAATTGGGATAGGCGATTTTTTTGTCCTTCTAATCGGCTTTGGGTTTGTTGTAAATCGGTTTTTAAGACATCGGATTCTAATTCTAGTAAAATTTGTCCAGCTTTGACATGTTCACCTTTTTTCACATGAACATTAATCACTGCACCGCTTGCTTGACTATCTAAACGTTGTGTTGTTCCTTTTGGTTGGAGTTTTCCCCTAGCTGCACCTGTTTCATCTATTTTTGATAGCATTGACCAGGGTAAAACTAGACCAATAAAAATAATTAAAAAATAGAGTAAAGAACGAGTCCAAGCTCTGGGTAAAGCATCTAGTAATTCTTCGGTTCCATAGAACCAATCATTTGCGGTTTCGGTTGTCGCGAGGGAAACTTTAGAGTCTACCGGAGATTCGTATTTCTCTGGGTGATTTATGAGGGATACATTTGGTTGTGGCATAGTTTTAAAAAAGGTAGTGCAATTTGTTTGTAAGTGGGGTACAGATGACCCGTTGGGTCGTCTGTACGGGGGAAATAGGGAATAGTGATCAGAGCTATACTACATGGTTTGGCTGCGTTGACATGATGATATGTAGACAAGTCGCAACTGGAAATAATTATTAGTTATCCTAATTTGAAAAATGATTACGACAGATGTCCACGGGAAAAGTTTATGCAGCAAATATTCCACCATTAAAAATGGGTATTAGGTGAACTCATGACTAACGAGTCAGAGGGGTTTAATTGTTGTTGATTGAGGTAGAAATAATGACCTTTTTTGGCTATTAATTCTTGATGGGTTCCACTTTCTACTAATACCCCTTTATCTAGGACTAAAATCAAGTCTGCATTGCGTACTGTAGATAAGCGATGAGCAATAATTACACTGGTACGTTCTTTGAGGATGGTTTTGAGGTTTTCTTGAATCACCCGTTCTGATTCGGAATCTAGATGACTAGTGGCTTCATCTAGAAGTAATAAGCGGGGATTTGCAAGTAATGCACGAGCAATTGTTAACCTTTGTCGCTGTCCCCCAGATAGCATTCCTCCCCCCTCACCAATTTCAGTTTCATAACCCATTGGTAAGCGTTTGATAAATTCATCTGCACCTGCTAAAGTTGCAGCTTCGATAATTTCCGCTAGACTTGCTTGGGGATAGGCAATACTGATATTTTCGCGAATTGTTCCTCCGAATAAAAAGCTTTCTTGATTTACTACTCCTATTTGGGAACGTAGCGATCGCAAGGAAATACTATTAATATCTTGACCATCTATTAAAATTCTACCACTACTTGGTTGATACAAACCTAAAATTAATTTCAGTAAGGTAGTTTTTCCAGAACCGCTACGTCCAACGACTGCGATTGTTTGCTGTGGTTTAATTTCAAAACTGAGGTTTTCTAAAACATTGGTTTCGCTTTCAGGATGATAACGGAAGGTGACATTTTCAAAGCGAATACTTCCTTGTAAAGTTGGTAGTATTTGACGGGGTGAATAAATTAAATCTTCTTCTGGTTCGGCTGCAAGAATATCGTTAATACGCTCGGTGGAAACAATTACTTCCTGAAATTGATTCCACAGTTGACTTAAACTTTGAAAGGGTTGAATGACATTACCTAACAACATATTAAAGGCAACTAATTGTCCAATGGTCAGTTGATTTTGAATTACTAACCAAGCGCCAAACCATAACAAACAGGCGCTGACTAAATTTTGAATAGTTGCACTGGCAATTTGTAAGCAATTGGCAATAATTTGACCAGAAAAGGTTTTTTTAATTAAATGATGTAATTTTCCCTCCCAATTCCAGCGAACCGTCTGCTCAATTGCCATTGAACGAATGGAGTTGATCCCACTTAAGGATTCAATCAAATAGCTATTTTCAGCCGCTAAGGCATTAAATATTTCCTTGGATATGCGTCGTAAAAACGGGGTAGCTAATAATGCTAAAATCAGAAAAGGGGGTACAATTGTTAAGGTAATTAATGCCATTTGCCAGCTATACCAAAACATTAAACCCAGATAAATAAATACGGTGAGTAAATCGAGAACGATCGATAATGCCTCCCCAGTCAAAAAACGTTGAATTTTTTGATTTTCTTGGGCACGAGAGATAATATCACCAACATAACGGGACTCAAAAAATGCAATTGGTAAACGGAAAGTATGTTGGATAAAACCGACCTGGAGCGCTACTCCTAAGCGATTTGCAGTATGGTCTAAAAGATATTGTCTCAATCCGGTCATCGCTACTCGAAATAAACCAAATAAGACTAACCCTAACCCAACCGCATTTAAAGTTAAAGTGCTACCTTGAACCACCACCCGGTCTAAAAGTAATTGGGTAAAAATCGGCGTAATTAATCCAAATAATTGAATAAAAATGGAAGCCACAAAGACTTCTAAAATTAACTGTCCATGGGGTTTAACTAAATCAAAAAATTGCCAGAAAGGAGTGTTTTGATTTGGGGTCTGGACAAGTTGATTGGTTGGTTCCAATAGCAACGCAAAACCAGTCCAACCAGCTTGGAATTGACTGACACTCAAACTCCTTTGGCCAATTGCGGGATCACCAACAATCACCCGTTTTGGATTCACCTCGTAGACAACAATGTAGTGCTTACCTTCCCAATGGGCGATCGCAGGTAGGGGTTGCTGTGCTAACTGGTCAATACTTGCTTTGACGGGACGGGTTGTAAACCCAATTGACTCTGCTGCTGCTGCTAAACTCCGTAGGGATGCACCAGCTTTACTAGTGTTGACGATATCTCGCAATCGATTCACACTCAGACGCTTACCCCAATAGCTCGCAACCATGACTAAACAAGCAGCACCACAATCCGCAGCACTTTGTTGAGCAAAAAATGGATAGGTCTGGGTGAATTTTCCCCACCAATGGGAGACTTTGACCCGAGGACTGGGAAAATATGCACGATTTTTTTGACGTGGGTTGATGGTATTTTCTGCTTGGGGAAAGGGGATGATTTTACGATGACGACTGGGGTGATTCGCTCTGGAAATTAGCTCTGTTTGCAATGCTTCAGAGCGATTAGGTTGTATCCTGCTAGATTCAAGTTCAGTAACTCTTGGTTCTAAATGGTGTCGCGGAATTTCGGCAATTAAATCGACCAATTTTAAACTCTCTAGTTGGGAATTATACTCATCTAATCCATAGACAATTGTCGGTTGTTTCACTTGCCAACCTGCGAGGTTGTCACACTGATAAATACAACCATTTCTCAGGGAGTAACCATCGGAATTTTCTAGCAGACCTCGATGAATCAGCATCAATCTACAGTCTGATAATTCCTGGGGATCAACTTCACCAACTCCTAATTCTAATCTTTCCCAGCGAGAAAACATGTCTAGTATCTTTGGAACTAAATTAGGACTTTGATCTAGGTAATATTGACCAGCCAAGAGCAAATCCCATAATTCGGCTTTGATTAACAAATTTTGGTGTATCTTGCTATCTTTTAGTAATAAAGGTGACAATATCTCATGGCTGAAAAAGGCAAGTTTCAGATTAGTCGAAGCCCTAGCTCCATAGGGAATAAATTCAATTTCTGGGAACAAAGTCGCTTCCCCAAAACAAGCTCCTGTGTTGAGGGTATTCACCAAATTATCCCCTTGATCTAAAAGCCGTACCTTCCCGGCTAAAACAACGTAAATCCCAGCTTGACTATGATGGGAATGCCAAAATTTTTTCCCCACTCCTGGCTCAATTATTTCGATTTTACGGGCAAATTTTTGTATAACTGATTCGGGGATCAATGGACTCAAAGCAGTCGCAACTTGTGTAGATACTTGTTGATGGGAAAACACAGTTTTTACCTACTAAAAATTATTTGCAAACAACAGTTTTTCTGGATTTCAACACCAATCACTATTCTCTTGATTTAACAGTTAAAAGTTAACAGTTAACCGTCAACCCCAGACAAAACTCCAACAGAATAATTAACTTTTTATCGCAATCCGTAATTAGTTCACCATCAAATGCTCACTTGATTCTGGAACTTGCAAGTCCCGAATCGCAATCCCTCCACTTGTTTGCGGTTTCAATGGCGGTTTTTGCTTGGTCGAAAGTCCCATTTGTTTCAATAAGCGATGGATGTGGCGATCGCTGAATGTAAATCCAAATTCTTGAGCTAGATGTTTGCTTAACCACTGAGCAGTCCAGGATGAAAAACCATACCCATAATCCCGTGGACTACGACCAACTAATTCCTGCAAACGCAATAGATACTTCTCATTCGCAGTCCTCGGTCTACCAGCTAGGGGTTCGTTCCACTTATGAGCTAATCCCGCTTTAGTCAAGTTAGCCCAATAACGAGCCATTTCCCGTGAACAACCCACCAAACGGCAAATTTGAGCTTGGGTTTTACCCATATCAGCCATCAAAATAATTTGAATACGTTTTTTATACTCTAAGTCAATATCCGATTGCATCGCCTTAATCAAGGCTTTCTTTTGAAAATTCGTCAAATATCTGCCAAAAGACTCATTTTTCCCCTGGAGCAATTGATACTCCAAGACTTGTTTTTCTTGATAAGAGTGTGACATAATCGTATTCTGTCCAGTTACAACAAAATGTCCCAATGAATCTAGGATGGTTGTTATTGTCCCCGCCAAGGTTATAACAAACACCAGTTTAATTCGCTCTCAACAGCGAATTAAATCAATAAATTCGTTGGGGAATAAACTTCTGGGCAAGTTCCTAGACTCGATTGGGTCTAGGAATTTATACATGAGTTTCATTCCGAAAGAAGTCGTAAGCAATAAGCACACAGCTAACTCTTTGCTGGTCTTATTAATCACAACAAGCGAACTTTTATTCTGATTTTAACCCCTTTATTGTTAATTATTATCTAAATTTATTGCTATTCCATCTATAGGTATATTTTGGGAAAATCGTAACCCGATTTTGAGTTTACCGATCCTTGCCAAGAAATATCCAAGTCGATATGCGTAACCTTTGCCTTGAAAATTCAATTTTTACCCCGCATCTACCCTCTCTGTAATCTAATTGTCATCACCTTCAGTAATTAAAGGCAAACAAGAAACTAATACAATTTATCTTGACAAAAATTAATTATTTTCAAGGAAAATCAAAAGTTGTATCTATCAAACCTGAACCAGGCTATTTATCTCAAACTTGCTCTCCGTAATCAAACTGGAAATTAGTAAAAATCTGGATGAGGCAGATACTAAGAGAACACTCAAGAGAAATATACCAAAGATATTTTATATACATTAGAAATAGCTAAAAAATATTCACAAATATTCACAAATAATTACTTTGTCGAATATTCACAAATACACCTGAGCTAGGGCTAAACCTCCAAGCTTGATACTCCACAGGAGTCGCTTCGCGATACTCCACAGGAGTCGCTTCGCGATCGCCAATACAAAATTAATTCACGGAACAATATTTCATGGGCGAAAGGATATAGGGACTCTAGCCGATGAATTTCTCAGGTATTAGCCAACCTGAAACAATCCTTCAAAAAACTGATTAAACCATGCCCTGAATTGAAAACCTTAGTTTTCATTCGTGATTATTGAGATTGCTACTTTGCAAGAGGCGGCTAGCTGCGCGTCTACATTACGACCCTGCGATCACTCCGCTACGCACAAAAGTGCAAAGACGAAAACTCTAGTTTTGATTATGGACGAGGTTTAAATAACCGAAGTCTAGAAAATATGAGTTTTAAAACAAAAATGGAATTTACATAACACACTGCCACTGTTCATTATTAAGTGAATATGCTTATGTGTTGTCAATCCATTTGTAATTTTGTTTAAATATTCACAAATCACTCCATATCCTTCATCAAAAATTTATTTTCCAAGATAGATACTGACATGTGTTGAAATAGCATTCCCGACAGAAGATGTAACATTCGTCGGGCGTTTTGTTCAAGAGACTAGTCCTCTGTCCTATGGGTTATGAGGGGTTTGTTGTAGTGGCTTTAGCCTCGAAAAAAGTTGATGATCAAGGCGCTATACCCGCAGGGTTGTCGTAGACTAGCGCTACTACATGCCTTTCTTTACTCATCAAAATCAATACACACCACTAGATCAATACAAAAAAACTTAGCTGGGATTTCTCATCAAACTTCAAATCCCTGTCAAATCAAGATTTTTATATTTCCCCCTCATTGGAGATTGAATTTTTGCTGAAAAAGAGTTATCATCTCTAAAAGATTTAGCGTCACAAACGAAGTATTGTCACTTGACAAGCTCGGCGACATCGCCAAGTGGTAAGGCAGAGGTCTGCAAAACCTCCATTCCCCGGTTCAAATCCGGGTGTCGCCTTTTGATGGTCTCCCTTGCGAGGCAAGAGTTTTAAAGCAAGGAATCCACCCCCAATAACCTCTTTCCCTCAATATTCCCGTGTTATTTTTAGGATTAAGCGAATATTGGGCGATAGGGGTTGGTTTTAGTAGGGGCGCTAGCTAAAAGCCTTAACTGGTATTAACCTTGATTAAAACGAGCGTGGAGGGATTTGAACCCCCGACCTACAGAACCGGAATCTGACGCGCTATCCACTGCGCTACACGCCCTAGTAAATGCATGTCAATGCGTTTACAACTAAACTATTATAGCAGAAAAGTCCATCAGTGCGTCACTGTTCCAATATTTTTGATTTTTCCCACGGCAATCAACTGAGCTTTTACCGATGACAGTGGTGCTAAAGCGCAACTACGTGCCTTTTTTTCACCCACCAAAAACTAATGAAAGTGTTGTTTCCCTACTCCCTACTCCATAGAAGCATATTAATCTATATTTTAAGTAGAACTAAGTTACCAAATCTGGAATGAATAAGTTTCTTGACTCAAACTTGTCTACCGAAGTTGCTCAACAAATCAAAAGCAAGGCGAAACAACCGTTCGATAATGCCTATAAAGCGGTACTGTCGATTGCTGAAGCTAGATATACCCAAGGGTTTATCGTCTACCCTGGTAAGCCTTATCAGCCAATTGAACATGCATGGGTAGAAGTCACAGAGACTACCGAAGGTGGAGATTGTGTCCGGATTGTTGACCCTACTTTCCCACATTTACAGAAAAATCCGGAGACAGTTTTTTATTTTGCTGCCCATACTATTAAAACATCGGAACTTCAAGCTATCATCGAGGAATCCCAAGAAGATTACCCAGAAGATGATCCTTTACCAATCTATGGTGATGCACCCTATGAATATTACGGGGATGTAATGCTTGGTGGTAAAAATTATTTGACGGCTTACGAAATGGCGATGAGTAAGTGTCGTGAACTTAATCAACCGATTCTCGATGGGAATTGATCGGGGAAAGGGGTTTGGGTCTGCAAAACGGGTGAGTTTGTTAATTGCTGACCAGTTGAATTAAGTCTTCAATTTTCTTAATGTTTGGATCTCCAGCGAGGTAGCCAATGCCTCGATGGAGGTGTAAAATTAGTTGCTGTGAAAGAGTCTCTTTTTCTGTGGATAGCCCATCATTGTAACAGCGCTGTTTGAGAGCCATAATTAGAGCATCGGACATTTCTCCGGCAAAGACTTGCCAAGCTATTTCTACGTTGCTATCAAGCTTGATGGGTATGGGGGATGGTGGTGTTGGTTCGCATAGGGAACGGCAAAAAGCCCAGCGACATAGTATATTCCACTGGTCAATTTTGGTGATTCGTTTGAGTTTAATTAGTTGTTCTTTCCCGGTTTGGGAAATCTTGATACGTTCGATTGGTGGTTCCATAGATTTTCTGATGATATTTATTTCCGAAATTTCCGAAATTTAGATGTGGTTGTCTGTAGTTATTGAGGGAATGTCAAGTAGTTTTAATTACAAGCGCAAAATGAATTTATACCATATTCTATAAATTTTAATTGCGAGTTACATCGATCAACATCGGTTTTTGCAAGAATAGTTCTATCTTTTTCTTTTCGGTGCATTGTTGTCAAAGTAAGAACCGGCGACACGTCGCGTCTGTACAGTTTATAACGATAAATATATCGTTTGAGCTTATTTTCTGTCTCCAAGAGGTGGTTGATCAAGTATTTATTGATACTTGAAAAACAACTTCTTATGGTGTCTGTGATTCTGGATTTGTAATCAATTATTCAGGTTGAATTATTATTAATTTTTGTACACATGGATGTTTCTTGTCAATCAAAAATTTCCAGTTAATCAAAAAAATAAATGTAGTGTTTTTAATTTTGATATTTGATATGAACGAGGATAAAAATGTATGAAAGCTGAGTCAAGGGACAATTCGGCAAGTTTTCCAATTAAAAATAGTTTAGAAGCAGCTAGACAGGAATATCAATATAATTATACTTTGATTCCTCCCGTGGCAATGGTGGATACTTTACCGGAAAAGGAAAAGTTTCCGAGAGAATGGTATTACTTGTTAGCTCAAAGTTTAAAGGTCATATTTATCAATACAATTATTACCAATCGTGGTAATCGTGGTTCCTTGTCAGTGGGTGATGATGTCAGGGATTTTATCTTAGAAGCGGTAGTAAAAGGAGCAATTCCCACCCAGTTGAGTGTCGCTAGTCGATTACTACAAATTATTCCCCAAATGCTGTTATTGGGGTTTTCTAAGGATTTTCGAGAACTGGATGATTTGTTTTTTTCGCTGTTAAGGGAAAGTGGGGTGACGGTGTTGCGAGATTCGGTAGAACGAATTAAGCAATTGATGTATGAAGGACAACCCACGGGACAGGTTCAAAATCTCAGGGATTACGAGAAGTTATTACCACGAATTGCATTACCAGCTTTAATTCATACTTTTAATCAGGATGATGTGTTTGCGTGGATGCAGGTTGCTGGTTACAATCCAGTGATGATTGAGCGGGTTAATTCCCTCCCGGATAATTTTCCCGTGACCGATGAACATTATCAAGGGGTGATGGGGAATGATGATTGTTTAGCAGATGCGATCGCTCAGGGTCGATTATATATTGCTGATTATCGGATTTTAGATGGTGGGGTAAACGGAACTTTTCCTCGATACCAAAAGTATTTATATGCTCCCTTGGCTTTGTTTGCAGTCCCCCAGGGTAATGACCCCCATCGAACATTACGAGCGATCGCTATTCAATGCGGTCAAAATCCAGGTGAAAATCCGATTGTCACCCCTAATTCGGGTAAATACGCTTGGATGTTCGCCAAAACCGTTGTCCACATCGCTGATGCTAATTATCACGAAGCTGTTAGCCATTTAGGACGAACCCATTTATTTGTTGGTAGTTTTGCGATCGCTACCCATCGACAACTTCCTCCAAGTCATCCGTTGAGTGTTTTACTGCTTCCCCATTTTGTTGGTACTTTGGCTATCAATGACGCAGCGCAACGTCAGTTAATTACACCAGGGGGTAGTGTGGATATGTTACTTTCCGCAAGTATTGATAATTCCCGTGTGTTTGCAGTTAAGGGTTTACAAAGCTATGGTTTTAATTCCGCAATGTTGCACAAGCAGTTGAAATTGCGAGGGGTTGATGATGTAAATGCTTTACCTGTTTATCCTTACCGAGATGATGCTTTATTAATTTGGGATACTATTCATACATGGGTAAGTGATTATATTGGTTTGTATTACCAAACTGATACAGATGTGCAACAAGATATTCACCTTCAGAGATGGAGTCAGGAAGTAGGAGCTTTTGATGGAGGACGGATATCTGATTTTGGCCAAGAGAATGGGCATATTAATACTAAATTATATCTGATTGATGCAATTACGTTAATTATTTTTACCGCCAGTGCCCAACATGCTGCGGTTAACTCCCCCCAACAGGACTTAATGAGTTATGCGGGAATGGTACCATTAGCAGGTTATGCTCCGGCATCGGTTCTATTGAAATCAGAGGTGACGGAAGCGGATTATTTACAGTTGCTACCTCCCTTAGAACAAGCTCAAAAACAATTAAATATTCTGTATTTGTTAGGTTCGGTGTATTATAGCAAATTAGGTGATTATCCCCCTCGACATTTCACAGACACAAAAGTCGAACCTTTATTACAAAAATTCCGTAAACAACTACAAAAAGTTGAGGATATAATTGACCAACGTAATCTGAATCGTCAACCATACACCTATTTATTACCTTCGAGAATTCCCCAAAGTATCAATATTTGAGGAGAGAGAATAAAGGAGATAGACCCAGATTTCTCACAAATCCCTCAAACTCATAGGGAATAGGTAACAGGGAGTAGGAAGTAGAAAGAAGATGAAGCAACCGTTACTTAAGGCTTACCGTTCACTTATGAGAAATGCAGGATAGAATAATTTCTTTACCATAATTTCTCACAAATCTCTAAAGCTTTCAGGGAGTAGATAATATAAAGAAATTTAAGTCATTACTTAGAGGATGTTTTAAAAGTCGATTTTAATACTTGAATTATCGTTTTTGGAAGCAGGGAGAGACGCTACATGTCGCGTCTGTACTCTCGAAGGAAAAATCAGCTTTATAACCCCATTTCCAGAGTCAGGAGGATAGTCAAAATAGTGATAATTAATACTTTCCAAACAACCTCTTAACGCTTATCGTTAACTCATGATAAATACAGGTTTAGTGTAAATAATTGCAGAGGTTAGGAAAATATCAAAAAATCCCCAAAAACCAGTTTTTTCTCACATTGAGCAAAGAAATCAATCCCAAATCTAAAATCTCAGTTTTGATTACTTTCTAGAAGAATACAGGATACGGTAAACAGTCTTAAAAACCCTTGATTACAAGCTTTGAAAATAGAAAGAATACGCCAAATTTACCTAATTTCCATTCAAAATCCAAAATCATCATGACTCTTGAAGAAAAAATTCTCAACGGACACAAACGTCAAGTTTGGTTAGCAAATATCTTAGCGAAAGTTGGTTATAACACACCTATTGGTAAACTTCTGCGTTTGTGGGTTTACTATGCAGATGGAATTGTAATACTCAGACATTGGCGAGATTTTTTATCGATTCGTCAAAAAAATATCGGTGACCAGTATTTAGCCGTTGACCAAGCTATTATGCATTCCTCCTATTCTCAAGTACGGGAATTAATGCATGTGGAACCACAAATCCGTGGCAATGATTTAGGGATTATCCGTATTCTTGCTCCTAGTTATTTACTCAATAATCCCCTGAGTTTAGGGACGAATGGAGAGGAACATAGGGGTGTGAGAGCTTTATTTCTCCAAGCGTTACCCAATCCTTTGGAGGTATGCGATTTTTTGGGAGCATTAGTTAATGAATGTTTGATGGTAGCTGCTCAAAAAGGGGAATTACACATTGGGAATGATTTACCAGCAATGATGATTCAAATCTTACACCAAGTTGTGTTTGATATCACTTTAACAAACGAAGAAGTAGAAGCTTCCCGCAAATTTATTAAGAGTTTACCTTTGGCTTCCCTACCCAACTTTATCAGTGAAAAAGTTATTTTCCCCTTGACCGCACCAATCATTAAACATCGCCAAAAACTGATTCAAAAATATCAGCGATCGCCCAAGTGGTTCAGTTATTTAGAAACTGGTTTTTCCCACGGATTAAATGAACATCAAATTGCCAATTCGCTCTTTGATATGATTCATATTGCGGGAACTGCGGGAACTAGTGCTTTGCTTGGTTCCGTGATTGGGGTGTTATGCTTGGATAATAGCTTAAGAAATAATGTGATTGCGGAAATTGACGGAGTATGGGATGGAAATGACCTACTTCAATCGGCAAATATTGCCCAATTAAGCCTAGTTTATCAAGTAATTTTAGAGACTGCTCGTTTATATCCTCCCGTGAGATTTGTTAGTCAACTTGCACCTGATGGGGGGGAAATTAATTTGGGAACTAGTAAATGTCCTTTCCAAAAAGGAACCCGTTTGTTAGGTTCGATTTTCACTGCGAATCGCGACCCCAGAAAATACAATAATCCGGATGATTTTGATGTTACACGGGATTTATCGGATATTTTATCCTGGAACGGGAGTGGACACGAACGAGCTTGTCCGGGTCGAGATTTATCAATTGGTATGATTCAAATCTTTTGTTTATATCTTTTCAAGAAGTACGGATGGGACTCGATTACGGAAGTCAAATGGGATTTTGAACAGGTGACTGCGGTGACACCGAATAATTTAGTTCTTCAAGGTTTTAGCTGCAAATAGTGATAAGCTAACACTTACATAAATCACATAATTACTTGAACTACTGCTGATTGTTAACTGTTAAAAATCATCCATCGAAAGCAGTGAATATACAACTTAAATGCACAACGGTCGCTCAAAACCTGAATGCGACATTAGTCATGCTTAGATGTATTCCCTAAGTTGGTTTTTAAAAATCGGTGAAATATTATATGTAATTGTTGACTGTTAACCATTAACTATCAACAGTCAACACCTTCTACTAGCTGACTACCGTAACCTGTCCCCTATTCCTAAACTTGCAATGATTGAAATTAGATTACTGGAAGATATCAATACTTGGATGATACCTGTTGAAGAAACGGGTTTACCTGACACTTTGAAGGGTGTGTTTTTTATGGATGGAAATCCTTTACCGGATAGTTGTTTAACGATGTATAACTTAACCTGGGATAAGGAAAATCTCAGTTTATTTATACCTGTTTATGGTCGGTTACAGTGGACTTTTCATCACACCTTACCGGGATTATTATTACTGCGTGCTGCTCAAGTTGCTCGCTTTGGTTATCAAATTAAGTTTACAGATGCAAGTTTACAATTTGCCAATATTATCCCGATGGGATTTGGAATTGCTGTACCGAAATGGATTGTTGATTTGACAATGTTTCAAATTGATGATTCTACAAATGGAGATATTTGGAAGCGTAAAAATATCTGGTTTGGAGGAATTCCCTATATTGGTGAGTATATTTTACGTCGTGTTGTCAATGCGGATGGTAGTTTTACTGCTGCTTTTCCAGATATGTTGAATAAAGCACCCAATCAGTGTTTGGTAATAAATTAAATTTCTACTAGGTTTTGAGGATAGATGTTTTCAGCAATATGAAGCAATATGTAAAAATTATGGTGTTGCTGAATCAAAATATGAATTGAAAATTTTGCGTTATGTAGAGACCTCGCAATGCTACGTCTCTACATCAGGATGATTTCGGTTTGAATACAGAATTTAAATAATTATAATTCATACCCAAATTCAGCAATGCCACAATTACTGTGTAATCAATCCCTCCTGAAAAGAATTTAAATACAAATACCGACTGACTATTTCTTCTAATTCTTCTATCAAATAGGGTTTTGTGACATACCCATGAAAACCTGCTGCTTCTATCCGTTTTTGGTCTTCTAATAAGGCTAAAGCTGTCACCGCAATTACTGGTATTTCCCGTGTGAAAGTATCCGCTTGTAAAGATGCAAAAATTTCCAATCCGTTAGTACCTGGTAACATTATATCTAGTAAAATAATATCTGCCTGACAACATTTAGCGATTTCAACAGTCTTACTTCCTTCGCTTTCACCGACAAAATCACAATTGAGGGATTCAGCAATATAGGAAATTAATAACAAATTATCTTCATTATCTTCTATCGCTAAAATCACAGGCTTTCTTTTCTGAGTTGATTGACAGTATGTGTCACTGGAATCGGATACTGGTTTCATAATTTAGCTCAGTTATTTCTAGTTTTTGCAAGGTCACGCGTCACGATTTCTGATTTAGTAATACCAATTTGAAAAAAGAATGCGACAGATGAATTTTGGATGTTGCAAACATTTTGGCATCGGTATAGATAATTAGTAGCAAAAAAGTATTGCTTTATACCAACAATACCCGTCTGATTTCTAAATCAATCGTGAAGTATTGGAAACTTGAGTACAACAAGCTGAATAATCACCAGGTCAATCAAACTTTTTGTTTGTGCCTATAGCCAAAGAAAAAGCTTATTAAGCTGATATCGTATAGCAATCTGTTGGGAATTTGTAAAATCTTAGGTATGAGGTTGTTGACTGTTAACTGTTGACAGTTATAGCCTTCTCTACGAAAAGACTTTTGGCAGGTTACAGTCAAAACTGATACTTTTTCCTACTGAATAGGATTGCTATATAATTAATATAATATTTTAATCAAATTTTAATAAAAAAACTACTTTTTCCATGTAAATAAAAAATTAGCTCCACAATTGGGTTGGGAAACCAGTCTAATTGTACCGCCTTGGGTTTCGATAATTTTCTTGACTATTGATAGACCGATACCCGTATTTTCAGTATTATCGCGGGAATCTAATGTTTGAAAAATAGTAAAAATTTTCTCATGAAATTCAGGGGCTATACCTAATCCATCATCGGCAATGGAGAATTCATAGTATTCATTCTTTTCTTGATAGGAAATATGAATACATCCATCGATGCGAGGATGATGTTTAATCGCGTTACTAATAAGATTGGTAAACACCATTTGCAATGGTAAACGCTCGGTGGTGATAGTCGGCATATTTTTCGCGATCGCAATGGTAAATGTGGGGGGTGGAGCGAGGGAGTCGATGATTTCTGCTAATAATTGGGAGATTTCTACCTCTTCTGGTTGATTGGTGATTCTGCCAATGCGAGAATACTGGAGAATGCCATTAATCAATACATCCATCCGATTTACCCGCGATCGCAATAAATGCATTTGATGACGGGTATCATCGGTGAGTTTGTCTGCTAAATCTTCTTCAATCCATTGAGAAAGGTTGGCGATCGCTCTTAAGGGTGCTTTTAAATCATGGGAGGTGACGTAGGCAAATTGATCTAACTCTGCGTTTCTTCTTTCCAATTCTGTTGTAATTTTGACTAATTGATTATTTGCTTGCGCTAGTTCCTGAGCGCGGAGAGCAATTAATTCCTCCGCTTGTTTGCGTTGAGTAATGTCGTTAATTGTACCCCATACACCAATAATATTACCGTAGGAGTCAGTTTTCGGTTGGGCATACATTTCTAACCAACGGGGTTCACCTTGTTGATTCTGGATTAAAAAATCAATTTGATAGGTTTCTTGGGAACCATTAATTAATGACTGAAATAATTCTTGAGTTCGCTGTTTTTCGGTTGCTGTCACCATTAAATCGGTGAAATTTTGGTACAGACTTGCAGATACTGGAAAACCCGTCACCGTTTCCCAAGCAGGACTTAAAAATGTCCAATTCCCCTGAATATCTGTTTGAAAAATTACTTCATCTACACTATTAACTACGGATGTATAGAGCCGTTCACTTTCTGCTAAAGCTGTTTCCATGCGTTTGCGATCGCTAATGTCCTCAAATGCAACACCGAGATGGTGGTTAGGAATTGGAAATACCTTCAATGCAAACACAGTTGGTTGGAGACGTTCATCGCTGTAGTTGACACTTTCAATAATTTTTGCTTCCTTAGATGTGGCAACCCAGCTATAGGTGTGGAGTAAATCGTGACAATCTTCCGTCACCATATTGGGAAAAGCTTCTCCAATGGTTCGACCAATTTCTGCTTGCATATCTATCTTGAGGATGTCGGAAGCTGCTGGATTTGCGGTGACTAAACTTAAACTACTTGCATCGTCGGTTTTTTTAAGGTTCCAAACTAGTAATCCCAACGGAATATTATCAATTATATGCTTATAAATTTCAATTTCTTGACGATAATTCCGTTCCTGAGCAATTAGGTGGTCCTTTTGTTGATTTGCAACTGCTAACTGAGCTGTTCTTTGTTCTACTCTTGCTTCTAATTCTTGGTTTAATTTCGCCAATTCTAATTGTACCTGCTTCCTTTCTTGAATTTCCGCAACTAAACGCTGGTTTGTTTCTTCTATCTGCTTACGACTTGGTAAAGCCATAAGTTTGGGGATTAAATAGAATAATGCGATCGCTGTTGCGAGGGATACAATTCCTGTGACGACACGAATGTAAATAGCCAACCAGTAATTAGGATACCATAATGTCCATATATCGATCAAATGACCAATACCACAACAAATAATAAAAGCAGCAAATAATTGGGGTATCCAATTAAAAGGAATATCTTGACGTTGACGGACAATATGTACCAAAGTCACAGGTATGGAAAAATACGATAATCCAATCACCGAATTACTAACGATATGTAATCCCACTAACCACGGTTTCCATAGATAACACATTCCATGGGGCATAAATGATGAGGTCAGGAAATAGCTGGTTAGCAGTAATATATGCATAGTAGTTGATACACTTTTTTTCCATATATTGTTCATAGTACATCTCCTAGCCATAGATGTAAATCTGATTCTGTCTCCGGATGGAACTCGGTCGAATGATTTTTGATTTTGGATTAACTCAATGCATGAATGTAGGTGTTTGAAAGCGATTGACAGAACATTTTTTAGTCATTTGTTTTATTTATATATTTCTCCCTCTGGATTTATCTCCCAAAAATTATCTGATAGCTGGATGAATCAAGGATGGATTTTTCTTCCACTGCTGTTCTACATCTGAATTGATAAATATGGGTATTCATATTGATAGATAGGTTAATTAGGGATTATCTCCATTTGATAGATGGTTGATCAAATAATTAAAAATACTATGTAAATAACAAATCAAAAGCAAATCAAAAACGGAGCAAGCAATGAGCGCTGAAGATAGAATGAAAGCTGCGGCTAAAAATGTTGAAGGTAAAGTTCAAGAAGCTGTGGGTGAAGTCACCGGAAACCCTGAAGATAAAGCCGCAGGAAAAGCAAAACAAGCTGAATCTCAAGTTCGTCACACTGTCGAAAACGCTAAGGACGAAGTGAAAAAGGCGATTGATTAGTCATTGAATATATATTGATGGCTTTTTGATCAACACCGAATAGACTGGGGTATGGTCTAGGTAGATTGATATCTATCTGGACTTTATTCTTACAGAAGTTTTCGTTTCACATGAAGGATAAAATTATGGCTGCAAATAAACCCTTAACAGGAATCGAATTAATTGATTGTGCTAAAGCTAATAGTCAAGAACTAATCGATATAGTTGCTAGCAGATGTGGTTATGGGGAAAATGTATCGTTATTTGAGCAGGAACTCAAAAAATCCTGTCAAGAAATCGGTATCGACCTAGATAGCTTTTACGATTTAAAGCAAATTGAGCAACAAAGGTTTTTAAAAACTAGAAAACCTGGAGTAGAAATAGCACCGGATACCTATAGCGAGTTGTAAAAATCTATTTGAATACAATCTCGAATATGAATAAGGTAAATTCTACCATCCTTCATCAGGGAATTGCCTCCTTCAGTAATTTATCTCGTATTATATAATGTAAAAAATTTGTTGTAACTATATCTACTTTGCGGTTTAATAAGGCTTCTAAGTCTTGAATTAGTCCACTGGGAAACCAAGCTGTAATTTTATTGATGTCGTAATCAATTAAGAAATCTAGATCACTTGTTTAGGTTTCTTCTTCTCTAGCGACGCTACCAATAATTCGGAGATTATAAGCTCCATACTTAGTAGCAATTGTTTCTATCTCTTCTTTTTTTCTTGTAGTAATTGTCTTAGTGTTATTTGATTTTCCTTGTGGTTATATTTCTCAAATTTGATGATATCAATCTCCTAATATAATTGAGCACGATCGCATCAATTTTCCTCAGAATCACTCTCCAAACACACTAAGAGGATGTTTGAAAAGTTGATTTTAATACTTAATCAGCTCGTTTTCTGGGAGTAGGGAGAAGGGAATCGGAAGAGACGCGACATGTCGCGTCTGTAATTTATCTCGAAAAATATACCGTTTAAGCCTATTGACAGTCTTCAAAAAGTGATTGATGAAATATTTATTGACACTTTCCAAACATCCTCTAAGTCAGTCACCTGTTTGCATCTACATATACCAATTCGCTGCAACAAGGCAACAGAAGCACTTTCACGCCAACTCCCCGTAAGAATAGCTTAACACAAATCCAGTAAATTTACCCATAAAAAAATAGCGATGGCTAATTCGAGCTATATTCTATATAGCGATACAGGGAAAAAAGCTTTTATGAACAACAGAAATAAGCCTTATCCTTTTGGATAAGGCTCTTTTTCAACACACATTTACAAAGATAGGAGATTAAAAGGAGAAAGCTATCTAGAAATCACCAAAACAGACGTAATTGTTACATAGATACTTGTAGTGTAGATTACCATACACGTATAGGAGAAATCAGATTTTGAAATTCCCCCAAACTTTTGAGCATAATTGTAGATAAACTTAGTATAATTTCTGATTTAATAAGTTCTAGTACCTTCTTCAGCTGTTTCGTAATACTTTGCCACAGACCAGACCCCATGAATAGAACCGGGAACCCAACCGAATAGAGTTAACAAAATATTGATAACTAAGGTTATACCTACACCATAGGTCAAAAAGACACCAACCGGAGGAACAAGGACAGCAAGTATGTATCTCAAAAATCTGGTGTTCATATCTATATCCTGTATTGCTTCAACTTATTAGCTTTATTATTAATTGTCTTATCTGGAAAATCCTCTATATAAATGAATAGTTAGGTTTTATCTTCCGGTCGAAGGACATGGATGTTTGTAAAAATGATACATATCCGGAGATAGAGAGACCAATCAATCTTTATAAAGATGCTAGAATTTTTTAAATTCGTAATAATCAAGATTGAAAGGCAAATATAGTCATATTCAAAAATTTGTAATTCCATTCGCTGTGCTTAGTCAAAATATTTGATTATTCCTTTTGATTAACCCTGACGATAAATCTGCTGACTCTATATGATTAACAGTTGGTTGTAATAGATTTCCATCAGAAATCAAATCGGATTACCCTATTGAGAACTAAGCGATAGAGAACTATATCACCTTGATGAACCCCAATTAAGATTAGGAAAATCATATGCTGTCATATTTCTTTACTGTTTTAGCTACTGCTTTGAGTCTATTAATTGTTGATCTGGCTGTTCCAGGTGTAAACATTGCTACATTTGCATCTGCACTGATTGCTGGTGTCGTAATTGGTATTATTAATTCAACCGTTAGACCAGTAGTTTCCTTCTTTTCCATACCTTTAAATATCTTGACATTAGGGCTTTTCTCACTGGTAATTAATGGAGTCTGTCTGTGGTTAGCAGCAGCTTTTGTCCCTGGATTTTCAATCAATGGTCTACCAGCGATTATTATTGCACCAGTTGTACTTTCCCTAGTTAATACATTTTTGAGCAAATATTTTGTGCAGCGCAATCCCGACTTAAATATTAAAAGCCAAGCCTAGGGTTCAGAACAAGCAGGGGACTTACGTACTGACTATATTTTTACATTACTATATATACACGTAAGCCCCTCTGTAATCACTAATATTTCCCAAACCTCCGAAATAGAGCTTGGTAAAGGTTTGATAAAACCCATATTCAAACCTATAATAAATTTAAATTACAGAAGTAACAGATCAATCCCTAGTTGTTAGTTTTTTTTTAATCTGTCTAAATAATATTTAATATTGTGAAGCAAGGCTGAATCCTTGATAAAGTTTTGGTGTTTACAGAAAAATCTTACACTAAGTATAAACGCGGTTGAGGCTTGATAAATTATTAACTACCAAGGGTTAGAACTCATAGGTCAAAGTTTTATAATAATCATGGGTCAAACTTGGACTTAAAGCGACAAAGTGTGGTAAAAATTTAAAGAATCAAATATTGGCTGTGAATCTATAAGTAATCGTGAATACACTTCCGACCTAGAGATATACAGCTAAATACAGGTGAAACAGATAAAACGTGCTTATCTGTTTTTGACGATGATATAATTATTAGCCATCTCAGGCAATTTAATATCAGTTTCAAGTGATATTTATTTATGTCTTTGGATAGACGATATCGCTCCAGCTGATTATTGGTGCATGACACTACAAAACCTCATTTATTGTACACAATTTATCAAAGTGTCACCCAAGATACTGAACGATAAATGTGCTTTTTTGTCAAGTCCTATGTCTCAAAACCGAAACTGCTGAACACTTAAAACTTGTATTGTCCAAAGAGAAACATGAACCCAAAGTTGACTGATGAATTTACCAACTTTAACTCAAGTCAAAATTATAATTTATCTGAGTTGAATTCATTATTTATAAATTATGCTATTAGAAGTTTTGCTGGGGTAAACTGGAGTAATCAATATTTAAGCGGTGTCAACTTAAGCTATGCAAATCTAGAACAAGCGGTATTAGATGGTGTAGATTTAAGTAATGCGGATTTAACTGGGGGTAACTTATCTGCAACGACATTACGAGGTGCAAACCTTAATAGTATTTGTTTGCGGAATGGAGATTTACATAATGCTGATTTAGCGAGTGCTAACCTTAGCTGTGCTGATTTGAGTGGTGCGGACTTAACAGGTGCTAATTTAACAGGAGTAAACCTGAGTGGAGCAGTTTTGGTGGGAGCAAAATTAAAAACAGCGAGTTTACGGGAAGCCTATCTGTGGAATGGAAATCTAACACAGACAAAGTTAATCGATGCAGATTTAACTGGTGCTTACATGAACAATGTTCGATTGCAAGATGCGGATTTACGGGGAGCTATTTTAAAATCTGTGCAATTGAGTGAAGCAATTTTGCGTCATGTAAATTTAGCTAAGGCTGATTTAAAAGCTGCTCAATTAGATGCAGCAAAAATGGTTGATGTGGATTTAAGTGATGCGAATTTAATAAATGCGAATTTAGAAGCAGCTAGTTTAAATCAAGTCAACTTAAGGGGAGCAAATTTACTGGGTGTGAAGTTGAATCATCGAACAGCGATCGCACCTAAATGGAAACTAGTTTGGGAAATAGTCAATAATATTTTTGTTGGCGATAGTCTGAAGGATGCTGATTTAAGCGGTGCAAATTTAGCAAATACAGATTTACGCAAGTTTGATTTGACCAATGTAAATTGGTCTCACACACAATTGCAGCAGACACGCTTTAGCAAACAGCAAAAAGGTATTTCGGAAAAAATGCAAGCAGAACTACGCGATCGCGGTGCTATTTTTGAGTAGATATGTCTTTCATCAGTTTCTGTTTTATCGCTCCCGGTCGAATTTGATGGTACTTATTTTTACCAACTTTTAGAATACAGCTAGGTGCTTGTTTACACTGTTTTTGACATCCCGTCGTTTGAATTTTGACTTGCTTGTGTAATCCCTCTGCCTTCAGTGTTTGTTGTAACTGAGATAGTAATTTTTCACTACCCCGTTTGCGGCAACCTGATTTTTGACAAATCATGATTTTCGCGTTGGGTGAACAGGGTGGCTGTTTGGTGTGATTAGTTTCTGGATAAGTCCGTATTTCCCCAGAGGAATGGGGGAAAGTGATCGCGGATATATTCTCAGTATGCAGTTTTAATCGTGAATTATGTATATTTAATTTGATGGCACCGGAAAGACGAATCCGCGTCATTTTGGGTAGGGAATATAGATCAAAATTCTGGCGTAGAGTTTTCGAGAGTTTAATTAGTATCCGTTTGCTATCTGTAATTAAATACAGACACTTTTTGACTATACCCACATAATCGCCCTCGATATCAAAGGAAGATAAGCGTAAATATTTCTGCCCCATTGTCACTATACTCTATGAGAAAAAATACAGGCGAACAATCACTCGCCCCCTAAAACCTAATTAATAATTAATAATTATTAATTCCTAACTCCTAACTCTTAATTACGTCCGCAAAGCGTTACCATAGGCTATTACGTAGCTTGCTTCCCGCGTAGCGGGTATTACGAATTATTCAACTTATTCTTCTCGCTTCAACGGTTTGCGGTAATTTAAGAGGGTCACTTAAATTACTAAATTCCAATTCCCAACCATTAGCTAAAGTAAATACTTTCCCCCCATCAGATTCCGTTTGTTTAATCACCTCTTCTTCCAAGTCTTTTTTGGGAACATACACGGTTAATTTTCCCAGTGAATTTTCACGTAACATTACTTTCATGATTGTTCCCTTTCCAAATCTGGATTTTTTTCAATAAGTTCTAATTCTTTTTTGCGACAACCGACGACGAACCCTGTTTTAAAAAAATGTACTGCATAAATATAGGACTTTTGCAGGAATGTACCGATGCTGACCACGTAACCAATCTCACCTTTTTGTGCTAAGACAGTACCAATTTCTTGACCGGGAAAAGTACCATCATTTTTCAGAAGTTTACGGGTACGAACCTTATCACCAACATCAAATTCTGGAGGGGAAAATAATTCCATTTCATCCGATTGTTGCATGGGAATATCTCACTTGCATTGCTAAATTTAGTAATTCTTCGGCGGTTAAATTACGTTTTTTGTTGGTAGATTCTTGACGAACTGCATCCAAAACTAATTGGGTTTGTTGATAATCCAGATTAATACCGTGGCTTTGTAAAATATTAGCGAGTAGATGTCGTCCGGAGTGTTTTCCCACAACTAACTTCCGTTCCCAACCAACTTCTTCCGGTGCAAAGGGTTCGTAGGTGAGGGGGTTTTGAATTACACCATGAGCATGTATTCCCGATTCATGGGTGAAAGTATTTTCTCCGACAATCGCTTTCCAAGGGGGAATACTTGAACCGGATGCGCTTGCAACCAGACGAGATAATTCTAATAAGCGCGGTGTATCAATGGTAATATCCTGTTTGTACAGGTGCTTGAGAGCCATGACAACCTCTTCTAAAGCTGCATTTCCAGCTCTTTCCCCCAGTCCATTCACGGTAGTATTTACTGAAGTCGCACCAGCTTTGATACCAGCTAAAGCGTTTGCCGTTGCGAGTCCAAAATCGTTATGGGTGTGCATTTCCACCGGAATTCGCAAAAATTTCACTAGTCGTTGGACTTTTTCGTAGGTAGTGAAAGGGTCAAGAATACCCACCGTATCGCAAAAACGAAAACGGGATGCACCCCAAGATTGAGCATTAAAGGCAACATCAAGCAAAAAACTTTCATCAGCGCGGGATGAGTCTTCACCTCCAACTGCAACCCACAAATCGTGATCGACTGCAAAACTAATGGCATCCTTGAGGTGATTAAGGGTGACTTCCCACTGTCCACGAAATTTAGCCGCGATTTGAATCCCAGAAACAGGGATGGAAATATGAATTCGTCGCAATCCTGCGGCGATGGATGCTTGAATATCAGCAATTATAGCGCGATTCCATCCCAATAAATCAGCTTTTAAACCTAATTCACCAATGGCTTTGATGGCATTAATTTCATGTTCTCCCATTGCGGGAATTCCCACCTCGAGTTCATGAACACCAATGCTATCCAAAAATTGAGCGATCGCAATTTTCTCTTGCAGGTTAAATGCAACTCCTGCGGCTTGTTCTCCATCACGCAGAGTTGTATCATTGATACAAATTTGACTCATTATCTATTTTTTGCCCCTTCCGAATTGAATATCTCCCAATTAACTATTTGCGGATTTTAGACTTTTTTTTCGGTCATATTTTAGCAGTAAATATGAGTAAATAAAATTTGTTCTGATTTTCTGTACTGACATGTGGATTTTAGCAAATAAATACACAGCATTATCTGGAAGAAAATTGGATTTAAAACCTATCCAGTTTGAGAACTGTAGTTCTTAGTCGTGATTAGCTACTTCACGTCTACCTGATATCGCAATAACAAAAACTCCAGTTTTGATTATGGACGAAGTTTAATATCCCGGTTCTCCAATAAATATAACTGATTTAATTAAAGTACACTATCAATAGGTTGAGATACTTATTTGCTAGTTTGGGAAAATTAATTAATAATGCTGAAAAATCGACTGTTGTTGACAACACTATTAATCTTTCAACATTATTAATTTTTCCTGATGATTGATTCTCTATCTGTATTCTATTAAACAATTACAGACAAGAAAATTTAATTTTTAGGACTTACCCACTTATTCTGAAAAAACACGCGACGCGAAGAAGTACAATGACGTAACTGGGTACTGACTGCGTAAATCCCGATTTTATTTCCCTCGTGATGGCAAAGAGTTAATGAATAACAGCCGACTCATATACCCGGAGATGAAACCAAAACTGCCAATAAAGGTTAAACCAAAAAATAGAACTACAATCATAAATATCCTCTTGGGTTGTTCAATGAATTTTCATAGACGACCCGACTAAAGGAGAAGCCACGCTACGCACTTCTAGGGGTCATCTCTATTGGTTTTCTAACCAATCAAAAATACGCTCTAACTGGTCGATATTCACAAATCCATATTGCCAAAGTAACATTGGTAATGGTGCAGTTTCGACCTCGTTGTGACGCAAGGCAACGGATATATCTGCCTTTGATAGTTGTAATTCCTGTTGGAGAAACCGGATAAATTTGCGCTTGCGTCGATAATTTATCATAATCAATTCTTCCTGCTAAAAATGGCTCGTAAATATCAAAATCAACAATGCAGGTGGTGGGAATTTTAGTAGAGACGACCCGATGGGTCGCCGGTCGCCTCTACATATGCATCATCAAGAAATTAAGAATCATCACGATATGATGCCCGGGTAAAATTTTCTAGTTATACTGGGTTTTATAGTCACAAAGAAATCAACTGAAATCAGATAAACTTTTCCAGCTAATTATCTATTCTCAACTATCAAAAGTAGTTGCCGGAGCTAATAAAAAAAAATAGCGATAATCATGAACAAATACATCAACTCTGAGTCAAATTGAGAAATATCTTGATGGCTATAATTTATTGGACTTACCCTCGTGAGTTAGACACCCCTAAAGGGAGGTAAACAGAAAAGAAATCAGATTTTAAGATTACTATTCTGTAACCAATTGCTACAGGTTCACCCAATGACTTAAATAGGTATTCTGCGAAAAAGTTCCGACTTCATCGAAATCCAACGCTAAATGTTCAAGAACGGCGAAAAAAAGATAGCGATGGGATTTATATTATCATCTAATCATGAATAAAATGATGTTAGGTACTAACCTAATTAACAGACGATATGAACGGAAAATCTGGATATTTTTGACAACAATGGTAATTTTGAAGGTATCTTGGAAATTGGCATCATGGGAATCTAAATTGACTATTGCCAACAAAGTTCTAACCAGGTTATTAATTGGTGACGGGATGCTGTGTATTGCATAACTACACTACGTACTTGTAAAGCGGTGAGAGGAGTTTCTACTTGTACTTCTAAAGTACCGTCAGCAAGACAGGAACAGGGAATTGATAACTCTTGTAAGCGTTGGAAAATTGGCCAGCGATAGGTAAAGCGTAAAGCTGGTTGATCACCACAATGGAATTGGAGAATCTGGGTAATGAAAATATGGGGATTTGGCGGATTCGGCATAAACTCTAAACGGTAATAAGTGGGCTTTTTGTTAAGACTGTTAATGCTTAAAGGTCAACTGTTAACTGTTATCTGTCAACAAACTAAGTGGGAAATATATCTGCGTACACAAGTATAAAAATCACTTTTGATGTTGTTGGTTTTTCAGGGTTTGTAGTTGTGTTTCCAGAGTTTGTACACGGGAAACTAAAGAACGAATCAGATTACCCTCCACATCAGGGAGCTTTCCATGTTCCAGGACAGCAAGACACCCATTCCCATTGCGACAGATATTGCGTCCGGGAATTCCCACCACAGTGCAATCGTCGGGTACATCGCGAAGTACCACACTACCAGCACCAACGCGAACGCGATCGCCGATGTGGATATTCCCCAGAACCTTAGCACCAGCACCAACAACAACGTTATTACCCAAAGTGGGATGACGTTTTCCGGTTTCTTTTCCGGTTCCACCCAAAGTGACTCCTTGATAAATGAGTACATAATCACCAATAATTGCGGTTTCGCCGACCACCACACCAATCCCGTGGTCAATAAATACTCCGTGACCAATTTTTGCACCGGGATGAATTTCAATTCCGGTTAAAAATCGAGCTAAATGGGAAATTAAACGCGGTAAAACTAAAATGTTGTGTAAATATAAATAATGGGCAATTCGATACAAAAATAAAGCGTGCAATCCTGGGTAACATAAAATTACTTCTAACCAATTCCGTGCAGCTGGGTCGCGTTCAAAAATAATTTGAAAATCTTGTTTGAAGACTTGCCAAAACTGGTATAAACCGGAACTTTTGAGCAGATAATTTGGGTAATAATTTAACATTTTCGCAATTGGAGAATGCCAAATTGAGTGATAGGGTTGTTTCATAAAAATTTCTCGGCATTCAGATTTGATGGTATGCGGTGAAGTCGCCAACTTCCCAACAAATGAAAGGCGGTGTGCTATTGTTATTGCTTATATCAAACCCCCATTACAACTACTTTCTGACCTCCACCGATTGAATTTATTAAATTATTTAAAAATCTACTCATGTAGCAAGTATATACCCTAGCTGGATTCAGAATTATGGATGGGGATAGGGAGTGAGAATTTTGAGGATGGGGACAAGAATTTTTGAGAGTAGGTATTAGATTTTTGAGGATTGTTGAATACAAATCTAAATTGAAAATTTGACGTTGTGTAGAGACGCTGTACTGCTAGGTCTCTACACAAATACGATTATTTTGATTTTGATACAAAATGTAAATAATTATAATTCATGCCAAAATTCAACAATGCTGATTTTTTGTACTCAACAGCCTTGTAAAGGTTATAATTGAGACAAAATCTAGCGACTACTTTTGCTGGTATGATGGATCGACTTAAACAGGTGCTGAAAACTTTCCAACCAACACGAGATAATCATCAGGCATTAGTGGTATCATCGCCAGATGAACAACCAGTTTTAGTTCGAGACAATCAGCAGTTTGGTTGGCGTTTACCGTTGGTAGCGGTTAGCATCAGTGTCACAGCATTAGTCGCAACTGTGAGAGAAATCGGTTGGTTACAAGGCTGGGAATTGCAGGTTTATGACCATATGCTAAGGGTATTTGCACCCCGTTCTCCCGATCCGCGGATTGTAGTAGTGACGATTGGGGAAAGCGAATATCCACAAAAAACCGACGCAAATATTCTCAAAGCAGTAAATGTTTTACAAGCGAATCAAGCCCGTGTAATTGGGTTAAATCTTTATCTACCAGAAAGCAAGAAGTTGAGTCAAGCGATCGCCAATCAGAAAAATCTCCTTGTCACCTGTTTTCATCATCGTCAAAATGATAGTCAACAAGCTCAGATTTCTCCACCACCAGGTTTTGATGTCAGAAAACATGATATTGGTTTTAGTGATTTAATTCCTGACCAAGCAAGTAGTCCCATCCTCCGCAGAGCCGTTTTATTTAAACCCGCAAATTCCCAGAGTAAATGTGGTACTGGTTATTCTTTTGCAGCTTTAGCGGCGATAATGCATCTAGAGCCAGAAAAAGTCAACTGGCAACAGATGGAAGAAACAGAATGGCATTTAGGTCAACAAATTATCCCCGCACTCACTGAAAATGCTGGTAGTTACAAAAGATTTGATAGTGGTGGTTTTCAAACATTAATTAGTTATCGTCATCCCCGATATGCATTTGCTCAGATTTCACTACAGCAATTATTAAATAACCAATTTTCCCGCTCCCAAATTGCCGATAAATTAGTCCTCATCGGAGTAACTGCACCGAGCATCGAACGCGGCTTTTATACCCCCTTTACAGGTGATGATAGCCATGAATATAATCGAATGCCACCTGTATATATTCATGCCCAAATTATTAGCCATTTACTCGATATTGGCTTCGGTCAACGTCAACCAATTTGGTACTGGTCAGAACCGGGGGAATTACTATGGATTTTGCTCTGGTCAACAGTCGGTGCTGTGGTTGCATTGCGTATCCGTTCCGGGTGGATATTAATTATTAGTGGAAGCGCGATCGCCATCTTACTTACCGGAATCTGTTATGCAGTTTTTTCCCAAGCTGGTTGGATTCCCCTCATCCCCCCCCTCCTGGGTTTAGGATTCAGTGGTTTAGGTGTAACCCTCTATCAAGCTTATCAAAATCAGGTTCGCACTAAAATCATTATCCTTCAAGTTGAAAAACAACAACAAGCGATCGCCCAATTAAATGCTCTCCTCCAGGATACATCACGTCTAGCAGTTCCCCCCAGCAACGATAATATCCGTCAAACTGGTGATTTACTCCTAGGGGGTAGGTATCAAATTACTCGCGTCCTCGCCTCCGGGGGATTTGGTTGCACCTATCTAGCCAAAGATAACCAACGACCAGGGACACCCACCTGTGTCGTCAAACAGTTAATGCCAGCTCGACGAGATCCGAAATTTTTAGAAGTTGCACGACGCTTATTTGCCGCGGAAGCAGAGATTTTGCAAGTATTAGGGAAACATAATCACATCCCTAACCTCCTGGCCTATTTAGAAGAAAATCAGGAATTTTACTTAGTACAGGAGTATATTCCCGGACGTACCCTAGAACAGGAATTACATTCCCCCCACCCCGAAGCCTTTGTAATTAACTTAGTGGGTGAAATTCTGGAAATTCTTAAATTTGTCCATAGTCATCGCGTTATCCACCGCGATATCAAACCCGGAAACATTATCCGTTGTAAACACGATAACCGTTTAGTACTAATCGACTTTGGTGCAGTCAAAACCATCCAACCCCTCCCACCCGGTCAAACGGAACTAGCAACCGTAGCAATTGGAACCCGTGGTTACGCACCCCCCGAACAATTAGCAGGTCATCCCCGACTCAGTAGCGACATTTATGCAGTAGGGATGATTGGGATTCAAGCACTGACCGGATTACCCCCCCAAGATATTGAAATTGACCCCGACACTGGTAATCTCAAATGGAGTCATCTAGTGGAAGTTAGTCCTGAATTTGCCCAAATCCTGGAGAAAATGACATCTTACCACTTTGGCGATCGCTATTTATCTGCAAACGATGCATTAGCTGATTTACGTCGGTTATTAATTTAAGGTCTATCTGCACCTAAGTCATTAATTTCATAGCCATTGGGATAGGTCAGTGTCGGTTTATCAATAAAGAAGTCTGATTGCTTTCTTTGTGGTAAATAGCGGACAATTCTCCCCTTTATTTTGAGCGTATTTTCAACTAGCGATCGCACATAAACAGGAGGTTCGGGAAATCCAAATGCATTTAACATATTTGGCTCAAATAAAGCAGAGATAGCTGGTTTTACCAGGGGACGAATTAATGGTGGAAACCAACTTAAAAATAAATCCCGCGTTGATTCACCAATACGACGATTTGCATCAGAATACACAAAATTTTTGGCTTCATATTCCTGGTTAAATTTCATCAATTCTGCATAGGTTGAAGGAATATCCATAATTTGCATTCGCTTCCCCACCTCACTCCAAAAATAAAAGGTTGCTAACTTTTCCTGTTCAGACATTTTTCGCCAACCAAACCGTTCATTCCAGCGAATCGGTTCACAGATAAAAGTTGAAAGCACATAGATGAAATCCTCGTTTGCAATCCGAAAACGTCCATGTATTTCATTCATGCGGGCAATCGCTGCCAAACCGCGATCGCTATCATAACCCCATTTACTAATCTCGGAAACAATGATGCCAGTGTCATCATAACGCTTCTGAGGACGATGGTGAAATTCACCTGTTTTGTCCAACAGTCGCGAAATACTGGGAATACAAAATGTTTTCATCAAAGCTAATTCTAAAGCTTTGACCGTATCCCAAGGAAATTCGTATCCTGTCGTGAGGTGATAGATTTCACAATGATTTTTCTGGGGGTCTAAATTTTGGATTTGATATTCCCTTGAATTAGCTCTCTGATTGGAGGTCTGAAAAAGTTTCATTGTGAGTAGTGATGAATGAAATTTTGTTCATACTGTATGAATCATAACATGACAAAAGTCATTGATTTACATGACTTTCGCTAGGAGACTCGGAAGGTAATTTATCTGTAGATTACTGTTGGTTCGTGAATTGTAAATCATAATGCTTTTTGCAAGACGCGTTTTGCGCGTCTTTTTTGTGAATTTATCATTCTAATTCGGTTTTGTGATTCATGATGATTCAAAATTATGTAGGCTAAATATAGCGTTTTCCCATCAGATTAAGTACAAAATTAGTTATGACGTTGTTCCCTAGCGACACAAATCATTTTATGGTGAAGCTCTGTCGAACCATATTCAAATCAGATTCCCATATGTAGGAATCCGGTTTGGTTTTTGAATCCATCTATGGGGGTGAGGGAATAGGGAGTAGGGAGTAGTGAGTAGAAATTGTACTGAGTTTTGTTCAATATTCAAATAGGAGTCCTATATTAGGTTCTATAGGTTTCTACTTTTCACCTGTTCCCTATTTTCCGCCGAGAACACGATAATATAAAAAAGCGCAACCAAACTGGAAACGGCAAAATCGGATAGGAAACATGGCACGAGATTTACGGGGATTTATCAAGTTACTCGAAGAGCGGGGACAACTCAAACGGGTCACTGTCCCCGTTGATGCGGATTTGGAGATTGCCGAAATTTCTAACCGCATGTTGGCAAAAGGAGGTCCAGCTCTATTATTTGAAAATGTCAAGGGAGCCGATTTTCCGGTTGCAGTCAATGTCATGGGGACGGTGGAACGGATTTGCTGGGCTATGAATATGCAACATCCCTTGGAATTGGAAGAATTGGGGAAAAAGTTAGCCATGTTGCAGCAACCTAAACCACCTAAAAAAATATCCCAAGCCATCGATTTTGGGAAGGTTTTGTTTGATGTCCTCAAAGCCAAACCCGGACGGGATTTTTTCCCCCCTTGTCAACAGGTGATTCTACAGGGTGATGAGGTGGATTTAAATAAGTTACCTCTCATCCGTCCCTACCCCGGTGATGCAGGGAAAATTATTACCCTGGGTTTAGTAATTACCAAGGATTGTGAAACCGGAATCCCCAACGTGGGAGTGTATCGATTACAACAACAATCCCGGAATACCATGACCGTACAGTGGTTATCGGTACGGGGAGGAGCGCGTCATCTACGTAAAGCTGCGGAAAAAGGGAAAAAATTAGAAATTGCGATCGCTCTCGGTGTCGATCCATTGGTGATTATGGCAGCAGCTACACCCATCCCCGTCGATTTATCGGAATGGTTGTTTGCGGGTTTGTACGGTGGTGAAGGTGTAAAATTAGCTAAATGTAAAACCTTAGATTTGGAAGTACCCGCCGACTCAGAAATCATTTTAGAAGGAACAATTACCCCAGGGGAAGTGATGACCGATGGTCCCTTTGGTGACCACATGGGATACTATGGTGGTATTAATGAAAACGCCCCCCTAATTAGGTTCCATTGTCTAACCCATCGTCGCGACCCCATTTACCTAACCACCTTTAGCGGTCGTCCCCCCAAAGAAGAAGCAATGATGGCGATCGCCCTCAACCGGATCTACACCCCAATTTTACGTCAGCAAGTTTCCGAAATCGTCGATTTCTTCCTACCAATGGAAGCCCTGAGTTACAAAGCGGCGATAATTTCCATCGATAAAGCCTATCCTGGACAAGCACGTCGAGCAGCTTTAGCTTTTTGGAGTGCCTTACCCCAGTTTACATATACCAAGTTTGTGATTGTCGTCGATAAAGATATTAATATTCGCGACCCCCGTCAAGTTGTCTGGGCTATCAGTTCCAAAGTTGACCCCAACCGAGATGTATTCATCCTTCCCGATACCCCTTTTGATACCCTCGATTTTGCCAGCGAAAAACTAGGTTTAGGGGGTAGAATGGGAATCGACGCAACCACAAAAATCCCCCCCGAAACCGACCACGATTGGGGTTTGCCTTTAGAATCTGACCCCGAAGTTGCTGCAATGGTGGAACGTCGCTGGGGAGAATACGGTTTCGCTGATTTACAATTAGGGGAAGTTGACCCAAATTTGTTTGGTTATGATATGTGAGGGTAATTTGTAATACCCGCGACGCGGGAAGCAAGCTACGTAATAGCCTGCGGCAAAGCTTCGCGTACGTAATTTGTAATTCGTAATTTTTACCCTACGATTAAAATCGACGGCTTGAATCATGGTGCTACACATTTTTGTGTTTTCCAAAAATAAATTAAGTTGCTCAAGACCTGAATGAATTAATTATTAATTTTGTCTGTAATTATGAGTTATTTAGTCAACAAATCCAAAGGGAAATATATCAGCGTGTAAAGTATATTAATCCAAAATCCATAGACGCGAAGTGGCTTCTGGTTCTCCGTAGGAGTTGCCGATTTTTCTGTAGGTAGTACAGTAGGCTAGACCTGCATTTGGAGCAAATCCCTAAAACTTACAGGGAGTAGGGATAGTCCGTAGAAGGAAAATTAATCCGTCACTCAAGACTTATAACTTACTTGTGAGAAATCCGGGTAGAGTAATCCAAAATCCAAAATCTAAAATCCAAAGATGTTTCAACTTGTGGTCGCGACGGGAAATCCCGGTAAACTCAAAGAAATGCAAGCCTACTTAACTGGCTTAAATTGGGAATTAATTCTCAAACCCGATGAATTAGAAATAGCAGAAACTGGTACAACCTTTGCAGAAAATGCCTGTTTAAAAGCCTCCCAGGTAGCATTAGCCACAGGTAAATGGGCGATCGCCGATGATTCGGGTTTAGAAGTGGATGCGCTTAATGGTGCACCAGGAGTGTATTCTGCCCGCTACGGTTCTACAGACAGCGATCGCATTCATCGGTTACTCGCAGAACTAGGTGGCAATCCCAACCGTCAAGCTCGATTTGTATGCGTAGTTGCCTTAGCCAAACCCAATGGTGCGATCGCGCTTCAATCTACTGGTATCTGTCCTGGTACTATATTAGAAGAACCTCGCGGCACCGGTGGATTTGGTTACGACCCGATTTTTTACGTACCAGAACAACAACTCACCTATGCCCAAATGACACCCGACCAGAAACGCAGAATTAGCCATCGTGGTCTAGCATTTGCCGATTTAATCCCGAAACTACAAGAATTAGAACTGAATTAGCAATTACCCAACATCCATATAGAGACGCGATATATCGCGTCTCTAATTATTCCCATATTAGACATCCATGTCTACATTATCAGTCGCGAAAAATATCTCATAGGGACTCAGAAACAACTTCACAAAATCAAAGGGTAAAATCTCTAATTGAGAACTATAGGAAGAGATAGCTTGATGTTTTTTATCCCGCACAGGAGTAATTGAAAATCGCACAGCCTTGGCAATATCCCTGAATTTCAACTTCACAAATAAAGGTGCTTCCCAAAATAGCCAAATCGGATATTGAAATAATTCCACCTTTATCCTCGTTTGTTTTATTGCTTCCTGAACAAATTGATAGGTAGCTTCATGGTCTTGATGACAATCGCGATAGTGAGGAACGTAAACTTCTCCAGGTTGATATATTTCTAGAAGTTGACAAATTTCCTTAATTGTAATTTCTCTTTCCTCTATCCTTAACGTCTGTAAATTACCATCCGGTTTATTTAAAAAATAAATTGATGATTCCTCGACTCCCAAAACTTTTAATGCAGTAATCGCTTCCTGTTGACGAGTTTGAGTAATGATTTTTTGCTTTTCAGCTTTCAAATCAACAAAACCCAGTCCCCCATCAGTCAAAAAAACAACCACAACAGGTATACCAAATTCCCGCTTGAGAGCAATCATCCCTCCACATCCAAAAGTTTCATCGTCCTGATGGGGAGAAAAAACCATTATCGGTTTATGATTAAACTCCAATTTCTCACTACCATGACTCAAAATCCACCTCCGAAGTAGAGAGGAATGGATATACTTAAGTTTTTTCAACCAAATATCAGGAAGTATTTTCCTGATAATTTTCAACACATACTTGACTATCATTAATTTTTCACTTGCTCCAACTTTGAACTATATCCCCTAATAAGCACCAGTTTTTTGCAGCACCACTTGTATCGTTTTCAACAAAATTTGTAAATCTAACCACAAAGACCAATTCTCAATATATTTCAAGTCTAATTTGACCGCATCTTCAAAGTTATCAATATTAGAACGACCAGAAACCTGCCATAATCCTGTAATACCAGGTAAAACTTCCTGACGAATAAAATAAGCCGATTTAAATCTCTCCACATCCCGATTGGGAAGCGGACGCGGACCCACTAAACTCATCTCTCCCAGTAAGACATTAAATAATTGAGGCAGTTCATCTAAACTATAACGGCGTAAAAATTTACCAACTCTGGTAATTCGCGGGTCTTCTTTTAATTTAAATAAAACCCCATCTTTATTTTCATTTTTCGCCTCTAACGCAGCCTGTAATTTTTCTGCATTTGCCACCATTGTCCGAAATTTCCAGATTTGAAAAGGTTTACAATGTAAACCAATACGAGTTTGCTTAAACAATATTGGACCAGGAGAATCTAACTTAATTAACAAGGCAATCACTAAATAAATTGGCGATATCAAACAAATTAATATTATGGCTGCACAAAGGTCAAAACAACGTTTGATCCAAAAATCTGTGCCAGTAATAATTGGAGCCGGAATAGTTAAACAAGGAACATCACCAATCACTCTAAACAAAGACTTCGGATAGCAAAGTTCATTATTTGTTGGCAATATACGTAAGGTAATCCCAGCAGTATAAAAATTCCAACAAACGTATAAACGGTCTTTAATGGAACTCCAGGAGACAAAAGCCTCAATAATGCCCTGATTACGTAAATACCTAAAAGTCGCCTCTCGATTTTCCCAATCTAGACATTTAGAGTCAGCAATACCCTCAATTACATAACACTTTTCTCGCTCCACTAATCGAATATGGGATTCTCGCTCTGCTGTATCCGTAATAATGAAAATTGGATGCCTAATTGCCCCTTTACTGCGTAAAGCTTTGGTAATAAAATCGAATAATAAACGACCACTAATCGTTAAAATTATCGATACCAACCAAAAAATTATAAATGTCGAGCGGGAGACATAATAATTTGGCTCATACAAAAAAGCAATCAGTAATAGTAAAACAACAGATAAAGACAAAGCCTTAATCAGAGCCAGATAATTACGACGACTATTACCTGCTTCATATAAACCTTGGGAGGCGATAATCGCGATTTCAATTGTCAACGATAGTAATAGAAAAGGCGATTTCTGAGTCCAAGGAGATTCCAATGGAGTACCGTAAATAAATGATAAATATCGTGCAGTTACCAAAGCTAATATATCCAGAAATAAGAGAATAAAAACTCGCAGTATTTTGCTGGGTAAACCTCTCTGTATCCGTAAAGATTGAGCAGACCTTAAGTCTGATTTAGAGTTGACTAAAGGTAGAGTTTTGTACACCATAAATTTTGAGATTTTTTATTTAAAAATCAAAAATGTCATCAATCATGCAGCTAATTAACGTTTAGGAGCATTATCAAAAGCCCTCGCGATCGCATTCCAGGCCAACTTACGCTCAAAGTTCGAGTCTAAAGGCAAAGGACGTACCGCTCGACCATCAGGACGGGGAGCAGCCTCCGACAACCAGGTATATTTATCACTTAAACCCCAAGTAATTACCGCAATTACCGCCGGCTCATCTAAAACGACTGAAAGATAATCTTCGTAAGTACTAGCAACAATGCGATCGCGCACTTTGATATCTGCCGGTAACTCAGCATCAATTACATCTAACTCCGTAATCATGATTTTTAAACCCAAACTTGCAACATCCGCTAAAAACCTTCTCAGCTTGTTGGGATGAAAACGAGTCTCATGGGCTAATAGATGTGATTGAATTCCTAAAGCGTGAACAGGTGTTCTTTTTGACTTCAAATGTTCCAGTAATTTGAGTACGGCATCTCTTTTTGCATCATACTCACGGGTGTCATACTCCAGATAATTTTCATTGTAAACTAGTAAAGCGTTGGGATCTGCACTAGCTGCCGTCTTAAAAGCAAGCTCGATATAATCAGGACCAACAAACTTTAACCACGGACTTGTGCGTAAACCGTCCCTACGTCCATCATCTAAATGAACCACCTCATTCACCACATCCCAAGAATGCATCCTTCCTGCATAACGCTTCACAACAGTGGATATATGAGTTGTAAAAATATCTCGGATTTCCCTGGGAGTTGTTTTCGCACTTTTAAATTTTTCATTCAACCAATCCGGAGGAAAATCATGCCAAATCAGGGGATGACCACGAAACAGCATCCCATTTTCAGAAGCAAAATTGGCAAAATAATCTGTTTGACTAAAATCAAAATCAGTTGCATTAGGTCTAATTATCCCCCAGTAAAACCCTCCTAAAATCAGCCCACATTCTTGTACAAAACTAGATTGTAATGTTTTATTTTGGGAGAATACTTTGTGATCAGTCTCCGTATATGCCCCATATATTAACCCCTTTGTTGTCACCCGTCTGCGCAGGGGTAAATCATTCGCTACATGGAAATTCCTCATCGGATTATCTACAGCCAACCCTTGGGTGTAGGATTTTAACCTTCTCCAACCGATACCAGAACCAATAGCAGCTAAAGCACCCAAAGAAATCAAAAAATTACGTCGTTTTAGTAATTTTTGATGTTTAGCCATATCAAACAATTGTAAAGGCATATCAACTATCCATATGACTCTATTTTTTCACTACCATCTGGTCTAACAGGAATAAACTTTCTCCAACCTAAATACTGTAAAAATACATTCCACAGATACAACGGATTGAGTACTAAATAACGTTGCCACAAACGCTTCGGTTCCTGAAATAAACGAAATAACCACTCCAAACCCCTATCTTGTAAAAATCGAGGTGCTTGCGGTAAAGTTCCTGCATGGAAATCAAAAGCAGCACCTACCGCTAAAATCGGAATATTCAGAAGCTCTCTATATTCGTAAGCCCACACTTCCTGTCTCGGACAACCTAAACCCAAAAAGACTGCATTCGCACCAGAAGAATGAATGCGTTCTACCAACTCTAGACGCTCCTCCCTTGTGAGTCTACGAAATTTAGAAGGCTCCATACCCACTATTTTTAACTCCGGATAAGCAACTGTCATATTCTCTGCAAACAACTTCAAAGTCTCTTGTTTGCTGCCATACAAATAAACAGACAACCCTTGTTCCGCAAAAGCTTCAGCTACCCGTAAGGTTAAATTCGGACCATAAACACGGTCGGGTAATTTCTTCTTGTGTAACCATCCTAAAGCCCAACGGACAGGTTGACCATCAGGTACAACCAAATCCATTCCATTCAAACGTCGAGCATGTACCGGATCTAAAAAACCCGTCATTACCCCATGAACAGCTAAAGCACTAACAGCACAAGGATACCTGTTTTTTGCTGCTGTCACAATTTTGGCAACAGCAAACTCATAATCCACAGCATGTACATTAATGCCTAAAATCGGATACTTACCCAGATTAATCATTGCAACTGCACCTCATAAAACCTCATTAAAATGTATATTTTCATCTGGAAAATTTATACCTTTGAACAACTCAACCTCATAGTTTGACAACCCAAAAATGCGCAGTTTAAAGTTGTAACCGCAGATTTTTCGTAGACTAGTACTCCAGCACATTCATTTTGATGGGGAAAGGTTAGTAGTAGCGCTTTACCCGAATTTCTCACGAGTAAGTTATAAGTCTTGAGTGACGGATTAATTTTCCTTCTACGGACTATCCCTACTTCCTGTAAGTTTTAGGAATTTGCTCCAAATGCAGGTTTAGCGCTCTATATTAAAGCTTTTTCGGACTAGAGCTACTACTACAAGCCTTTAAATTTAATGACATGAACCACTAGGAAACACCGACCAACAGAGAACTATCCTCTTTAGTCCATTTCTCAATGTTATAGTCGTAAATTTCCTGCAAAATTTGCGTGACGTTATACTTAATCGACCAGCTGGGATAATCTGATTTAAACTTAGAAAGATTACTGATATACCAAATATGATCACCCTTGCGATTACTATCTTCATAGGAATAGTTCATTTTCCGACCAGTAATCGATTGGCAAATATCAATCGCTTCTAACATCGAACAGTTGCTTTCACGACCACCCCCAATGTTATACACTGCTGCAACACCAGGATTTTGATAAAATTCGTAGAATGCAGCAATCAAATCAGAGGAATGAATATTATCCCGCACTTGCTTACCTTTGTAACCAAAGACCGTATAATGTTTACCCGTTGCAGCACACTTCATCAGATAAGCTAAAAACCCATGTAGCTGTGTTCCCGAATGATTTGGTCCTGTCAAACATCCCCCTCGAAAGGAAACTGTTTTGATCCCAAAGTAACGACCATATTCTTGCACCAAAACATCTGCTGCAACCTTAGATGCTCCAAACAAGGAATGCTTACTTTGATCTATACTCATATCTTCCGAAATACCACCTTGATATTTATGGGATGGTTCGATTTCCCAGCGTTTTTCCAACTCTATCAAGGGAAGATAATTCGGTAAATCTCCATAAACCTTATTGGTTGATGTAAAAATAAATACGGCTTCTGGACAGTAATTTCTAGTTGCCTGTAACAGATTTAATGTACCGTTAGCATTAACAGAAAAGTCGGAAAATGGATCTCGAGCAGCCCAGTCGTGGGAAGGCTGTGCTGCTGTATGAATAATCAAAGATATAGACTTCCCAAATGTTTTGAATAACCCTTCGATTTTTGAGTATTCCCGAATATCAATATCATAATGTTTATAATTAGATATTTCTGCTTGCAAACGCCTACGATTCCATGTTGTCGAAGCTTCTTCACCAAAGAAAAATTTACGCATGTCGTTATCAATACCGATAACATCCATACCTAATTTGCTAAAAAAACGTACTGCTTCAGAACCAATTAAACCAGCCGATCCAGTAATAATAGCTACGCTCATTTTGATACTCCTCCAATGAAATTAATCTTCTTTCTTATGATTGTCTTTTAAATGTCTTTTAACTTTTAATTTTTAACTTATTTACTCATCACGTAAGCTCCTATATCCACGAAAAATTCTGCTGCTGCTTGGGGAGTATGGGGTGATATTAATTGCTGAGATTTCTCCCCCATCATATTAATTAAATTTGGATGATGGATAAATTGCTTCATTGCCTCCGCAATCGTTTCTGGCTGATAGGGATCAAAAATATAGCCATTTTCCCCTTCAACTATCATCTCTGCTGCTCCCGCTAACTGAGAACATAAAACCGGCTTACTAAAAGCCATTGCTTCCAATACAACCATTCCCCAAATATCTTCTAAAGTCGGAAAGATAAAAACATCAGCAGCCTGAAAATAATGTCCTAACTTTCCATAATTTACCCATCCAACCCATTCCACACATTCCTCTAATTGATAGCTCTGAGAAAGAGAGTAAAATTCATCCCGTTGTACTCCATCCCCTACAATCATTAATGTATAGTCAGTGTATCCTTGCTGTTTCAAAATAGCACAAGCTTGCAATAGAAAATGAATACCTTTTCTGGTTTCCAATCTTCCCACAAACAGAAAGACTGGAGATTTACCATCTGGAACTTTAACATCACAGGTGGATGTATTTACCCTATCTAATAATGCTTGGGTATCTGGAACCATATATGGCTTCACAAATACTTTTTCTGGAGCAATATTTAAGGAATTTACTAAATAATTTCTGCCTGCATTATTATTAGTAATAAATGCTTCCACAAACTTACTAATAATGCGTCTTAGTTGTGAGCGAACTTGAGAATCACTACAATCTACATTGGGAGAACTACCATCCCACATCATGACAATTCGCCATCTCGTGAGTGGTTTGAGTAGAATAGCCAGCATTGTCCAGATGGAAAAAGCACTCGTAAAAATGACATCTGGCTTAAACTGGAGTAAGGGAAAAATAATCGCGGGAGAAACAAAATATAATCCCCTATCATACCCATCATTTCTTTTACCGTAAAACTTAATGAATCTAGTTTTACCCACAACATGAATCACTGAATTACCAGGAAGATTTGCATCAAAACCCGGCCACAAACGACCAGTAAAAAAAATCGTCTGCTCCAGCAAATTTTTTATTTCTTTTAATACTGGCTGCCAATAAGCCCCTAGCTCAACAGAGGGGTAAAGAAAGGCTATTTTATAATCGATGTTTTTGTTCATTTTGATTTATGGGAAGCTTTGATTCATCTAAGAATTATTCGCTCAAATACTTGAATATTCTACTGACCTTGACAGATTTCAATTCCATCTAAAAAACCCAAGGCGACTTCAGAAATAATCGGATGTAAGGTATCAACCAATAAAAAGGCCAAAGTAAACCTGCATGACGGGAGGAAAACAATTTCCATTCATAAACTGGTAGACCTTTTGGTTGATTTATTTTCTGCCATCTTTGACGCAAGGTTAAGTTCGGTTCGTCCCAAGCTTGATGTCTGATGGCATTGTATTCACAAGTTCCGAGATAACCCGGTGCAATCCAAACAGAACCGCCTTGTTGTTGAACTCTTAATCCGTAATCCAGGTCTCCAGTACTATGAATAAACCCTGAATCCAGATTGCCAACCAGATTAGCAACTTCCCGACTAATGAGGACACAATTACCATTAAGTGTGAGACAAGGTTTTGGACTTACACCCGGTTCCACCAAATCAAATTTTAACGGATGCCACCAAGAGCTTTTACTGACTCCTCCATAGGTCAGTTGTCCAGTTTTTGGATCTTGTGTAGAACCGACTATCACTGGATGTTGATAATTTTGTTGAATTAAATCTTCATAGGTTTGTATTAAGCAATTAATCGCTTGGGGATAGAGCAGAGTATCATCATTCAGCCAGAGGTAAAAGTCATAATTGTATTTGACGGCTTCACTAAAAGCCAACCTCATTCCACCATTCCAAAATAGATTACCACTACCTGGAAATACTTTGACTGCGGGAAAGTATTTCATCACAGCTGCGGTTGTTCCATCAGTGCTACCATCATCTACTAAATAAACTTGGATTTTGACTGTCTCTGGTAAGCTCTGTTGAAATAATTTTTCTAAACAAGCCAATGTTTTTGCTTGTCGATTATGGCAGGTCATTAAAACAGCTAAGTTATATTCTTGCATCATTTTTTTGTGTGAATTAAATCATTTAGCAGTTGTTAAAAATTCATTTTTCAGGAAATCATTCATTAGTCACTAAGTATCTTGATTGTTCCCTATTTTTCCCGTGATTAAATAGATTTTTTAAATGTCCATAATGTACTGAGGAAGATACGGAAACATATCCATAGGATAACCATAATATATTATTTGTTGATAGTAGGGTTTGCCCTTCAATAAAATTGAAAATTAGATAGATTAACAAAAACTCCAGCATCCAAAAGTATTCCACCCTTCTGGTGACAAATAGTAAATATACTGTTTTACGTATAGTTTCAAGAAAATTCACGATAAAAATCACAACTCCAACTATACCAAGCTGAATAAATAAATCGATAAAGCCGTTGTGGGCATGGAAGATATCTTCACCACTCACAAAGTTTTCTTGTCCTCTAGCCCAAGAATTCATCAGAATAGGAGTAGACACATCAGAAGTCCAAAATGCATTATATCCATATCCTAATAGGGGACGTTCTCGCAATCCTTTTTCTATTATCATTGTCCAAATTGGTGTACGTCCGTTGAATTCTAGGTTTTTACCTAGCATATCAACAACGATTGTTTGCAAATTCAAAGTCAGGATAATTGCCAGGCAAATTGCTATCAATAACGTTATGAGCATCAACAAAAATCTCGTCCCTTTTTGTCTGGCTATCCGATAAAAAGGGAGAAACGTTAAAAGTATAAAAAATCCCATTAAGCTGGTTTTACTTTGAGAAAATATAGTCAGTATTAATATCAAGGAAAGTAAAACAAAATTTAGCCAGTGCTGATTTCGCTGATAGGCTGCTCTTACCAGAAATATTGAAGCGGAAAACGACAAGAAGCGACCAAATATTTGTTTGTGGGTAAAAATCCCTGTCCAGGCTGAATAGTTATCAGGGTCGCTGGCTATCCCATAGGAAGGAAAAAGTAAGCAAACAATGAAGCTTAGTAAAATTGCCAAGCCTGTCACCCAAGATAATAGTTTTATCTGCTCCGTCGGATTGTATTGTAGTGCGAGGTAGATGCTAAAAAACATTGAACGCACAAGTGCTCTGACTTCCTGGAGGGTTTCTGAAGGATTAATAGACCAGTAAACTGAAAGGACTGCTAATATTATTAATGAGACAAAAGATATATCTTTGAGTAAGAAATAGGCAAATCTTCTCAATCTGATTGCAATTAGAAATAGGACAGTAGCATAGCTAAAACTATTGATAATTACTGGTGGGATAAATGGCACATTTAAAGCTTCAGCGAATAAAAGTAAAAATGCCACAATCGGGGTTTCTAATTTCGATAAAAAAATGCTATTAAATCTCTGGGACAATCTATCACTTATCATTGGTTTTTATGAAAAATAATTATAAATCACGGAGTATTTCATCATAAAGATTGAAATAGCGTTGAGCTTGAATTTCGACAGTAAATTCCTGTTCTACTTTTTGCCGTGAATAATAGGATAATTTTTGATATTTTTCTGGGTTTTCCAGAACCCAAATTATTCCTTGTTTTAAATCTTCTACTTCATAGGGCTTTGCTAAATAGCCATTTATTTGGTGACTGACTATATCTTTTAATCCGGTTGCATTAAACGCTACTACTGGGGTTCCACAAGCTAGGGATTCACTGGCTGTTTGTCCGAAGGATTCTTGCAGAGAGGGAACAATCATGACATCAGCAGCAGAGTAAACTAATGACAGGGAAAGGTCGTCCTGAAAACTTCCTAAATAGTGGGACTTAAAGCCTAAATCAGGGGGATTTTCTGGTTGGGAGACTCCAAAAATCACCACTTCTAATTTATCTTGCCAATCAGACTGGCTTAAATTTTGCAGCGCTGGTTGTAATAAATGAAATCCTTTATTTTTATCACTGGTGGGTTTGATTGCACCGAAGAGAATGAGTTGCTTATCCTGGGGTAAATCCAGTAGTTTTCTGGCTAACTTTTTGTCGATGGGTTTGTATTTTTGAATGTCTAATCCGTGGGGAATGATTTCGATGCGTGAATCTTTAAATAGGGAACTAGAGCTAGCACACTCGGCTAACCAATGACTCGGTGAAACTAGAGTTAGCTGGGAATTTTTCCAAGCTTTTGCTTTTCGTTTCCATGTCCAATGGGATAAATCCCTATTTTTTTGACTCCCTAATTGAGGACATTTTCCGCAGGAAACTTGATAGCGATCGCATTCCCCTGTGCAATGACACCCCCCTGTAAAGGGCCACATATCATGCAATGTCCATACTAGGGGACGGTTGATTTTACCGATGGTCTCTATTTGCATAAATCCGACACTAATCCAGTGCAAATGGATGATATCTGGATTAATGGCATTTAATCTCGGAATTACCCGATCGGGAAGCCATTGCAGGGAGAAGAGACTTTCTTGTCGTTGATGGTAAAGCTTTTGCGGTAAAGCGTCAAAAGTGATTTTTGCCCTTGCTATACCTTGATGTAGGCGGATTTCCGGAGCGATAACTGTTTTATCATTCTTGAGTTTTTCTTGCACTAATATTTGAGAATCTAGATTGATATCTCGCAATCCTTGGTGTAGTCGATAGGTAGCGCGAGCTGCACCCCCATTTGTGTCAGATGTACTGATATGTAAAATTTTCATCTTCTTTAGCCATTATGGAAAGCAAATATCATTTTCCAATTCATGATTTGTCTTTTGATTGTTTGGATCAACTTTTTTAAGTCTGCCTTTAGTTGCCTTTTGTAGGTAATTTGGTAGTCATACTTTTCTTTGAATTTATCTGCTTGGTAATCTGGGATGACAAAGGGTGGATGCTTGAGAGGAAATTGGATTTCTGTTGTAGGCAAGTTTTCGTATAGACTTCTTTTATCGTCAGTAAAATGGGTTGAATCGATACCAAATCCAATGTTAGAAATTAAATTTACACTGGCAACAATGCTCACACAATTATGTAACCAACAGGCAAATGTCCATTGATAGTCCCAGGTTATACCAAGGGGGTTTTTGTAAATTGCTTCCAGAAGATTATCCCAATACTTAACAGCAAGGTCGTCTTTCAATATATCTTTCAAAAAACCCTGTGACCGAATCTCTGGCCATAGACGCATGTATAAATCATAGTTTTGCCAAGCGCGTCTCCAACTAGCCCAACCCCAACAGGGATTGTAACGAGAGAAATAGTAACTGTAATTTGTGCGCTGACTTCCGACAAAACTATTATCGCCACAGATTGCAGCTATTCTGGTATCGTATCTGTACCTCTCTAGTAATTCTTCACAAAAACGAAAAAAGCTAGGGTGGGGAACACAATCATCTTCTAAAATAATTGCTTCTTCTACATGACTAAAAACCCAGTCAATGCCGCTAGAAACACGCTTTGCACAGCCTAAATTAGTGTCAGAATAGTTTTTTATTACCTCACATTCCCAATCGATTTGTTCAATGATTGCGCGAGCCGCAGCACACTTTTCGATTTCATCGGGACGGTCAATTCGTGGTCCGTCAGCAATCACAAATAACTTGGGTGGCTTTGCTTCGCGAATGGCAGCCAATACTTTTGCAGTGGTGTCCGGTCGTTTGAAAATAATCAAAGCGACTGGTGTTTTTATTTGGTAGGTGTTCATGCTTTTTGCTGCTTGTTAATCGTCATTAAGAAATGGATGTTGATTTGATAGAAATTAATTTTGCTTGACGAAATAATTATTGCCATCTTATCATATATCCACTTTGACTTAAAATTTGAAAAAGATGGAAATTATTTTTGCAAAAAGAGGAAGGATTTGATTTGAATGATGAATAGTTTTTGTGTTTCTGGATTGATGGCGTTACTTAAAAATGAAGCAAATGCTTGAGATATGACAGTCGCGATCGCTGCGCCAAACCCCGCATATCTAGGAATCAGAAAGAGGTTAAGTATAATATTTGTTATTGCCCCAATGAGAGTTCTCCGTAAAGATAAATTGGTGAGGTTTTCAGCAATAAACCAAGGTGATGTGGCTACACCTAAAAAGACGAATAGGGAAGCCCAAATATGAATGGCGAGGATTGTTTTTGCTTCTGCGTATCCATCTCCAAACAGCATGGTGATGATTGTATCTGCAAAAAATGTCATCGGTATGGTAATGAAAATTGAAATCCCCACCATCAGTCGCAGCAATTTTTGGATTCGTTGATAGTAAAGTACTTCACTACTCTCCTTCGCTTCATAAATCGCGGGGGAAACGGAAGAAGTAATTGCCATCGGTATAAAATACCATATCTCGGAGATTCGAGTCGCTGCGGAATAGTTGCCAACTGCACTATCTCCAATCATTTGACCTAGCATAATCTGGTCGGTTCTCATGTAAATCATGATGGTAAAACCGGAAAGAATCAAAGGATAACTTTCCTTCAGCAGTTTTTTGGCTAACGGTAAACTCCAACGCCATAGTGACAAAGACCATCCCTTGACTCTGTAGACGATAGCCAACCCAATTCCCCCTAATCCAATCTCCGCTAATGCTGTCCAAGCAAAGGCAATTAAAGGTGCTTGCATCTGAATGAGAGCAACTCTCACCAGAGCTATCGCCAGAAAAGATGTATTTTTAGCAACTACTGTGTACTTGGACTGAACTTGGGACTGAAACCAAAAGTCAATCGTATCAAAGGCTTGAAAGATTCCTGCTGTTGCCAAAATAACTACAATCCAGACTGTCAGGTGGTCATTTTGCCGTAAAAATAAAATACAAGTAAGTGCTAATAGTAAGGAGATAAAACCACCAAACACTTTTAACCAAAAGGTTGTTCCTAGTATCTTTTCTCTTTCCAAACCATCACGCACTAAGTCACGAACGACAATACTATCTAAACCCAAATTCGCAATTGGGCTAAATAAAGCGACAAATGCGATCGCATAATTCAAAATACCATACTGCTGAACCCCCAAGTAGCGTGCAACCCAAACTCCAACGACAAGACTTGTTCCCATGCGCAGAACTTGGTCAAAGAATAGCCAACTAATATTCGCAATCACAGCCTTGAGTTTGGAATTAGAAGTAAACGGGAATAACTTCCTAATTCTCAATTGAATTTGTAATAAAAAAGACATATATAAAACTACAAAAAGTTAGTTTTTTCTACTAGGATTAGATTATTTTGAGGGTTTTATACTCAATTTCTTCCTTTCTGGGATATTACGTAATTCCCGTTTAATTTGCTTGATTTGTTTGACTCCGTATATATACAGAGGTTGTTTCTTTACCGATGATTTGAGATAGCTCCCAACTCCTCCCAGTTCTGTAATTAAGCGTGAATGTGTGGCATAGTTCCACTTGTAGGCTTCTCCTCCTAGTAAAAAATCAAACTCTTTATGTCCTTGTTGATAGCTGCTTGCCATCGTCATGTGCATTAATAAACGACCTGGTGCGTAGACACTGTATTGCTGGTCGTAAGCTGAAATCCACGAATAAAAACGGTGGTTCCAAATCGCACCAAAATCGACCGCAATCAACTGATCGTTAACAGATAAACTTGAGACTACCAATAAACCAGATTTAGCTAGTTCCTGAAAAAATTGGAGGTTTTTGATATTCTGAAATAATTGATGGGATTCGCGAAACTGTAATGATTTAAATTTGATGCAGAAATCAAAGGCTTCTGGTCTAGTGTCTTGCCATCTAAAATTTACCGAACCGATATCATTTTCCAATTTACGTTTTCTGCGCTCCGAGTCACGGCAGAGTTTAGCATCTTTTTGTTTAAGATGATGCCAAAATGAATCCCAAGTCTTAAACTTACTCCATTGAATCAGGGGTGAAGCCGTATATGGGATGAATAAATTTTGCTCAAACCACTCTTGAACTGTGACAATCCCATCACAAACCCTGGTAATATGATTTACTTTTTTCACATCCCAGGATTTAACTTGTGCAGGTGAAACAGGCTCAAAAAAATCAATGAATTGCCATTTTGTTATGGGTTCACCACTAGGTAATGTGGGTAATCGCCAAATTTTCTTTTGAAGCAAAAAATCTTCTAAATGAAGTTTAATATCTGGGAAATAAGCTTTATTAAAGGCTTCCAGGAATTCTGGAGAAGAGTAAATATTCATTTTCAGCTTAGCTACTTACAAATGATTTTCTGTTTCCGGAACTGACTTCCGAAAACGTAAGTTAGATAACGGATTCCCAGTTTCCACTGATTCTTGAGAGTAGTATAGATGACCATTTGGCTCCCTGTTTTTACTCACATCATTTATCACCATTCCCAACACATTCTGACTAGATTGACTCAATAATTCTTTGGCTGCATTTGCGCTATTGACATCCAGTACTCCTGGGCGAACCACTAGCAACATACCATCGGTCAACCGACCTAAAGTACTCGCATCTGCTGTTCCTAGGACAGAATTCGTGTCAAAAATCACTAAATCGAAATCTTGAACAAAACTCTGAACCAGTTCAGTCATGCGCTGGGAGTTCAGTAGTGATAGGGGATTTGGCGGCAAAGTCCCACAAGGAAGAATGGATAGATTTGGCATCACTGCCTCAATGGGCGTACTTATAGTCATTTGATTGGTAATCAGATTACTTAAACCAACTGGATGCTGGCGAGAAAGCCCCCAAATGTGATGCTGAATGGGGTGACGCATATCAGCATCTACAAGTAATACTTTACGCCCCATTTGCGCAGCTGTAACTGCCAAATTGGCAGCAACAAAAGATTTTCCTTCCTTGGGTAAGGAACTTGTGACTACAAGGCTTTTAAGTTGCTGGTCAGAGAGAAAGTTTAAATTTGATTGTAATATTTGATATGCATCTCCTATCGGGAAATGAGGTATATCTCGATCAATGATTTTGGGTATCTGTTCACCCGTTTCTTGTCCTCGGAGTATGCCTTTTTTTGAACTGTCACTCATAGCAGGAATAACACCCAACAATGTGTATTGAAACAGTTCTTTTGCTTCCTTGACCGTTTTGACAGATTGATCCATCAAATCCAATGCAAGAGCAGCGATAATTCCCATGAGAGCGCCGATAACTATACCACCTCCCAAGATTAGTTGCTTGCGAGAAGCTGTGGGTTGCTCAGGAATAAAAGCGGGGGAAACGATGCGCACGTTCCCAATATTTTGATTTTCAGCTAGTTGGACTTCCTGTAGCTTTTTGAGTAGGGATTCGTAGGTGGTTTGAGATGCTTGTAATTTCCGCTCTAGCTGTCTTTGGGTTTGCTCTAGCTTAGGTAACTGTTTTGCTCGATCTTTGTAGGCTGCTAACTGCTGGGATAGGGTTGTAATTTTCTTTTCTAAAGCAAGTCGTTCTGTTTCCACACGAGCAAAATCCTGAAGTAATCCCTGTCGCAGTTCCCCTATTTGAAAATTCTTTAAACTAGGGGGTGGATTGTCACCAAATACCTGTTTTGCCTGGTCTTGTAACAATTTATTCAGGGTTGCAGTTTTCTCTTCTAGATTGAGAACTTGGGGATGCTGGGGATGAAAACGAGTTCTAGCAACCGCAAGTTGAGTACGTGCTTCTTGTAGTTGGGTGAGAATTTGCTGAAGTCCTGGAGCTTGACTCAAGGAAGCAAGGATGACGGTCTGTTCAGAATCAATACTGGCCTGTTTCTGTAGTCGCTGTAACCGAGCATTTACGGAAGCAAGTTCCGCCTGTGTGCGAGCAAGTTGATCTTCTAAGCTTGCGATCGCTTGTACACCTGCGGACTCTTCCTGAGCTAAGGAAATAATTCGATGATTTTCCTTAAATTGGCGCAGGTCTGATTCTGCTTTGGTGACAGAAGCTGCTGTTTTCGGCAGTTGCTCTAGTATAAATTTGCTGGCTGAGACCGCTTCCGCTCGGTTGGCTTGAATATTTTGTTGGATATAAATTTCAATAATTTTATTAACAAATTTTGCCGCCCTGACTGGGTTCTCAGCGGTATAGGAAATTTGTATAATATCTGTACCCTTAGCTCCCGTGGCTTTCAAACTGGAAAAAGCTTTAACCGGTAAAAGTCTGCCTTTTTTATCTCTCAAGTCAAGTTCCCTAATGGCCTTTTCGATAATAGGACGTGAGACGATAATTTGCGCCTGCGTATCTAGGGGGTTTCCCTGTAGAGTCAATGATTCTATTTTGCCTAGTATTTCCCCTAATCCGGTCAGGGAGGAAGAACGATTGGTCTTAATCAGAACACTTGCTTCTGTTTTATAACTTGGCCTTAACGACAAGACAAACAGTGATGTTAGTGCCACAATCAAGCCAAAGACACTAAATACTACTACCTTACGCCGTTGGAGAATCAGCCAATATTTGTAAAAGTTTATATCTTCAATATTTTCTCTATGCTCAAACATTACCAAATACCCAGATGATTGATGACACGGACTGGAATTTTGGTGGTTATGTTCAAAGATTTTTCTAAAAGTTTCATACCTTACACTTGTGCGTAAACTTGTGCGTGAATACCCTAACATTCAAAAGCACGAGAAAAGCGAAAACGATTTACATCACTTCACCTTCTGCCGATTACAATGTATGGCACCACCAATCAATCCAATCTCCTGATTGGCTACATCACTACTGCCGATAGGGAACTACAATATCTATAAAAAAGCTATTTTTTCATACTTTAGTGAGCTTCAATCCTATAGACTAAGATTGTATTCTCAATTCACCCTTGGGAATACACTCTTAATCAAAGCTTGTTTAAATTTAAATCCGCATATTTTTCATAAATAGCAGAAGATATAAAGTATAACTAGAGTTTACGAATGATTTAACTCTACACATCATTTAAAATTGCCTTAAAAATAATCTAGTAGTCTGTGTCACTAGTTCTGATGGGTTCGTAGTTGTAGCTCTAGCTCCGAAAAAAACTTGAATATAAAGCGCTATACCCGCAGGGTTGCCGAAGACTAGCGCAACTACTTGCCTTTTCTCACCTAATCAAAATTAATGTCGTTGAATACTAGAAAACCAAAAACCATAATGCATTCCCCTGAGAAAAACAATTTGCTTAATTCAATTCATGTCACACGCCAAAAAATACAGCCTCAGCTTGTTCGACAGGCATCAAATTACCAGTTAATCGAGTTCTGAGACTTATCTGCAAACATTATTAGCTTTGAAACTGATTTATACGTGTATTTGATTTCAATTTACTTTCCAAAAATAATAATACATCTACATGGGCACAAGTATACCTAACTTTACAAAAAATTTATAAATACTTTATCTTATTTTTGTGAAGTCATGAAAATCTTGCCATAGCAAAGGTCTGGGGGGTATTGGTGACAGGTTAGCTCTCAAGGAACACACTTAGTATGGTGACTCGTAACGTAACAATGAGTCAGGACACTGTCAGCATCTGGTTTGATTGCTGAAATTACTTAGGGTCTGCGGAAAAAGGTCTTTTTGTGAGGGTAGGGAATAGGAAGTCGAGAGTAGAGATGACCCGTCGGGTTGTCTGTACAGGAATTTCACAAGACCCAAAAAATTACAAATGCCGTGTTTTTAAGCCTTGCATACCTATTTGGAACGCACTTTTTGCGACTAAAATTTCCACTATTTTTCCGCAAACCCTACTTATATGTGAAGGTGATAATGGTTGCATCGGAATCCGATTTAAATATTATGGCTAGACAAAAGACGTAGCATGGCTACGTCTCTTCATCGGATAGCGATCGCTTTTGATTATTGACAATAGTTTATGGTAAAGGGATAGTGCTAGCCTGGCGATCGAAGCGAATTTGTCTACCATCCTGTAAAATGTGGACAACAGCCTGTAAATTTTGTCTAACTACGGTAACTCGATAGGCAGGCAGAGCGATTCTAGTACAGCGTTCTTGAGGTGCAGGTAAACTTAAGCAGCCATCTACGGTTATTTCCTGAGCGTCACTAATTCGCAGTTGGTGAGCAGGGAATCCGGTGGTTCTAACTAGGTAGGAAATAATTTGCTCTTGAATGCGACGGGGTAGGTTCACCTGGGGATTTTCACCGATGATTGTACTGTCATTTTGGTTGAGAACAACCACGTTGCCAGTGTCATCGGTATGGTAGACTAAAGTTTGCTCCTGCATACCGACTACAACTCGCCAACCCTCCACCATCACCTGGGTACACAAACGGTTTGGATCGATGATTTCTAAACAGCCATTTCTCCAAGTTCGTTGTTGGACTTGAATTAAACTTAACCTAGATGTAGGTACTTTTAAACGTTGTGATGCAGCTTTGAAAACAGCATCCCGTACCCTTCTGGGTAAATTATCACTAATTGGCGGTTGGACGCTACCGGAGGCAAAACGCAGATTTCGTCCATTATGGTTAGTATGGTACACCCAAGTTTGACTTTTTTGGCGATCACTAACTACCACCCGCCAACCTGGAACTAAAGCTTGAGTACATAATTCTCCCGGACGAGCCAATTCTAAACAGCCATTCCGCCAAGTGTGTTCGGTAGCACTGACAATTTCTAATTGACGACGGGGAATTTTACTCCGACGTGCAGCATCCCGTAAAACCGCATTTTTAACTGTTCTCGGAAGGTTATTGACGGGGACAGATGGTGGACGCAGACGGTTGGAAATGTTGACCACTGGATTAGCAATGGTATTGGCACTGACAGTGAAACTACCACCAACGGAGAAAATACTAGTTAGTGCGAAGACAGCGATCGCCTGCACGATTTTAGTGGTATTATTGGGCTGACAGTGATTAAACTTAGGGGAAATTTCCATTCTTAATTATTAAACTCCATTCTTAGCAATAAATATTTAGCGGTATCAGCACATTAAAATACATTGAAATTAATTACCTAAACCGACTCACAATAACAATAAAAATAATCAATCATGAATGCAGTGCAACTCGTAAATAGGGAATAGACTACACACACTGCTTGCAGCAAAAATGTAAATGTGCGTAGCACAGTTTCTCTGGGAGATGAAAGCGGTTTTCCCCTCCCTTCGGTTGTATCTAAACTACATAGGGGGCTGACTTGAAAGTTAGTCTATACAAAGAGCTATTAGTTTGTTACCAGTTTGGCTATGTCTAAACCAAACTGGTCAGCAAAAAGTGTTAAAATCATAGGAATCATTTCGGAATTTGGAACAGATTCCTTGTATTTTGAGGATTTGCTCAAATAGCCTCTGTTCAAATCAGATTCCTCATATTTGAACAAAAAAACACCTGTGGGTAAATTCCCTGATTTTCAGACAATCGGCTTTAGCGTCAAGTAATCAGCTTTTAGCCTAAGTTCAACTACATTGACTAGAAAATAGATACTTTTTGTTCCTTGCTTGTAAATAGGGTGAGTAGGGAGTAGGAAGTGGGAAATAGTTCAGGAGAATTATCGGTAGGGGAACCCGCGCAACGTAGTGACTCCCCAACCGATGCAATTCAAGGTTTTCAGTTATAATAATTCTAATATAGTTTACGCTAAACTCGACTTTATCCATTTTTAAAAAACCTAAAACCCGACGCTGAAACCATTGCAAGATAGTTGTTTTAGTTTTTGGACTTGAGTGCAAATCTGTGACATGGAAAAAGTCTTTGCCAAAAAACCATGATTTTTGCCGCATCAGGAAAGCCAAGTTCTTAATTTTGGATAAAGTCGAGCTAATAGGGATTATTTGAAATAGTAACCTACCTCGTGCCGCTACCTACTCAAAATATATCAAGTTTCAATCCTTAATAGGGATTATTTGAAATAGTAACTCGTTTTGGTGTGACCGAATCAGGGGTTGGTTACACTTCGGTTTCAATCCCTAATAGGGATTATTTGAATTGCAATCCTGTCGTTGGCGATCGCCGTGGCGTTGGTGAGGGTTTCAATCCCTAATAGGGATTAATTTGAATTGCAATCTAAATAAATATGGGGTGTACGTCGCTGTTGGGGAGTTTCAATCCCTAATAGGGATTAATTTGAATTGCAATAAAAACTACAAAGAGTTAGATGTACTATCTAAGTTTCAATCCCTAATAGGGATTAATTTGAATTGCAATCACACACTGTACGACGAAAACAAAGACGTATTCTGTTTCAATCCCTAATAGGGATTAATTTGAATTGCAATGTGAGAGTCTAAAAAAACGGTCAGACAACGTCTGAATGTTTCAATCCCTAATAGGGATTAATTTGAATTGCAATATTGAAACACCTCTCCAGACCTTCTACTAGCTCTCCTGGCATCAGGTTTCAATCCCTAATAGGGATTAATTTGAATTGCAATCCATAAATTCGATTCAAAACATTCCACCAAGTGAGGTTTCAATCCCTAATAGGGATTAATTTGAATTGCAATGATTCACCACCAGAAGGTAGAGCCATAGTTGGTTGTTTCAATCCCTAATAGGGATTAATTTGAATTGCAATTATGCTTACTATATGCACACGTAGTTATATTATAAGTTTCAATCCCTAATAGGGATTAATTTGAATTGCAATATTATTGAGAATTTTTTCTATTTGTGTTGGGGTAAGTTTCAATCCCTAATAGGGATTAATTTGAATTGCAATATCATCAACCCACACGTCATCGACCATGTTTAACGTTTCAATCCCTAATAGGGATTAATTTGAATTGCAATGTCTATCTCTAGCTCTGC
>CALJJQ010000033.1 GCA_937973965.1 uncultured Calothrix sp. | reverse complement strand
TATTTGTACATTACCACCGCCCCATTTTGGGCTTTGTTTATCCTTGCACCCCTGATTCCCCTAATTGACAAGTTGCTTCCGGGAAATCGATTTACTTGGCAAAGCGGGAGTTAGTTATCAAGAGTCAATCTATTCCTTTTGTATCCTGTATTTTGAATTCCGTATCTATGAAAATCATCTCATTTTTCCTCGCTTGTCTGCTTTTTTTGTTTTGCTTTATACCATCAGCCTGGGCATTTTGCGGATTTTATGTTTCCAAAGCCGATGCCACACTATATAACCAAGCATCTCAAGTTGCGATCGCTCGTGATGGTGATAAAACTGTGGTGACAATGGCTAATGATTACCAAGGGGAGATCAAAGATTTTGCGATTGTTGTTCCTGTTCCCACGGTTCTGAGGAAAGAACAAATTCGCGTCGCGAAACCCCAAATTATCCAACGTTTGGATGCATTTAGCGCACCCCGTTTAGTAGAATACTTTGATGCTGACCCCTGCGAAGAACGGGTATTCTTGGAATCACGACCTCGATCAGCGACATTACCTGCTGCTCCGACTTTCCTACCCCAACCAATATCCCAAAATTTCGGTGTGACGGTGGAAGCTCGTTACAACGTCGGTGAGTACGATATTCTCATTCTCAGTGCAAAAGAATCCGATGGATTAGCAACTTGGCTGCATCAAAATGGTTATAAAATACCCCGTGGTGCGAATACTTTACTTAAACCCTATATTCGCCAAAAAATGAAATTCTTCATAGCTAAGGTGAATTTGGAAAAATTTGCCACTAACGGTTACGAGTTTTTACGTCCTTTGCAAATTAGCTATGAATCGCCTAAATTCATGTTACCGATTCGCCTAGGGATGATGAATGCGAACCAAGCTCAGGATTTAATTGTATATATTCTTTCACCCCAGGGTCAAGGGGAAGTAACCAACTACCGGACAGTCAAAATCCCTTCCAATCTCAACCTTCCTGTATATATTAAAAGCGAATTTAACTACTTTTATAAATCCATGTTCCAAACAGTCTATACCAAAGAAGATCGAAAAGTCGCTTTTTTGGAATACGCTTGGGATATGGGTAGTTGTGACCCCTGTTCTGCGGAACCTTTATCAGCAGAAGAATTACAAGAAGCAGGAGTATTTTGGTTAAACCAACCTCCCGTGACTACACCCGGTGGAAATCAAAACTTTTTCCCTTCCTTCCCACCCAACTTCAATCAGAATAACGTATATATTAGCCGTTTACATGTACGTTATACCCGCGATAAATTCCCTGAAGATTTAATCTTTCAAACCACATCTAATCGGGAAAACTTTCAAGGACGTTATATTTTGCAACATCCTTTCACCGGAAAAGTTACATGTGCTGCTGGGAGACGTTACAAACAAACCCTACGTCGTCGCTTTGAACAGGAAGCACAGACCCTAGCGAAATTAACAAATTGGCCTATCAATGATATCCGTAAAAAAATGAAAATTGACCACCAAGTTAGTTTATCCTGGTGGCAGCGATTTTTAGCTTGGTTATTTAGTTAAACCCCAATTTTTCGCAATGCGATCGCGCTGTGACTTCAAGGGAAACATCCTTCGAAATTTGGATTTAATACATCCAAACCTTACCCTCCACTGACGAGATTTTCTCCTTTGAGCATCCGGGAAGCAGCTTCCAGGAGAGCTTCCTCCAGATAGGGTTTGGTAAAGTAGCCGCTAGCACCTAAACTAATAGCCATTTGTCGGTGTTTATCCGCACCACGAGATGTGAGCATGGCAATGGGGAGATGATTGAGGGTGGGTTCCTTTTGAATGCGTGAAAGTAGCTCTAAACCGTCGCAACGGGGCATTTCAATATCACAGAAAACGATATCACAGGGGAGTCCCGAACGGAGTTTATCCCAAGCTTCCTGACCATCACGGGCTTGTTCGACTCGATACCCAGCCTTACTGAAGGTGAGGGAGAGTAATTCGCGAACAGTGATAGAGTCATCGACGATGAGGACGGTGGGGTCAATTTTCCCTTCAGTATTTTCCAAGGTATTATTAGTTGGTGGTTCCCAACTAATGGAACTTTGTTTCGAGGTGCGTCCTTGGAAGATATCGATAATTTCCAAAACATCCGCGATCGCCATAATTCTACCATCACCGAGGACGGTGGCTCCAGCAACACCAATGGGTTTGGGAGCAGGTCCTTCAAACTGTTTAATCACGATTTCCTGTTCGCTCAATACCTGGTCAACTTGCAGAGCTAACATTGTATTGCCGGAACGGACGACCACCACCGAAATCATATCATCATCACGGTTTCCTCCGTAGACATTACCGCGACTTAATTGACGGTTGAGGGTGAGTAATTCCTTCAGGGGTTTAAAGGGTAATTGGCTGTCGCGCCAAATGATAAACTGTTTATTATCGGGGCCAGTTTGGATACTTTTGGCTGGTATATCGAGGGTATCTTCCACCCCATCCATTGGGAAGGCAATGCGAGCGCGGTCAGAAACACAACACAGGGCTTTACAAATACTCAGGGTGAGGGGGAGACGAATTGTAAAGGAAGTGCCCTGATCAATGCGAGAATCGGTGGTGATAGTCCCGCGAATTTCACTAATGCTGGTACGTACCACATCCATTCCCACACCCCGTCCAGCTAAATCATCAGCTTGGTCTTTGGTGCTGAACCCAGAATGGAACAGTAAATCGTATACCTCCATCCGTGACATGTTGGCAGCTTGAGTGGGGGAAATTAAGCCGACCTGGAGGGCTTTATTTTTCACTTTTTCTGGATCGATACCAGCTCCATCATCCGCAACCGAAATCACCGTTTGGTTTCCTTGGTGGAATGCCCGTACCGTAATTATACCCGTTTCTGGTTTCCCTTTAGCTTGTCGTTCTGCGGGTGTTTCAATTCCGTGGGCGATCGCATTATTTAGCATATGGGTCAAGGGGTCGGTCAAATGTTCTAATATCATTTTGTCGATCAGGGTATCTTGACCTTCAATGACTAATTCCACCTGTTTCCCACATTTAATCGCATTATCCCGAACACCGCGACGCACCCGGTCAGTCACCTGGGAAAAAGGAACCATTCGCGCTCTAGTTAACCCTTCCTGTAATTGGGTAGTGACTTGACGAAATTGTCTTGCAACCCGTTCATTTTCCTCAGTGACAAAATCAATATCGCTTGCAGACTCCCGTACCCGGACGATTAACTCAATCATTTCCTGGGACAAAATATGGAAAGGGGTAAACCGATCCATTTCCAACTCACTAAAACCGCGATCGCTGGAAGAATCTGGGGGTATATTTGCGGATGCATCGGTAGGGTTTGGGTTTTCCCGATGGTTTGGGGTATCATGACGATGGCTAAAACTATGGGAACGACTAGCTAATAACGAAGCCTCCAATAGCGATCGCTCGTACAATTCTTGCATACGCGCTCCCACATCCGATAGTTGCTGCACCTGGTGGAGCAGGTTATCTAGGGATTGACGCATCCGTTCCTGGTCTTGTTCGAGGGTATTACGGTTAACAACTAATTCCCCGACCAAGTTGCTTAAATCATCCAGGTGTTTGACTGGAACTTTCATCAGCTGTTCAAACCGGACACTACGACGGGGAGGTGTACGTTGGGGAATAGGTACGTTTGCTGGGATGGAAGAGGAACCCATTAATTGATCCGCATCTACCAACATCCGTTCTAATTCGCTAAATTCGTCGCTGAGTGTATCTAGTGTATCTTTGGATGGGGTTGGTGGTGGTGCTGGTTCTAGTAGCTGTTCTAAAGCTGCAAATTCCAAATCTAGAACCCTGTCTGGATGTTCCTGGGTATCTGGTTTTGTTTCTAGCAAAGCATCAAGTTCTGCAAATGGATCTGCTGCTTTGCTGTCTGTTTGTAAGTCTGTAGCAGGATTGGTGGGGGATGGGATTTCGTTGAGCATGTCATCCAATGCTGCAAATTCCCTATCTGTATTATTTTCCGTATTATCTAAAGTTTGATTGAGGTTATCTAGTTCTAAGGGAGGTGGGACTGGGTTATTTGCAACAGGTTCTGATGAAAGTTCCCCAGCATCTAAGTTATTTAAGTGATTTTCTGACTGATTTTCCTCTTCATTGTCCCTAGTCGGGAATTCTGAATTTAGGTTACTATCTTGAATATTATTTGCGAGTTCAGTTGTCCTCTGGAAATCCGGTGGGGTCTTTACGGTTTCTTTGGGGGATGGGTGAGGTTGACTAAATTCCTGGGTGAGGAAATTTTCCCCTAAATCTTGGTTAGTCAGGGGAAGTTCTTCAGGGAAATTATCCGCTAAATTTGCTGTTGACGAAATGGGGGCAAAAATATCATCATTTTGGTCACTATCTGCGGCAAATAATTCACTCAAAAAGGGATTTTCATCAATCTCTAAATCTAAGTTGAAAATATCATCATTATCATTGTTTATGAAGTTATCTAGATTGGCAATATTTGCAGATACATCCGTAAATTCATCTCTGCTACCGCCATCTAGTTCTGGTAAACCTAATTCTGTAATTGCTGGATTTTGAGTGGCAAAATTATCAGAATCATTGGTAAATTCGGGGGAAAATTCCAGAGTTTCTGGTGATTGAGCATGAATATTTTGAGAACTTTCCGGAGGATGATAATCTACAGTATCAACTGGTGTGAATTCGGCAAAAATATCATCATCAACCCCTTGGTCATCCAAGTTATTTAAATTTAAACCTATCACCAATTCCTGATTTAAATCTAAATCATCATGGCGCAAATTATGACCATTGACAAATTCTGGAACCGAATTATTTAATTGCTTATCCCCCGTAGCTGCAAATAAGCTTGCTTCTAGAGCTTTCCCAATATCATCCGTCTCTCCATCCGGATTCTGACTTGTATTCTGGGAAGAAGCATCCGTACTTTCTGCTAATTCTTGAGACCAAAACGCTTCAAATTCATCTGCGTTAGTATCCAAAAAGCTACTAGTTGTTAGTTCCGCATCAGATGAAAGTTCAAATAAACTATCTAACTCCGTATCCACACTTCCTAGCTGAGTATCACTGACCCCATCTAGTTCAGAAAGAAAATCATTCTCCTCCCCATTTATATTCCCATTTTCCAAATCATTAACAGAGGTTTGATCTAAACCTTCAGTCAAGTTACTATCAGCAAGGGGGAACAATACGGTTCTTTCATGGTCATTTGTTTTATCAATTTGCTCGATTTGCTCGATTTCACCCGAACCATCCGTATCACCTGCTGTCCCTAATTGACTATCCTCACTTTCTTGTTCCTCAAAATCTTGATCCAGGAAATCCCCAAATAACTGAACAACAGTCATTTCCTCACGACTAACAGGTTGACGAGTCCGAATACTAGTTATATCTTCAACCTGCAATAAATCGTGGACTTCGCTATCGATATAGCTATCAGTTTTGTCTCCACTATCTTGATTATCCCCACCACCGTGTAATTCATCCCTAACAGTCTGACCATCCCAACTTTCCTCCAACTCCGGTGTATCGTCCTTAAACAACTCATCTAATTCGGTTAATTCCTCAACACCAACTTCTGGTCCATCCAGGTCTAAAGTCGCAACCGAATTTTCCTGGGAGTCTTGACTGACTGGATTTGATTCATCGTCATTGACCTGACCGGATAACTGGGACAAATCCTCAATCGTATCTATCAAACCAACATCAACAGGAACATTGTTGACATTTTCGTATTCCCCAATCTCCGGGACAAAAGGTATTTCCGCAGATGTTTCCCCAACCTGTTCTTCTTCAGCAAATGCCAAACTATCCAGTTCAATTAAACTAGCAACCTCATCATGATTGCTAAAACCTTCCACCTCACCTTGATTATCAGCAAAATCCAACTCTGTTAAACTACTAACTTCCTCACCCGGACTAGAAGTATCGATTTTATTATCATCCGCAAAATCTAACTCCGTTAAATTACTAGTTTCATTCCCCGGACTAGAAGTATTAATTTCATCGTTATCTGCTTCCGAAATCTTCGCAGAACTTTTTTCAGGTGCTGATAAATCAAACAAATCAGCATCCAGTTCCAACAACTCAATTTCCGGAACTTCCACTAGCGCAGCCAACTGGGGGCTAATGACAATATCGCGATCGCGTCCTGCCATTACCAATTCTAAAGCCTGCTTAATTTCCGTGATAATAATTTTTGCTAAGTGTAAATAGGTATAGCCAGGGTTAATTACAGCACTTGCCGCCGCATTACACAAATCACACCAGTTAGTTAAATTTAACTTATCACCACTGACAACCAAACGATCGCAATAGGTTTTGAGTTCCTGACGATTTTCGGGTGTAGCAGGTTGCTTAAATATCTGCAACATATCCCGTAGGGTTTGTAATACCTGGGTTTGTAACTGCTCGTTTGTGATTTGGGGTTGGGTGGGTGTGGGGGAAACGGGTTGGGGTGGAGGTGCATCCGTTTCCAATTTTCCACCCTGTTGGAGAACCAATTCTTCTAGGTGTTCATGTAACCAACCAAACACAGGTTCAGTTTCCGACATCAGGGTATTGGCGATTTCCTCGGTCAATCCAAAGGGACTGCTTAAATGTTCTAATAATGCCTTGAGGGTATCAGAAACCCCTAAAAATAGGGATTCTAATTTTTGGTCAACTTGAATAGGGTTTTCCTTGAGAACTTTAAAACAATCTTCCAATCGGTGGGAAGTGCGTTGAATACTTTCTAAACCGAGCATGGCTGCACCCCCTTTAATTGAGTGAGCAGCTCGAAATACCTCATTAATCATCTCTGGGTCATTGAGGGTATTTTGCAGGTTTAATAGACCCTGTTCAATGGTGTTGAGATGGTCTCTAGCTTCTTCAATAAAGTAACCTAAAATGCGTTGTTGTTGTTCTGATAACATAATACTAAATTTATCGGTTTTAGGAGTAGGGAATGGATATTTGGGAGACAGAATATAGGATTAAATTCGGGAATACTTTTTATTTATTTTCTGTTCTCCACTTTATATTTGTATAGGGAATTAGAGGAGAATTGATGGTTTGTAGATAATTTTTTGAAAAAAATAAATATAATTTTGGGTTGAAGGTTGTTATTAAAATGAGGATATAAAACAATAGTTTGGACACTTGGTGATTAATTCAAGAAATCACAATTAAATAAAAAGTAATTTGAAAATAACCATTTATTTAATTGAATTTCAGAAACAATCTCCCTAGGAATTACACACATATGACGCTAAAAAAAGACCTTGATATTGCTACTTTGTAAGAAGCGGGCGTCTACTCAAGGACCCTACAGTCGAGCAACTACGCGGATAATTACAATAAAGTAACTGCTCCCGCAATTGCGTCAGTCCTGCTTCAATGAGATTAAATAAACATAGTATAAATAAAATAGCCAAAACCTCCATCAAACTCTCTGTTACACCTGATATTTGATACCAATTAACAAGATATGCTAGATAAATTTAGTAGCCCCGAATCTGAGAAAAATCATCATTCAAAATCCAAAATCCATAGGCGCGAAGCGGATCGACCGAAGGGTAATCCAAAATCATCACACCTCATCTTGTTTCCGCCGTTTCCACCCGGAAACGTTCCACCGATGCAATCAAATCGCGGGAGACACCAACCAGATTTTGTAGTGCCCCCGATACCCGTTGAGCTTCCTGGGAAGTTTCCTGGGCAGTTAACTCCACCGATTGCATCACCTGGGCAACTGCACGGGAGGTTTCCGTTTGATCCACCGTATCAGCCGTAATAGAGCAAACCAGAATATCGATGCGTTTAGCAACCTGAATAATATTGTCAAGCGATCGCTTGGCTTCCTCCGCCAATTTTGTACCTTTAATTACCTGCTGTGTTCCCTCCTCCATTGCAGTCATCACCGAACCAGTTTCACTTTGAATCTGCATCACAATCTGCTCAATTTCCTTCAAGGATTTAGCAGACTTATCCGCTAACTGTCGCACCTCATCTGCAACGATAGCAAATCCCCGTCCCGCTTCTCCCGCTCTTGCTGCCTCAATACTGGCGTTTAAAGCCAGCAGGTTTGTCCGGGAAGCAATCTGGGAAATCAAGGCAACAATTTTCGAGATTTCCTGGGATGACTCCGCTAGACGCTTAACTTTACGGGTTGTTTCCGCCACGGTTTCCCGAATCTCTAAAATACCCGCCACCGTATTTTCCACAGCTTCGCCCCCCTTGACGGCAATATCACTAGCATCACGGGCGACAATTTCCGCTTCCCGCGCTGCTTCTGCCACCCTTTGGATTGAGTCAGTCATAATTTGTACCGAATTGAGGGTGACAGCTAATTCCTCAGCTTGTCGCAAAGCATCACTGGATAAAGCACGGGCAAAGGTTTCCGAATTAGTCGCACCTTTAGTTACTTCCCGAGCTGCTACTTTTACCTGTTGGACAATATCCCGCAGGTTTTGAATCGTTAAATTAAAGGCATCAGCAACCGCTCCTAAAACATCGGCGGTAACTTCTGCTTGTACCGTTAAATCTCCCCTAGCTGCACCTTCCACATCGTCCAGCAAACGAATTACCTGGCGTTGTAAATTTTCCTTCGCTTCCTCCTGTTCGTGGGCTTTGCGGGTAGCCTCACTAGTTGTTGTTAAAATGACCCGGGCCATTTCGTTAAATCCAGCCGCCAACTGGCCAAATTCATCTTCGGAATAGACGGTGGCTTGGACATTTAAATTACCTTGACGAACCAAATCGAATTGGGTTTGTAAATCCTTAGTAGTGCGGCGAATTTGTCGAAAAGTCAAACTACCCATGACCCCCGCCGTTGCTCCACCAGCAATCCCTGCTGCCAAAGCCATTGCCCAGCCTGTATTACGCACTACAACCCGTTGTTGGGGAGGCGAAAAAGTACTCACACCGTAACTAACTAAAGCTGCCATCACCATTGAGGCAATACCGACAGCACCAGCCATAAACCAGTGTTTCTGATCTAGGGAAGCATTTTCTAAAGGTGCAAATACGCCTTGCTCACCACTGACTTGGGGTTGAACCCGGCTGATATCCGGTTGGGAAAAAATCGGCACAGCATCGTGGGGAGATGTAATACTGAACAATTCCTCATCCCTGGGGGTAGAACTTCCTATTCCATCTGTGTGTCCTAATTTGGATTTGCTTTGGGTATTTTCTGTGGATTTACTGGTAGAACTGGTACGATAACCGGTACTATGGAGAGAAGCTGATTGTAAATCGGGCTGATGGAACAATTGCCCAGAATTTAACTGGGAGTCGGCTTCGTAGGAACTACTAGATAAATCAAATCCAGGAATATTCCCCAGGTCGTCAAATTCGTCAAAATCATCTAGGAATTCGATATTGTTTTGATTGTCGATGGAGGTAGTTGGGGATGGGGTTGCACCCATACTACCCTCGCTTAAATCCTGACTCGGAGAATTTTCATTGTCACTGAAATTGCCAAAACTGGAATTATATAAACCAAATGCCGATTCAAAGGCTTCAAAATCAAAAGCATCGTCGCTGGTGACGTGACCGTTGTTAGCGCTGGTTGAATTGGCGGATGGGGTAGTACTTGCCGACATTTCAATGCTAAAGGTGGAGAATTCGCCGAGGGATTTGCGTCCACCCGTCGCCGATTCCGGCATATCCGTAGATGTATCGCTAGCATAATTACTATTCCCCATAATTGTGGAATTGGGGGGGACATTATTCAAAAGAGTTTCGTCATCCAGACTATCCCCTAATGTCTGGAAATTAAAACTTAAATCCCGACGATTGCTAGTGTCAGCCTGACTATCGCCATCGGGATCACTAAAAAATGCCGATGGTAACTCTAACTCACCCATTGAATCATCTCCATCCGTCGGTGCATCCGTTTCCGAGGATGGCGTTGCTGATAGGGGTTGAAAGGGAGAATCGGTCGGTATGCTGCTGACATCTGCCCCATCTGGGTGATTCGCATCTTGCCAAAAGGGAGGTAATTCCCCATCCTCTCCATCCAGGGTACCAGGAGAAACCGTGAACGGGTTGTCACCACTACCTAAATTAAATTGGGTATTTGCCGAAGCTGCAAATATTGTCGTATCACTTGGTGCATCAAACGGGGTCGCCATTAACGCATCTCCAGTCGCTTCTGGGGAAATTGCCGCACCTAGCGAGCTTAAATCAAAACTACTATTAATTTCCGATAGGGAAGGTAAATCATCATCCTCGGCAAACAAAGAGATCGATTCCCCAGATGCGACCGCGCCTTCTGGTAATACTGTATCCGTATCGACTTCGTAAGCATTGGCTTGGTACTGGCTGACATTATCCAGACCGTTTTTGGCAAAACTCATAATTTCCGGGTCATCGGTTAAATCTAAAACCCGTTGATATTCGCTTTTGGCAATATCATATTTCTGCAAAACATAATAAATATGACCCCGTAACAAATGGGTATTCGGGTCATCAGGTATATTTGCCACCACCGTATCAATTAAACTGGCGGCTTCTTGATAATTCTGCTGGGCGTAAGCTGTTAACGCCTGCTGATAAACTTGTGTAAAATCTTCTATACTTGCTGCCATTTTCTCTCTCCGTATTTCATCCTACCCATCGGGCACTGCGTAAAATTGCGGTTTGGTCTAATAGCCGCAAACATTGGGAAACTTGCTGGGGTGGTGATTCTCCTTGTGAACTACTTTTTCCCTGGGTAATTTCTCGATTCAGCCTCCACTCACCCCGCAAAAACGGAGCCATTGCATCGGGGACATTACTAGGTGGTACTAAATTTTGCATATCTAACCAATCCATCCCCCCGATTTCGTCCACAGCTAAACCAACTATTGTATCCTGCTCCTCAATGGCAATCACAGGTATCTCCGCTCGATCTGTATTTAGGGAGGTTGGCTCCCCCAAAAATTGCCCTAAATCGGCAACCCAAATTACCCGTCCTCGTAAATTGAGAGTACCCAACAGCAAAGGAGATGCATTCGGTATTGGTGTAATTCGATCCGGACTTAATTCTATTACCTCCCGAATCCCCGTAGCTAATAGGGCAAATTCCTGGTGGGAAGGAATCAAGAATCTTAAGTGTAATTCACCTTCAGGACTTTCGACCTGAAATTCGGGACGAAATTGTTCTTCACCACTACCGGGAAAAAAATCTGGTTGAGTCACTATCATCTCCATGTACCTCATCCACGCAGCAGTTGTTTAACAGTACCAACTAATTCCGTTGGTTGGAATGGTTTGGCAATATAAGCATCCGCACCTTGTTTCATTCCCCAGTAACGATCAAATTCTTCGCCCTTTGACGAACACATGACCACCGGGACATTTTGAGTTTTTGGGTCAGATTTCAGCCGACGACAAACTTCGTAGCCATTCATCCTCGGCATGACAATATCAAGTACCACTAAATCTGGAGGTGCGGTTAAAATTGCTTCCAACGCTTCGACTCCATCACTTGCATGTGTCACCGTTAATCCACTCGCTTTCAGGAGGTCGGTAATCATCTCCCTTTGGGCGATACTATCTTCCACAATCAGCACTGTACTCATAAATGCTTATTTACCTCCTGATGTAGATGTCCCATCTGGACATTCCCTGATTTCCCCGCCAGCATTTTGTGCATTTAATGTATAAATTAATTTTATTAGTTGACTTTTTGATACTTAACCCGTATTTCTCACGAATCTCTTGAATATTGAGAGGGTGTTGGGAGTGGTGAGTTGGGAATTCGGTAAAATCCGTTACTCAACACTTGCTATTCGCTCGTGGCAATCCAGGTTACGCAATCATTACAAATAAGGCGTTAGGATTACTACCTTACCTACCAATGACGTAAATAAACCTCGTCCATAATCAAAACAGGAGTTTTCGTCATGGCGACGGTAGCAACCTCATAATCGCGACTAGGAACTACGGTTTTCAAACTGGATAGGGTTTAGTTAGTCTGTGAATAAGTTTTGTTTTTTTAAACAGTTATCAGTTATGAGCTATTAGTATAAGATGACGTAATCAAGACTGATAGCCATTGAATGCAGCCTGCTCCCGTGAGCCTACCCATTTATACTGTTTACTGTTAATACAAGGTTTATGTCACCACTGATTGATTCTGTGATAACATTTTTTACTTTATATTGACCGCAATCGACAAGTGTTGGTTTTGCTGGGCATGGTAATGAACATGATGGTTAAGGTGTTTTTCAATTAACATAATCAATTCACTGTCCTGACAGGGTATAGATAAAAAATCCGTGGCTCCAGAGATTTGAGCGCGGACACGATTAATATACCCATCTTCGGGGCAAAGTATAATAATGGGAACAAATTTAAATGTTTGGGAGTAGCGTAGCATCCCACAAAGGTCATAAATTTTATCATCACAAACACTGACGTGTAATAGTATGAAATTTGGCTGGATATCGAATAATCGCAGGAGGGAATCACTGGAATTCGGAATTGCGATCGCCTGATAACCTTTGGCTAGGAGGATTGATTGCAGAGATTCTGGTATGGGTTCACCCAAGCATAGTACACTACGGGATGGTTGGTCATGATGGGACTGGAAATTGGCAGATAATTGATGGGAGGATGGGGGAAGCAGCTGCACAAATCCCTGTTGAACATAGGGATAAATCGCCTTCCCCACCACAAGGATATCGCGATGTAGCATTCGCGACAAACGACGGAGGGATGTTTTACCATCAGCCCATCGTTGCAATTTTTGGACTGTATTGGCTGGTAAGGAAGCTCGAACCCGTTCTGGATTCCGCAGTTGGGGTAACTGCTGGGGTGATTGAATATGGGGAAATAACAGTTGCCAATTGCGTAGTTGCTGATTAATCTCTCGGAGGAGGGGAGTAATTTCCCAAGCGTCTAATTTTGGTGTTAATTTTATTCCTTCCTGAAAAACAAACTTTCCCCCACTAATATCCAATAACTCAAAAATTGTTTCCCGAATCAAGCCTGTCAAAATGGTTCGGGCTTGGTTAGTATTGATGATATCTTGGTTCAACAACATCCACAAATTCTCATATTCGGGTGCAGTGAAGGGAAAATCATCTTGCCAAGTAGATGCTGACTGGGTGATGGGTGATGGTAGCTTAACTCGATAGTGACGCAAATAATCATCTAAACGGGAATAACTGCTATTTACTGACCCATGAATATCTGTAGCGTAAATTATTTCACCGCGATCGCAAAATATCAACCATGAGAGATGGGATATTTGCCTAGGGGTATTTACTAGTAGCCGATATTGCCGTAAGTTAATTGAACGCTGACGGGAATTAGGCTCTAAATCGGCTTCTATATACAATAATCCCGTGCGTTGACCTAATTCGATTAATTGCAGAATGCTACAAATATCTATCTCATTCAAATTTCCCTGCATTGATTTTTCCGGCACTCCTTCCATCCCCGTAATGTCCTGTGTTCATTGTGCCCATCTATTCATCAATGATTAACTTTTTGGCGAAAAAAACTAGAAAAAAGGCGATTACACTCGATCCAGTTTCAAAATCCTAATTCCTCCCTTGTAAATAGGGTCTGTGGAAAAGTCTTTTTGTAGGGAGTAGGGAGTAGGAAAACCCATCGGGTCGTCTGTACAGGGAGTAGAGAGTAGTTTTAAGCTTTCCCCTTCCACAAAACCCAAAAAATTACAAATGCCAGGTTTTTCAGCCTTATACTATTTCACTCCAATTTTGATACATTTTCTTCCCCTGCACCCGCTCCCTGTCAGGTATCAACTCCAAAGTCAAACGATATTACTCCCCCACTCCCGACTCACTTTATTCCCTTTAATAAAGCTTGAAATTTGGGGTGTTTGCGGATTTGATGGAAATCACCATCAGTTTGGGCGAGTTGAGTATATTTACCAGGTGCTAATTGTATTGCTGTTTGCAGGTTGATGATGGCCTGTTCTGGTTGATTTTGCAAGGCGTAGGCACAGGCTTTATTGTAGTAGGCTAAGTCTTGATTGGGTTTGATGTGAATGGCTTGGTCGTAAGCTGCGATCGCCTGTTGATATTTTTGGATTTTCGCGAGGGCAATACCTTTATTAATCCAAGCTTCGTGCTTTTGAGGTTGAATCTTGATTGCTTGTGTGTAAGATGCGATCGCCTGGTGGTATCGTTGGAGAGAACTTAAGGCATTGCCCCGATTATACCAGGCTTCTTCCATTTGAGGATTGTACTTGATGGCTGTTTCGTAGGATGCGATCGCTTTTTCGTATTGCTGTAAGGCTGTAAGTGCGTTGCCGTGATTCACCCATACCCGATCAGAGTTTGGTTTAATTGCTAGAGCGCGATTATATAATTCTATGGCTTCTGAATATTTTTGAGCTTGTAATAAATCATTTCCCTGCTCAAATAAAACTTTTGCGGTTTGTTTTTGTTTGGTTTCGTTAATTAATTGGGATATATTCGACTTTTGTACTACTTCCTTGGTGTCGCTTTTTGGATAATTATCTCCCTCTGTACAACCAATAATTAATAATACAATCTGCCCAAGGCATAAAGCTTTCCTGAATAGGTTTCGGGGTATCAATCCTTTCCATCTGATTCTGTCAGTTAAAAGGTGGTTATTATCACTGATTTTTATTATCTTCATACTTCGATCCTAAAACTGGTGGGTAAATAGGAAAAGTATGAATAACTACGGTTTATTGTAATTTTCAGAAAACTTGATGGAAAGTCTTTTTGAAGAATATAGGAGACGAAATAGGCTAATAGAACTTGGGTACTCCGATGAAGAAGCTTGCTACGACGGTTTCAAATAACCCCTCTTTAATCCTCTTATATCGTTTACGCTAATGCTTGCTACATATCAGGGGCTGTAGCCGTTGATTATTCCAGTTTCATTTATTTCAAAGTACAAGATAATCGATATCACAATAACTGGGAAAGGCTTTGGAAACATTGATTTTTGCTTGCAACAACCGATTTTCCCGTCCCTCTCCGTGATATCGGAGAGGGGTTGGGGTGAGATTCATCGAAGCTAAGTTGTACTAGTACTCCATGTCATTAATTTCAATGGGTTAAAAAAGGCACGTAGTAGCGCTAGTCTACGACAACCCTGCGGGTATAGCGCCTTTATCATCAAGTTTTTTTGGAGCTAAAGCCACTACTACAAACCCCTCATAACCAAAGTGTTCGAGTGTAACTTAATGTAAAACGACTCCAAAACCTGCATTCATTTCATCGGGGGTAATTTTACCATCTTTATCAGTATCTAGGGCATCAAAAACTGCATCTGTACCCATCCACTCTTCCCTGGTAATATAACCGTCACCATCCAAATCGTAAACATGGAAAATATCTTCTGTGGCATGATGAATAATACTTTCGCCACTCAACTTAGCCAAGCGTTTTGCTAACAAAGACTCTAGATTTTCTAAAGCCTTTGTAAACCCTTTAATACCTTCATCAAGTTTTGCCGATGCCATTTCATCCTGTGCGTGCATAGTCGCAAATACAGATTCATTCATCGCAATTTTGCTAATATCCATTTTTTGGGCTTGATTCCCATCTAATTTTCGCGGTAGATCCTCAACGGTTGCCGCTAATTCTCCTAGTAAACTGGGGGAAATTGTTAATAAATCGCAACCTGCTAACTCGCGAATTTCCGAAATATTGCGAAAACTTGCACCCATCACCTCGGTCTGATAACCAAATTTTTTGTAATAGTTATAAATCTTAGTCACCGACTGAACACCAGGGTCATCTGCACCCACATATTCCCGTTGATATTTTTGTTTGTACCAATCCAAAATTCGACCGACAAAGGGGGATATCAAAGTTACACCAGCTTCTGCACAGGTGATCGCTTGATGTAAACCAAATAGTAAGGTCAAGTTACAATGGATACCCTCCTTTTCCAATTGGGAAGCAGCTTGAATACCTTCCCAGGTGGAAGCGATTTTAATTAAAATGCGATCGCGGCTAATTCCGGCTTTTTCGTATTCGGAAATTAAATAGCGGGCTTTTTCCACAGTTCCATTGGTATCATAGGACAAACGGGCATCCACTTCCGTCGAAACCCGTCCGGGAATAATTTCTAAAATTCGTTTCCCAAACGCAACCGCTAACCGTTCAAAGGCTAAGGTGACAATATCTCCATCCTTTGCACCCGAACCCGCATCGGCTTTAGCTTGTTTCAGGGTTTCATCCACAATTTCCTGATATTGTGGCATTTGTGCAGCCGCAGTAATCAAGGAAGGATTAGTAGTTGCATCCTGCGGTTTAAACTGCTCAATCGCTTGAATATCTCCTGTATCAGCCACTACAACGGTCATTTCCCGTAGCTGTTCTAGTAAATTCCTAGTCATAGCCTTCCCCAAAGGATTTTAATTAATTGTGTTCACTACCAGTATTGAAAATTTCTGATGTGTATACTATGACCTTCAGTATTAATTTAGCTTAATTCAAAAATTGTAATTTGGGTGGACATTGCTGAATTGGGATATGAATTAGTAGAGACGACCCGACGGGTCGTCTCTACTAAAAAACCGATGGGTCGTTTAATCCAGACGTGAGTTCGATGAACCTCACCTCAAGGAAGAGAGCTTTGGAGAGGGATTCTTTGAGCGCTGTCGAATTCACCTTAATCCAAAATCCAAAATCCCATCACGGTGAAACCCGCCAAATTTTAATTGTGCCATCTTTGCTACCACTGGCTAGAATTTTGCCGTCGGGACTAAAGGCGATCGCATCTACCCGGTCTGTGTGTCCGGTAAGGGTACGTACTTCTTCTCCATTGAAGGGATTCCAGAGTTTAATACTATCATCGCTACCACCACTGGCTAACATGGTGGCATTCATGCTATAAACCACCGACCAAACCGTACCTTGGTGACCTGTAAGGGTGCGAATTTCAGTTCCGTTGGCAATATTCCAGATTTTAACGGTATTATCGCTACTTGCACTCGCAAGGGTTTTACCATCGGGACTAAAAGCCACATGCATGACATTATCTCCATGTCCCCGGAGTGTGCGAATTTCCTCACCTGTAAAGGGATTCCATAATTTGATGGTGCGATCGCTACTACTGGTGGCGAAAATTTTCCCATCGGGACTAAAGGCAATTGACAACACCCGGTCTGTATGTCCGTGAAAGGTGCGAATTTCTTCCCCTGTACTTAGGTTCCATAGTTTAATGGTGGTATCGTAGCTGGTACTAGCTAAAACTCGGTTATCGGGGGAAAATGCGACATCACTGACTGTTCCCGTATGACCACGAAATACCCGTAATTCCCGACCTGTAATCGGATTCCACAGCTTGACGGTTTGGTCGCTACTTGCACTAGCTAAGGTTTTTCCATCAGGACTAAAACTAATATGGTTAATCGTCTGGTCATGACCCGGAAAAGCTTGCATTCGTTGACCCGTATCTAAATTCCATAACATGATATTGCGATCGCGGTTAGCGCTAGCTAAAATATTGGCATCGCCACTAATCGCTACGGACATCACCCCCCCGGAACCTGTAGACAGGGTTTGTTGGAGAAACATGCTACTTGGCAAACTGCGAATCAAAAAACTTGGTGGGGAAGGAAATACACGATATCGCATATAGCCATAAATTTGCGAACCAATCACACTCACTAAAATCACCAACCCACTAATAATTAGGGTTTGTATTAATTGGTGCTGACCTAAAGACTGAATAAAATTTAATTGTTGCAGTTGACCATTGAAGGGGAAAGAAAATAACTTTAACCGATTTTGGGAGGATTTGGAAAGCGATGGGGTGGAAGCAGAGGGTAGGGGAAGTTGAGGGGTAGCTTGCGGAGAAATGGCAATATTTTCTAAATCATCTAATACCTCATCGCTACAGACATAACGTTCCTGAATATCTTTTTTGAGTAATTTATCCAGAATATCTCCAAATTCTTGACTAACTGGATATTTCAAATAGTTACGCCAATTATGAACCCAACCATAACCATACTCAGCCCATAATTGAAAGGGAGAAATGCCACTCATCAAATGAAAACAAGTGGCTCCTAAACTAAATAAATCACTACTGGGATAGGCTTCCCCCCCATTAATTTGTTCAATCGGACTGTAACCAAAGGAACCGATTGTCGTTCCTGGTTTCGTTTGTACCGTCGCTGTTAATTGTTTAGAGGCACCAAAATCAATTAATACTAATTCGCTGCTATTATTAGCTTGATTATTCACCAGAGAATACCGCCCATAAGCCTGTCCAGGTGGTTTACTACCACGGGAAACATTGACTTGAAGAGAGCGACGCATAATATTTTGCGGTTTAATATCACGATGAATAACTCCCCGGTCATGGATAAACTTTAAGAGGGGAAGAACATCAATTAATACCTGATGGATTTTTGCTTCATCAAAGCAACCATATTTTTGTAACTCTCGAAACAAATTTTCCCCTTCAATAAATTCTTGCACTAGATACAAATACCCATCGTATTCAAAATAAGCTAAAAGGGTAGGAATTTGTGGATGTTGACCCAATTCTTGCAAGCGTTTAGCTTCTTCCTTAAATAATTCAATTGCTTTATTTAAAGCCCAAGTACCCTGAACCTTTGGTGCTAATTGCTTAACCACACAGTTCTCATTTAATTTATCAACGTCATGAGCAAGATAGGTTCGACCAAATCCTCCCTCATCAGACAGTACTTCTGTAACACGATAATGTCCGCGTAACAGAGGAGTCAGAGGAGCGCTGCAACTCTGACAGTATTGATTTCCGTCAGGATTTATGGGATGTTGGCAATCGGGATTAAGGCAGCAAATCATCTTGGCAACAGAGGTGACGGTATGGCCATAATCATAACTCTGTCTTTGATTTTAAACAGGCAAGTTTGCCTAATTTTTAAGAATTAATTTGGCTGAAAAATAGTGGATTTGATTACAGTTTTTATCAACAATATGGAAATTACTGAATGTGGGAATAAAAAAACAATATATGGGAATACATAATATCGAATCTATTTACGGTTATTCTATTTTGGATTTTAGATTTTGGGGAAAGTTGGAGAAGAGAAGTTACTGGGAAGATTTTCTTTCCAGTAATCTATTTATAATCTCGCTACCATTAAGTTGTAGATATTAGAAGTTACCACACATGTACAATCTGGAAATCCCTGAAGGTCAATCTGAATTTGCTGAACTACTACGTCGGGTGTGAGCAGGAGAAGAAATAATTATATCCCAAGCTGGTATCCCTATTGCTCGGATAGTTCCCATTAGCGAACAAAAATTACCCCGAATTCCAGGTTTAGACCGTGGTAAGGTAGAAATTGCCTCTGATTTTGATGCACCTCTACCTGACAATGTGCTAAATGCCTTCTTGAACCCAACAGACGAAGATAAATGAGAGTGTTACTTGATACCCATGCATTTATCTGGTGGGTTACTGACGATAACAGACTCTCATCTACAGCCAGAAATATAATAATCCACCCAGAGAACAGCTTGTTTCTAAGTGCAGCAAGTGCATGGGAAATTGTGATTAAAGTACGTTTAGGCAAATTGAGTTTACCAGAACCTCCAGAAACATATATTCCTAGTCGGCTGATGATTAATAGATTTGAGAGTTTGCCGATTGAAATCACTCATGCATTACTCTACATCAAGACCCTTTTGATCGAATACTTATTGCTCAAAGTCAAGTAGAAAAAATGCCAATAATAAGCATAGACAATAAAATAGCACAGTATCCCGTTGATGTAATTTGGTAGTTGAAAACACAGACTAGATATACGCTATTGATAAAACTATCTATGGCAATACTGATCGGGAGTCACGAAAGCGATCGCGTAGCGGATTAATGGGGAGCGATCGCCCCTAATCAAAGATGAATTTCTTCCAAAAACCCAGTATGTTACAAACAGCAGAGGGTAATTACTGATAAATATGGCACAATTTGGAGGAAATTACCAAACATCAAGGAAACATCAATATGGGACTGTTTGATCAAATTCTCGGTGCTGTTGCCAATCCCGCCCGACAAGGTAGTATGGAACAAATTGGTAGTATTCTGAATGTCGTTCAACAAATGAGCGGTAATGTCGGAAGCGACCCATCCTCCATGCAATCAGTAATGTCCGTTGTGGGCGAACAAGTACGCAACATTCTGCAACAAAAGTGTGCCAATGAGGGGGAAGGAGCGGTTCAGTCATTAGTTAACCAATTTGCAGGAACAGCAGCGAATCCCCAAGCGGTTTCTTCCCTGTTTACACCAGCAATGCAACAGCAAGTGGCACAAATGGCTGCTCAACGTACAGGCTTAGATGTGTCAATGATTCAACAAGCCCTGCCCACGATTGTACCAATGATATTGAGTTTATTGAATACAGGTGCTAGCAATCAAAATCCAGGACAGGGTGACAACCCGGTTTTACATAGTTTTTTAGACGCTGATGGGGATGGAGATGTGGATATTGCCGATATGATGCGTCTTGCTAGCCAACATCTGGGTAAATAGATTAAATAGATACCGTGGAGCGCAACTGTGTCAATTTAGTACTCCACCAGATAATTTCTGAAGGGTTTGTAGTTGCAGTTCTAGCCTGGAACAAGCTTTAATCTAAAACCGCTATACCCGCAAGGTTGTCATCGACAAGTGCTACTACGAACCCTTTCCCACCGATTGAATTATGAGGGGTATGTAAGTAGGTAGGTGCAATTAAACATAAAATCACAATGTAATCATTCGGCGAAAAGCCTTACCCCCGTACAGACGGGATATATCGCCTCTCTCCCTACTCACTACTTCCTGATCTTCAGGATAACAAGAGATTCCCAATCTAAAATCCATAGACGCGAAGCGGATCGACCGAAGGGTAATCCAAAATCCTACTATCTTCTCAGAGGACCGCAATACATTCAATTTCCACTAGCACATCCTTGGGTAAGCGGGAAACTTCCACACATGCACGTGCAGGAGCAGACTCAGGGGAGAAATACTCACCATAAATCGAATTTACCGTGGCAAAGTCATTCATATCCTTGAGAAAAATACTCACCTTTGCCACATTTTCCCACTTAGCACCAGCCGCAGTTAATACCGCTTCTAGGTTCTTCATCACTTGTTTGGTTTGGGTAGCCACATCATCCGCACCGACAATACTTCCCGTATTTGGGTCGAGGGCAATTTGTCCGGACACAAAAATCATTTGTCCAGAAGTCGCGATCGCTTGATTGTAGGGACCAACGGGTGCAGGTGCATTATTTGTATGAATGATTTGGCGAACCATAGATAATTTCAGATAATTAATAATCTCAGGAATTATACAATTATTTGTTTCTGTTTGTTTCCCACCTGTGCTAACTCGGTAATCATCCCTTGATGAATATGACCATTGGTTGCCAAAATTCGACCGGAGGAAATATCCAAAGCTGAACCATCATAGGCGGAGACCATCCCCCCTGCTTCCCGCACTATAATCACACCAGCAGCCATGTCCCAAGGGGCAATTCCCCGTTCCCAATATCCATCTAATCTGCCACAGGCTACGTAGGCTAAATCCATCGCGGCTGCACCACTACGTCGCACCCCTTGGGTAAGATGGGTAAAATGGCAAAACTCGCCATAGTTATTATCAGTGGTTTCACGACGGTCGTAGGCAAAACCTGTCACCAATAAACTTTGCTGTAAATTCCGGGTTGGAGATACTCGAATTGGGCAACGGTTACATGTAGCCCCCAACCCCTTAGCTGCCCGAAATAGTTCCTGACGGGATGGGTCATAAATTACACCAACCTGCGGTTCGCCAGCAACTAATAAACCAATGGAAACTGCAAAGATGGGATATTGATGGGCAAAATTAGTCGTTCCATCCAATGGATCAACAGCCCAAAGGTATTCATGGTCTTGATTACCTAAAGCACCTGATTCTTCAGCGAGGATAGAATGTTCAGGTAAATGACGGCGTAAAGTTTCTAAAATCACCGATTCTGAAGCCTGATCGGCAATGGTGACTAAATCACCAGGACGACCCTTTTCGACAACAGAATCAGCTAATTTGCCTAAATAACTTTGAATTACCGCCCCAGCAGCTAAAGCAGCTTCAGTGGCAATATCTAGATATTTTTGTAGGTCAGACATGTTGATGGAAAAATATAGAGGGTATTAGGCAAAAGGTAAGGTTTATTAATTAACTGAAAGTGAGTTGGGAGTTGGGTAAAAGGATTTTTATCCGTCTATTCTGATGTCAGCATTAAATTCAAGGTGACTCATTGTTTACTAACCTCTCCAAAAGCTTGCCAAGCCAGGTCAATTAGGGCATCCATAATAGCTGTGGCAACGGTTGGATTTCCTTTGCGTCCGTTGATGGTAATATTGGGGACGGATGATTGTTTTAAGTCATCTTTGACTTGGTGGGAATCCAAAAAACTGACTGGAGTGGCAATGACTAGGGCTGGGTTAATATTATTTGATTGGATTAGTTCCACTAGGGTTGTTAGGGCTGGGAAAGATTGCCCAATGAGAAAAATTGCTTCTGGATAGCGTTTAGCGAGAACTTCCATTCCTTGTGCTGCTTTTGTTAAGGTGGTATTTGGGGAAGTTGCTAAATTTTTCACATCCAAACAGCAATAAATCGGATTGACAAAGGTATGTTGAATCTCCTCGGCAATACCAACTTGCACCATTGGCACATCAACTACAATCACTGAACGAGCAGCAAGAGCTGCTGCTGCTGAAACCAATGCGCGTTCGGAAAAATTAATTAGGGTTTTGTAATCTAAATCAGCAGTCCGATATATTACTCGACGGACTATCTCATATTCGGAGGGAGACAACAAGCGATCGCCGATTTCTCGATCGATAATTGCAAGGTTTTTTGCGTCCGTTTCATGCCATTCCATTTTTAGCTAGTATTCTGGTGGGTACTGAAAAAAACAGCCAGGGACTTCCGAATAACATCCCCGGCATCATACCACAAATTAAATTTGATTTGATGGTTGATTCTGTTAATCCACCTTATGATTCTGGATTGGACGATGGACGCATAAATATCGGTGATAAATAGGCGACTAAAGCCCCAATAGCAAAAGCCACAATATTACGGACTAGGGGCAACCATTCCGATGTGCGGGTCACTACAGGTCCAATGCCAAAGGCGATGAATAAAATCCCCCACAATGGTGAAAAAATTAACGCCCACTGCCATGCGATCGCCTGGCCTTCTCGACGCGGTTGGGCAGCAAAACCACAAACTACACCGCCTATCAGGGATGTAATTAGGGTCAAAATCCATTGTTCGTCTGGTAGTCCGGGAACAACGTTACAACCTCCCTTCAATAAACAGGTTTCTAAGGTATTGATTGTTTCTAGTACGGCCTGGTCTTCCCCATGTTCACGTACGTAGTATAAATTACCAAATCGAGTTTGCAACTCAATCCAAAAGGTGCGTGGCAACAGATTATACACCGCATCCCCGACACTAAAACTGAGAATATTCCCACCTCGAGCATCGGCAACTAACAAAATACTTTTATCGTCAAGTCCCCAAAAGTTAATTACTGCTCGACCAGGGGTGCGGTCATATTGGGTCAAAACCCGTAATTTCCAACCCGTTTTCTGTTCAAAGTCATTTAATTCCTGAACAAGCTTACTTTCCTGGATATCCGTAAAGGTTTTGGCTAAATCTACAACTGGAGTGACTACATCCGGTAAAACATCTGGATTCTCATAAGCATAAGCACTTGGTGGGTGAGTCATCCAAACAGAAACCCCTATCCACAACGCTGTCACAAACACCAGAATTCGCCGCCAAAAACCTTGTTCCATAGGACTTAAGCTCATCACAACTTCCCAACTAAGGAGGCACATCCCCACACAATGGTGAGTATGTTCTCTCAATATATGTTTACAATTTTTACTTTAACAGAAAATCATCACAAGTTCTTCAGGGGTAGGCTATGTGGTAGTGACCCCGAATTATTTACTGTTGGGGAATTTGCAGAAATTATAGGGATTGGGGTATGGGATAAAATCAGTTTTTATTCAAACCAAAATAATTGTAGAGACGTAGTAATGCTATGTCTCTCTAAACAACCTAAATATTCATCCTTTTATCCAGCAAAGTCCCTGTTTCCTGTTCCAATTTTCCAGTTAGAGCTATAATCTCAGCATTTCAACAGAGATACACCCATGCATACAGGTAGGTATTTTTTCTATCTCACAATGGCTGTCACTTGGGGGACAAATTTAGTTGCTCCCTTAATTGCGATCGCATCTCCCAATAACCGTCTGGAAGGTTGGCGATTTTCCCCTGATTACCAACAACTCGATTTTGTCCTCTCTGCACCAACCCAACCCAGTGTATTTTATTTACGAGAACCATCCCGTTTAGTAGTAGATTTACCGAATACCAAATTGGGAATGGTTGCCACTCGCCAAGATTATCCCGGCTTAGTGCAACGGGTACGTGTATCCCAACTCAACGCCACCGATACCCGTATCGTCATGGACTTAGCACCTGGCAGCCCTTTTAACCCGGCTCAGGTTCAAGTCCAAGCCCTGTCCACGACTCAATGGTCAGTTCGTCCCTTCACCAACTCCCAATTTAACCCTTTCGGAAATTCCCCATCCCAATTCTTACAAACCCAACCAGTAGGTAATCAACCCGGATATAATCCTTTCTCTCAACCCAATACTCTGCCACCAGGGGTGTATCCTCCATCACCACCGATGAATAATCCTGGTAATAATCCTTGGACGGGTATCCAACCAACGAATCCAAATAATCCCAACTTTCCCAATTCCAGCCAGAACCTCCCCAACCAATCACCCCCCACGGTTGTAGTTCCCCCTATCACCCCAATAAATAACAATCCCGGTGGATTTCCCAATAATCCCCTTCCTCCACCCGTATTTCCTGGTCAACCGGGAACTTGGCCTAATCCACCCCTAATCACTCCCAATCCACCTTCGTAATTTGTAATTCGTAATTCGTAATTACAAATTAAGAATTTGCCTCGCACCCATGCTCAGCGTGAGTGCGGAATCTACGAAAAATCCGTCGAATTCACGTCAGCCGAATAGGGTAATAGTTCATATCTAATCCCTAGTCACTACTCCCTATTCCCTCCTCATCAAGCAAGCGTTTTAGAACCTTTCCGTTTCAATTTGTGGTGCAACAGCACCCTCGGAATTGAGGAAAAAGTTTTGAGCCGCTTCATTTTGATATATACAACGGATATCTGGTTTGCCACCATCTAATTTACCCGTATATCCAAAGGTATTTAAACGGTTTCTACAATCCCGCACTTGATCCGGGGTGATAAGTTTACGTTGCTCCAATATTGCCCAGTTGTTTTGACGAATCACACATCCTGGACGTATGGAAGGTTGAGCTACATAGACGTTAAAGGGGTTGAGGGTGACAAATAGCCTCGCATCCATCACCATTGAACTTGCACCATATTGGATACAAATTTCTGGGTCGGGTGCTTTCATGTCGATAAATTCTCTGGATGCAACGTTTGTGGGGGTGAGTGTGGTTGTGGAACTAAAAGCAATACCAATCCCAATTCCTAATACAAATACACCTCCGAGGATGGCAATCGTTGTCAGGTTAAACAGTGGATTCTGAAATATTGAGGGTTTGGATGTTCCGGTTCTTCCTGGTGGTCTACGTTTCATAATTTTTTTGAATAGGTTTGAATAGGAATTTATGTTTATTTATATGCTGCTTCCGGATAGAGGATATTAACACTTCGGAAAAATGTGAGTTTTTCCAGCGTTAAATATTTCCAATTCTAGCTATATCGCCAACTGTATTTGGTAATCCTAGGATAGCTTAAACTTGTCTGTTGTTGTAGTTGTGTTGCAGTTGCAGGATATGGGATACATTAGCCTTGCTAATTACTATTTTGGGATTGTCCTGAAGGTGTTACATTAAATTTTGGCAAATTTTCTCTCATGGCGATAACTCCCCAACCTCAAAAAGTGAACTTTCTTTGAGACAGTTAACGGTCAACCGTCAACAACCCAATGAGAAATATATCAGCGTGCAAAGTATGACGACCGTATCCTGTCTTCTTTACTCCCTTTTCTCCCTTTATCCCCAGATGTCTAATTCTTTGATTTATCAGTATCCATCTTTATTCTCCGGTATTTTAATTCAACGCTATAAGCGTTTTTTTGCGGATATTCAACTTGACAGTGGAGAAGTAATTACTGCTCACTGTCCGAATACGGGTCCAATGACTGATGTCTGTGTGGTTGGTAGTCCTGTTATGGTATCAAAAAGTAGTAATCCCAAGCGCAAATTGGCTTACACATGGGAACTAATTCAAGTTAATGATAATCAACAACCAACCTGGGTCGGTGTGAATACGGCTTTACCGAATCAAGTGGTAAAATTGGCTTTGGCAAAGTATTTATTTCCCAGTTTAGGAAAGTATCTACAAATACAGGGAGAAGTTCCCTATGGTGCGGATAAGAAAAGCCGCATAGATTTTCTCTTGACTGGGAATGACACGGATAAACCAATTTATCTAGAAGTCAAAAATACAACTTGGGCAAACGGTAAAATAGCTGTTTTCCCAGACACGGAAACAACTAGGGGGCAAAAACATCTACGGGAATTAATGGCCCTATTGCCCCTGTCGCGGTCTGTGATGTTGTATTTTATTAATCGGAGTGATTGCGACAAATTCGCACCCGGTGATACGGTCGATCCTAAGTACGGTCAATTATTGCGTCAATCGCTGGAAATGGGTTTGGAGGTTTTACCCTGTATTTTTGAGGTTACTCCAGTGGGAATTAGTTATCGGGGTTTAGCTGAGTGTGTGTTTTGATTTGTTGTCAACTACCCACCACTGACGGGTGGAATTAACACTACTTCATCTCCATCCTGAAGGAGAGTATGGGGTTCAACAAAATTGAAGTTGATTCCAAATCTGGTGACATCCCGCCATTGGGATAATTCGGGATGTTCCGTGATCGCGCGATCGCAAACTGCTCTGACTGGTGTATCTTTTGGAAACTGCCATTTTAATTCCGATACTCCATAGGCTTCCTGATAAGCTGCAAATAACTTGATGGTAATATTTATAACTTCTGACATAATTCGATTTCCAACAGCAAATAATTCTGTTTCCTATCTCCTATCTCTTGTATATTCGCTCCCGTATTCTCTCTCCTATCTCCTGACGACCGTATTCTATATTCTGAACTTATCGTAGATTTTGAACTTGTTGCATCAGTAAATTCGTTCGATTTGCCCATTCTGGATTATTTTGCACTTGATATAAATCCCGTGCATACTGAAGAACTTGTAATGCATTTGTATATTGTTTTTGTTGGATAAATACCAATCCTGCTCCATAGTAAGCATTGGCATAATTAGGATTAGATTCTGCCGCTTTTCTAAAGGCATTCAAAGCATCTGTAAACTTCTTTTCTTGAAATAAAATAGTCCCTAGACTATAATGGGCTTCTGTATATTGAGGATTAATTTTAATTGCCCGTTGAAATGACTCTCTGGCTTGCTTAAATCTATTTTGTTGCAGATAACAATTTCCCATATGGAAGGCTGGTTCCGGGGCATTTTTACTCAATTCTAAGGCTCTTTTAAATGATTCTATAGCCTGATTACAATCATTTTGTTGTTGTCGTAACAGACCCATATTATAATGGGCTACCCCCAGGTTACGGTCAAGTTGAATTGCTCTTTGTAAATAATCATTTGCCTGTTGAAAATTCCTTCCCTCCAACAAAGCACCGCCTAAATTGGCATAGGCGAGGGCAAATTTCGGGTCAGCAATGGTCGCTCGATAAAAAGCCATCGCCGCCATTTGTAATTCTCCCACCTGACGAAAAGCCAAACCTAAATTATAGTGGGCTGGTGCAAGATTTGGGTCTAATCTAACGGCTTGCTGAAAGGCTTGAATTGCCTCCTGGATTCTACCAGCTTGAATTAATTGTAAACCATTGTTAAGGTAGTCTACAGCATTCCCTTGTGTACCTGGTATAAACTGGGCAAATCCTGGTGATGAATATGATAAAATTAGTGGAGTGGATGTGAATAAAATACCACCCATTAATAGCCAATTGAATAATTTGAATAGTAAGGAAGTGGGTAGTGGAGAAAAGAAATTAAGTTTTTTCTGGTTTATTGGTGTTTCTGTCTCGTTGATTATTAATTGAGAAATGTAGGTGTTTTTGTCTGGTAGTTGCATAATGAGATTTTTTATTTCTTCTTGATTCAGTGATTTATTTATTGGTTTATTGGTGATTATAGATGTTCAGACTTCACCAAAGTTTCAAAACAATGATAAATTTTGGTTTGTAGTCAGTTTTGGTCACCTACACCCTTCAAGGAAATACGCTTCGGGTACTGATATATTCCCCTCGTGATTTACTGATAGACAGTTGATCTTCAAGCATTTATCTAAACGAAAAACTCAGTTCATCAACGTGAAAAATAGAGATTTAAAACACAAATCATAATTGACATAATTAATATATATTAATTGATATATATATTTTGCTATGCTTACCCTCAAATTCATTTATGATTATTTTCTATTCCCTATTCCCTCCAGTTAGATTATTTTCTACTCCCTCCAGTTATAGATTTAAAAGTCACAGCTAATTCCTTAGTATGTGTATTTATCGTAAAAAAACTTTATCTAATGAGATTTTTTGAGATTAAAAAAACAAACTTGTGGAAAGAAATATTACAACAACATCACATTTTAGATAGTGGTAATCTCAGCAGGATAAAGTTAAACCAAAGACGGGATAAGGTGACACAGCATAAAGGTTATCCCGAATACAGAAAAGATGCGGGGAAAGAGAATCACCGCGAAGGAGGTTTTTATGGCCAACAAAGTGCTATCGGGTTTGCGAAATGTGGCAATTGTCGGTCCGTATTCGAGCGGAAAAACTACTTTACTAGAAAGTTTATTGTTTGTCACGGGGGCGATTTCACGGAAAGGTAATATTAATGACCACAACACCGTAGGTGATAGTGCGCCAGAAGCACGCGATCGCAGCATGAGTGTGGAAGTAAGCGTGGCAAGTTGTGAGTACGAAAACATTCTTTTTACCTTTATCGATTGTCCTGGCAGTATCGAATTTGCCCAAGAAACCTACAATGCTCTCATCGGTGTCGATGCGGCAATAGTCGTTTGCGAACCCATCACTGACCGTGTGCTGACGTTAGCGCCACTATTTAAGTTCCTAGATGATTGGGAAATTCCCCATCTAGTTTTCGTCAATAAGATGGATCGGGCAAATATCAACGTCTTGGATACTTTACACCGACTCAAAGCCGTCTCTAGTCGTCCCCTGGTGGCTCACCAATACCCAATTATGGCAGGGGAGGAACTCATCGGATTTATTGACTTGGTGACGGAGCAAGCTTACAAATACCATCCCGGTGCAGCAGCAGATAAAATACCTTTTCCCGAACACCTGAAAGCGGAAGAACATGCAGCGCGGAATGAAATGTTGGAAGCGCTAGCAGATTTTGATGACCATTTATTGGAAGAACTTTTAGAAGATATTGAACCCTCCCAAGAGGAAATCCTCACCGACCTGAAATTAGAGTTAGGAGCAGATTTAGTTGTACCAGTATTTTTTGGTACAGCGATGAATGACTACGGTGTCAGACCTTTATTGGAAGCTTTATTACGGGAAACTCCTGAACCCGAATCTACAGCTATCAAACGGGGTGTCACAAACTTTGGTGATACCCCGTTAGCACAAGTACTAAAAACCTTTTATACTCCCCAAGGTGGTAAAATTTCCCTGGTGCGGGTTTGGAATGGTCAACTCACTGACGGAATTGTCTTAAACGGTGTACGCACTGGTGGCATTTATCGGTTGATGGGACAACAAACCCAGAGTCTCAATCTTGCGAATGCGGGAGAAATTGTCGCCTTAAGTCGGATGGAAGGAATCAAAACGGGCGATATTCTCACCAATAATGGAAAAACCATTGAAATTAAGCGTGCCAATACCCTCAAACCAGTTTACGCCTTGGCAATTACCCCCGAAAAGCGCAACGATGAAGTCAAACTTAGTAGCGCCATCACTAAACTTCTAGAAGAAGACCCATCCCTCGCTTGGGAACAACACGGTGATACCCACGAAGTAATTCTCTGGGGACAAGGTGAAATTCACCTACAAGTCGCTCTAGACAGGTTGCGACGCAAATACAATCTTCCCATGTCTACCCACCTTCCCCAAGTCCCCTACAAAGAAACCATTCGCAAACCTGCTTCTTCTGTCCACGGACGTTACAAACATCAAAGTGGTGGTCACGGTCAATTTGGGGATGTATATTTAGATATTGCCCCCACTCCACGGGGTGAAGGCTTTAGTTTTAGTGAAACCATCGTCGGTGGTGTTGTCCCCAAACAATACATTCCTGGGGTGGAAATGGGTGTGCGGGAATTCCTCAACCACGGACCCTTGGGTTATCCGGTGGTGGATGTCGCTGTCACCCTAACCAACGGTTCCTACCATTCCGTTGATAGTTCTGAACAAGCCTTTAAACAAGCAGCGCGTTTAGCAATGCAAGCAGGAATGGGTCAATGTCAACCGACATTGTTGGAACCCATACTACGGATTCAGGTTTCGACACCCAACGAGTTCACTTCGCGAGTCTTGCAAATTATCACGGGAAATCGAGGACAAATTCTGGGTTACGAAAGTATCCACGATTGGCCAGGTTGGGATTGTGTAATTGCTTACCTGCCCCAAGCAGAAATGCAACACTTTATCGTTGAACTGCGATCGCAAACTTTAGGAGTCGGTACATTTGAATGGGAATTTGACCACCTCCAAGAAGTACCAGAAAAAATCTGCAACAACATCCTTACCAACAATGGTGGGAATGACAGTAAATAATAAATAGGGGGAAGTCGGGAATCGGGAGTTAGCAGTATTCACCGGATGAAAATCACTAACTTTTCCTTTTCCCCTATCACATCTCCTACCTGTTTTGTTCCCACATGGAGTGTGGGAATGAGGGAAAGTTCTGATGAAGAAGGCTTACGCCCACGTTAGAGATTGCAGAAAATATAGTAAAGACACGATATATCGTGTCTCTGTATCTTGTAAGCGTTAGAGGCTATTTCGCCAATGGAAACAAATAGGCGTATAGAGCTAAAAAACCTTGCATCTGTAATTTTTAGCCTCACAAAAAGACTTTTTCCCCAGACCCGACGTTAAAATAATCCAAAATCCAAAATCCCTTGACTGAACAAACTTACTACATCATCAAACGTCCGAACCAAACATGCGAAATAGTCCCCAGTCAGCAGTTGACCGAGGAGGATTTGCAAATCATCGAAAAATGGGGGCCATTTGCCAATCAAAATGAAGCGATCGCCCGTCGAGTCGGGTTAATTAGGGCTGGAAAGTGCCAACCCCAATAACCCAAAACCTCGCCTATTTAGCAGTTTCAGCCCGTCGCGACCCTTGAGCGGCAATCTCTTGACCTAAAACCTCAATCGCTTTCGCAAACTGAATATCCTCCATCGTACCCAACTTATCGCGATTGCGTAGCCATAAATCCTGACGTTGCTCATCCGTCAAATTCACAACCACATCCGGGTCAATCCCATGCTTATTAATATCCCGACCATTAGGAGTAAAGTATTTCGCAATCGTTACAGCCACACCTGAACCATCACTCAACGGACGCACCGACTGCACCAAACCCTTACCAAAGGTTTGCATTCCCACAATTTTCGCTCGTTGATTATCCTGTAAGGCTCCAGAAACAATTTCGCTTGCACTCGCCGAACCTTTATCAACCAATACCACCAAAGGTTTATCCGTTAAAGCCCTACCATTAGCAACTTCCCGTTCCTGTTCCCCCCGACGGTCCTTAGTCGAAACAATCGTTCCACTTTGCAACCACATCCGAGCAATATCTACACTCGCATACAACAGACCTCCGGGATTACCCCGTAAATCCAGCACATATCCCACCACATTTTTAGCTTCTAAAGCCTTAATTGCATCTCGCATTTCCTTCGAGGCATTAGCACTAAACTGGTTTAAACGTATGTAACCAATACTACCTGCTGGTGTTTGTCGCTGGGAGAACTTAACAGGGTGTATTTCAATTTTTGCCCGTTCGATTGTATAGGGAATTTGCTTACCACCCCTTTCAATCACCAAATTTACCTTTGTTCCAGGTTCCCCGCGAATCAAGGAAACAGCTTGGTTGGTGTCCATTCCCTCAGTACTTTTACCGTCAATTTTAATAATAATATCCTTAGCGGTAATTCCGGCTTTAAAAGCGGGTGTATCCTCAATCGGAGAAATAACGGTTAATTTTTTTGTTTTCTCATCCAAACCAATCTGGATACCAATACCAGTCAATTCCCCAGAGGTATCCACCTGCATATTTTTGAACTCTTCCGGGTCCATAAACCGGGTGTAGGGGTCTTCCATCTTTCCGACCATTTCCCGGATTGACTTATATGCCTCTTCCCTACTACTGTAGGACTTGCTTAAGTACTCCCTGCGAACAGCCAACCAATCAACTTGGTTAAAAGTTTCATCCACGTATTGGCGATAAATAATCTGCCAAACTTCGTCAACCAATTCTTTGGGGCTTTCTTTAAATAATGCTTGTCCTTGTGAGTGGATACCAAGGCTAGTCACAGCAACTGTCGTTAAAGTAACAGCCGTAGCGCCCAAAACAAGTCCTCTTGTTGTAATTACCATAAGAACAACTGCGCCAGAGGGGAAAAATAAAAGTCAATATGCTCAATCTAACACACGTAATCGGGTGAAGGGTAAGCCTATTTTGTATTTCCTATAATTTTCACCTAAATCCGGCCAGATAGGTGGTCAAAGATACAATCTTTACAAATCTTGTTTTGTTAATCGGGTGAGTCGGGATTAGGGAGTAGGGAGTAGGAAACAGTAATCAGAACAATTTAGACACTCCTGTATTCTGTCTCCTGTCCCCCTTCTATATCCCAATCCAAAATCCCAAATCTCAAATCCAAAATCCCCTCACGGTTCGACCCAACGACCGTCGGCTTTAATCAAATTGATTAATTCTTCGACTCCTTTGTCTTCCGGGACTTTTTTGATTTCCTCCCGTCCGCGATAAAGGGAAATATAACCAGGGGTTTTACCCACATAGCCATAGTCAGCATCAGCCATTTCCCCAGGACCGTTGACGATACAACCCATCACCGCGATATCTAAACCAGTGAGGTGTTTAGTTGCTTCCCGAACCTTGTGTAAAACCTCTTCCAGATTAAATAAAGTTCGACCGCAGGAAGGACAAGCAACATATTCCACCATTGTTTTGCGTAATCCCAAAGCCTGCAAAATGCTATAGCAAACGGGAATTTCCTTTTCTGGTGTTTCTGTCAAGGAAACACGAATCGTATCACCAATCCCATCCGCAAGCAAAGTGGCAATTCCCGCAGTGGATTTAATCCGTCCATATTCCCCGTCACCAGCTTCGGTGACACCTAAATGTAACGGGTAGTCCATCCCCAATTCATCCATCCGTGCTGCCATCAAGCGATATGCAGCAATCATTACCGGGACACGGGAAGCCTTCATGGAAATGACGATATTGTGAAAATCCAAGGATTCACAAATCCGAATAAATTCTAAAGCCGATTCCACCATCCCTTCCGGGGTATCTCCGTAGGTAAATAACATCCGTTCCGCGAGGGAACCATGATTCACCCCGATTCGCAAAGCTTTGTTTTGGTCGCGCAGGGAAATTACCAGGGGTTCCAAAGTTTCCCGGATTTTCTCCCCTATTTCTGTGAATTCTGCTTGAGTATATTCGGTGCGGTTGGCATTTGGCTTTTCAAATACGTATAAACCGGGGTTGATCCTTACCTTTTCGATATGCTTAGATACCTCAATCGCGATTTTCATCCCGTTATGGTGAACATCAGCCACCAACGGTACATCCATGTAGGTTGACTTCAATTTTTGTTTAATTTCCGCCAACGCTTTTGCATGTGCCATACTGGGAACCGTGACACGGACGATTTCGCAACCAATTTCGTGCAGACGCCGAATTGCAGCTACAGAACCATCTATATCGAGGGTATCTTCGTTAATCATCGACTGCACAACTACCGGATGACCACCGCCAATGGTGACATTTCCCACCTGTACAGGACGGGTTTTGCGACGTTTGATGGTGGTGTCAAACGTCGGTAGTTGGGATGCGGTATTTGGGTTTGTAAGCGTAGGCAGAGTTTGCATAACCTATACGGGTAATATCTGTAGCGAAAATATCAAATTTTTCAACATTCTGCTTCCTAGGTTGCCATAGATGGGGTACTTTTAGGTGACGTTTTTGCAGAAAATAACGATAACACTGCAAAAAGTTGATTGGATTTGGTTAAAAGCTGGATAATTTAGAGCGATTGATTGAGATTTGTTATTTTCACCATTACTTGTGTTGTGTACAGAAAGTGGGGAGTAGGGGGTTCGGGGAGAGTGCATGTCCCAAGGTCAATTTACCGTCGTTCATTCGATTCTTGATGCTGCTGATTTAATCCGTAAGGTCTGTGTTCACTATCCCATCGGCCAGGTGACTGAGTGCAAATTATACAAAATAGGACTCAATGATACGTATTTAATCATCACAGATATTAATCAGTATATTTTGCGGGTTTATCGTCATCATTGGCAAAACCAAAAAGCAATTAATTTTGAGTTAAAAGTTTTAGATTTTTTGCGTCAACATCAACAACCAATTGCCTATCCTCTTACCCGTCATGATGGTAAATTGATGACTGAAGTTTGGGCACCGGAGGGGAAAAGATACGTCGTTTTATTTGTGTATTCCCAGGGTAAAGTGATCAATCGGAAATTAGATGTTGTTCAAAGTTATCTTTTAGGGCGTAGTTTAGCAAATATACATAATTGTTTAGATAATTTTCTCCATAGTTATCAACAAGTTACTGGGGTCAGAAAATTAAATACTAGATATTTATTGGATTGGTCCATCAAGGGTATTAGTAATGTATATCCACATCGTCCTGAGCAAATTAAATTTTTAAAAACCACCAATTTAACTTTAAAAAGACAAATTCAACAGTTAAATTTACCTGCGATCGCTCCTGAATTTGGTCTCTGTTTAGGGGATGTTCATACTGGCAATGTCCTCTTTAACAATCATAATCAATTGACTTGGTTGGATTTTGAGCAATGTGGTTATGGTTGGCGAATCTTCGATATTGCCAAGTTTCTACAAACCTCGATAGAAATGAAGATTGATTTTGAGGTGAGAAACTGTTTTGTTGATGGTTATCAAGATGTTAGGGAGTTAAGTGATGGGGAATTAGCTGCAATTCCCGTGTTTGTGAAAGTAGCCCATATTTGGGTGATGGGAATAGCCACCCATATGGTAGGTAATGTGAAGGGATACGCTGATTTTGATGATGATTGGTTAGATACTAAGTTAGCAACGTTGGAGCAGTGGAGTTTATAGTACGGCAGATTTCAGTTGCATAATGGACTTTATTTCAATTTTCCAAGCTTGATGAAAATGGGTGCATCCTAGCTTTTATCGCTTGGTAACAGAAGAATCTGAATCATTATTGGAAGTATGACCTTCAGCAATTGATAGACTCATTCTGAGTGATGAATTTTGCGATTGCTAATTTGCAATCCTGTGGTCGATCTGCTACGCGTCTATGCAATGACAAAATATGTTTTTACATATTTCGAATGCTCCCGATAATTTTTTTGACGAATGTATCCTTCTTAAATTATGCTGTAAATTTTCATAATTAATTTCCTAATAGAAACTGACTGGTTAAATAATCAGGAGAAATTGTGCTTTCCCGTGGTAAATAAATTGCAACTGGAATCCCAATACCATGTAAATATCTACACATAATTGGTCCGACTTCTTTCCAAGAAAGATTACCTAAGCCACAACCTAAAGCTGGTAACGCTAAAGACTTTATGCCTACAGCTTGGTGGCGTTTTCTAATCCAATCTAATCCACCTTCAATATCTTCAATACGCGAATCATCTCGCCATTTCCTTTTTGTTGCAAAGAATAAAAACCATTTCACTGAATTCGGAGTTTGAAGGGGAAGTATTAAATCCGCTAATTCTTGCTCTAAGGATGCTTCCCGCTTATAGATGTAGGGTTGAGTAGCAGTAATTTGTTTACTTTTACAGGCATCTTGATAAACTACGTAAACATCAGGAAATTGATACTTTGCCCGCGATGCTAATCCCTTACCCATTATGCCTTGAAGGTTAACGCTAATTGTTAAGGTTTGCATATTGGAGAAAAACATATCACCATCAATCAAAGATATATTTTCACCAATACGAGTTGAAAATTTAGGCTGAAAAAACCTATGGGGTTCTGGAACAACAGGTATTTTGAAAGAACCAATTATTTGTTCAACTCGTTCCTTGGCATTATGATTAGTCACGAAAATTGAATGGATGAATTCTGGAGCAATTTTTTCCGGTAATAAACACTCAGACATGATTTTCCGTTTTGAACCATCAAGCTCATTCCACCAATCATTTTGAATCATGTGCCATTGCTGTTTGAGAACTTCTAAACCTTCTTGCACAGGGTAAATTTTTGTCGATTCATTCGCTGCGTTACCGTCAGTAATAAATCCCCCTGTTAAATTCAAGACACCTGGTTTTATCCCTATTACAGCAATATCTTTTTTGTCCAGATTTTTTTCACTCATAACCCGATACATCATGGGGTTGCGAGGTTGAAAATATAAGTTTGCATAATCCCACAAACTACTTTTCTCTGGTGTAGATTTATCTTTTCTACGATTAATTACTCCAGAATCATAAATTGCTGTATAGGAAATCCCCAATTCCTCTACTTTTCGATGGGATAGAATTCCTTGATTCAATATTGATGGTAAATTATTAACATGGGTTATATAGTAGAGACTTCTGATATTTTTGAGGTTTGTCATAGCTATATCTAAACCAAAGCAGGAGGGTAGGTTTTTTTTGATGGTTTTGATGCTTAATTTCTTGTCTTCGCGATCGCTTGCTGACGTATTACTATAAATAGTACAAGCAAAAACCCTAAACCCATCACTCCTGCTAGGGGATTATCATTAACCCCTGTCACCCAAACGGGAACTGTACGTGTATATTTAATCAGTTGACCAACATTCAGGACATACCATCCCCAAATCAATCCTGCGTGAATACCAATCGGTAAACCTAAACGTCCGCGACACAGGTTTTTCCCCCAAGCACATAGTAATGCCAGTAAAAGTAAACCAAAAAACTGGGGGGATGTACGAATAATTTCCGGGAGCGGTTTGAGAAAATGAGCGATCGCAAAAATTAAGGATGTCGCCCAAATCGCCACCGACCGACTGTAATCCCTTCTCAGTTCATCATACATCCAACCGCGAAAAAATAGTTCTTCTGCCAATGCTGTCCCCATTGCCGTCGGAATCGCTTCTAGAATCCAACGGCTAATAGGTGCTGTCGATGGTTGCCATTCCAACCATCCTAATCCAGCTTGGACTAAAAATAACAATTGAATACTAATTAAGCCAATTGCTAAACCATTGCTCAACTCAAGCAAATTCCTGCGACTAAACTCCAACCCATAATGGGTAAAAGCTTGATGCTGCTGGTGGACAGCTTGACTCCAACCCGGTAGTAAAAGTAAAAATGCGATCGCCAGCAACCCCATTGTCAAAATGGTGACTAGATTCGCATCATCGGGAATCAGTAAGTATATGGGAATCGCAATCGGTAGCCATAAAAAGGCTAAACACAAAACAAATCCAAGTATCCGCAAAGGAACGGGTAGGTGGGCAATGGAAATTCCGTAAATACGCATATAAAGCTATCGCCAGACATCTGCTGATAGACGTATTTTCCTACGTCTCGTTTCGTCTTGACGAATAATCAAGGATACCTGGTGAAAAATTAACCTATTCATCTGGCTCAATTGTACTCGTCAAACCCTTATTTTTAAGGGTTTCACAATAAAATTCTGCATGTTCCTGAGCGCAGGTAATCACAAGGGCAATTCCATTGGTATGGGCCTCCATCATAATATCTACGGCTTGGGGCTGGGTCAAGCTCGGTACCGTAGTTAGTAAAACCTGTACTACGTACTCCATCGGATTAAAGTCGTCGTTATGGAGCAAAACGCGATACCGAGGTGCAATTTTTCTAACTGTAGAAGGCTTGGCTATGGTTTCGACTGACACGGCTTTTGCTGTAATTTTGATATCATGACTATAATGGTAACGTTAGCTGTTTAATCAAACTTAAACACTAACTCAATAATTCTATAACATTATGGAAAATCCAGGTGCAAACCAACTCTGTTTGCGATCGCTAACCATCTTCTCAACCCAGTAATTCCCACGCAAGCTTACCACGTTACTATTTATTACCATTTAGCTTGAGGAAATATTCATCCCTATGGCTAAAAATACTCATTTTTCCGTTGGACAAATCTTGTACCTGCAAAATCACCACGTCCGCTTGTATTGCCAACTCATCGAAGATGTTGTTTCTCGTCGTCTATTTTGGGTACGTCCCCTATTCCTAGTGGAAACAACAATTGAATCAGAATCCCTAATTACCAATTTGCAAGACGCGTCTGATTTGCTGTGGCCAAGCGAATTCTTTCAACCAGCTTTGGATACAGAAGTAATTAATTACCTGACCCAACTAGGAGATAAGTCCACAAAACCTTCGGCAACCTCCACTACACCTACCAATCAGATTCTCAACCGCTTTATTCAGGATTTTTGGTCAATCCAACGCTCCTAATCGGTTTTTATTTCCCAGCATTAAAACGCACACTTATAATTTTATTGTTGTTATTGATACCTGCAATAGGTTTACTATTTAGTATTTAACGATACATTTGTAATTTCTGGAGTGGCTTGATTTTAAAGACTAGAAACCAATTGGATTCTACCCGCGTCCATTTCCGCCATCAGTAACTCTAGTGCTTCATAATCTACGTCAGAGATGTAACCCCTTTCCGTTAGCTCCCAGTTAATTTCATTTTCAATTTCTGGTGTGAGTTTTTTGATATTTAACGCTTTCTCTACTAATTGACGAATCACATACTTGTTTTGCATAGGGAGTAATCCAATCAGCTCCAAATTTAATTATCTCTGTTGTGGCTGAGTATAAAACGTGATCTAAAACCATAGCAGGCTGTGATCTGAATCACAAAATAAAAGTATAAAATATTACATAAGTGTTTTTCTGAACACCTTACACTCGTACACCATTAGCTTTTTCAAGGAGTAAGTTTACTGATCCGAGTAATTCTCATAATCTGTACATCTGTACGGATGTTGATTATGTGTGAGCAGAAACGAGTAGTTGGACAAAATTAACTTTACTCGTCCAAACAAGGAAGAGAGAATCGGGAACACAAAAAGCAAGATATGGAATTAATTTTGTCTGAGTACTTATGTTTATCAAGAAATCTGCCGTAAAATGTATCAAATTCTACAGTTTTTTAGGAGATTATGACAATCTTTAAATAGAAGTTGGAAAGGAATAAAGATTCAGCAAAGAAATGTCAGACAAATGGTCGATGTGGAGAGAAAAAGTTTATGGTCAAATGAAGCTCATCTATCTTTAAAGCTGAATAGATTTAATAGGATTTTAACTATGCAAGCAACACTTTCCAATCCCAAGTATCAGGTAATTTGTCCCCAGGGAAATATAAATGCTGCCAATGCTTTAGAGTTTGAGCGGAGCCTAATCACTGCCATACAACAAAATAATGCACAAGGGTTGCTTGTTAACTTGGAAGCAGTAGAATCGATCGATAGTGCTGGATTAATGGCATTGGTTTCGGCTTTAAAACTATCCCAATCCCAGGGACGGGATTTTTGTTTGTGTTCGGTTTCGCCAGCATTACGAATTATTTTTGAATTAACCCAATTGGATCGGGTGTTTGAAATTAGAGACTAAAAATTGGGTTTTCCCCATAGAGGCGGGTTTTTTCTGTACTACCCAACTAGTAAATAGGGATAGAGAATATTTGATGGGTAAGAAAAGGCACGTAGTAGTGCTTTAGCGCCTTGATTATATTTTTGAGGCTAAAGCCACTACTACGAACCCCTCATAACTTATGCAGTCGAGTACTAGGAGTAAAAGTATTCCCAAGTAATCCGGATACTGAATTATTTGGGCGCGAATATATTATTATGAGGTAAAAGCATTGAGTTTCCTGTTCTGTAGTAATTAATAATGGATATGTTTTAAACCAGGAATCAGTGTTCAGGTTGGAGTTAAAATGACTATAATCTTTGGAGTTGCTTAAAAATATAGCGAAGTATAGCGAAGTGGCTGTTGCAGTCGATCAATTAATTACATCAAAAATCAACAAACCCGCCCGATATTTAGGTAATGAGTTGGGTGCAGTTCATAAGCCTTGGGATGCGGCGCGCGTGCGCTGGGTGTTGACCTATCCGGAAATTTATGAAGTTGGGGCATCAAACCTGGGGCATATAATACTGTACAATATCATTAATGCCCAGCCTCGACAACTTTGTGATCGCGCTTACCTACCAGCACCGGATTTAGCTGCGAAATTGCGGGAAACCCAAACACCTCTATTTGCAGTAGAATCGCGACGGGCACTGGTGGATTTTGATATTTTAGGCTTTAGTTTGAGTTATGAGTTGGGGGCGACTAACATTCTGGAAATGTTGGATTTGGCAGGCATCCCCCTCACTTGGTCAGAAAGGGATACAGGCAACTATCCACTGGTTTTTGCCGGGGGACAAACCGCCACCTCAAATCCCGAACCCTATGCCGACTTTTTTGATTTTGTGGCTTTAGGTGACGGTGAAGAATTATTACCGGAAATCGGCCTTGTCGTGGAAGAAGGTCACGCCGCCGGATTAAGTCGAGAAGAATTACTATTAGATTTAGCCCAAGTTCCCGGTGTTTACGTACCCCGCTTCTACGACCTGGCTGAAAACGGTTCTGTCCGCCCTGTACGGAGCGATGTCCCCGCCAAAATTATCCGCCGTACTGCTACCCCCATCCCTGCCTACTCGATCAGTTTAGTTCCCTTTGTACAAACAGTTCATGACCGTTTGACCATAGAAATTCGCCGTGGTTGCACCCGAGGCTGTCGTTTCTGTCAACCGGGAATGTTAACCCGTCCAGCACGGGATGTGGAACCAGATCAGGTAATTGAGGCAATTACCAAGGGAATGCGCGAAACCGGTCATAACGAGTTTTCCTTGTTATCCCTATCCTGTTCCGATTACTTGGCCCTACCAGCCGTCGGCATGGAAATCAGAAACCGATTGCGGGAGGAAAATATTTCCCTATCACTCCCCAGTCAACGGGTAGACCGATTTGACGAAAATATCGCCAATATCCTGGGTGGGAACCGACAAGGTGGTCTCACTTTTGCCCCCGAAGCTGGTACTCAGCGAATGCGGGATATTGTCAATAAGGGTTTGACAAATGCTGAACTGTTACAAGGCATCAAAACTGCTTGGGAACAAGGTTGGGATAAAATCAAACTCTATTTTATGATTGGATTGCCGGGGGAAACCGATGCCGACGTTTTAGGTATCGCCGAGACTGTTGCTTGGTTACAAAGGGAGTGTCGGGGACAGAAACGCAAACCCCTGAGTTTTAACTTGACCATTTCTAACTTTACTCCTAAACCCCATACCCCCTTCCAATGGCATTCCGTCGCTACCAGTGAATTTATCCGCAAGCAAGAATTATTACGGGAAGCCTTTCGGAAAATACGTAACGTAAAGGTGAATTTTACCGACGTGCGCATTTCGGCGATGGAAGACTTTATTGGTCGTGGCGATCGCCGATTGAGTCGGGTTCTCCGTCGAGCTTGGGAATTGGGTGCAGGAATGGACGCTTGGTTTGATAACGTCGAACGAGCCTATGTTGCCTGGGGAGAGGCAATTAAAGAAGCCGGGCTAGACTGGAAATATCGTCAGGTGGAAAACGGTCAGGGTTGGGTTTTAGAATCCCAGTCACAGGAGACAAGCGCATTGGATGCGCCCTTACCCTGGGACCACATCGACAGTGGTATCAGCAAAAAATGGCTACAGGCAGACTTACAAAAAGCACTTGCTGCTGCTGTAGTCCCTGATTGTTCCTTTGCCGCCTGTTCCCATTGTGGTGTCTGCGGTACGGATTTTGGCCATAACGTGGTGATTAAACCCCCTGCCATCCCGGAATTCGCTGGCGAATTTATTCCCAAAACTACCAAAAAGCAACGTCTACGGGTCGCCTTTGGGAAATTGGGGGAAATGGCACTGGTGAGTCATTTAGATTTACTGCGATTATTTGAGCGGGCAATTCGGCGTAGTCAACTACCCGTCGCTTTTACTGGTGGGTATCATCCGATGCCTCGGATTATGGTTGCCAACGCCCTGTCCTTGGGTGCAACAAGTAGCGGTGAATTGGTGGAATTTGAACTAGTAGATGCAATCTCACCAGCAGAATTCCAGCAGCGTTTAGCCGCAGTTCTTCCCCCAGATATTCCCATTTATCAAGTGGAAGAGATAGAATTGGGAATGCCTGCCCTGACCCAACTCCTGAATGCTGCGGCATATCAATTACAGGTGAGCGCAAGTCAAGAGGCAACCCTGAGCCAATGGCAAAGCTGGATAGAGGAAATCTTGGCAAGGAAGGAAATTCTCTCAGCACATCGGACAAAATCGGGGAAAACACAAACAGTCAACTTGCGCGATCGCCTAACTGCATTAGCAATCGATTCTCTGGAGCAATCCCTTGATAGTGCTGTTGCCAACCTCAGTTATATTGGTAGTTGCCGTAATGATGGAAATTTACTCCGTCCAGAACAAGTGTTGCTGATGTTAGAACAAATTGCTGGCATTGAGTTCGATTTACAGCATGTCCACCGTAGCCGTCTAATTTTGGATATGGAAACACCAATCAATATTGAGAGAGATGAAGAAAATATTACATGAAGAAAAGAATTGATTTTTAACACAGTTGCGCTAGAATGAAATAATAGGAAAGTATTTTGGCGCTGCATAAGTAGATTGATTCTAGTTCCGTTATCAGGTAGAAAGCCTCAGAATTTTCAACTTAAATTTCTCGCATAATTCCCTGTTGCCGGATTTTGTTCGAGACAGTTTTATCAGCTAGGGCTTTGTTTTAACTACGTCGAAGCGTGAATCAGTCAACCTGCAAGCTCCACAAACTTCTCTAACCATTGATTGAGATGACTGGATTCAGTCCTCACACAAAGTTAATGTATATTTGGAAAGCCGAAAATACCTGGCCATTTGGTTGCTCCAAATTTTCGCCAGCTAGCTGTGCATCGCACAGAAAAATCGGTACCCCCAAGGGAAAAACCGACAAGCTTTGCAGTTAAGCATTACAGCCAAGCGAAGTTTAGGAACTGTAAGTTAAACTCTACCCAAATATGAACAAACTTGCGGAAATGTACACGTAATAGCGCAATCAGAACATATGTGTCTCCTTTAGGGATGCAATGTGAGCAGATTTGACGGTAGAAGCTCTTTACCGTGTCAGCCTGTGGAGTAAACAAACCCGATAGTAGCTATACTGTCGCCACGCTGGATTAGGAAATAAACTTCAAAACTAATCATGTCTAGCCTTAGACCCTTACTTGGATAGTTTTGAGTGATTTTTAGAGAGCAGCAACAGCAATGTATATTCAATTTTGTGCCACTAGTACCAGACGACGTAAATAAAGCTAATAATTTGAAATAGCTGAAAAGTCGAGAAGATAGGCAATATTACTTTTACTTATGCCTTGGTGTACTAGTTCAATGTCGAGTTCAGACACAAAGTGGCAAGATAGTCATGAAGCTAACTGATTGTTAGATTCCAATGGCCACAGCTACCTGTCAACACAGATTCCCAACACTGGAGAGAACGCCGGGCAAGTAGTAGTGCAAAATTAATTTGACATTTTGCATCCACTTAATATGTACCAGGCGCAAATGGGAACCAGTGATACGATGTGCAAATGTGCAGCCTTGCAGCAAAAGTTATATGCAACTTAGCTATTTCAATCATCGATATTCCCCTATGATTGAATTTATCTCTAGTCAGGCAATCATCTGCATATCGCCGTAATCATCATTACCCCATCCCCAGTAGTCCAGTAAGGAAACTATGCCGGGTGATTACATGAACTACTCCCTACTCCCTGACCCCACCCAGTACTTTGGGTTAGTCGAGTACCTAGGGAAATGGAACTGAGTCAAGATTTTGTTTGAATTTTAAGATATGACCACGGGAAAAGTAGACGGACGGGTAATTTAATCGCTGAAAACCGGGAGCAACCCTTCTGGAATATTTTCAATCATTATGTTATGTAAGCGCGATACGCCAAGCGTAAAGCAGGATTGCTGATCGCAGTGTGACAAGATTTTGGGTTTAAGTAAGAATTTACACATTTTATCCAGAGCAGCGCGGAGTTAAGCGTATCGGAGCCAGATTTGGGTATCCATATCTCCAGAACCGTTTGTGCTGCCAGTTTTTGAGGAAATTGAATGCCAAAACAAATTATTATTGCCGAACAGCATCAAATCGCTGCGGTTTTTTCCGAAGACCAGATTCAAGAATTAGTTGTTGCCACCGGACACCATCAGATTGGTGATATTTACCTCGGAGTGGTAGAGAATGTCTTACCGGGGATAGATGCGGCTTTTGTCAACATCGGCGACCCGGAACGGAATGGATTCATCCATGTAACAGATTTAGGACCTTTGAGGCTAAAACGTTCAGCTGCGGCCATTACCGAATTGTTGACACCGCAACAAAAGGTATTAGTCCAGGTGATGAAGGAGCCGACGGGGACTAAAGGTCCAAGATTAACTGGAAACGTCACCCTTCCAGGTCGATACGTTGTGTTAATGCCCTATGGACGGGGGGTAAATCTATCCCGTCGTATCCGGAATGAAAACGAGCGTAATCGCTTGCGCGCCTTAGCTATCCTAATTAAGCCCGCAGGAATGGGATTATTGGTGCGGACGGAAGCCGAAGGTAAACCAGAAGAGGCGATTATTGAGGATTTAGAGAACCTGCAACGTCAGTGGGAATCAATCCAGGAACAAGCCCAATCTAGTCGCGCACCCGCCTTGCTGAATCGGGACGATGATTTTATTCAACGGGTGTTGCGGGATATGTACGGTGCGGACGTGAATCGAATAGTGGTCGATTCCAGCACTGGTTTAAAACGGGTCAAACAATACCTGCAAAATTGGAGCGGTGGACAAACACCCCAGGGACTGCTAATCGATCATCACCGCGATCGCACACCCATTTTGGAATATTTCCGGGTAAATGCGGCAATTAAGGAAGCACTGAAACCCCGTGTTGATTTGCCTTCCGGGGGTTACATAATTATCCAGCCCACCGAAGCACTAACAGTGATAGATGTCAACTCCGGTTCCTTTACCCGTTCAGCCACAGCGCGAGAAACGGTTTTGTGGACGAATTGCGAAGCCGCGACAGAAATTGCTCGTCAACTGCGTCTGCGGAATATTGCTGGGGTGATAGTCGTCGATTTCATCGACATGGAATCCCGTCGTGACCAACTGCACGTTTTAGAACACTTTAATAAAGCTTTGCGAGCAGATAAAGCCCGTCCCCAAATAGCCCAGTTAACGGAACTGGGGTTAGTGGAATTAACCCGGAAACGGCAAGGTCAAAACATCTACGAGCTATTTGGTCAAACCTGTACCACCTGCGGAGGGTTAGGTCATGTAGTCCGCTTACCAGGAGAAACGGAAGCGCGGATTGCCGTCACCCCGATGGAAATACCAGAGCGATTTGTACCGATGCCATCCCGCTCGATGCCTAGTCTACGTCAAAACGACAACCGCGACAGCTATGAAATGGTCAATGAAGGCTTTGATAGCGATGTTGATTATGGCTCCTTGAATTTGATCCACCATCCTAGTTACCAGGAATTAGGAGATAATTCCAAACGTCGGGTTCGTCGTCGTCAACGTCCTAACGGTGGTAATGGCAAAGAAGAGACCCGTATTATTCCTGTTACGGCTGCTTTTGTTCCCGATCCAGACCTGGATTTAGAGCCAGATAACGACCTGGAAAGAATGCCAGAATTGCCTACTCCTAACATTGGCAAAGTCGGTTGGGGAGAGCGTGCAGAGCGGATTAAACCCAAGTTAGATCCAGTGAAACCCATCGTCGAACCACCGGAAATTGTCACCGTGGAAATGTCACCCCTCGAACAGGAAGTTTATGCCTATGCGGGGGTTTCTCCAGCTTTGCATACGAACCGTGAGTTGAAAAATCCCAAATCGGTGATTTACAACATCGTCTCACCAGGAGAAAGCAAGGGTGATAAAGCCAATATCCAAAGCGAAATTCCCTTACCCATACCCCGTTCGGTTCCCGCTCGGAAAGTCGAAATCAAAGATGAACCGGAAGATTTACCTTCTCCTCCTCCAGTCGCAGAGGAGGAAGTGGTCAAAGTTCCTGAGCCAATATTGAGGGGTGAGGAACTTGCAGAAGAGGAAGAAATGGCCACACCTGCTCCAACTCCTCACAATCGCCGTACCCGTAAGCGTTCTTCTGCTCGTGCGGAGTAAGAATGAGGTAGCTCGCATATTTGATTGTCAAACCTGGAATTGGGGATTTATCCCCAATTCAATTATCCTCTATCGCAAACGTTGCGAAATAGTGGGACTAAGACAAAAAATAGCCGAAAAAACTACTCAAATGTATACACAGCAAGACGTTGATATCGTTTTGAATAGTTTCTTGCTATATCTGGGTTTCAAGCATTTTTGAGCCTGTAGTGTATTTTCCTTACCCTGTATGGGTTTGAAGCTGATTTCTGCCTCAAAAATGTTTAAGTCCCGTTAAGTCCCGATAGGTCTTTTAGACCCCGAAGCAACATCAGCTTAGTCCCCTGTGCTTCAACCAGGGGAGATGTCAAGGTCTCGCTTGTAAATAGGGAGTGGTAAAAACACTTTCATGGGTTCTGGTGTAACAGCGCGTGTAGGCTATTCAGAAAGAAAAGTTTTTCGGGAGTGGCTTGAACTTAGTCAGTATGTCCATACTAGGGAGGCGATCGCTGGTGTAGATGAAGTTGGTCGCGGGGCATTATTTGGACCAGTTGTTGCCGCCGCAGTAATTTTACCAGCGATCGCATATCCCGATTTGATGACAGAGGGAATTCAAGATAGCAAAAAACTTTCCCCCCGTCGTCGTCAGAGTTTAGCCGCACAAATCCGTCGAGTTGCGATCGCTTGTCAAGTGGGGGTGATTTCCAATAGGTTAATTGATCGGATTAATATTTTACAGGCATCTTTGGTGGCAATGAAACGGGCTGTAGACAAGCTAGAAGTCAAGCCGAGTCTGGTGTTGGTGGATGGAAACCAATTAATTCCTAATCTATCCATCCCTCAACAAACAATTATTAAAGGAGATAGTTGTTCTCTGGCGATCGCCGCAGCGAGTATTATCGCGAAAGTATATCGGGACGAAATTATCCTACGTTTAGCTGTAAAATATCCGATGTACGATTTAGCACGTAACAAAGGTTATGGTAGTGCCAAGCATTTAGCCGCCCTACAGGAATACGGTGCATCAGTTTTACACCGTAAATCCTTCAGCCCATGTCAGGGATATCAGCAGTTGGATTTATTCAATTAATTTTCGATCATCCCCATATCTGTACTTTTCAGTCCATCCCCCAAAATTAAACTTGGTGTTGTCGAAACTTGAGAACGCACCCATTGTCGATAGTCTGCAATTAATTGATGTCGTAATCGCTGCTGAATTGTCAACAAAATACTTTTAAGTAAACTATGACCCGTTGCTTCCAAAATTGGACGAGGAGTTAAGGCAAATAAAGGCGGTAAATCAACGTGAACTTCTAAATTTGCCATCCCTCTCAGTCGGGTTTGTTGATGTAGTTCCTCTGGTGCTAAATATCCTTGCAAGTGCAGGGCAAATCTTTGATTAAAAGCTTCTATACCCAGAATTTCACACCCAGTAGATTCAATCCGAACCACACCTGAGTTTTCCACCCAAACCCGCATATCCACAATCGGTTGAATTTTTAGCGAAATAAAAGTTAATGCCCGCATTTTATAACGAAATACATCGCTTGAAATTTGCTGGACACGACTCATATCCGCTAGAGCATTAATTAATCGGTATGGTTGACGTAAGTAATGTTGAATCGAAATTGACTCGTCGGGAACAGTTATTTCTACCGACTGATTTGCTGTGAATCTGGTAGTCATGCCTATATTATTATCCCTTTTAACCCTATTATAATATTTGTGAATTATGAAAATATCTATCAATGTGCGAGAATTTGCTGATTCAGAAGATTGAGTTAATTTGACTGCTCTTTTGGAACTGAGTGATTCAGCTAGTAAATATGCACAACAGTAGATTTATACTTTATTGCTTCTTGAATAACTCTTGAGTAAAAAATTATTTTTTCCCTTTGTTATCTGACGACGATATAAGTATTTCTACAGCAAAATACTATTAATAGCTAGTCAATCGTAACTATAGTTAATGATTATTGTTGAATAAGTTACTTATATATATGTCATGATAGTCATTACCCAAGGCTAAAGTTGCGTATCGCAATTAAACACTAATTTTCAATTTGCAGTGTGTGACCTAGTACATTTTGAGCAGGAATTTATCCTTGGGTACAAAATAAATATTGGAAATATTGGGTAATGTATCAGCCCTATGTATCTCTCAGTATTTTTACTTGGGTTGTAAGTTGCGCTTTTAAGTTATCCAGCATTTCTCATGGAGAATACCAATTTAAAAAAAGAATGCGACAGATGGAAACACAAAACCTCAATATAAATAACAAGGAGTTCCCAATCCAAAATCCAAGATGGTATAAGTTATGAACATTGAGTGACAACTTAATGTTCTCTCCCTTGAAGGTGAGTAGTGAGTGGTCTAGAGCGATAGTAAATTGACAGGAGGATACCGGAAACACTACTTTCATGGTTCTGGTGTAAGTCGTAGATTATACTCCCTACCCCCTACTCGCTGTTTTTTAGGAATTTGTGAGATATCTAAATTATGAGCCTTTCAATTGCACATTTAGGTCCACCGGGAAACTACTCAGAACAAGCCGCATTAATCTATACTAGTACCCTAGGGCAAACTCTGGGGGAAACAGCAACTTTATGTCCTTACCCCAGCATTGCCCAGTCTCTAAAAGCTGTGAATGAAAAACAAACCCAATTAGCTGTCGTACCAGCCGAAAATTCCATTGAAGGTAGTGTAACAATGACAATGGATGCGATGTGGCAGCTAGATGGACTCAATATTTGTCAAGCCTTAGTGATGCCGATTGTGCATATGCTAATTTCCTGTGCATCCAATCTAGACAAAATTCAAACAGTTTATTCCCATCCTCAAGCTTTAGCCCAATGCCAAAAATGGTTGGAAACCCACCTTCCCAATGCCCAATTGATTCCCACCAACTCAAACAGCACAGCCTTACAATACTTACCCACCGAAGTCGATGCTGCGGCTATTTGTTCTCAAAGAGCAGCAGAGTTATACAATTTACCGATATTGGCATCGGCAATTAATGATACACCAGATAACTGCACTCGCTTTTGGGTAATTAGTCAAACCGATCACCCCATTAATCAGCAATTATCGTCCTTGACTCCAACCCATACTTCCCTTGCCTTTAGTTTTCCAGCCAACGTTCCCGGTGCGTTGGTCAAGCCGTTACAAATCTTTGCCGAAATGGGAATTAACTTGAGTCGAATTGAATCACGACCCACTAAGCGATCGCTGGGTGAATATGTTTTTTTTATCGATCTAGAAGCTGATGCGAATCAACCCCAGGTGCAAACTGCTATCTCCCAACTTCGCTCCCTAGTGGAAAAGCTGAAGCTACTCGGTAGTTATGATGTCACAAAAATAACGGCAGATTCAGTAATTTGATTGATGCTGAAGTGGAATGAAATATCTTTGCACGCTAAATATATTTCCCTTGGTTTTCTGACTGTTGACAATTTGTATCCAAAAAGCTGAATCACTAACTGTGGAAAGCATACTGTCACCTGTCCCTCGGTTCCTGGGTGGAGAGAAAGTTAACTTTCAACGATAACTTTCAAAGGTATCTTTTAACACCGTTCGAGCTGCCAAGTGACTGCGGGTAGAAGTTAAAATCTCTGCTTCTCGATTTAACCTGGCTGCAGTATCTTGTAATTCCAACAAAGCCTGTTGTTCGGAAGCAACCCCGTAGAGATTGCTTGCTACCCAATAGGATAACTCAACTGGTAAATTCGGTATATCTTCAGGCAATTCGATATTTTGCTCCGTTAACTTACCCGACAAACGCACCACATCCTTAAGTAACTGTTCCACCTCCTGAGCTAGGGGACGTAGGTCTTCATGGGTAGGTTCGTCTTCAATCCATTCAACTAAACCAACTCGGTAGGGTTTTTCCCGTACATATTCCAGAACCCGAAAACGCTGTTGACCCAAAGTTAAAATTTTCATGCGGTCATCACGGAGGCGTTGGTAGTGAATCACCTCCGCACAACAGCCCACATTAGCGATGGTACCCTTTGCCGGATCGACCATTAAAACCCCAAATCGGCGATCGCTATTCAAGATTGTATTCATCATGATGCGATAGCGAAACTCGAAAATATGTAGAGGTAGAGGTCGAGTTGGAAACAAAACTACATCTGGTAGGGGGAACAGAGGTAGTTCGCGCACTGCAATTTTAGGAGATGATGTCATTGTCACCGTTGTCTGTGTTGAGAGTTTTAATATTTAATATTTAATATTTATAAACCAAAATAATTTTTAACACCTGATACTCTGAGTTGGATTTGGGATTTTTGATTGGGGAAACCTTGTTAGCTCAAGGATTCATGTTTCTATCTGTTGCCTTCTTTTTGCAAATTGGAATGATTCTTACCCGTAGAATCATTTATATTCTATCATTTTTCAGTGGTAATAAAATCAAAAGCCCAGGATCTATCGATCAAGGGCTAGTTAAAATCGGGTGTGAAACTATGAAAAATAGTCAAACTATTGTATTGTGAGCATTTGAGGCTATTTTGACGGAAAAAGTGCGCACTCAATGGGTATATCAGGCTTGAAAACCTTGTATTTGTCATTTTTTGGGTCTTGTGAAAAGTAGAATAGTTGGGTTAAAAACTATTCCCTGTAGAAACGACCCGACTCCCTGTTCCCTACCCCCACTACAAAACTGTTACAGCAGACCCGATTGAAAATTTAGAGTTTGACTTCAATATCCACACCAGAAGGTAAATCCAACTTCATCAGTGCGTCAATTGTTTTTGAGGAAGGTTGATAAATATCGATAATTCGACGGTGAGTACGAGTTTCAAAATGCTCACGGGAATCCTTATCAACGTGGGGCGATCGCAATACGCAATAAATCCGCCGTTTTGTTGGTAAAGGAATTGGACCAATTGCTGTGGCGTTAGTACGATTTGCTGTATCGACAATCTTTTCACACGAAGTATCTAACAAACGACGGTCAAAAGCTTGAAGACGAATTCTAATTTTTTGCTGTTGTAGCGTTGCCATCTGAAGTTTTCCTGGTTCTTTCCGTTATAACTGGGCATCAAAGTTCGAGATTAAGAATTATCACTCTATTTGCGGCAAATATCTGGCAAACGCGGCTAATTCTAAGTCTCGAATTTTCACTAAAATTTACTGAGATTTGCCGAGAAAGAAGCAGAGATGTACTTTCCATCTCTGCCCTATACTGGATTGATCGGAAATAGTTGTCTCCAGCTATTTCACAATTTTAGAAACTACACCAGCACCAATCGTCCGACCACCTTCACGAATCGCGAAGCGCATCCCCTGTTCGATTGCCACTGGACTAATTAGTTCCACTGTCACTTTAATCCGGTCTCCAGGCATTACCATTTCTGCCGCACTGCCGTCATCGGCGGTAAATGCTTTAATCGTACCAGTTACATCGGTGGTACGTACGTAGAATTGGGGACGATAACCAGCGAAGAAAGGTGTTTTCCGACCACCTTCTTTCTCTGTTAACACGTAAACCTCACCTTCAAATTGGGTGTGGGGGGTAATCGAACCGGGTTTAGCCAGTACCATACCACGCTCAATATCGGTTTTCTGGATACCACGCAACAGTAATCCCGCGTTATCTCCAGCCATACCTTCCTCAAGACTCTTCTTGAACATCTCAATTCCGGTCACGGTTGTGGAGCGGGTATCGCGAAGACCGACAATCTCAACCACGTCACCAATTTTCACTTTTCCACGCTCAATCCTTCCCGTAGCTACAGTACCACGACCGGTAATCGAGAATACGTCCTCAACCGCCATCAAGAACGGCTTATCCACGTCACGTTCGGGTGTGGGAATGTAGGAATCAACCGCATCCATCAATTCATAGATTTTATCTACCCACTTATTTTCACCCCGTTTGGTTTTGGGATTAGCAATCATCGCTTCTAATGCTTGTAAACCCGAACCTCTGACGATGGGAATTTCGTCCCCAGGGAAGTCATAGCTAGACAAAAGTTCCCGAACCTCTAATTCAACTAGCTCGAGCAATTCTTCGTCGTCTACCATGTCTTCTTTGTTCAAAAAGACAACCAAGTTCGGTACACCAACCTGACGGGCTAACAGAATATGTTCCCGAGTTTGCGGCATCGGACCGTCCGCAGCCGAGCAAACCAAAATCGCTCCATCCATCTGCGCAGCACCAGTAATCATGTTTTTTACGTAGTCTGCGTGTCCTGGACAATCTACGTGAGCATAGTGACGACTCTCGGTTTCGTACTCAACGTGGGCGGTATTGATGGTAATACCCCGCGCTCTTTCCTCCGGTGCGTTGTCGATTTCATCATACTTTTTCGCAGCCGCTTGACCTAAAGCCGATAGGGTCATGGTGATGGCTGCTGTCAGCGTCGTTTTACCGTGGTCAACGTGACCGATGGTACCAATGTTTACGTGGGGTTTAGTACGTTCAAACTTTGCGCGTGCCATTAATACTTGCTTCCTTTATCTAGTTATGCGTTCCCTTTGCTTTTTGCAATGATAGCCTCGGCAACGTTGCGAGGTACTTCATCGTAGTGGCTAAACTCCATTGAGAAGATGCCGCGACCTTGGGTTTTTGACCGAATGTCTGTGGCATAGCCAAACATTTCTGCTAAGGGGACTTTTGCTGTCACCTTCGCAATCCCATCATCTGAATCCATCCCTTCGATTTGTCCTCGACGGGAGTTCAGATCACCCATGACATCACCAAGGAAGTTTTCGGGAACCTCAACTTCAACTTTCATCATAGGTTCTAAGAGGACGGGGTTTGCTTTCATTGCGGCTTCTTTGAGCGCCATTGAACCCGCAATTTTAAAAGCCATTTCCGAAGAGTCTACATCGTGATATGAACCATCGACTAGGGTTGCTTTGATATCAATCAGTGGATATCCAGCTAAAACGCCGGATTCACAGGTTTCCTTCATCCCCGCTTCGGCAGGACCAATGTACTCTTTTGGTATTGCACCGCCGACTATTTTGGAGACAAATTCAAAGCCACTTCCCGGTTCTCCTGGCTCTAAATCAATCACAACGTGACCGTACTGACCCTTACCACCGCTTTGACGGATAAACTTACCTTCTACCCGAGTCACACTCTTGCGGATTGTTTCGCGATACGCAACTTGAGGCGCACCAACGTTTGCTTCGACTTTGAATTCCCGCAACATCCGGTCTACAAGTATTTCCAGATGCAACTCTCCCATCCCGGCGATGACGGTTTGGTTGGTTTCCTGGTCAACGGTAACACGAAATGTGGGATCTTCTTCCGAAAGCGCCTGCAATGCCTTAGAAAGCTTGTCCATGTCATTTTTGGTTTTTGGTTCCACCGCCACCGAAATGACTGGTTCTGGGACATACAGTGATTCTAGGATTACGGGTGAGTTTTCATCACAAAGGGTATCACCTGTTAAGGTATCCTTTAACCCTAGGGCTGCTCCTAAATCGCCTGCCCTTAGTTCCTCCACGTCTTGGCGGTCGTCTGCTTTCATGATCACCAGGCGCGAAACCCGTTCTTTCTTGCCCTTGGTGGCATTGTAAACATAACTGCCTTTGGTGAGAACACCGGAATAGACGCGCACAAATGTCAAACGTCCGTAGGGGTCTGACATAATCTTAAAGGCCAGGGCTGCTAGGGGTTCGTTATCGTCGGCATGACGCTCTACGATTTCGCCACTGGGTAAAGTCCCTTGGATGGCAGGTACGTCTGGAGGTGCAGGTAAATAGTCTACAACTGCATCGAGCAAAGATTGAACTCCTTTGTTTTTAAAGGCAGAACCGCACAACATCGGTACTATTTTGCCTGTGATTGTGCCAGTTCGCAAAGCGGACTGAATCTCGCTTTCTGTGAGTTCTTCTCCTTCTAAATATTTTGCCATTAACTCATCATTGGTTTCAGAAACCGCTTCGATGAGTTTAGTCCGGTACTCTGATGCCAATTCCTGCATGTGGTCGGGAATTTCCACATCTTGGATGTCAGTCCCCTGGTCATTGGTATAGATTTTCGCTCGCATCCGCACCAGATCCACAATACCTTGAAATTCATTTTCGCTACCAATTGGTAACTGAATTGGTACTGCGTTGGCACGCAGGCGATCGCGTACTTGTTCGTAAACTCGATAAAAGTTTGCGCCGGTTCTGTCCATCTTGTTGACAAAGACAATCCGCGGCACTTGGTAGCGGTCTGCTTGCCGCCAAACTGTTTCTGTTTGCGGTTGTACACCACCAACCGAACACAAAACCGTGATCACACCATCAAGGACACGCATGGAACGCTCAACTTCAATTGTAAAATCTACGTGCCCCGGTGTATCAATAATATTAATTTGATGACCTCGCCAACTGGTACTAATTGCTGCTGCTGTGATGGTAATTCCCCGCTCCCGCTCTTGGGCCATCCAGTCAGTCACCGCCGTACCTTCATGGACTTCACCTATTTTATGAATTATCCCTGAGTAAAATAATATGCGTTCGGTTGTTGTTGTTTTGCCCGCATCTATATGCGCCGCAATACCGATATTGCGTACTTTTTCTAGCGGGTTTTGCCGTGCCACAGGTTCCTCCTATTCTCAAGAATGCAGCATGATATCTTGTATATTACACTTTGTTAAGATTTTATACTTTTAGGGAAAACCGCAATGGAGCATAAAAAGATAAATATAGTGATATACCGCAGTTGCTAGCAAGGCGATATATCAAGGCTTTTTAGTAGCGATAATGGGCAAATGCTTTGTTCGCTTCTGCCATTCGGTGGGTTTCTTCGCGTTTCCGAATTGTGCTTCCGGTTTCGTTAGCTGCATCCATCAATTCATTGGCTAAACGACTAGCCATTGTCCGACCTGGACGTTGACGGGAATATTGGGTTAACCACCGTAAAGCTAGGGTTGTACCCCGTTCGGAACGAACTTCCATTGGTACTTGATAGGTTGCACCACCAACTCGACGGGCTTTGACTTCCACTAGGGGAGTGGCGTTGCGTACCGCACGCTCAAATGTTTCTAGAGGGTCTGCACCGGTTCTTTCTTCGATGGTCTTCATTGCATCGTAGACTATGCGCGCTGCTAGGGATTTTTTCCCGTGCTGCATAATCCGCCGAATCATCATACTAACTAAGCGACTGTTGTATACAGAGTCAGGTGGCACTGGCCGCCTTTTAACTACACCACGACGAGACATAGTAAGCTACTACCTTCTACTACCTTTGAATTATGGATAAAACCAAATCGGAAATGAAAACAACTAATCTGTTAATATTCAAGTCTTTTCGGCTTGATGGTGTGAATCCAAACTTGAATACAGCTATTTTGGTTGACTTAAAATGACAGCGATGCTGAAGACAACAAAACGGCTTAATTCTTTTGTTAATTAGCGACTCGACATCCAAGGCGAATTTATTATATACCCTAAACGCCAAACTCGAACGCCAAACCAGGAAAACGATAACTTGAAATTGCTCTTTGGGCAGCTTATTGAGCAAACTTGCCAATCCTAAGCAAGTTTTCCCTTTGATTTTGACCAAAAATTGAATTGAGAAAAATCCCAATCTTTGCAAACACAACAATAATAATTAAAAACACAATTGACAAGAAATCCAAGGGATTTACACCTCAAATCGGTGTAAATCCTTCACTCAGACCGCCTGAATTGTTCTGCTGCCATATATTTGTGCTTGAATCTAACCAAATAAACAAGAGTTATTCACTGTATAGCCATTTGGTTAACTTTTCTTCGGACGCTTGGTTCCATACTTGGAACGTCCTTGCTTGCGATCTTTAACTCCGGCAGTGTCAAGAGTACCGCGAACGATGTGGTATCGCACACCGGGTAAGTCTTTAACCCGACCACCGCGAATCATCACAACTGAGTGTTCCTGGAGGTTGTGGCCAATACCGGGAATGTATGCAGTCACCTCAAATCCGGAGGTGAGACGAACCCGTGCCACTTTTCGTAATGCTGAGTTAGGTTTTTTTGGCGTGGTTGTGTACACACGAGTACAGACACCGCGACGCTGGGGACATTGTTTCAGGGCGGGCGATTTTGTTTTCTGACGCGCAATTTCGCGTTCGTTTCTGATTAATTGCTGGATTGTTGGCATGGGTTACAGCACGTCAAAAAGCTGCTCTTGTCTAAGTTTTAACAAATCCCAATTATATCTTTTACCAGGGGATTATGTCAAACTTTGATTATTTTTTCAGATTTATCTGTATCGACTGCAAAGGAGTTGCCACATCCACAGGTGGCGATCGCCTGCTGGTTTTCAAAGCGAAAGCCTCCCCCCATCAGGTCTTCAGAATAATCAATTCCTAAATTCTTGACATACTCACAGGATTGTGCGTCTATAATCACTTTAATTCCTTGACAATCGAGGAGAATCAGTTTTTCATCCACTTGCTCTGATGATGGGACTAGGGATAATTCGTAATACAAACCAGAGCAACCACCGGGTTTAACAGCGATGTGGAACCAGGAATGAGGTAAATTTTGCTTGGCTTGCATCCGTTTAATTTCTGCGATCGCACTCGCACTCAGATGGACAATACTCATAATTATTTTCTAAATAAACACCCCATCTGCAATATACATGCGACAGGGTGACGATTTGAAGCAGGGTATTTATGATTGTTGCGAATTGTTGGTGATAGTTGTGATCTAAAGACGCAATTTAGATTCAGCTTTACCAGTTAGTTTTCTGACAGGAAAGTCAGTCGGGAGTGGGGAGTAGAACAATTTTACTTGCATCATCAGTTTTGTTGTACGCAGTACATCTCCCTAATCCCAAAAGATAAATTCAAAAATTAAACAGAATTTCTATACTATTTTTTTGTCGTTTCAATGCGCGCATAATCATCTTGGTAGCGGACAATATCATCTTCGCCCAAGTATTCTCCATTTTGAACTTCAATTAAAATCAAAGGAATCACCCCCGGATTTTCTAAACGGTGCGGTGTACATTGGGGGACATAGGTTGACTCATTAGTACCAATCAAAATTTCTTTTTCACCGCAGACCACTTTTGCTGTACCGGAAACAACAATCCAATGTTCACTGCGGTGGTGGTGCATTTGTAAACTCAAGCGATGACCTGGTTTAACTTCAATCCGCTTAATTTTATAACCACGTCCTTCTTCCAGAACCGTGAAAGAACCCCAGGGACGTAATTCCGTTGCAGCAACTCCCCGGGGAGTTGTAATTGCCAATGCTTCGACTTTTGCTGTTTCTTGAGCCATGTTTACCTCAGTGCCAAATTGTAATTAAAATTCCCAAAAATATGCCTTACCCATACAATTGATGGAAAAATACACGTCTATTTCGCAACCGTAAAAATTAGCAATTTCGTCACCCTTTGGTAAACATAGCAAAATGATTTGAGTTCGTGGTTTATACTTTGATGAGATTACTTATTTCTACACGAACTCTTCATAAAATTAATTTATATTTGGTGTCTGCTTTAAAATTTGATGGAGACGGTCGTCAGGAGATAAAAATATGTACGGTGAATTATTTGATTTTGTCGATGAGATATTAGAGACAACCCGTCGGGTCGTCTCTACCGCAGGAAAATACCGATACCATTATGCACGCGAGCTGCGGTATTTCCAGAACGGTCTACCAGCCTACCACCTAGGTATAAACTAGTTGAACTACCCCCATCTAAATTCAGGGCATTTACGCATCCCATACTCTGCATTAATTGGGCATGTTCCTGTAAAGTTGGCCCAGCACCCGCAGCCCGGTTGTGAACTGCGGCGATGAGGATATTACCATTATTGGTTGTACAAATAGCACTACGTACAGCCCTCTGAGCGATAAATGCAGGGCTAAATTTTTCACCTTCGCCGTCCAGCACAATCTGGCGGTTTGCCAACAACAAGGGACCGGCACTGATAATGTGGGGATAGCGGTTAAATTCGCTGGGTAGGGTAGCTGATTGCAGGCGAACTGGTGTATTGGGTACTAGAGTATTGGCAATTGTATTGGCATTTCCTCGCAATACGAGTAAGTATCCGTTTTGGGGTATGGGTTCGCTTTGTTGACCAAGGGTGGGAACGTCGGTTCTTTTGGTGATTCGATTATTTTCGACGGTAAGGATGGTTTCGTTGTTGGTCATGGTCGTGTAGGTATTTCCCCAGGCTGATGTGTAACGGGAAACTCCTGCTTGCACGTAACCGCTATTGAGGTGGAGGATAGGAATGGGGGGATTCGTACCTACGAGTAATTGTTCATTCAAGGTCAGACGACCAAAATAAAACTGACCAGAATCATTCCAGGCGATCGCGCCCCGATTTAAAATAGGACCAGATAACCATTGGCTATTGCTACGAATCGCTCCCAAGGGTAAACGGTTGTTGCGATTGAAGTATCCACCGTTAATGGCCGCTACAGCTCCTGCGTTTCGAGCAATTTCTACTAGGGGAGCTGTTCCTTGTTGAGAATTACTGTTTGTCAGAATTGGCCGTATACGAATTTGGCTCAGTCGGGGGTTAATTTCCAGCCAATTGACGGGAAATCTGTCTGCCCCTAAGTTTACCATTTGTTGTCGCCATGTGATACCACTAGCCCAAGCGATTTGCCGATTTACCAGCGCGTCAGCCACAATTTCCACCCGCATGGTGGGGTTGGTGGTTGCGGTGGTGGAAATTCGCGGAACAAAACCAAAGGGAACGCTCAAACGGATAAGGGTTTGATTGTTGACTACTTCAACTGCTTGAATCAGGGGTTCTGCTGCTGGTGGGGAGGGTGAAAGTTGTTTGAGAAGATTGGGTAGGGGAGGAATGGGGGGAATCGGTGGAGTGGGAATTGGCGAAGGTGGTGCGTAACGTCGTAAAATTTCGGCATCGGCAATCCCATCGAGGGTAATTGTCCAATCCCGGTTGGGTGGGGTGACTGGTTTGGATACCTCGTCCGGGTCTCCCTGAATTTGCCGAGGTAGTTCTTGTCGTAATTGCCAAGGGGTAGGACGACTCAGGGATATAATGACCTGTTGGGGGGCTGTTCCTGGTTGGGAGTTACCAATACTTGTCAGATTTTGGATTTGGGATGGTGGGGTATTAATGGTGATGGTATTGCCTACAGTCTGAATTTGCCATCCCCACCGTTGAGCGAGGGGGGTAATATCCAGGTAGCGATAGCCGTTTCTGATTACACCTGTTAAGTTTGTAGGAGCAGAGAACCATTGGATTGGTTGTCTTGTTGGTACGGATGTGCTTAATAAATCAGCTCCAAATAGTTGGTTTAAGACCCCATCGCTAAGGTGTATGCGTGGTCTTTGATTTCGGGGGTTACTGACAAACCAAGCTCCTTGATAGGGACGACCATTAATAATTATTTGGGGTGATGGTGATGTTTGGACTGGAGGTGGTGGGGTTTGGGCACTAGCGATACAATTTATGCTATTACTGACGAATAATGTTAAAAATATTGCCCCAAAACTTCTTTTGATAAAATCAGATTGGCAAAATTTAATTGGATTGTTTGATGTTTCCTGTGAAAATCCAGTAGCGATTTTTCTTAAGTAATAATGCGTAAATAGTTTCATTTGTTCAATTTACTTGTTACTAATAGTTGGACGTAATTAGAATTAATTTGGATCTACTTCATCTCAGTGTTGATGTTACAGATATTATTGTCCCATCCTACTTCCCACCCCTATCCACTGCTCCCTGACCTGAATACAATGGTTGATGTTACAGATTTCATTACTCCCTCGGAATGTTTCCCCAAAAATCAACAAACGATGATATTTTTATCAGTACAAACGTGATAATGTAAATATGGACCGTCGTCTCTTGTCAAATAAATACGTATTTTCTCACTTGAATCGCCTAGAGGTGTGTTGGTGTCATAGGTTAGTAAATTTATTAAAGGTTTACTCTGAGGAAAACTCTGGTGTAGGCATTAGGTATCTCGATTTATTGCATTTGTAGAACTGCGAGTATAAATTGTAGTCATGCAGGTAAGGTTACTTGTCATCGACTATCCAAGACCGCAAGAGCAAAATTTAGTTAGTGATTGTCAAACAAGCACTAAGTATCATAGGCTAGTTTTGTCGCTGAATTTGAGACAGTTTCAGCTAGGATATTTCCACAACCAAACCTGAGTCTGAACCTACAGGTGTGTACTAGTGACTACCTGGGGTATCCTCGTCTCTATCCATCGGGTTAGGAACTTAATAACCTAAAAGTTGGATTTTGGATTGTGAAATATTTGCTGTATAAGCTTTTCACAAGAATATCTGTCGTCATAATTTTGTCACTTGTTTGTTATAACTTAGTCAGTAAAATATTGAGTATATTAATCAAATACCTCTTAGACGCAAAGTACTGAATTCAACTCCGCATAAACCGTAAGAAACAACGGTATGATCTGAACACAGGTTCAACAGAAAAAACTATTCTCGATAGTGGTTTCTGTCACTTGAACGACTCAATAAAACGGAAATTGGGGATTCATAAACGACTTTTAGGGATGAAATTTACAGAATAAAAACTTAACTTTTAGGTGTCAGGGATAATCTATGGAAAACATATCAATGAATCAATCGAAAAAAATGACAAATTGGGAAATTTCGGCTGGGGATATCTACACTGGACCGCGTTGGTTAGTGGAAGAACGAGATGCTTGTGGAGTTGGATTTATTGCCCATCGTCGCAATGTTGCTAACCATGATATTGTCCGCAAAGCTTTAGTAGCCTTGGGTTGTTTAGAACACAGGGGTGGTTGTAGTGCGGATCGTGATTCTGGCGACGGCGCAGGGATTATGACCGCTATTCCCTGGCAGTTGTTCCAAGCTGAGTTTGCAGATAAAAGTATAAATTTTGTCTCTACAGAAAATTTGGCTGTGGGGATGTTATTTTTACCCCCAGAGGAGTCGGTGGCTGCTGTGTTGAGGGAGAAGTTGGAACAGGTTGCAGCACAGGAGCGAATTCGGGTTTTGGGATGGCGAGTAGTTCCCACTTGTCCAGATGTATTAGGAATACAGGCACGGGAAAATTTGCCGCAGATTGAGCAGGTTATATTGGCAGTTGATGGTAGGTGTGGCGACGAGTTAGAGCGGCAGTTATATATTTTACGTCGTCGTTTAGTCAAAGCCACTAAAGAGATTTCTGAGGATTTTTATGTTGCTTCCCTATCGAGTCGGACAATTATTTACAAGGGGATGGTGCGTTCCTCGGTTCTAGGGGAGTTTTATCAGGATTTGCGAAATCCTTTATTTACCAGTGCCTTTGCAGTTTATCATCGACGTTTCAGTACCAATACTTTACCGAAATGGCCCTTGGCTCAACCGATGCGATTATTAGGTCACAATGGGGAGATTAACACCCTATTGGGGAATATTAATTGGATGATGGCTCGGGAAGCAGAACTGGATAATCCAATTTGGCAAGGTCGGTTTGAAGAATTAAAGCCCTTTGTTCGCCTAGATAATAGCGATTCGGCGACTTTGGACAATGTGTTTGAGGTGTTAGTGCGTTCCGGTCGGAGTCCTTTAGAGGCTTTGATGATTATGGTTCCGGAAGCCTATCAAAATCAACCGGAGTTACATAAGTATCCGGAAATTGTTGATTTTTACGAGTATTACAGTGGCTTACAGGAAGCTTGGGATGGCCCTGCACTACTAGTATTTAGTGATGGTCGTAGTGTGGGAGCGACCCTGGATCGGAATGGGTTAAGACCTGCCAGATATTGTATTACCCGTGATGATTATATTGTCGTCGCTTCCGAAGCGGGGGTGGTGGAGTTTGCCGAAACAGATATTATTGAGAAGGGACGGCTGGGACCGGGACAAATGATTGCTGTGGATTTGGAATCCCAGGAAATCCTGAAAAATTGGCAAATTAAACAACGCATTGCCCAGGAGCGTCCCTACGGAGATTGGTTAAAGCAGTATCGTCAGGATTTGCAGTCCCTTTCCAGTTATGCTAGTAACGGCAATGGAAGAAATGGAAATGGAACTGGTGGTAGTTGGCACGGGGAATTACCGACCATTGACCGACAAGTGCTATTGCGTCAGCAAGTTGCCTTTGGATACACCAGTGAAGACGTGGAAATGATTATCCAAGCAATGGCGCAGGATGGGAAAGAGCCGACATTTTGTATGGGTGATGATATTCCCTTGGCGGTATTGTCTGAAAAGCCCCATTTGTTGTATGACTACTTCAAACAACGCTTTGCCCAGGTGACAAACCCAGCCATTGATCCGTTGCGGGAAAGTTTGGTGATGTCCTTGAAGGTGGAATTGGGGGGACGGGGTAATTTACTCGATCCGAAACCGGAATATGCACGACGGTTAAAGTTAGATTCTCCCGTGTTGACAGAAGGGGAACTAGAAGTAATTAAAAAATCCACCTTTACAACCGTTGAATTACCAACTTGGTTTGCGATCGCCTCTGGTCCAGAGGGGTTAGGGAAGGCTGTGGAGGCTTTACAAATCAAAGCTGCTGAGGCTGTACGCCAAGGTGCGGATATTCTCATCCTTAGTGATGCAGCCAAGGATGGGGTAGGAGCGAGTATCGATGCTGACCATACCTACATACCCCCCCTATTGGCGGTGGGAGCAGTCCACCATTACCTGATTCAGCAAGGGTTACGGATGAAAGCATCCCTAGTGGTGAATACGGCCCAATGTTGGAGTACTCACCATTTTGCCTGTTTGATTGGTTACGGTGGCGATGCGGTTTGTCCTTACATGGCATTGGCAACGGTGCGGGATTGGTGGGTAGATCCAAAAACTCAGCAGTTTATGGAACGGGGGAAAATTCCCGTCCTCACCCAATTGCAAGCGGTGGAAAATTACCGAAAAGCCGTAGCCGCAGGGTTATTAAAAATACTCTCGAAGATGGGGATTTCCCTGTTGGCAAGTTATCAAGCGGCACAGATTTTTGAAGCCATTGGGATTGGGGGTGATCTACTGGCATTGGGCTTTCGGGGTACAACTTCGCGGATTGGTGGATTGTCGATTCGTGATTTAGCCCAGGAAGTTTTATCTTTCCATGCCAAAGCCTTTCCCGAACTTAACCTGAAGAAATTAGAAAATCTGGGATTTGTGCAATATCGTCCTGGTGGGGAATACCACATGAATAGCCCCGAATTAGCCAAAGCTCTACACAAGGCAGTGGATGGTAAAAATTATAACCACTACCAAACCTATAAAAAATACCTCCAGGAGCGTCCCGTGACTGCGCTGCGGGATTTACTCGATTTTCAAAGCGATCGCCAACCAATTCCCTTGGAGGAGGTAGAATCGGTCAGCGATATTGTCAAACGTTTTTGTACCGGGGGAATGTCTTTAGGAGCCTTATCTCGGGAAGCCCACGAAACTCTAGCGATCGCCATGAATCGGATTGGTGGTAAATCCAATTCCGGAGAAGGAGGGGAAGACCCGGTACGTTACGGGGTTTTGGCTGATGTGGACGATTCGGGTCATTCTCCCACATTCCCCCACCTCCGGGGGTTGCGTAATGGTGATACCGCTTCTAGCGCCATTAAACAGGTGGCTTCCGGTCGATTTGGTGTAACTCCAGAGTACCTGATGAGTGCCAGACAAATCGAAATTAAAATTGCCCAGGGAGCAAAACCTGGAGAAGGGGGACAACTACCAGGGAAAAAAGTCAGCCCTTATATCGCCATGTTGCGACGCTCAAAAACAGGGGTGACCCTGATTTCTCCCCCACCCCACCACGATATTTACTCCATTGAAGACCTAGCCCAATTAATTTTTGACCTACACCAAATTAATCCCCATGCCCAGGTGTCGGTAAAATTAGTTGCTGAAGTGGGTATCGGTACAATTGCCGCAGGAGTCGCTAAAGCCAACGCCGATATTATTCAAATCTCCGGTCACGATGGGGGGACAGGAGCCTCCCCATTGTCATCGATTAAACACGCTGGTTCTCCGTGGGAATTGGGATTAAGCGAAGTTCACCGAGTATTAATACAAAATCAACTGCGCGATCGCGTGATTTTGCGTGTAGATGGTGGTTTAAAAACCGGTTGGGATGTGTTGATGGGAGCTTTGCTAGGTGCGGAGGAATTCGGTTTTGGTTCCATCGCCATGATTGCCGAAGGCTGTATTATGGCACGGATTTGTCATACCAATAACTGTCCAGTGGGAGTTGCTTCCCAGAAGGAAGAATTACGGAAACGGTTTACCGGGGTTCCCGAACATGTGGTGAATTTCTTCCTATTTGTGGCTGAGGAAGTACGCAGTTTGTTAGCCCATTTGGGATATCGTTCCCTCAATGAAGTGATTGGACGCGCAGATTTGTTGACAATCCGCAAGGACGCACGACTGACCAAAACCCAAAGTTTGAATCTAGATTGTTTACTGAAATTACCCGATACCAAAACAGACCGGAGTTGGTTGGTTCATGAATCCGTCCATAGCAACGGTGACGTTTTGGACGACCAAATTCTGATGGATTTGGATGTGCAGCAGGCAATTTCTACCCAGGGAGTGGTGACAAAACATATTAATGTGGTGAATACTGACCGTACTGTTGCTACCCGTTTGGCTGGACAAATTGCTTCTCTGTACGGCAATGATGGTTTTGCTGGACAAATTCACCTCAACTTTACTGGAAGTGTCGGTCAAAGCTTTGGTGCATTTAACCTACCAGGAATGATTTTGACCCTGACTGGAGAAGCCAACGATTATGTTGGTAAGGGGATGAATGGAGGAGAAATTATTATTAAACCACCTGCGGATGCCGGTTATAATCCGTCTGAGAACGTGATTATCGGTAATACATGTTTATACGGTGCGACGGGTGGTTATCTGTTTGCCAATGGACTTGCTGGGGAACGGTTTGCGGTGCGTAACTCCAAAGGGACGGCTGTAATTGAAGGAGCAGGAGACCATTGCTGTGAGTATATGACAGGTGGTGTCATCGTCGTCCTGGGGAAAGTCGGACGAAATGTTGCTGCGGGTATGACCGGAGGATTGGGATATTTCCTGGATGAAACTGGTAATTTTGCCGAGTTTGTTAACCCCGAAAACGTCAAAATTCAACGGGTGATCACAACTGCGGGTGAGAAGCAATTATATGAATTGATTCAAACCCACCTACAGCGAACAGGGTCAGCAAAAGCAGCGATGATTCTCAATCATTGGCAAGAATATCTACCAAAATTCTGGCAAATTGTTCCCCCATCGGAAGCTAACGAACCGGAAGCGAATCCAGAGTTTGCTCCAGCTTTAACGACTGTTTAATCAAGGAAAAAGGGAGAAGAAACTAGTCTGAGAAAGAGTGGGATTAAAAAAGATATATACCTGAATGCGAGCAAATTCAGTATAATTTATGAGAAAAGTCCGGCTTTTTATACCAGGCTAAAGTATTAATCAATACTTTTCAACCTTTTCCTTCTTTCCTCTCTAGTTTATTTTGAAAGTTGATATTCCTACCCAAAAGTCAGATTGAGAGCGGGTGATGGGGTAGTCTCCATCACCTCAATCTTTAAAACAGATTAAGTGAAAACTACAAATATGAGAAATGCGAAGGAAAGTGGTAGTGCATCCATTATTTAATTTTTCTACCCTTCCACGCTCTCTTGAAACAGGGATTTATCAGGTAAAATAAAGGTGACTAATGTTCTGAAATTAAATCATGACTTTCATGGAGTCCAGTTCCCAGTTGACCTTATATTTTGTCGAAATATGAATATCAGAAGCAGTTGGTCGCCAACCATATAAAAAATAATTATCAACACTATTAGGAAGTAAAGCCAAGTTAGTAGCATAAAGCCCCGTTTTACTACTATTTTGAACAATAGGGACTTGACTTATTGGTTGATATGGACCAGTAATATGACTTGCAACATAATGATATAAGCAAGAATCATTAATATCAGGATGACCAACTTTTTCTAACCACTCTGGATTAATAGCATGTTTCCACGTAGAAAAGAAAAGGTGATACCTCCCATTTTTGTAAATTACTTGAGGACGTTCCATTTCATAGGAAAAAAACTGCAATTCTTTGCCATTTAAGGGAACACTAACAGGAGGTAAAAATTGGTAAGGACCAGTAATTTGATCTGCCATTGCTAAACCAATGCAACCCCGATAATGACTCTTGTTAGGATGTTTTAGAAATCCACTCGTAAACATGTAGTATTTTTCGGTTTGATGGTCTTTAACTATATAAGGATCGCGCCATTGAAAATGCTCATAATATTCACCGAACCAGTTGCGTTTATAAGTATCGTAATAAGGATTATCTAGGGTAGGCTTAAGAAATGCATTTTCTGAATAACGTTCCCAATGCACACCATCACCAGAAATCGCTAATCCAATACCTTCATTCATCACATCTTGACCACTTCCAGCAGCAGAATAAAAAAGATAGTAAATTTCATCTTCTTTATATGTACAACCAGCACAAATTCGTCCTGAGTCCCAATTACCTTCAGAGCTTGGTTTCAGTATAACTTTAAAATCTTGCCAATTTTTTAAATCAGTGGAAAATGCACTATGAATTTCACTAGTTCTCCACCACCAAGGTCCTTTATTTTGGGAGTATAGAAAAAATAATCTATATCCTTCATCATCTTTAAATAACCAAGGGTCGGCAAATGTTTGGGAGTTAACAAATTTTTGATAAAATCTGTCTGCAAGTTCTGCTACTTTAGGTATGGACTGAAGATAATAATAATAACTAGGAATCATCTTGAGGATTATTTTGGTTAAATTTCCTCAGACAATTTATCACTTTGTATCATAAAGTATCTACAAGCAAATATCAAAAGTATATGATTTTCCGATAAAATATAGGTTTTGAAATTCCGTTTGTTGGAATTGAGAAAATTTACCATTATATTTACCATTATAAATAATAAAATATAATTTCCTAGAGAAATATATAGTTTGGATTTCGTATTTTTATTTGTCACATTTTTTCAAATTGGTATCAGTTAGAAAACACCAATAAATTTGCTCAATAAAAAAATGGTGGGTTGCAGACTGTTTCACCCACCTGATAAATCGAAGATTTTTAGTTTGACTTCAAATTCCCTAATGCTTTTACTTTTTGGCGATTGTTTGTAATTGTTTATCTTCTAGCGCCAACATTTCTGGCATAGTCACAAAACGATAACCAGAATCACGGAACTGCTTAATCATTGAGGGTAAAGCCTTCACCGTACTGTCGCGTACACCCCCACCATCATGCATCAATACAATACCACCTGGCTTGGAATTACGCATGACGTTACTAATTAATCTTTCCGCAGGAGGACGCTTGTAATCGTGGGAATCGGCTGACCACATAATTACTGAGTAATTTTTACTACGAGCGTAAGCTGCAGGACCATTTCCTAAAACGCCACCTGGTGGACGAAATAAATTGGTTCGCACCCCTGTAACTTTATATACAATTTCTTCTGTCGCATCAATTTCGTAAGCAGCAGCTTTTGGACTGAGACGATGATACCAATGGTGCCAAGTATGATTAGCTATAGTATGACCTTCCGCAACAATTCGTTTACCAATTTCAGGGAAATTTTTCATATTTCTGCCAATCACGAAAAACGTACCCTTGATATTATTTGCCTTTAATATATCTAATATCTGCTCCGTATACTTAGGCCAAGGACCGTCGTCAAAAGTTAAAGCAATAATTTTATCGCTGGGATTTGGTTTAACATGGTCTAATGTTTGACCCTGGTAGCGCTTCGGTATTTGCTGATACACTCCCTTTGCTGATGCCTGTTCCTGCCAACTGTCAAACATTTGTCCTTGGAACTCGGTCACGCGCTGACTCAGATTTGCACTTGCAACCAAACTACCTGCGATCGCCCCTGATTCTATGTGATTATTTAAAGCCTCTGGTTGCATGGGTAGCATCATCCCGACTATCACAGAGACAATTAAAGCTACCCCAGCAATTAGACTAAAAAAAATATATTTTGGTAATCTCAACATTCCTTTCGCGTTCACTTCATCAGCTCCTTCGCTGTCTAGAAATAAAAATCTCAAGATCTAGATATTGATTAATATTGTTTGATTAGTATCAGTATTTTTCCTAACCAATACTTATGACCAATGAATACTTATTATTTGTAATCATTAATGCATAAAAATTTGGATTGACTTGATTTCATGAGTTACCGTCACTCTTCACTCAAAACTTGAGAGTCAAAATTATCGCCTCCCTTTATCTATACAAATAGAAATTTACTCATTATCTGATTCCCCAGCACAACTGATATGGGGAAAAAATTAGAGTTATAAAAATTAGATAGTCGCTGGAAGTAATCTTGAACGATCAATTTGACTCCATCACTTGAACAACAGAGCAAGCTCTAACTTAAAAGTGAGTAGTGTCGATGTGTAGCAGCTTACCGTAGTTTATAGGGGGTAGTGAGCAAGAAAAACTACTTCCATAGTTTCTGATATAAGCAGTACATGTTCTGTATTTCCCACGAGTGAGTGACAAGCATTGAGCAATGGGTTAATTTTCCTACTACTCCCTGAAAGTCTTAGATGGATGTTTGTGAGAAATCCGGGATATAGGCTAGTCTGATGAAGGACTCATAGTCGGGAAAACAATTTTCTTCGAGTGAAAGTATTGTTTTCAATTAGGGAAAGTCAAGATGCAGCCGACTTAAAATCGGGAAGTTGAACTTTAGTTAACTCGATATATTGATTTTTCTATACCAACAATTAGAAAATGCTTCGCTCCTGTCGAGTTCAGCTATTCTATAGTGGCATAAGATACTAAGCTTATTTTCGCCTATAAGAGCAAATAATTTACTACTGTAGAATCTTAAACTTTAGTCTCAATCTTGACAAGGTATATTTTACTGCCAGGTTACATTTTAATCTTTGGAAGAAAAGATAAATGTTTTCTAGCTGTAATTGAAAATTGGCTTCCTTCTGGTTATGATTAGTACTAATACATTAATATTAATATAACTTTATCCTCGTAATCGATTCGTATATGTTTCATTAATATTACATGAATAGCAAGAAATTTTACAGTGAATATACTTAAATAGCCAATCTCCCTGACTCCCTAAGTCAAATTTAGCTTGTAAATCAAAATATTTCCAGTATTTGGCTAACTTTTATTGGCAGAATTATCCTCCCTAGGTGAAATACCGGATGGGAACACATTGGTTTAGGGTTATCTTAAATTATGCCAGCCATTGATTAAGAGCGAATTGGACAGTAAAAATTGTTAATAGTAAGCAACAAAAGCCGAGAACAAAGTATCCTCCCCTGGGTGTGCGTGCAAAAAACAGGGAGAAAGCCACAGGAATAGCGGCAATACCGTAGACATAACGTTCCACGGATGCGGTTAATCCGGTGTTCAGAATTATTCCATAGGAAAACATCGCGTAGGCAAAAGCAATCATTGGTAAACGAGGACGGGTAATCAGCAAAACAATTAAACCCCCAAAAATCAAAGTCAGTTTGACTGATGGGTCGCGGGTAAAGATACTACCTGGAAATGGGTTGCGGGTGAGAACCCACGTTACCATCCACATGACAGCAAAGGTATAGGTCAGAAGATGACTATTTATACGTGAACGTATACACCATAACAGGATACAAGCAAAAAAAATTATCAGCATTAACAATGGGTGGACAAGGTTTTGCAGATTACCAGAGGCGAGATTATCGACACCAAGAAACACTTGTTTAAACATGAATCGCCATCCTTGCCAGGCAAAGCCTGCGGATTTACGCCACCCTCTCTGGGCACGGAGAAAAGCCAGGGGTTCACGAAAAACTATGTATTGATAAATACAATAAGTAACTAAACCCATACCTGTGAAAATAGCTGCGAGGTAAGCCTTGGGGGGACGTTTTTGTAGGAAGGAAGTAATGACCATTGCGGGAATCAATGCGACACCAGTGATGCGGGTAGCAGTGGCAAGACTACCAAAGATAGCCGTGGCGATGTAATTGCAACGGTCAAAACCCCGAAGGGTGGCTGTTGTCAGGAGTAAAAATAGACCCTCAGTGTAAATTACGGTACAATAAAGTGAGTAGGGACACCAAGCCATAAATGCGATCGCCCACCAAGCAATTTTGGAGTTATAACGGTCTTGCACCCAGTGGTAGAGGATAATTAGGGCAGCCAGAAATGCCAGATTATTCACCAACAGAGCGGAAACCGGAAAAGAGAGACCGATGTGCATTCCTAACCAGGTCAGTAGGGGATATAAAGGGAAAAAAGCTACGGAATGCTGGCGAGTATCATCGGCATACTCGTACCCAGAATGAACGATTCGGTAATACCAAATACTATCCCAAGCAAAAAACCGATCCCACCAACCATATTGATCGTAGGGGGGATCGATGGGGATAGAAATCCCTGGTAGGATTAACTGGGCTACAGTTTGGTTCTGAGCGGCAATCGGCACAATGATCATGGCGACAAGGAAAATGAGTAATCGACTCAGGAACCAAACTATAAGGGGAGGGAAAATTATTGACCGCAGAGATTTCAGCATGGAGGCAATACCGTTTGATTTCAGAGTTGATACCTGACGGGGAGTAGGGGAAGCAAGGGTAGAAAATGATGTAGGAGGATGTTTTAAAAATCGATTTTAATACCGAACCTCTCGTTTTTTGGGAGAGAGGTGAAATGTCGCGTCTCTACTTTCTAAACATCTTCTAAGACAGGTAACAAATAGGGGATTTTGGATATTTGATTGGGAAATGTTCGCTAGATGAGATTTTGACATGGACATCTGTCGGCATAATTGTTCAAATAGGTATTACTTTTGGGAGACTACGAGAATCACCCCACTGACAATTAGACCTAAACCAACTAATTGCAGCCAAGGTACGGTTTCTTTAAAAATAAAATGACCAAATAATACAGAGAACACGTATACTAGGGAAGCTGCTGGGCCAGCTACACTCAATTTGACGCGGGTTAGTAGTAGTATGTAGGCGATCGCACCCACACCATAAAATCCTAAACCCATGATTAATTCTGGTGTGCTGATAATACCAATAATTTGTTTACTAGGGTTACTGATGTTGACTTGACCAAGTTTACCAGCGCCAATTTTGAGAAGCAGTTGTCCACTGACACTAGATAATACGGATATTAGTAATAGTAATATTTCTTGGGGATTCACGGGAATGTAGGAGTTAGGATATAGGAGTTAGGAGACAATAAAGGCACAAAAGCGCAACTACGTGCCTTTTCTCATCTATCAAAATTTAATGTGGTCGAATACTAATTTCTCCCTCTCCTCCGTACTTCCGCACCTCCGCAGCTTGATACCTTTGCTCCATACCGCCAATTTCTTTGATGGTATATAGGGGTCTGGCTTTGATTTCTTCGTACATGCGTCCGATATATTCCCCTAGAATACCTAAACATAGTAACTGAACTGAACCGAGAAAAAATAGGGCTATGGTAATCAATGTATAGCCAATCAAAGAAGATGCCATGTTCGATAAGCGCCAGTAAATTACAATCAAAATCATCACCATTGCCATCCCTGCGGAAATGATCCCCAAGTAGGTGGCAAACCGTAGGGGAATGGGAGAAAGGGAAACGATACCGTTCAGGGCTAAGGCTAAAGATTTACCAAATGTGTATTTTTCTTTACCAGCGTAGCGAGGGTCTCGTTCAAACAAAACTGAAATTTGATTAAATCCCACCCAAGCACGGAGACCGCGAATGTAGCGATTACGCTCCGGCATCGCATTGAGGATATCAACCACCCGTCGATCCATCAGGCAAAAATCCCCGGTATCGGAGGGAATATCCACATCCGCCAAACGCCGCAAAACTCGATAGAATGTATAGGCAAAAGCTTTTTTGAGGAATCCTTCTCGCTTACGGGCAATACGTTGGGCATAGACAACTTCGTTACCCTGTCGCCATTTTTCCACCATTGTCAAAATTAATTCTGGTGGGTCTTGTAAGTCCGCGTCCATGACGATTACAGCCTGTCCCAGAGCATGGTTTAAACCAGCAGTGACGGCAATTTGATGACCGAAATTACGGGCAAAACTAATGTATCTGACACGACTATCTTGCCCGTGGATTTCCCTGATAAGAGGGAGAGAGCGATCGCGACTACCATCATCGACTAATATTAATTCGCATTCTGCATCTAAGTCCTCCATCACCAGAGAAAGACGACGATACATTTCCGGAATATTCTCTTGCTCGTTATATATGGGAATCACAATGGAGTAAGTTGGTTGCATTTGTTTGTCATTTCGAGAATGGAAGCAGGGAAGAGAAAGAGGAAGAACTCAAATCAACAATATTTGGTTTGTTTTACAGCAATCCGATTTAAGTTGTGAAAAATAGCGTGTCGTTGACTGGTGACTGGTGACTGTTAACCGTCAACTGTTAACAACCCTACATGTAAGGTTTCACAAATCATTTAGGACTGCGGTTTTTTTTTGCGGTATTTTTTTGCATATCCAGAATATGAGACATGAATGACATATTGCGTCTCTAGCAAAAAAATTAATCTGTCGCCTTCTTTTTGCAAATTATGATTACACTGCAATACCCTCCAATATCCGTCCCATTTATTCTCAGACTAGTATTATGTGTGAGAACTTGAATCTTATCAAATAATGCCAATTCTCTCAAATTAGGCAAAAGATGAAATCAACAAAATCATTGCTAAATATAGCTTTTGTCTCAACGAATTACGTAGCTTGCTTCCCGCATAGCGGGTATTACAAATTACGTACGTGAAGCCTTGCCGCAGGCTATTACGTAGGCGTAGCCTTGCCGTAGGCTATTACGTAGCTTGCTTCCCGCGTAGCGGGTATTACGTAGACGCGAAGCGGCTTGCCGTAGGCTATTACAAATTACGAATTATTATAATTTTTATCTCCTATTTTTCTGGCAATGACTAATATAGAAACTCCCCAGGGGAAGGAAAACAAGGGTAAAAAATAACGTTCGCTAGCGAATATTTTGGTGAGGATACGATTGAGTAAAGGCGATGGAAGTTTCAAGTCGTCGCTGATGTTAGCTTGGGATTCTACTTTCAGGATTTTTTGATACATCCTGGTGAGAAATACTAGGGGAAAAAGGAAAGTATTGAAATAGGAACTTTTAGTAGGATAAAATCCAGCACTTTGAATTAAGCGGGATAATTGACGACGACGGTAACGACGTTGATGATGATTGATTTCGTCATGCTGACTCCAGAGAAATTGGTATGCCGGAACGGTAATAATTAACCATCCTCCCGATTTTAAACGAGAATATAAAGCTTTTAAAGCAGCTAGATCATCTGGGATATGTTCAATCACATCCAAAGCTAAAATTAAATCAAAATCCTTCTCAAAGGGGATGAGATCCGGTAAACGGCCTGGCTTAACTAAAGTAAGTTGGCGTTGGTTGGCCAACTCACAGGCGATCGCTTCCACTTCCATTGCACTCACATCACCATGTTGGGATAGCATGGCCAGATTTCCGCCAGTTCCACAACCAACTTCGAGAATTTGTGCATGGGGGGGGAGTTGCAGACGACGAATAACACTATGAATGATTTGCCGACGAGCGACAAACCACCAATGGTGATCCTCGACTGCCGCATATTGTAAATAAAAATTCTGATCCATAAAAAAAGATAGTAGCGCGATCGCGTTACCATCAACTATAGGATTTAAATATATAATTTCAGATTCTTAATTATGGGTGAAGCAAAGCGTCGCAAACAAGCATTAGGGGAAAAATACGGACAGGAAACCGAACGTATTCTTCCTTGGGTTCCCATCACCAAAAAACAAGCGGAACAATTCGTGACAATTACTACCCGTGGTGCATGGATTGGGATTGGTTTGATGGTGGCAATTTGGGTGACAATCCGTTTTATTGGTCCTGCATTTGGCTGGTGGGAAGTGGTTGGTTGATTTTGGCAGAATACGGTTGTCAGGAGATAAGTAATTAAATTAATTAATTACTTACTCCCCCTGCTCCTGAAAGCTCCCCTGTCAACTTTGGGTCTCAGGCTACTAGATAATTATTTCAGTTGACAGTTAGCACAATTTAAACCCCAATAGCAGTTTTCCCTTCCAATTTTGCTAACCGTTCTGCTAATAACTGTTCCAAGGATTCTAAAGCCTTAGTAAAGCCAGCAATTCCTTCCTCTAATTTTTCAGATGCCATCCGGTCTTCAGCGTGCATCCGCTCATAGGTTGCTTTGTCCATTGTAATTTTTTCAATTGGCATTGCTGCGGCTTTGGCTGCATCCAGTTTTTGAGGTAATTCTCCCGTGGTTGACTGTAATTCTGCTAACAACTTAGGTGCAATCGTTAATAAATCACATCCAGCTAACTCGATGATTTCGCCAATATTGCGGAAACTTGCACCCATAACTTCGGTTTTATAACCAAATTTTTTGTAATAGTTAAAAATCTTCGTCACAGATTGAACACCGGGATCTTCCGCACCCACGTAATCGCGTCCAGTCTCTTTTTTATACCAGTCGAGAATACGTCCAACAAAGGGAGAAATTAGAGTGACACCAGCTTCTGCACAGGCGATCGCTTGATGTAATCCAAATAAAAGGGTCAGGTTACAGTGAATTCCTTCTTTTTCCAGAATGGATGCTGCTTGAATCCCTTCCCAAGTGGTGGCAATTTTGATTAAAATCCGCTCTTTAGAAATTCCCGCAGCTTCGTATTGTTTGATTAAATCCCTAGCTTTGGCAACCGTTGCCTCGGTATCATAGGAAAGTCGTGCATCAACCTCGGTGGAAACCCGACCGGGGATGATTTCTAATATTTTTAAACCGAAGGCAACTGCTAACCGGTCAAAGGCTAAACTCAAAATATCAGCTTGACTCGCACTGCTTCCCAGGTCACTTTTGGCTGTGAGCAAGGTTTGATCGACGATTTCCGCATATTCTGGCATTTGTGCAGCTGCTGTAATCAAGGAGGGATTTGTCGTTGCATCTTGCGGCTTAAATTGCGCGATCGCTTGAATATCTCCTGTATCTGCAACCACTACGGTCATTTTCCGCAATTGTTCGAGTAAATTATTCGTCATAACATAACCTCTTGAACTATATCTGCTCAGGACTTGTCTAAAATATTTGTTTGAATCGGCAGCTAGAACCTTTATTTGCAGTCAGCAGTCAGTTGATAATTCGCATTTATTCCCATCCAATTCAATGATTCAAGCTATCTGATATTTCCCCATCCTGAACGGTAGAGTCTAAATACTTAGTAATCAACTTTCCCTATCCACATCTTGATTTAAGTCCTGCTCGCTCCCCCTCCAGCCCTATTCTATGCACGCAAATTCCAAAATTGTTGTACGTTTGTATGCAGTTTTGTTAAAAAATCTTGTATTTTTTCTCCCAATGGAAATCATCACACTTTGATACCAAATATCTAAAGAAAAGCTTAAATATAACTATAGGACTTACGCCCTCGTTACGAGAAATCAGATGTTTGGGATTGTTTCCTGATGTCGTAAGTAGGTGGACGCTAAAAAACACAACTAAATTTAAAAATGTAAATAACTTAAAAGCCCTATTCTACAAGGATTTCGAGTATTTTACAAAAATTTACATAGTTCAGTTTAATTTTGCCTACCTACTTAATGACAGTGTTTACGTTGTCCTTGCCTAAGTCCTGATCACTACAGAAAATTTGCCTTCAAACAAGATAATCAGGAAAAATGCCAATTGTTAAATATCAACAAAGAATTTTTGCTGTAAGTTAACAAATGTCACAAATGCTCTCAACAAAATAGTGGCTAGTAAATTTACTTGTACCAGCCACTATTTGTGGAAATTGATGATAATAATTTTCCCGGATATAAAAATCAAATATGATTCCTATATCAAATTTGAAAACATAATTGATTAATCTAACTTATGCAACTAAAGACACTAAGTGTTTCTGAAACTCTTCTTGATCTGCAAATATTTCAAAAACTTTATCCATTCCAGTTAATTCAAATAAAATCCGAATTTGCTCATTAATCGAACACAGAACGAGTTTATTATTTGAAGCTCGCAAGGTTTTAAAAGCCAGAACTAGGGAACCCAGTCCAGAACTATCCATGAAGGAAACGTCTTTTAAATCAACTAAGACGATTTTGACTCCTTGTTGAGCTACTTCCGTGATTTGTTGGCGAAATTCCTGGGAATTCTCCGCATCAAGGCTGCCACTGGGCTGAAAAATCTTTACCTGTTCTGTCTGCATAGGATTAAGTATGTATCTGAAATTGCTTGTGGAAACCGTAGATAGAAATAGAATGTGTCTATTATATCCCCATGATAGTTGATTTGAAAAAATGTCGCCAGATACATTTAAAAATGGTTTTTTTGTGTGAAAACAGACGTAAATGAGAATATCTACACCTCAAAAATTAAGTTAACAGCGACTTACTTGGGCACGATAGATCAGCCTACCTTTTTGCAGATAACCAGGCGATCGCACAATCACTAGATCACCTGGTTGGGCTGTTCCTTCACGGATTTGATGATACTGAGGATTATAGGCAATTTTTGCGCCAATGTTAGCTATTTCCGTAATTTCCCAGGCTGTTAATAGTTTTTTTAGGGGATTTTCTACTAAAGGAACTATTTTACTTGCTGCTAAATTCGGATTTTCCCTCGCTTTGGCTGCTGCAATTGGAAATTGTACCAGTAGTGACTCCATTAAGTCCAATACTTCCCGCTGTAAATCATGACGAATGCTTTCCTGGTTTGTTGTAAGCTCAGTTGTTTCTTGTGGATTATGTTTTGTTGATAAACCCGATTTCTCACTTTCTCCAGGTTCCAAATCGATTACAGAATCTATCAGTAATTCATCGAAACTAACCTGTAGAACCCGCGCTACTTTTAAGAGTACTTCAACACGCATCTGCCCTACTTCCCCACGTCGCAACCGCAACACCTGTCGCTCCGAAATTCCCGCTAGTCGTTGCAGGGCTTTCCAGTTGGGAATATTCGCACGTTGCATCATCAATTGTAGCTTAGACGCAAAATCAGCCATTGGTTTCGATGGTTATGGATTAGGTCTGGTTGATATTCCACTTGGATCGTCAAATGGATTTTGGTGGGTAAGAAAAAAGTGCGCAGTTGGGCTTTAGGGCTTTATAGTAAAGCCTTTTCGTTCCTAAAGCCACTACTACGAACCTCTCATAACTTATGCTATAGACCACTACTCTTCCAACAAACTCCGCAACATCCAAGCGGTTTTTTCATGCACTTGCATCCGTTGGGTTAATAAATCTGCTGTTGGTTCGTCGTTAACTTCCTCAACTAGGGGGAAAATTGAACGTGCTGTCCGAACAACTGCTTCCTGTCCTTCCACTAATAAACGAATCATCTCTTTGGCTTTGGGTACTCCCTCTGTTTCAGGTATTGAGCTTAATCTGGCATATTCACTGTAGGTCCCAGGTGCAGGATATCCTAAAGCTCGAATCCGTTCCGCAATTAAATCCACCGCTAGAGCTAATTCGTTGTACTGGGTTTCAAACATTAAGTGGAGGGTCTGGAACATGGGTCCGGTGACGTTCCAGTGGAAGTTGTGGGTTTTTAAATACAGGGTGTATGTGTCTGCTAGTAACCGTGATAAACCCTCAGCTATTTTGGCACGATTCGCGTCGTCAATACCGATATTGATTGCGGTTGTAGAAGTTGCCATAATTTTCTCCAAGATATTTAGGTAATGATTAATTTTGTTGACGGTTGACTGTTAACTGAGTAACCGATGTAACTGATGTCAAGCTAAATGCATCCTTAAAACACTGCGAGGTGCTTTGCGTATCCGCGCTAGTATGGTTTCTTTTCCCAGTCGCTGACAAGCTTCGTAGCGATGACAACCGGAAAATCCGTAAAACTCTCCATCCACCTCTAAAACATCAATGGGTTCTTGCTGACCGATTTCAGCGATTGATTCCATCAGTGCTAATACTTTCTGCTGGTCGTTCACCCTAGGTAATGGTCGTTTTATCTGTTTGAGTGGTATTTCTTCTATTCTCACCTATACCTCCCTCCTAATACGATTTTGGATTTTAGATTTTGGATTATCAGCTTTTTCCCGTGGACAAATTGACTCTTGCTGTTGATAGTCACAGGTAAAGCTTTCCCGCAAAGTACAACCTCCACTGATATTTTTCGCTTCTGAAATCGGATTACGATATAACTCCTTTTGATTCTTGATTGTGTGCCTTGTTTTTCTGACTTAAGTAAATCATACTCGTTATGACTTCGTTTCGCCAGGGGGTGGAAGTGGAAATCGCTAATTAAAAATCGCAAATTCCGTACTATATGTACCGAAATCTCAGTTAACCTGGAATTACTAATCTGAAAAAAGCAACGATTTTAACTTATTCATAGTTTTCAATTGTTACAATACTTAACGTATTGACTCTCCTGCGGTGGCAAAGCAAATGATGGTAAAAACGGACTCACAGACCTTGGCACAGGTTAAAGCCCAAAAGGATACCAATATGGAACGTGATTCGCCGAATTCGACGAGTGCGATGGTGCTTGTGAAAAATTCAGAAAGCGAATTGGATAGCCTACCGGAAGGAGGATTGAAGCGGGTCACAAGTATTCATTACAGACCAGAGATTAGATATGATGCGCAGGCGATCGCGCAGTATTATGGTCAACGTCCTTTCAAGGTATTGGGGAGGATTTTGACGGTTTTGATGCCAACTTTAGCCTTTGGGTTGGGGATTTGGTGGGATAGTAAGCGCGGGATCGAGGTGAAAAAAGACCATCGTCGTGCCGTCCAGTTTCGGGAATTATTAACAAAGTTGGGTCCTGCCTATATTAAAATTGGTCAGGCATTATCTACGCGTCCGGATTTGGTTCCGCCGACATTTTTAGAAGAGTTAACTCAATTACAAGATAAATTACCTGCCTTTGACAACGAAATTGCCTTTCAATTCATTCGTGAGGACATTGGGCAAAGTGTGGAGGAGATTTATGCAGAAATTTCTCCCGAACCGATTGCTGCAGCTTCCTTGGGGCAAGTATATAAAGGTAAACTGAAAACAGGGGAAGAAGTCGCCATTAAAGTCCAACGTCCCAACTTGCGGGAAGCGATTTCCATTGATTTATACATTTTACGCGGACTTGCGGCTTGGGCAATGGGTCGGTTCAAACGCATTCGCAGTGACCTTGTGGGAATTTTGGATGAACTAGGCGATCGCGTATTTGAAGAAATGGATTATGTCCGTGAAGGTGAAAATGCAGAGAAGTTTTTCCGCCTTTATGGTCATATGAAAGACATATATGTACCGCAAATTTACTGGGAATATACCAATCGTCGGGTATTGACGATGGAGTGGATTAACGGCACAAAATTAAATCAAATTGAGGAATTAGCAGCCCAGGGAATAGATGCCAGATATTTGGTGGAGGTGGGAGTTCAGTGTTCATTGCGACAGTTACTAGAACACGGATTTTTCCACGCTGACCCCCATCCAGGAAATTTGTTAGCCACCAGTGATGGGAAATTAGCCTATCTGGATTTTGGGATGATGAGTCAGATTGAACCTCCCCAACGTTACGGTTTAATCGAAGCAATTGTCCACGTGGTCAACCGGGATTTTGAAGGTTTAGCTAACGATTATGTTAAGTTAGATTTCCTTGCTCCGGATACAGATTTAACCCCAATAATTCCCGCTTTTGCCAAGGTTTTTGCGAATGCCGAAGGTGCAAGTGTTGCTGATTTTAATATCAAAAGTATTACCGATGATTTATCGGAATTAATGTATGAATATCCCTTCCGTGTTCCTCCTTACTATGCCTTAATTATTCGTTCCTTAGTGACGATGGAAGGAATTGCCATATTTATCGACCCGAATTTTAAAGTTCTCAGCGAAGCCTATCCCTATGTTGCCAAACGGTTATTAACAGACCCTGCACCCCAATTAAGAACATCTTTACGGGATTTATTATTTAAAGAAGGAAGTTTCCGGTGGAATCGCTTAGAAAATCTCCTACGCAATGCTCGCAATAATGACGAGTATGATTTTGATTTAGTGTTGAATCAAGCAGTTGATTTTCTCAGTTCCGAACGTGGTGCTTATATTCGGGAAAAACTAGTAGATGAATTATTTAAAACCCTGGATGCAGTTCGGAAAAACCTCCTACATAATTTGACCTATTTGTTGCGGGAGCAGGTGGGAATTACGGCAGTTAATGAAACTCCCTCAGCAAATTTAGAGCAGCAAAAGACCTTGGAGCACATTCAAAATATTGTGGCGATTCTCCGCGATACCAGGGGATTTGATGCGGGCCATTTGAGTCAACAAATTGTGAAAATCATATTTAATCCTGGTGTTCAAAAACTTGGTCAACAAATAGCTAGTCAGATACTAGAAAAAACCATTGCCAGAATTATCCGTGATGTTTTGGCGGGTGAAAGTCTGGAAACTGCTATAAGCAAAACTGGTTTTTAGCTCAATACTATTTATTTAGAGCCTTAAAGCTGGAATTGGGTAGGTTGGCAAACCCACGCAAAGTAGTGGCCACCCAACCTCATTTTCTTACTTTTTACTTGATTAACCGACTGCATAATCGGTAAATTGACGACTATATGGAGAATGAAATCCCAAAACAATATCTTGTTTTGGAACACCTAACTTTTCTAATTCATTAGCAATTCCTATTTCTGTACCATCATGTTGAATCCAAATTTTCTCATTGATGATATCCAAATGTAACACACAACCGTAAACCCGACGCTTGTTACTCCAACCAACATGAACTAATTGATAGTGGTCTTTTTCGCGGTCAAAAATAGGCGGGGTTTGCGATCGCAATTACTGGATATTTTGCCATCAATCCCCCCGGATTCATCCCCAAGTTGTTGCTTTTGCCTTTAGTTTAGCCATTACAAATAAACCTGATTACGTAAAGGATTGCAAAAAATATTCAAAGCCTTGAGATTGCTACCTTTCACTGCATTGCACTCGTCTCGGACATACCTTGATTTTCTAACACCGACTTACTGACGTAGCTTGCACACCAAGTAATATTATTAAGAATTAACGTAAGTTACCAGTTAGTGCCTATAAATATATCAAAATTGTATCAAGGTGATACATTATTTATTTCCCTATATTTTTAGACACAAAAATTTTAGATTTTGTACTTAAAAATCGAAATTCTTTTATAACCAGCAACTTGGGTGATTAAGAATTACGAATTACGAATTAGTACTATGTGGAAAAATATCGACCTGCAGATTAGCAAAATTCAAGGCAAAAACTTTCAAACTCATCAACGTCGCAGTTTGAGCGGTGGTTGTATTAATCAAAGCTATACAATTAGTGATAGTGAAAATACGTATTTTGTCAAAGTCAATCAGGCTTCCCAAATTGCCATGTTTGAAGCCGAATATTTAGGTTTACAAGAGATATTCGCAACCCAAACAATTCGTGTCCCCCAACCCATAGCCTGGGGAATATCCGCTACTCAGAGCTATCTGATTCTTGAATATCTGGAGATAAAGGGAGGAGATAATAATGCTTGGCAAAGAATGGGACGGAATTTGGCTGCAATGCATCGTGTCACAAGTGATAAAGGATTCGGTTGGCAACGCAACAACACCATCGGTTCCACCCCGCAAATTAACACTTGGAACCCAAGCTGGATAGAATTTTATACCCAACAGCGACTAGCATACCAGTTGGAATTAGCTCACAAACGGGGAGCAAGATTTCCCTTGGCAGATAAATTACTTGCAAGCATCGCCGACATTTTGAGCGGACATGAAGTTACACCATCCCTAGTACACGGGGATTTATGGGGAGGTAATGTGGGTTTTTCTGGGGAGGGAGAACCTATTATTTTTGACCCTGCTACCTATTACGGTGATCGGGAAGTCGATATCGCCATGACTGAATTATTTGGTGGGTTTCCCCGTGTATTTTATCAAGCCTATCAAGAAGCTTATCCCCTGGAAGCGGGGTACGAACGGAGGAAAATCCTGTATAACCTTTACCATATCCTCAATCATTTCAACCTTTTTGGAGGTAGCTACGCATCCCAAGCTAATCGGATGATTGAACAGTTGGTTGTTTGATTGGGAACAGCGTAATATGGTTTACCCAATGGTCGCTACATATTAGGGGCTATAACCGTTGATTATTCTAGTTTTATATTGCTGTATCAGCTAGTCCCCCATTTTCTTTTGCCTTTTTCCGGGTGCATGTCAAAAATCATGTGGAAAATACTGTTTTCCTTTGCGGATAAATGCGGATAGTTTATATCAAGGATTTATTTTCAGTGTTCCCTGACAGCATATTTTCCCAGGTTGGATTGTGAGTTGATTGAACTCCACATCGGAACCAAGGTTGAGAGTAATACCAGATGGGTTTTCTACAACAATCTGTCCGGCTTGAATTACCTGAATTTCCTGGATTTGTAAGATATTTTGACTAACAAGCTCCAATCCCAGGTGAAATTCTAGGGGAATGGCAGATTCCTCTGGGTCAAAAATTGTGAATATTTTCAGTTGTTGCATCCCCAATTTGATCGATTTGTAAATAATACCCTTGGTTTTTGGATAATTTTCTGGTAAAAGTTTAACCAGTATCTCCTGCAAGGCTGGTGATAAAATTTCTGAGGCGAGTGATGCCCTAAAAGCTTCCTCACTAAACGTTGCATCTGCGTACACAGGTACTGGTTCCAGTAGCTTGATGGCTTTGCCGCGTAACACGGCGCTGAGATTTGTCGTAATATTTGTTGCATTTAACTTGATATGTGTAATATGAATTCCCCGGTATATTGCTTTACTGGCAATAACGGAAACAGCTGGGATCGAACCAGAAAGAAGTTGGCGATCGCTAGTGTCGATCTGGATTTCTAAATTATCAATGGCGCTGACTTGCGATCGCAGCCAAAGTTGAACTGCACGGGTGAGAACTTTGGTGACAATCCGAATGGATGAACTATGATTTTGTGGTTCTGTCATGGGATGATGAGATTGGTAGTCAGTGTCAATAAAACAGAAAAGAATATTGATCTACTAAATAAGTTTCAACTGTAACATTTGCGCCTATTCAGTAGAAAAACGAAAGGATATATTTATTTAGCTGGGTTTGCTTGTGGTCAATTGTTATACATGGATACGAGGTTACAAAAATTTCTTTCCCAAATGGGTATAGCTTCTCGTCGCCAAGCGGAAGTGATGATTTCCCAATCGCGTGTACGAGTTAATGGTATCGTTGCACAAATTGGTCAAAAAGTTGATCCCGAATGCGATCGCATTACGATTGATGGCAAAGCGATTGCGATTGCCCAGCGTCCCCAATTAAGTTATTTATTACTCCATAAACCCGCAGGTGTTGTATCTACATGTGACGATCCCCAGGGGAGACCAACGGTATTGGATTTAATTCCCCCAGAGTTGGCAGCAGGTCAGGGAATTCATCCGGTTGGACGTTTGGATGCAGATTCAACGGGTGCATTAATCCTCACCAATGACGGTGACTTAACATTTTGGCTAACCCATCCTAGCCACAGTATTCCCAAAACCTACCGTGTTGTAGTGGAAGGACACCCCACAGAGTCCACCCTGAAACGCTGGCGACATGGTATAAAACTCGATGGACGAATGACTCGAACTGCGAGAATACGCGTAGTCAAAAAAGATGCGCAATCAACCCAGTTAGAAATTATTCTCCAAGAGGGTCGCAATCGCCAAATTCGCCGTGTGGCGGAGATTTTGGGACATTCAGTAATCGAACTCCATCGAACAGCGATTGGTTCGATTCAGTTACATCCTCCGGGAAAGGCTAGTTTACCGGAAGGTTCCTATCGCTTACTCACAGATTGGGAGGTGAGCGATTTGAAACATCAATGTAACCAATTTCCTATTAATGATTCTGCAGGTTTAAGGAGTAAAAACCCATGAAGTGGCTTACTAAAAAGAAACAACACCACGAATCCGCTCCTTCATTAGATGAGTTGAGGGTTACAGCCTTACAAGAAATTGCCACCCAATTAATTAGCAAACGGGAAGCAAGTGGTTTCGATTTGTATGAAATGATTTTGCAAACCAAAATCCCCTACCGGATTTTGCAAGCAATTGAAACTGCTGATATTGAAAAGTTACCTGAACCAATTTACACTCGAGGGTTCATACGTATTTACGCTGATACCCTAGGTTTAAACGGTACAGAGTTAGCTAGTAGTTACCCCGTTGGTGTGAACCGAGTTAGTCTCAAACCCAAATGGAAAGGTAGTTCCGGTCAAATTCGTTCAGTACATTTGTATTTATTTTATATTGGGTTAATTTTTTGCTCGGTGACAGGGTTATCCCAACTGTTTGGAGTCACGGAAATGCGATCGCGTAATTTAGAGCGCGAATCCATTCAAGTATCCAATCAGGAATTGCAACCTCGTTCGCAAGTCAAATCAGCTCTGGTGACGACAAATAATCCCCAGGTGCAAGATGTGAAGGTTGGTTTAACGTTGAAGGATGCTTCTTGGGTACGGATTGAAGCAGATGGTAAAACCCAATTTGAGGGAGTTTTACCCCAGGGAACGCAACGAACTTGGACTGCACAGAATAGTTTAACGATACGTGCTGGAAATGCGGGAAGTGTCCTGGTCAGTGTGAATCAAAAGACAGCAAAACCCCTGGGTAAACCGGGTCAGGAAAATGTCTTAACGGTTGCAGCTAATAATCGTTCGTAGATAATCGATCGAAATTTTGGATTGATGTAGAGACGACCCGACGGGTCGTCTCTACGTTTTTATTTTTATATTGATTGCCAAAATGTTGGCAACGTATATACATGAGACGTAGCAATGCTACATATTTATTTTGATACCGATTCCCAAAATATTGGCAACATATCTATATGAGACGTAGCAATGCTACGTCTCTACAAAATTTATCTGTTTGCTAATATCACCCATTCCCAACTCCCGACTCCCTTCTCTCCATTTATGTGAAAACACAGATTTTTTTGGGAATAATACATGGGTTATGACCATTAGCCCATGTTTTCCCGAATAATCAGCATGAACAACTTACAGTTGAAAATCCCCCGCTTGCTTGGGAAATTAGGTTTAGTTATATGTTGTGTGGTGGGTGTGTTTCTCCCCCTATTTCTCAACCACCCTGTACAGGGACAAATCAATTCACCAGAAATCAACCAAATGCGATCGCAACAACAACAGTTGCAACAACAACGTCAACAAATCATCCAAGAACGCGATCGCTTGATAAATTTACAGACAGAAGCGGAAAAAAGATTACAAGGGTTAAATACCAATCTCCAAACCACCAATTCCCAAATCCAAGACAGTGAACAAAGGTTAAAAATCGCTACAGAAAGACTCAAAACCCTACAAACCCAACTCCAAGCTGCGGAAACCGCCTATCTTTCCCGGCAACAAGCCACAATTGCTAGGTTACGTTTTTTACAGCGTTCTCCCAAAAGTCATGGTTGGGCAATTTTATTACAAAGTGAAAATTTGAACGATTTTATTCGCCGTCGTCGCTACCTCAAGTCTGTATATGAAAGTGATCAAAAAAACCTCACCGAATTAACAACCGAGGCAAATCTTCTACTTAATCAAAAAACCGCCGTTGAAGCTGCGAAAAATGAAACTGAACTGATTCGTCAACAATTACTAGCTCAAAAAGCCGACTTTCAAGCCCAAGCTCAACAACAAAACCAACTGATCCAACGCCTCAACAACGATAAAATCGCCCTCTCTGCTGCAGAAACCAAATTAGCTGAAGATAGCGCCACCATTGGTAAAATGATAGCCGAAAAAGTAGCTGCTATGCAAGCACGGGCAGCCGCAGCTAAAGCTCTAGGTCAAACTTTTACTAGCGGTACAGGTATTTTCGCCTTCCCTAGTAACGCCAGAATTAGCAGTGGTTTTGGTTGGCGTATGCATCCCATCCTCGGCTATCAACGCTTTCACAGTGGTATCGATTTTGCCGATAGTTATGGCAGTACCATCCGTGCAGCCGATTCCGGTGTAGTAATTTTTGCGGGCTGGCACGGTGGCTACGGACGCACCGCAATTATCAGCCACGGAAATGATATCACAACTCTGTACGCCCACTGTAGCGAGTTACATGTCTACGAAGGACAAAACGTTCAACGGGGACAAATCATCGCTAATATAGGTTCTACGGGTTTGTCTACTGGTCCCCACCTCCATTTTGAAGTACGTCGCAGTGGTACTCCCATCGATCCCGCACCCTATTTATAGGTGAAGTACACCTGATTTAGGAACAACAATAAATCGGAGGTCACTTTAAACCTTAACTTCCAAAATTATTGCTTGACAAGGATTATAGGGTTTACAATCCGTCTAATTCATGTGGTATTCGATAAATCTTGATTCAAAAACCAAAATCCATAGACGCACGTAGTGCGGATCGACCACAGAGTAATCTAAAATCCAAAATCTAAGATATTCCCAAATCCTGCAAAGCCAAGCGAATTTGTTCCACCCGTCTGCGATTCACTCCCAAGTCTGATTCCCCGACACGGGAAGCGGAACGCACATGGATCACATTTTCATTCTCAGGTAGATAAAATTCCACATCGTCCACAAATTTAAAAATACGGCTTTTGCTAGTCGCATGGATATATTTATCGGTTTTTTCAATTACTTCTGTACGAGGAACAACGCTGAGAACTTTGAGTAAAGTTTCCCGTGCTTGTTCGCGACTCACGTGATAGGGAATCGGATCAATTGCATGTTGGGAATCAGCACCTTGACTAACAACGCAATTGGGTGTTCGGGGACAAGCTGACAAAAATGGTTGATTTTGAGAAGTTTCCGCAGCCATAGCTTGAGTTAAGCTGTCTGGAATCAAGTAACCCGTCCAGCAAAGGAATATGGCAAAAATAATTACAATTAAACGAAGCATATCTGTTTGAGGTGAATAAAGAATACAGGACAATATGATTCAGTTAAAGATAACTGTAAGTTGGGTTGAGGCTTTGCGTAGACTGTTGATTTTGTTGAAAACCCATAAGTTCACACAGTTTTCGTGATTATCTCGTTCCTATACTCTGCGTGGGGACGCATTCCACGAGGCTCTGCCTCTACATTCTTCAACCCAACCTAAACAATAATCAGGCTTTTAAGTCTAACTGAACTGTATTGGAATACAGGATACAGTATACAGGAGAAATCTGTGAACTTTAAATTGGAACCATCTAGGTCGAGAATTCGGGTTTTGGTGTTGCTGAATTTGGGTATGAATTATATTTATTGACATTATTGGATTAAAATCGCAATCATCGTAGAGGCGTAGCAATACCACGTCTCTACATAACGTACAATTTTCAATTCATATATTTGTATTCAGTAATACCCGGCTTTTGGAAATTATCGATATTCATCACCACAGTCACCGATAATGGCAAATAAATCACGGGATTGATTAGCAATTGCATTTATTTTCTGCCAGTCTTCCCCATCTAATTCAAAGTCAAATACTCGCTGATTATCTTGAATATGTTCGGCTATACCTAATCTAGCTCCCACAATTACCCCACCGACACTGGGGTTTTCTAAAATCGCTCTCACTGCTACATTTGCAATACTCACTTGATGTTTCTCGGCAATTTGTTTCAAGCAATTAAGTAATTCTTGAAATAATTGCCATCCTCCCCAAGCATCAATCATTTGTTTATATTTTTTCTGACTGACTGTTTCTAATCCAAAGCGATTTGGCTCCGATTTGCCTAAATACTTCTCAGATAAAAATCCACCACATAATGTTCCATAGGTGAATAATTTGATGTTGTGCTGTTGGCAAAATTGCACCATCGCAACTTCTGGACGACGGTCAACCAGGGAAAATTGCACTTGGTTAGAAACAATTTTAATTCCGGCTGCGGTAATAATTTCTAAGTGTTCGGTGTCAAAGTTAGTCAGGGCTAAATGCTTTATTTTCCCCTCTGCCTGTAAATCTGCCATAAATTTTAAGGCATCAAGGTAATTACTGTCGCTATAATCCCACCAATGAAATTGGAGCAAATCTAAACTGGGAACATCCATGCGACGTAGGGAAATTTGAATATTTTTCTCGACTATTTCCCGTGTCATTTTACCAGGACGGGGAACCCATTTGGTAAAGGCTTGTATGGATGATAAAGCTTCTTCCCCACGGGTTTTAATCAACTGACGACGGAATTCACCGATTAAATCCTCCGCAGGTCCATAATGGTCTGCTAAATCCCAGGTGGTAAATCCTGCATCATGGTATTTAAACATCATCTCAATAGCTGAATTAGCGTTGATGCGTCCGTGTCCTCCGGAAACTTGCCACATTCCATTCAACAGACGACAGATGTTTAAATCAGGGGTAAATTGTAATCGACTGGATTGAGGAAAAGTCATCTGGATTTTGGATTTTGGATTTTGGATTTTGGATTATTTGATTTTGGATTACTGATTACTGGGTGTTAAGAGGTTACTCCTGTATTCTGTCTCCTACCTTATTTCCAACCATTTTTCGCTTGTGTCAGTACATACTCCGAGACCGCTTGGATTTCTTCCACTGTTAGACGGTCTTGATAGCCGGACATGTTATTCTTGCCGTTAGTAACTAATTGCGCGATCGCATCCACATTATCAAAGCCGTTCCTCTCTAATGTTTTGATTTTCAAGTTTTTCCCTCGCCTCACTATATTACCGCCATTAATGTGACATCCTGCACAGTTAGTTGTAAATATTTTCTCTGGATTAATCATATTTCCTGCGTATGCTGGGGAAATAGCTATGATAAATGTTACAGTCAACCCGATGCAAAGTTTACTGAGTATCGCTTTTGTCATAAAATAGTTGATTTTGATTTCTGGACTAACTAATATTTTGCATCTTTCCGGAGAAATTACCAATCAACTTCTAGTCTTATTCTGTTGATAGATGTAGCTTATCTTCAGAATTGATTGTATTGGTAATAATGGTGAGTTTGTGAAATTCATGTAAATTTAAACTTCCGATAAATGACCAATAATTAAAGAAATTATAAATTATTTTTTGGGTATCCAATGAATATTAAAGTGCCGATAATATTCTAAGTGTGAAGTATTTTGCAGATTGTCACCAATGATTTATTAATTAATCCTGTTTAAGTTGGTGGGGTGCTTTAGTCGCTGGATTAATTATTCCGACTTATCGTTATAATTCAGGTTCATCTATCTTTTGGATTTGGAATAATTTTTATAGATGCACTATGCACAATTTCACTGCTTCGCTTTTATCAAGCTACAAAGAGATGATTTAAATGCTATCGTAATCCTAAATTATTTGTAAAATCTTACATGTAGGGTGGTTGACTGTTAAGCGTTGACAGTAAACAGCCATAGATGTAGACCGCATAGCGCGACTTCTCTAGGATAAAACTTACCGTAGAGTACAACCAAAACCAATATTTTTCACCACTGAAATCGGATTGCTATATGTCTGTAAGAGGATGTTTTAAAAATCGATTTTAATACTTGACAAACATCCTCTAAAATCATTTCACTAAAATTTTGATACATTTACTTCCCCTGCATCCCCTGGTCTCCTAAATGTATCAACAGCAAACTAAAACGGTATTAAGATACAGACTGGATAATGCTTTGCTCCGGTAGTAATACCCTAAATTGGATTTTGCGGAAAGTTGGGTAAGAGAAGTTACCGGGAAGATTTTCTTTCCGGTAAACTTCGGGGAGATTTATTCTTCCAGCAAACTTTCCAAGACGGATTGGGGATTATTTATAACGATTCAAAAAACGGTTTTACAAGACGTAGCATTGCTATATCTCTACAAGAAATTTTCAATTTGTATTCTGTATTCTGGCTATATGATTTCTGGAACATCTACCCATTGCGATCGCAAATTTGATTCTTGGGCTAAATCCATTAATAATTGGGAATATACCCCTTCACGCAATCCGGGAATTACTGGTTCACCCCTGTCTATTCCCTGTACCCAATTATCCACCACCCGCAAAAATGCCGATATTCTCCCGTCTGGGTAATCATGGGGAAACAACAAATGACTGGGTATCTCCATTTCTATCGGCTTTTCTCCTGGTTGCACATTCCAAATCCGAAATCCATGAATATAATCTTTCTGATTTTCACTTCCTAATACTAATGTCCCCCTATCCCCATACACCTCCAACCAATGGGGACGGGATGCATGAACCACCGCACTAATCGACACCTGACACGGGGTTCCATCGACGAGTTCTAAAGACAACATGCAAGTGTCATCGCTATCCACTGGTTTAAATTCCCCTGTCTGCGGATCAAGACGTTGGGGTATTGCGGTTGTGAAATGAGCGTTTAAACGTTTTACCCCCCCAAATAACCAGTAAATATAATCAAAAGCATGGGACCCAAGGGAACCTAATGCTCCTCCACCCATCTCCCGACAGGAGTACCAATTCCAAGGACGGGTGACATCTGCACGGGAAGAACCTAGCCAATCAATTTTGACCAAGCGAATTTCACCCACCAATTTCTGCTGTAATAACTGGGCAAAATATTGCCAAGCAGGAACGAAGCGAAATTCAAAGTCCATTGTGGCAACGACCTGTGCTACTTGTGCTAGTTGATACAATTCCTTGGCTTCTGCCAGGTTCAAAGCGGTCGGTTTTTCCAACAATAAATGCTTTTTCGCTGCTAATACGGCTTTTGCCATTGGATAGTGTAAAAATGGGGGTGTGGAAATTGCCACTGCATCCACCTCCCCCAGGGTCAAAATATCTGACAGGGAATCACAAGCATGGGGTATATGCTGAGTTGTGGCGATTTTTTGGGCTGTTTCGATGTTGCGATGGTAAACTGCAACTACTTCAGTGCGGTGATGGGCTTGAAAAGCTGGAATATGAACCTTTTGTCCAAAACCTGTGCCAACAACGGCAACTCCAATTTTACCCTGATTCATGACGATGTGAGGTTAAGGATACAAGATACAGGATACCCGATGCTGGGGATGCTGGGGAAGTTGGGGGAGAAATATCTGTCTTTATCAGCAGCTTGCGTGACGCGCGTTTGTGGGGATCTATATTGGGTTGCAATTATTTTTGGTTCACATGTGGGACAAGAGTAGGGTTATTGTTTGAGGATGTATTTGAGCGAATCACCCTAGTCTGCCTGCGTAATAATACATATATTTCCCTGCTAAAAATTTGCTATTTTGATACATGTTCTTCATCTATTTTTGGAACAATCCCTGACTCCCATTGCTCAATTGTACTAATGCCGATTCAAAAACGTGGAGACGGAGACGTAATATATTACGTCTCTACAGACACAATCCATCTGTCGCATTGTTTTTGATGTTGTTTTGCGATCGCTTTCTTATTACCTATCTTTAACCAGCTATGTTAAACTTGATCCGGAAACCCCATATTGCTCTAGGAATATTATTATCATTCTCACTCTCAACGCTTGTACCTTTGAGGTCTGTATTGGCTGAAACCCCAGTAGCAACATCTGCAACAATTCCTTTTGCAACCGCTCGCAACGAATTACCTACGGAACTGTACACTCTGTATCGAATTGTGGAAAGGATTGCCCGGACTAACGGTTATGACAATCAGACTTGGCAAGTGACAATTGTACCGGAATCCCAAGTTAACCAGTTAAATCGGGGGACAAATTCCATTGTGATTCCCCAGAATCTACTCTCCCGGATTCCTGGAGATGCTTCCGCTTTAGCTTGTGTTGTTGCTCAACAGATGGGACAGCATATCCAACAGCATCTTCCCATCACAGAAGAACTACGCAATGACTACATTCGTCAAATTCGCAGTGAAGTTGAAAATTCCCTCTCCAGCCAACAGCGACGCAATTCCACAGGTTCAGTGATGAGAACGGTTGGTGGTGTGATCGCGAATCGACTTTTGCCGGGATTAGTGGGTGATTTGGTAGGGGGAATTATCAGCAACCCTAACCATCGTCGTCGTGATTCCCAAAGACAGGTCGAACAAACTATCGAAACCAGAATCAAAGAACTAGACAAGTATCTTCAGCAACGTGGTCATCAGCAACAACTAGCAGTCGATGAATTTGCCTATTTCGCATCGGTTCGTGCTGGTTTTGAACGCGGAGGTTGTTTACGGGCAATGGAGGTTTTAGCTCGCCTTACTCCCCCTGAATCCAATCCTTTCGTTCCCACTATATCCCAACGTGCGATCGCAATACAAGCATTAATGGAGAAAAATCCCAATCCCCTATTTACAGAAGAAGTAAAAACCCGTCTTACCCAATCCCCACCCCTAACCTATCAACTTTCTGGAGACAGAAGGTCATTACAAATCAATCCCCGTCACGGTACTTCGGTAGTCCAAGATATTGACAGATTATTTGGATTTTAGGAGTGATTAAGTCTAATTTATATTTTTGACTTGAAAGTGAGTCGGGAGTTGGGAGGAGAGAGTGGGAAAAAATCACTTTCATCTCAACGAGAAACTGCACTACGCTTCTGGTGTAAGCAGTACATGACAACTAATCCCTATTCCCGTACGGACGCGACATGTCGCGTCTCTCCTCCTCCCTATCTGAGAGATTTTGTGAGAGATGGGAGTTAAGATAGGTGGTGAAATATAACTTTTAACAAATCAGCTTGTGTAAATGGCTTAGTTAAATAACCAGATGCACCTAACATTTTTGCACGAGCGCGATCAATTAATCCCGTGCGTGCTGTCACCATAATAATTGGTGTATGTTTAAAGTGTGCGTGTTTACGTACTAATCCACACAACTCATAGCCATCTAAATTTGGCATTCCCACGTCTAATAAAATTAAATCTGGTTTGAGACGAATAATTTGAATTAAAGCTTTAACTGGTTCGCTAATGGTGACAACGCGAAATATCTGTTCGTCTAAAAAGCGCTGGATTGCAGCTAAGACAGTTAAACTATCATCAATACATAGAATTGTATATACTTGCTTCTGATTTTCAGGATGATATTCTGTCCCCTGATTTCCGATTTTACTATGGTGCTGATGGGATGACTCCGTTGCTGTGTGTAAATCTTGCTGAGGGGTTTTTCTTGCAGATACATCTGTCGATTTTTTTGAATGTTCCACCCTACTTCGAGAATTAGCAATTAATGCACTTAAATCTAGCTGACAAAATTGAGGTATATTTTCTAAAGCTGAGTTAGCCGTAATTTCGTAGCTACCTTCTTGAATTTTTAAAATAGAGGTGAGAACATCTAATGCTAATTCTTCAATTAATAATTTTGCTTGTTGGCAAGTGAGATGTTTGCGATTTACTAACCAGCAAATCGCCAAATAATCTAGATAGGGAATAGCTTTATTATCAATTGATGTATCAAAAATTGTTTTGATTCTTTGATATACTTCTGCATTTAATGTTGGGATTTTTTTCCTGAGTATTTGCAGTTTACTCAGCAAAGTATCTAGCATATTATCCCCATAACAGGCATAAATAACTTTCCCTTCCTCAAGATATATTAACCAGGTGCCGGAAGCACTAAATACTTGTAGACACCCACTCGTTTTTTTACTGATAATTTGATTGAGGACTGATATCGGTTGCAACCTCTGAAAAAAGCGATATCTACCAATTGGAAGGGTTTGCATAATAGTTTTTTTGAATATAAATTACCATTTGTGGATAATTTAACTAGAGAATTAATTGATAGCAGTCTGCTTGATACTTGATATATATAAACCTATATCATATTCAGATAACTTTGCTTGCTAAATAGGAAACACAAGTGACTGGGGATGGGATTTATTCTAGTTAAACCACCGATTAAAAAAATCAAATTTTTGCTCCGACTAGGAGCATAATTTTAACTTTTACCCCGAATAATTTCGGATATTATGCTGCCACTGTATTCATAGATGTACACCACAACCCATGCCCTTGAGCATGTTGATCTGGAATTAGGATTTTTGCACCCGTTACTTAGACACCCTGAATATAGTCTTTTTGATAACAACACATTATTATTGTGTACACCTGCTACGCAGGAAGTAAGCTAGATGGAAAATAAATCAGGTTTTTTCTTGCTTTCTGGTTACAGGTTTAGATGCGGATAAGAAGTATCAATAATTACTCCTCTTCCTCCGGTTATCAATTCAGTTATATAGGTCAAATTCCAATTCTCGACTCTCAAACAAGATAAGCTAAGTATTAAAAACTACCTCTTAATTTAGTTGAAGTTTTGTTTAATCGAGTAGTAAGTTTTGTGTCGTAACTCCCGTGTAGTATTGCCAATTTTTCCTTCACCATCATCACCATCAAATTACCAGTTTAAATTTTATGACAACAAATAACTTGACTAAACTCACATTACAATAAATTTTTTACAAAAAGTAAAAAATACCTGCGAAGCTATCTTGAAGAGCTAACAAAGTAAGGTACTTAAATGGAGTAATTGATGCGTGTTTATTTTTACTCATATCGACACCTGATGATTAGTAAAAAACAAAATTCGCCTTGAAAAACTTATTCTCTCTTACTTAAACTGGAGCTAGGTGATTGTGACTTTTTCCACTCAAGTAAACACTAGTAATACAAAATATACATTAGAATTTGGATGGACGGAAGACGTAATTAGGTACTTATTAGTTCCATCCCTCGCCTATAAATAGGGAGAGGGTGTCAGAATTCAAAATCAATAGAATCAAAGAGAGAACGTGGAAAAAATCGAATTATACGTGGAATTTGGGGGGGACAGACTAGACAGGTATTTGGCAGAGGAATTATCCGGGTTATCATTATCGCGATCGCGGATTCAAAGTTTAATAGAACAGGGTTGGGTGGCAATCAACAACCTAGCTTGTATATCCAAGAAAATCACCGTCAAAGCTGGTGATACCATCATTGTCACTATTCCCGAAGCCGAACCCTTGGCATTAGCAGCCGAACATATCCCTTTAGATATCCTCTACGAAGACGATGAACTCATCGTCGTCAACAAACCTGCGGGGTTAGTGGTTCATCCCGCACCCGGACACCCCAATGGTACTCTCGTAAATGCCCTTCTAGCCCATTGTCCCCATCTCCCCGGAATTGGTGGTATCCAGCGTCCCGGTATCGTCCATCGCCTCGATAAGGATACAACAGGTGCGATTGTGGTTGCGAAGACCGAATCTAGCCATCAACACTTGCAAGCCCAACTCAAAGCCAAAACAGCTCGTCGTGAATACCTAGGTGTAGTTTATGGCGCTCCCAAAACTGAAACAGGCACAATCAATTTACCAATAGGTCGTCACCCGGTAGACGGGAAAAAAATGGCTGTTGTCCCTTTAGAAAAAGGTGGTCGGGAAGCAGTCACCCACTGGCGAATTCAAGAACGTCTTAGTAATTATACGTTAATGCATTATCAATTAGAGACTGGACGTACCCATCAAATTCGCGTCCATAGCTCCCAAATTGGTCATCCAATTGTGGGCGACCCGTTGTATAGTTCAGCACGCTCAATTGGCGTGAAATTATCCGGCCAAGCTCTCCACGCATGGCGATTAAGGTTGCAACATCCAGTCACCCAGGAATGGTTGGAAGTCACCGCACCAATACCAGAGGAGTTTCGTAAGTTGTTGGATGTTTTACGTAGAAGGTAGGCAAAATCCAAAAAATAACCGAGTCCAACAAAATCCAGACTCGGCCATTAATTGGGATCAAGAACAGATTCAATCAACTAACTTCGTCCACCACCCAGGAAAAAGTAAATTTGTGCCAAATAACGTTCCCATTCACGGGTTGTAATACTTAACATTTGGGCGCTAGGGACAAAATCGCTCAACTGCAAAGGACGGGGACGGGTAATATCCTGGGTAGTCTGGGGAGCTTGGGCTAGATAGGGGGTTCTCAGATTCATATCTGCCACTATTGTGCTGCCATTAATACCAGGTGCTGTTGCGAGGGAATTACTGGGAAGTTGGGCCACTTGTACTTCGCTGACCACGGGATTTGTCCCAGTCGCAAGGGGAAGACGGAATAGGAAGTAGCCAAAAGCAGGTGTACTAGCAAATAATAAGATTAATAACGAAGCCACCAAATAGTTTCCACCGGGTTTGCCAATTGCACCCTCTTTTAACTTTTGAGCTGCGAGAATCATCAATAAAATCGCAGCACCCAAGGGTTTCAGGGGAAATGTGACAACTTGCCAAATTGAGGCTAGCGCAGGTTCATTGGGATTCACAAACGAAAGTGCTAACACTACAATAAGCGCAATTAATATCATTTTTCCGAAGAAATTACTATTCGGAAACCATTTTTGGAATAGAGTGTAGGCAATGGTACCAATTAGCAGCCACAACAGTACTCGACTTAACATTAAAAACATAAAATTCTCTCTCAATTCTGCGAATTTTGGTCAGTCTCACACGTGTTGGGATTTGACCGATTTTACCGCCAGAGTGTAACAAAACTTGAACTGGAATGGCAAAATAGCTCCTCACATCCGAACTCAGATCAAGACTACCGTCGTAGTGATTTTAGAGCAATTTTAATCAACTGTGATGTTGTTTTGTAATTTTCCCCCTTAATCCAGATTCATCGATGGTGTCTAGTAAATTAAATTAGTTGAGTACCCATAGCTAAAAAGGAAAAAATATGTCGCCCCAAAAGCCTACCATTCTTGTCACTGGAGGCGCTGGATATATCGGCTCCCATACCGTACTTGCCCTGAAAAAAGCCGGGTACAATGTGGTAGTTCTTGATAATCTCGTTTACGGACATCGGGACCTGGTTGAATCCGTATTACAGACGGAATTGGTAGTCGGGGATACTAATGACCGCGGTCTACTGGATGAGGTTTTTCGCACCCGTGATATCTCTGCTGTCATGCATTTCTCCGCCTATGCCTACGTAGGTGAATCCGTATCTGACCCGGCAAAATATTACCGTAATAACGTTATCGGTACAATTACGCTGTTGGAAGCGATGTTAGCTGCCAATGTAAATAAATTTGTATTTTCTTCAACTTGTGCAACCTACGGTGTCCCCGTAGTTGTGCCGATTCCTGAAGACCACCCCCAAAATCCGATTAATCCCTACGGTGCAAGCAAGTTAATGGTGGAACGTATTCTCACCGATTTTGACACCGCCTACGGCTTAAAATCAGTCCGCTTCCGTTACTTTAATGCAGCCGGTGCAGACCCCAATGGTTTGTTAGGGGAAGACCACAATCCAGAAACCCACATCATCCCGTTAGTGTTACAAACAGCCTTAGGAATACGTGATTCTGTCTCGATTTTTGGTACGGATTACGATACACCCGATGGTACATGTGTTCGAGATTATATTCATGTCAGTGATTTAGCGGATGCACATGTTTTGGGTTTAGAATATTTATTGAAAGACTATCCTAGTGCCGTATTTAACTTGGGTAACGGCAACGGTTTTTCCGTAAAACAAGTGATTGAAACAGCCCAGCGCGTTACCGGAAAACCGATTCCAGTGAAAACATGCGATCGCCGTCCTGGAGACCCCCCGGCTTTAATTGGTAGCGGTGAAAAAGCTCGACAAATCCTCGGTTGGGAACCAAAGTACCCGAACCTGGATGATATTATTTCCCATGCCTGGAAATGGCATCAGCGAAGGCATGGAGAGGGGTAGGATGTAGGAAATAGAATACAGGAGGTAGGAGTGGAGAGGGGTGAGGAGATGGGACTTTGATCTATTTATTAAGTATTTTTGTATTGTTTTGAAGACTTACCCCCCATTTCTCACAAAACCCTAAAACTCATAGGGAATTAGGGAGTAGGGAGTAGAAGGAAAGTTAATCCGTTGCTCAAGGCTTACAACTTATACCGTTTTACATTGGAGTTGATACCTTTTTACAACAGCCCCCACTTTTAAAACATCCTCTTAAATCCCCACAACCTTATCGGACGACGCAAGACCTGAGTTTATCCTGATTGCAAGTCTTGAAGTATAACACTTTGCAAGCTTTTGTTCCCTACAGAGATTACCTTTACAACAAAGATGCTTTACAATTATTAAAAATGGCTTAATATATCTTTGCAAAATGCAGACCATCAAACCAACCTCTATCCCCACAATCCCCGGAGAATACTGGCAATGGCGAGGTCATAATGTTTACTATGTCCAAGCCGGAAATAAACAACTCACCCACCCACCGTTGCTACTGGTGCATGGCTTCGGTGCATCTACTGACCACTGGCGTAAAAATATTCATGGTTTACAAAATGATTTTGCCGTTTACGCCATAGATTTGTTGGGGTATGGCAGGTCTGCGAAACCAAAGCTAGAATATGGTGGGGATTTATGGCGAGACCAACTGTATGATTTTATTACCCAAATTATAGGCGAACCTGCGGTATTGGCTGGAAATTCTCTGGGTGGTTATGCAAGTTTATGTTTAGCGGCTCAATGTCCAGAGGCGGCAAAAGGTGTTATTTTACTCAATAGTGCGGGGCCATTTAGCGCACCTCCCAACCAACTTAGACCCAATCCGACACTAATTCAGAAACTTGTTGGCAATAGCGCAAAATGGGTGTTTCAACGGCGGATTTCCCAATATTTATTATTTCAATACCTGCGTAATCCCTGGGTAATTCGTCGGACTTTGAAAAAAGTTTATCTTGACCACTCTGCAATTACCGATGAATTAGTTGCGGATATCCATCGTCCTTCCTGTGATGTCGGTGCATTTGATGTCTTTTCAGGTTTATTTAGCAACCGACAGGGAGAAAAAGTTGATATTTTACTCCAACAATTAACACTACCATTAATGTTAATTTGGGGAGAAGGTGATCCGTGGATGAATTCCCGTCTTCGCTCAGAGCAATTCAAAACCTATTATCCAGACCTAACTGAGCATTTTGTCAATGCAGGTCACTGTCCCCATGATGAAGTCCCAAAAGTGGTTAATCAGTTAATACGGGAATGGGTACAAAATTTGTAGCTTTGTTTAAGAGGTTGTTGAAAAAGTCATTTTTCATACTTGAATTATCGTTTTTGGGAGCAGGAAGAGACGCGACTTGTCGCGTCTGTACGGCAATAGGGAGAAAGGCGACATATCGCGTCTGTACTCTTGAAGGAAAAATCAGCTTTATAAACCCATGTCCAGGGTCAGGACGATAGTCAAAATAGTGATAATAAATACTTGAGAAACATCCTCTGAGGATACGGGAGTTTAAATTAAATCTAGTCAGTATCTTTAAGGTCCTTCGGGAAAATCATAGTCCTGAATTCTGGGAATGGATAATTTGTGCGATCGCTCATACCGCTTTACTTGAGTTTGATGCCTGATGGGAAGCTTTGTAATCGTAAATTCACCCTTGCAATTACAAAAATCAAGTTCAATCTAGATATTTACCACCTCAAATAATCCAGAGCCAACTTGATTTATCT
>CALJJQ010000032.1 GCA_937973965.1 uncultured Calothrix sp. | reverse complement strand
CTTGAATAATTTTCTCCTTATCCCGTCCCCGTAATTGAAACAATACAAACGGGTCTTCACTAAACCGATCACCTAATTGATAGTAAACTGCGGCGATATGTTTACAAGGATTCGCTTTATCTGGACAGGTACAGTGACTGTGGACATCTCCTAAAGTAAAGGGAAATAGGGACAAACCATTTTGAGTAAATACTTCTTCGATATTTTGTGGCATTTCCCCTGCCAAAAGTTTAGCTGCATAGATAGATTTTTGCAGCATGGTTTCAATCACAAAATCCCATTGTTCACCGTCAAATTGGTCCAGGGAAAGGGAAACCCGATAGGGTTCGGGTTCGCTACCTTGAACCTTTGCTAATACTTTAGCTCCTTGAAATTCGATACTGAGAACGTTTCCTTCCCGTGCATAAATACGTCCCCGTTCGAGTCTTTTTTTGAAACGGTAGGAATCAAGTAATTCTAACCAGCGTTGGGACCACCATTCACGGTTGGTTTGAGGTGTGTAGGACATGGGTTTTGGACTCTACTGGTGTGTCGAGGGTGCGGTTTTGTATCCAAGCAAATATGGCCGCTCCACCAACAAGAACTAAGGTAGTAGCAGCAACTAGTTGTAACATTATACTGTAACGCATTTTTTCTCCTTTCCATCTCAAGCTAAGTTAAAGTGTTCCATGTGGACATTGGTGACGGGGACATTTAATTCAAATAAGGCTCTTTCTACTGCGTCCATCATCACTGGTGCTGCACAGATAAAGTATTGACGACTACCGCGGTGGATGGGAATATGACGCTTCAGGAGGTCTTTGTCCACATAACCTGTTTCTCCTCCCCAATTTTCGTCGGCTTTGCGCAGTACATAAACAATTGTTAAATCCAGTTGACTTTTTAAAGCCTCCAATTCTTCCCGGTAGGTAATATCTTCCCAGGAAGGAGCAGCATAGATTAAAAGAAAAGGACGATCATCCTTACGTTCGCTAGCGGTGAGGAGAATACTGTACATAGGGGTGATACCGACTCCACCAGCAATGAGAACAAATCCAGCGCTATCCCAATAGCGTTCCGTGGTAAAAACACCGTAGGGACCATCCAGGTAAGCTTTAGTTCCCGGTTTTACGTCTTTGATTCGTTTGGTAAAATCCCCCAGAGCTTTAATCCCAAATGCGATTTGATCAGCGCGATCGCCATTGGATGACATGGAAAAGGGATGTTCACGCATACTCAAGGGAGTGATATTGAGGGTCAACCAGGAAAATTGACCGGGGTGGAAGGTAAAACCATCATGACCTAAAGGACGTAATGTCAGTGTCCACACATCACCCCGTTCAGGGGTGACAGCTTCTACGATGTAGGGACGTTTAGTCATTAACCAGGGTTTGACAAGACGCACATAGATAATTAACCAGAGTGCGATCGCCATCATCACTGACCAAAGTAAAATTTTCCAGAACAAACTCAGATAATTTCCAACGCCAACTGCATGACCAAAGCCGAATCCGACTGCAACCACTGCTAAAATGGAATGGATGGCTCGCCAAGGTTCGTAGGGTATTTTTAGCTGCTTACGCCAAATTGTGGTGACAACCATGACCAAAAAGGCTATAGTTCCCACAACAGCCATTCTCGCTCGCCAAGGTGCTTCTGGAAAGTTTAATAATTGTAGGGTTTCTGGTTCAACAATAAATAAAATTACCGGATGTACCACCACCATCACAAAGGCGACAATGGAGGTATAGCGGTGAAATTGGATGAGGATATCGATACCATAGGAGGATTCAATGCGGTTAACTCGAGCAGTGAGGACAAATTGTAATGCCATCATTGCTAATCCAATGAATCCCAGAGCAACGGAAAATTCAATCCAGAAACCCCGTCCAGTAGGAGCAGGATGGAATAGGAGGACTAGTAAGGGGAATAGAATGATGAATAGGTAGGCGATAATCCACATCACCGCGACAGCAATGGGACTGTGCATTAATAATCTTCGCATGATTCGATTTTAGATTTTAGATTTTAGATTATTCGATTTTGGATTACCCTACGGGAAGCCGCACTACGTGCGTCTATGGATTTTGGATTTTGGATTATTCGATTTTAGATTTTAGATTTTGGATTATTCGATTTTGGATTTTAGATTTTGGATTTTAGATTTTGGATTTTAGATTTTGGATTTTGGGTGATACCAATTCTCTAAAAATAAGCATCAGACAAAATCTACAAAATCATTGTTAAATCTAGATTGTTGAATTAAGCAATACCAGAAACCATTACGAATTACAAATTACGTAGCTTGCTTCCCGCGTAGCGGGTATTACGTAGACGCGAAGCGGATTGCCGTAGGCTATTACAACGAATTACGAATTAAAAATGCAGAAATCATCATTCCTGGGATAGTTGTAGAGACATGAAATACATCCCCTGCATAAAATCCCCGTTGAATTTCTGTTTGCGAGAGACCGACAGATGCGGAGGTAATATACAAATCCGTTAAATTCGCTCCACCAAAACAGGGACAGGTAGGACGCTGGACTGGTAATTGCAAACGCTGGATTTCTGTTCCTGTGGGGTCAAAACAAGCGATCGCCCAACCATCCCACAAAGCTGACCAAAGATTTCCCTGTTGGTCTATGGCTAATCCGTCGGGTTCAACTGGTTCATCTGCTAAATCAATTAAAACCCGTCGGTGGGAAATTTTCCCTGTTTCCCCATCAAAATCGTAGGCGTAAATTTGCTTTTCGGCGGAGTCGGTTAAATAAAATACCTTACCGTCAGGACTCCAACCTAAACCATTGGAAATTGTCAATCCGGTTTCCATCACCTGGAGGGAACCATCAGGGTCATAACGGTACAGGGATGCAGCAGCAGGTTCTTCACTGACGGAACCAATCCAAAACCGTCCCTGGAGGTCACATTTACCATCATTCAGACGGGTACTAACATGGTCAAATTGGATCTGACATTTGGTGGCGATCGCACCTGTTTGGATATTTAGGATAGCCAAGCGATCGCGTAATCCTAAAAGTAATTGCTTCTCATCAATAATTGCGATCGCACTCACCATATCCCCAACATCAAAGCAACGATTGTTATCCGTACTTGGCTCTAGTTGGTGAAGGCGATGATTATATATATCTACCCAGTACAGGCACTTGTTGCGGTCATCCCACACCGGACATTCACCGAGGCGAGCGCGGGCATGGTGGATATTTTTTACAAGTGATGTGGTTAAATTCATGGTGCCCCCCTATTGGTGTGTCAAATGATTTTGGTAGAGACGCGATATATCGCGTCTCTACATCTATCGCGTCTTTACTTGACCAAATTACCGATTAACGTCGCAACTAGGGCAGACCAACCGGTTTGATGGTTTGCTCCTAAACCGGAGCCGTTGTCGCCGTGGAAATATTCGTAAAATAGAATGAGGTCACGCCAATGGGGGTCGGTTTGGAATTGGTGACGATGACCGTGGACGGGACGATATCCCTCTGAATTACGAAGGAAAATATTGGTTAGACGTTGGGATATATCCGTGGCGACTTCAGTAAGGGTGCAATATATACCAGAGCCGGTGGGGTATTCTACGGTAAAGTCTTCGCCTAAAAAACGATGAAACTCTTGTAATGATTCAATTAATAAATAATTAACTGGAAACCACACCGGACCACGCCAGTTAGAATTACCACCAAACATGCCGTTGGTGGATTCTGCGGGTTCATAACCGACTTGATAGGTTTGTCCACCGACACAGAAAGTGTAGGGATGTTCTGCATGGTAACGGGAAAGCGATCGCACTCCATAATCACTCAAAAATTCTTTCTCGTCTAACATCCGTTGCAGGATTTTCTTTAAGCGTTCGGGACTGGCGATCGCTAACATGTGACAACCTGTGGCATTTTCGGCTACAAGGGAGGCGATATTTTCCTGAAGTTGGGGACGGTTAGCGACGAACCAGTCGAAGCGTCGTTTGAAGTCGGGGAATTTGGCAAAGATGGATGCAGGTAATATGGTGGTGGCAAACAAGGGAATTAATCCCACCATTGACCGAACTTTGAGGTGGTGACGTTCGTTGTTAGCGGTATGGAGGACATCGTAGAAGAATTGGTCAGTGTCATCCCATAAGTGAATATCCTCACCTCCCATGTGATTCGTGGCATCCGCAATATAGAGAAAATGCTCGAAAAATTTGCTAGCGATGTCTTCATAAACGGGATTGGTTTCGGCTAGTTCTAGGGCAATATCTAACATATTCAAGCAGTACATTCCCATCCAACTTGTACCGTCTGATTGCTCTAGGTATCCCCCAGTGGGCATTTGGGAACTGCGATCGAAAATCCCAATATTATCCAATCCCAGGAATCCCCCTTCAAAGAGGTTATTACCGTTTTCGTCCTTGCGGTTCACCCACCAAGTAAAGTTTAAAAGTAGCTTTTGAAACACCCTTTCTAAAAATTCCCGGTCTGCACGACCGTAGATTTCCTTCTCAATTTGATAAACTCGCAGGGTTCCCCAAGCATGGACTGGTGGATTCACATCACTAAAATGCCATTCATAGGCTGGCATTTGTCCGTTAGGATGGAGATACCATTCCCGTGTTAAGCGACTCAGTTGACGTTTGGCAAAATCCGGGTCAATCAGCGCAAAGGGAATCATATGAAAAGCTAAATCCCAAGCTGCATACCAGGGAAATTCCCATTTATCCGGCATGGACAAGATATCATCATTAAATAGGTGCAGCCATTCCCGATTCCGCAGGTAGTGACGATGGGGTCGAGGTTGATTGTCATCCCCCTTTAACCAGTCCTCCACCACATAATGGTAATATTGCTTTGTCCACAATAATCCGGCAAAAGCTTGTCGTTGCACCCTTTGGGTATCTGGATCACAGGAATGACCTAAAATTCGTTGATAAAACTCGTCTGCTTCCTGTTGTCGCTGGTGAAAGGTACTGATAAACTCCTCCCCAAAGGGTTGTTGACAGGTTTGCGGTGACTGATTTGTCAAACGCAAGTGAAATACCTGTTCTTCCCCCGGTGCAAATTCCCGGAAATAGTAAGCAGCGACCTTAGTACCTTCCCGCTTCGGATTTACCGCTTCCTTACGTCCCTCCACAACATAATCATTAATACCATCCTTCACGTAGGGACTGGAATTCCCAACCCCAAACAAACGTTGCTGATTAGTTTCGTTTTCCGTAAACAGTAAATCATCCGCAGCATGGCTATAGAACCAGTATTCCCCCAAAGTTGGGTGAGATGCATAGACAACCTGCTCATTTCCCAAAACTTGTTTTAACAGGGGTTTTTCTCCATTTTTAAACCATGACCAGGTATTACGAAACCATAGAGTTGGTAACAAATGCAAAGACTTAGGAGTATCAGAACGGTTAATTACCCGAACTTGAATTAATATATCCTCCGGAGAGGATTTCCCATATTCCACAAACACATCAAAATACTCATTCCCCTCAAAAATATCCGTATCCATCAACTCATATTCCGGGTCATGGAAACCCCGTTCCCGATTCACCCGTACCAACTCTTCATAGGGAAAAGCCCTTTGGGGATACTTATAGAGATACTGCATATACGCATGGGAAGGCACATTATCCAAATAAAAATAATATTCCTTCACATCCTCCCCATGATTACCCTCCGGACCCGACAAACCGAAAATTCGCTCCTTCAAAATCGGGTCTTGACCATTCCACAACGCGATCGCAAAACATATACGCTGGTGATTATCAGAAATCCCACCGATACCATCCTCACCCCAACGATAAGCACGCGATCGCGCTTGGTCATGGGGAAAATAATCCCACGCTGACCCATCACTGCTATAGTCTTCTCGTACCGTACCCCATTGACGCTCACTCAAATAGGGACCCCAACGTCGCCAATAAGCTACACGGGAACGGTCTTGTTCTAATCTTGTTTCTTCGACAGTCATTGGATTTTAGATTTTAGATTTTGGATGGCGTTGCGAATACAAGTATGAATTGAAAATTTTACGTCGTGTTGTGTAGAGACGTAGCATTGCTACGTAGAGATGATTGTGGTTTTAATCCAAAATGTAAAAAATTATAATTCATACCCAAATTCAGCAACACCTTTTGAATTAACAAATTCGATGAAATCGGGTTTTTTATAGTTGTTTGGTGTTACAGATATCTACGCTCAAAACCCCATATCCGATACCATTTGGCGAAAATTCTGATATGAGCATGTCTTCCCCATACTCCCCTCACCTACGCAGACCAAGCTTCACGGAAGTCTGCATACAGGGTCAAACCACCGTCAATAAATAAAGTCTGTCCAGTAATATAGGCAGCCTCATCCGATGCTAAAAATGCTACTGCCGCCGCCATTTCCTCCGTAGTTCCCGCCCTTCCCATCGGGATATGACTTTCCACCACAGCCCGTTTTTCCGGGTCATTTGTCCAATCATCGTTAATTGGTGTCACTGTTGCACCAGGAGCAATCCCATTGACACGGATTCCCTGGTGAGCATATTCCAAGGCTAGGGTTTTGGTTAAATTACCCATTCCCCCCTTACTGATAGAGTAACTAGCATAGAAGGGTCTAGGTATAATTTCATGCACACTAGAAATATTAATAATCACACCCGGACGATTAGTGGCTAATAAATGCTTAATCGTTTCCCTCGCACACAGAAAAGCTCCACGCAGATTTACATTTAACACCCGATCGAAATCTGTCATTTCTACTTCATGGGAGGGACTTTCGGTCTGAATTCCCGCATTATTAATTAAAATATCCAAACTCTCCAATTTCTCGACGGTAGTTTCCACCATCCTGATGATATCAGCTTCCTGGGACACATCCCCCTGGACAAGCAGCGATCGCACACCACAATTTTCCAGCTGATTACAAGCCTTTTCCATCGCTTTTGTTTGGGTATCCTCCGCAGATTCCGGATTACGACGGTAATTAATCGCGACATGACAACCCTCCTGAGCAAGTCGAATCGCGATCGCTTGTCCAATTCCTGATGTTGCACCTGTAATTAAGGCTGTTTTCCCCTTTAATCCTCTCATGAGATAGACATCCCAATTTTTTCGTGTAAAAAGTTAATTTATTTGCTTTGAATGACCATCAGCATACAAATAAGCGGGGATTAAAGGGGTGTATCTCTAGTTATAACTACAGGGATCATATTGATGAAGTTCTAAGTGATATTCTATGTCTAAAGGTAGTTGTATTGACACTCCCCTGCCCTTAGCCGTTTGCGTGAGCGTCTCGCTAGAGAGGGGATTCTACATTCATGAGTATTTTTATAATTTGGCTCGTAGTTGCGCTTTAGAGCAACCATAAGCAAGTGATAATTATTGACACCCACTTATCTAATTTTTCAGCAATCCCTAATTTTAAACATCAAAAATAGCGCGGATTAGTAGATTTATCCACATATTGAAGAATCACCCGACCAACATCTTGCCGTTCCTGTTTTAACATTGCCTCAATCCCATTCAAACTACGCAGCATATTCCCATATTCAGTATTTGCTTGTTTTTGCGTATTCCATTCAGCTAATATAGCTCGATTTTTTGCTGTTTGAGGATTCCCTACTTCCAATTTCCTGCGAATACGATTGATACTAGCACGCAGTTGCTGATCTAAACCAATATTTCTCCGATTACCCTGCAAATATAAATTAATAATTTTCTCAACCATCTCTTCATCTATCACTACCCCCCGTACAGCCAGATGAGCATATAAAGTCCCTCCACCAGCATAAGCCATTGTCAAATATTCCGAAGCCACTCGATAATCCCTAAATAACTTACGATACCTAGCAATCCTCTGATTTTGAACCGGAGAAAGTCTTTTAGCTAAGGAGTTATTTCTTTGTTGATGACAATCTCCATACACAACAAAAGCAATATTTTGATCAGCTTCAGAAAATCTTTTTCTTTGAGTGTAATACTCACTCCATTTGTCTGTCTTCATTTTGAGAATTTTCTCACAGCTTAAACCCAATCTTTCGGCAACTAAATTAGTTTGAGCTAGAGTATGGATAGGAAATAAAGATAATACCAAAAAGCTACTCAGACAAGTTAAAAATATTTTTGTAGGCGAGAATTTCATTTGTGTTAATCAATACTTTTTATGTCCTGAATATCATAGGCAAATTCTGGCTACAATAGTAAGTAAAAATCCACTGCTCAACATAATTTAAAAATTAAAATCTCCCTTAGAGGTTAGAGGATGTTTTAAAAGTCGATTTTAATACTTGAATTATGGTTTTTGGGAGCAGGAAGAGACGCGACATGTCGCGTCTGTACTCTCGTACGTAAGCGAAGCGTTGCCGCTTGCCGTAGGCTATTACGTAGCTTGCTTCCCGCGTAGCGGGTATTACAAATTACGAATTATTAATTACTAATTCGTTCAAACTGATAGGATTCCTCCCTTGCACCCCAAACCTGCTTTCCATTCGCATCATAACCCCTATCCCAGGTTTGCATTTTGTTTTTTTGCAAAATCACCCGATTAGTACTGCGGACAGCACCTCTGACGTTAGTAGGACAACCAATAGGAGGTGTTACACCTATATAACCATCTCGATAACGTCGTAAAAACAAACTACACACCTGCGTTTGTAAATCCTTGGCTGAAATCGTGCGAGATGCTAAGGGTTTGTCACAAAAATTTACCCAAGCTACCAGGTTATCAGGTTTGAAAGCAAGAGAACGAATACTTTGAGTTGCAGCATCAGCAGACAATTCCAACAATCTTTGACGGTATGGTTTATGTAAATCTTCTTCCAGAGCTTGTTCTTGGTAAAGATATATGGAATCAGGCTTTTGAAGATTTTGCAAGCGGACTCTACAGGTTATCATAATCACGCTTGTGGTTGGCAGATTCCCCTTCGCTGGAATTACTGTCCGCATTTTACCTTCTAGTAGGGATGCAACTTCTTCAACTTGCAGGTTCAAAGGGGGATGAGGAGTTTTTACTGTTTGAGCATGGCTAACATACTGTGTTTCCCAAGAACAAGCTAATGCTAATAAAGTAATCGTTTTTGTTTGAAAATTGTAAATGCACCCCATGACGATGGATAATTAGTTGATACGGAACAGTTTGGTTTAAACTCATAATTGTAGCACATAAAATCATTAAAATATTTAAACTTTTAAATTTATCGACGGTTCTTTCCCCTATCCCCATTGAGAATAATTTTTTTGGCAAGATTATATTTATCAATGGTAGTTGCAATTATTTTTTATCCCCACCAATTGGAACCATTAGATACCTATAATCATCTATTTCTTTAATCGTATCCGATTGTAGATTATCCTACGGGTACGCGTAGGTAAAGCCATGCCATTAGACTAGCATTGTTGTCGAAAATGCCACTATGAATTTATGGATTTTAGATTTTGGGTAGGAATTATAATTATCAATATTTTGGATTAAAACTACAATCATCTGAATTTCCATAATCCGATATTGTCTAAATGTAGTCTAAATATATAAATATGATTTATAGCTTATCCCAACAAAAATTAATTACTACCATCTTCACTAGTTTAATCATTACCTCCCCATTGTTATTCATCTCACCAATTCGGGCAGAAAATCCGGAACATGTGAAACAATTATTGGAAACCAAAAAATGCCGTCGCTGTGATTTACGGGGAGCGAATCTCAGCCGACAAAATCTTCAGGGAGCGGATTTACCTAGTGCTAATTTACGTCGGGCTGATTTAACTAGAACTAATCTTAGTCGAGCTAATTTGAGGAGTGCGAATTTAACTAATGCGGAATTGAATAAAGCTGATTTAGAACATGCAGATTTTAGCTCTGCTGATTTGAGTCAGGCTGATTTGCGGGGTGCAGATTTACGTTCAGCAAATTTTAGCAATGCGGATTTAACTGCTGTAGATTTTCGCAATACGAGATTGGATTTTGCTCGCTTTAATGGAGCCAAATTAAGGGGTGCAATATTTGATAATCATGCATTACAAAATGTCCAATTAGAAGGAGCAGATTTAAGTGGTGTGGATTTGCGCTATTTACACTTGCGTGGTGTCAATTTACGTCGAGTCAATTTGAATCGTACAAACCTGATGGGTTTTGATTTTCGCGGTACAGAATTGGAAGGTGCTAATCTCAGTTTTGCCAATTTGCGTGATGCTGATTTTAGTAATGGTAAATTGAGAAATGTGGATTTTAACAACGCTAATTTGCAAGGTGTAAATTTTCGTAATGCCGATTTACGGGGTGCAAATTTGCGCAATGTCAACTTACGAGCAGCCGATTTACGAGGAGCAAATTTAGATAGCGATAACCTTCCCACAGATAATTTTACTGCCGATGCTAGCGATTGGTTGCGATGGGGAAATAATTTACTGGGACAGCAAAAATATCAAGCCGCGATCGCCATGTTCAATCAAGCTTTAAATCGCGATCCACAACTCGTAAATGCCTACATCCAACGAGCTTCTGCTCACTCCCAACTCCAGAATACATCAGCAGCCCTAGCAGATTACAATCGAGCTTTAGCAATTGATGGTAATAACCCCATCGCCTTGACGGGGAGAGGATTAATTTATACTCAGCAACAAAATTATTCCGCCGCTCTGGCAGATTTTGACAGGGCTATTCAAAGTGATAATAGACACGCACCAGCCTACGCAGGTAAAGCGGAAATTTACCGATTACAAGCCGATTATCAACAGGCTATTAACACCGCAACCACAGCCTTGAATTTAGACCCAAAACTAGCCAAAGCTTACCATACCCGTGGATTAGCTCAATTTACCTTGAAAAACTATTCCGCAGCTATTCAAGACTACGACAAAGCTGTAGACCACTCCCACCGTTGGGCTGAATTATTCCTTAACCGAGGTATGGCAAGACACGCCATCGGTAAATACCGAGAAGCCACCCAAGATTATGACTACGCCATTCAAATTGATAACAACTATGTGGAAGCTTACTACCAACGAAGTTTAGCTCGATTTGCTCGTCAAAAATATCAAGATGCCATCAAAGATTGCGATCGCGTCATCCAACGTCATCCAAACCATGCACCAGCCTACGAAAACAAGGGTAACGCTCTCCAAGCTCTCAAACAAACATCCGCAGCGAGACAAGCTTGGGAAATGTCAATCAGATTATACACTCAGCAGGGCGACAATTCCAGCGCAAAACGGGTTGGAGAATTGTTAATCCAAATCCGATAATCATAACCAATAGGAAAAACGATTCCCACAGTAGAGACGACTCGACAGGTCGTCTCTACGAAAATGCAAAATCTGATTAACGTGAATTCGACGGACTTTAAGCTCTAGAATCCTTGTAAATCCAGGATTTTTTTCAGTTCCGGCTCTAAGTCAACTCTTCAGCAAACGTTGAGAACAAAGTCAATAACTGGCTATTCCCAGTTTACTGATTTTATTCTCAGTAGACTATAAGGTTTTTAAAAACTTTTATTTGATACGAATATTGCTGGATCAGAGTTTCAGACTTTGTGATTCATCGAACTCACGTCTGATTAAGTTCCCGGACGAGAGCGAATATGCTCCGGAATATGGTGGCGATCGCCTAATATTTCTAACAACGGACCATTGACATCAAATTTAACCATACTCACCGACGCAACCAAAATATTCACCCGATAGCGATAACGTCCTAAATCAATCCCCAGCAAACTGCACAGCATAATCCGAATCGTGGCTTTGTGGGAAACCACCAACACATTACCCTGGGGATGTTTTTCTTGAATTTCCGCAATCACCGGCATAGAACGGTTAGCGATATCTACCGCTGTTTCCCCACCTTTGGGTGCATTCCAAGCAGGTTCTGTTAACCATTTTATATAGTTTTCCGAGTAGTTTTCCTGGGCAAAGGATTTACTTTTGGCTTCCCATTCCCCATAACTACCTTCCCTCAGTCCACTACGCAACTGCATATCCATACCGATAGCATCACACAATGGTTTTGCAGTAGCGATCGTGCGTTTCATCGGACTGACATAAACCGCTTCCCATTTTAATTTTTGATAAACATCAGCAAAACTGTATGCCATCTGCATACCTTCCGGTGTCAACTCCGCATCAGTTTCACCGCAAAAATTCCCACTTTGACTAAAAGTAGTTTCTCCGTGTCGTAGAAAGTATAAATTGAGAGTCATAATTTGTATCGTGATAGAAAGGGATTTGCTGAGAATGAACATACCATCAATCTTCCAAGCTAGTCTGTAACAATACGACAAACCAACCGCGAACAAAAGTCAACTAACCACAGAGCGTAAGAGGATGTTTGTCAACTATTAATTTCACTATTTTGACTATCCTCCTGACCCTGGATATGGGGTTATAAGTAGGTAGGTGCAATTAAACATAAAACCGCAACGTAACCGATCATTCGGTTCAAAGCCTTACTCCCGTACAGACGCGATATATCGCGTCTCTCCCTATTGCCTACTCCCCATTCCCAAAAACGATAATTCAAGTATGAAAAATGACTTTTTAAACAACCTCTAAGAAATCATTTTCCGTAATCTTGACTGCCATATTTGCCGCAAATCCCTAAAAATAAATTTTTCCCCAAAGGTATTTTAGATGACTCAACAGAATAAGTTGATGAACTATAATTTGCTAACAGCATAACTATTTTAAGCATAAAATACAATTTCTACATGACCCAATTAAATATTCGCAGAATCATCTTTTCTGCCTATGAAATTTATCGACTGAGACGAACAACCTTTCTTCAAATATCCTTATTATCTTTCCTCTGGTTCTCCCTATTTTATCTACTAATTTTTGCCATATATTTTAGTTTTCTTTCGACTACATTTATCATCGCTGTATCTTTAGGAGACAAGTCAGAAACTTACGGTCCACAAACAGCTAGGGATTTCTGGAGCATTTTTCTGATTGGATCTAGTCTATTTACAACCTTCACTATTTTCCCCATAACAAAAGGTTTAAGATTACAAGCCATAATTGGTCGTATTGCATCCAAACAATTAGCAAACGTGAGGGAAGATTTCCCAACGGCACTTCAACAGAACAAAAGATTTTGGGTGTTTTTCAGAAATCAACTATATATCTTGCTCATCTGTATTTTTTCGACATTAGTTACAGGAATAATTACTAGTATCGTTTTTCACAAAAATGCCAAATTAGCTGTCATTGCATTTTTGGCGGTCGCTGTTTTCATCAATATTTACATCACAACTAAATACTGGATGTCTGATATTGCGATCGCCCTGGAAAATATGACCGCAAAAAATTCACTTCAACATAGTGCAAAACTATCATGCAATCATCACTGGCAAATCACTGCCATCAGATTCTGCGTTTACTTAATTGTTCTACCTGCATACATCATCCCCTTTATACCTTTATTATTAGAACTAACTACATCAGGTATTCGATGGCTAACTATACGCGATTCCGTTCTATTTATCCTCTTTGGATTAATTAGTTTGATGGTAGTACAAATGTTGGTAATACCCTTTTGGCAGTCTATAAAAGCAGTAATTTACCACGATTTATCCAATTGAGAAGGATAACAGCGAATAGTTAGGATGATACTTTTTTACAATCAATTAATATTTACGATTAAAATGCGATCGCCCTGAATGTATGTTTTTTTATGGCAAAAATCCAAAACAATCGAATATCAAATTGCGATCGCGCAATTTCTTGACGCTTTTGTACGACTCAAGCCTAGTAGTAAACCGATAGCTGCTCATCCCTTTTTACCTGAAGCTTAATGCAAATATTACATTACAAACCCATATAAATACCGAGAGCGCGAGCTGTTTCAACTAGATAGTGATGGCTGGCTACCCGGAGGGGACTGTGGGCAAGAACTTCCGTTAATGATACGGCTTCTACCCGTCCGGCTTGCCAGGCTACCATTTTACCCGTTTCCCCATTAGCCAGTAAATCCACTGCTGTTTTGCCAAAGGCTGTGGCAACTAAACGGTCTAAAGCGGAGGGGATACCCCCCCGTTGGATATGTCCGAGGACTGATGTACGAATATCAAGTTGATCATGGCTGCAACTGCGAAGTTCGTCGGCAATGTATTGTCCCATACCGCAGCTGGGTCGGGAACAGGATGTGTGGGCTGAATCATCGGCGATTTGTGCGCCTTCAGCAACAACGATAATTGCAAATTTGCGATCGCAGTTGTGTCTGAGTTCTTGGAGGTGCGCACAGATACCTTTGATGGTGTAGGGTATTTCTGGGATTAAAATTACGTCTGCACCACCAGCAATACCTGCATGTAGTGCTAAATGTCCAGCGCTACGTCCCATGACTTCAACTATCATCACCCGGTCATGACTGGCTGCGGTGAAGGTGAGACGGTTGAGGGCTTCGACGATAGTATTAACTGTGGTATCAAAACCAACTACATGCTCAGTAATTGCCACATCGTTATCGATGGTTTTGGGAATACCGATAAATTGCCAATTTCCGGCGATGCGAAGTTGATTTAAGATGGCGAGGCTACCATCTCCACCAATTCCAATGAGTGCATCTAGGGCTAGTGTGCGATAACCTGCGAGAATTTGCTCAATTTGATTGAGGGTATCGCCTTTGTTGATACTACCAAGAATTGTTCCTCCCATGTTGAGTAATGGGTCAATTCCCCGTAGGTTTAAACTATGTATTTTCAGGGGGATGGCTTTAGCTGACCATAGTCCTTTGGTGGCGTAGGGAATGCCTAATACTTGCCAATTATAGTTGAGGGTGGCGTGGTTGACAACGGCGCGAATTACTGCGTTTAATCCGGGACAGTCTCCCCCACTGGTTAAAATTCCAATTTTTTTTTGCATATTATATTATACCTAACTCTATTTAGCTTGTAGTAGCGCTTTAGCCCTACAGACGCAGCGCTCTCGCTACGACAAAAAATAATCATTTTCACGAGGATATCTTGATATGTGGGAATATGTTGCAGGAAGCAGACCTAGTGCTAAAGTGCTACTACGAACAAGTGATGATTACACAATTTTCTACCCACCTGATTATCTTGGGATTGCGTAACGATTTTGCAGAGGTATCGTCGCTTTGACAACACTTGGGTCAGTGGTACGTTGGATGGTAAATCCTAGTTTTTCACATACTCTTTGCATGGCGTGATTTTCTAATAAAATTTCGGCATTTATTTCTGTGAGGTTCTCGTTTTCTCCTATTTGTAATAGACGTTTTAATATTTCACTTCCTAATCCCTGACATTGATAGGAATCAGCGACAATTAAGGCAAATTCTCCTTGATTTTTACCATGTAGTTTACTCAATCTACCCACTGCTAAAATTTCCTGTTGTCCTGTTTCGGGATTGCGATAATCTGCGACTAGGGCCATTTCCCGATCATAATCGATAAAGCATAATCTGGTTAATCTTTCGTGGGCAATTCTTTGACTTAGTTTAATAATATGGAAATAACGAAAATAAACACTTTCCTGGGATAATTTATGATGAAATTGAATGATTAAAGGTTCATCTTCGGGACGAATTGGTCGAATTATCACTTCCATCCCATTCTTCATTTTCCAGGGGGAAACATATTGAATAGGATAGGGAAGAATGGCTGGTTTGGGTATGTCTTCTGGCTTGGTATCTAGGTCATGTAAAATAATTCTCGCATCTAGGGCAATTAGGGAATTTTCATGACCTGGTTTCACCAACAGGGGATTAATATCTATTTCCTTAATTGCTGGTTGTTCTACCACTAATTGACTAAAACGCACCAAAATTTGTTCTAATTGTGATAAGGCAATTTCTCTTCTACCTCTGACTCCTTTTAAAGCTTGATAAATGCGAGTTTGTTCCATCATCCGCCTTGCTAAGGTCGTATTTAAGGGCGGTAGTCCCAAGGCTCTATCTGCAAATACTTCTACTAATTCTCCTCCAGTTCCAAATAGTATGACTGGTCCAAATTGAGCATCAATACTACTACCTAAAATTAGTTCGTAGCCGTTTTTCAACTCTACCATCGGTTGCACTGTCACCCCAGCAAAATTACTTGCTCCTACTTTTGTCGTCACCGATGTGTGAATTGCGTTATATGCCTCTTTTACTGCCTCTGCACAATATAAATTAAGGTGTACACCCCCCACATCTGTTTTATGGGTAATTGTTGGGGAATACACCTTTAATACTACCGGATAGCCAATTTTTTCTGCTTGTTGAATAGCCTCTTCTACACTGGTAGCTAAATAGGTTTCTACGGTGGGAATTCCATAGGCTGCTAATATTTGTTTGGATTCAGTTTCTGTTAGCAAATACCTTCCCGATTCCCGTATGCTTTGAATAATATTCTCCACCTGCTTACAGTTGGAAAAATCCACACTAGAACTTGCTAAAGTTGGCGTTTCATACAAACTGCGCAAATTATAACTATAACGCCACATATAATTAAAAATACGTGCAGCAGTATCGGGATAGGGAAAAGTGGGAATGGAAGCTTGATTGAGAATTTCTGCTCCAGCTGCGATATCTGCATCACCCATCCAACTTGCTAAAACTGGTTTACCAATTTTGCCATAGGGTGCTAACAGTTTGGCGGTTTCCGTCGGATTTGTCATGGCTTGAGGTGTCAAAATTACCAGAATCGCATCCGTATTTTCATCCTGACTAATAATTTCCAAAGCTTTTTGATAACGCTCTGGTTCCGCATCTCCCAATAAGTCAATCGGATTATTATGATTCCCAGTCATGGGTAACACTTGATTTAATCTCTCCCGTGTTTTCCCTGATAAATCTGCTAACTCTCCTCCCCCTGCAATTAACGCATCCGTCGCAAGTACACCTGGTCCCCCAGCATTGGTAATAATTGTCATCCGTTTACCTTTAGGTCTGGGTTGTTTGGCTAGCACCTCAGCCATATCAAACAATTCGGAAATTCGTTCAACCCGCAATACTCCACAACGTCGAAAAGCTGTATCAAAGACCGCATCGCTACCCGTCAAAGCACCCGTATGGGAAGTTGCAGCAGCAGCAGCAGCAGCAGTCCGTCCAGCTTTAATCACAATAATTGGCTTGGTTAAAGCAACTTCCCGCGCTGCGGATAGGAAGGAACGGGCATTATCGACAGACTCCATGTAAATAACAATACTTTCAGTGTGAGGATCATCACCTAAGTAATAAATTAAATCTCCCCAATCTACATCCAACATGGAACCGATGGAAATGAAAGCACTGAAGCCGACATTTTCCCGGAAACTCCAATCCAAAATTGCTGTACACAAAGCACCACTTTGACTAATAAAACCCACCTTCCCCGGTGAAGGCATACTACTAGCAAAACTAGCATTTAAACCCAGGTGAGGATTAATCACACCCAAACAATTCGGACCGATTAAGCGCATGTCACCGCGACGAAGTTCCTGGAGAATGCGCTGTTCCAACTTCATCCCTGCATTTCCAGTTTCCCGAAATCCTGCGGAAATTGCGATCGCGCCTTTGACCCCTGCATTCACGCACTCAGCAATTATACCAGGAACAGTCGCCGCCGGGGTGGCAATTATTGCCAAATCCACGACATCAGGAACATCAGCAATTGTGGGGTAGGTTTTGATACCCATGACACTGTTACGTTTAGGATTAACGGGAAAAACCGTTCCTCCAAAGGGATGACTAATGAGGTTCCACAGCAGAGTTCGTCCCACACTACCTGGTTTTTCCGTTGCACCGATAACAGCGACATTTTTGGGTGCAAAAATCACATCCAGAGGATGATGTTCGGAACGGAGAATATCATAAGCACGGTCTGAAGCTATTTTGATCGACGTTTGCATATATCATCCTTGCTTGTAAATAGGGAATGGGGAGTAGAGGGGTGGGTAAAACTACTTTCATCTGTTTTGTGAGGGTTACATCATATATGATGTAGTAACCCCTCCTAGTGCGATCGCCATACCTGATAAATCCTCATTTTCTGCAAATTCAAGGGAGGAGTGGATACGCAGTATGGGGAAGCTCATACTTTGAAGGGGGTTTGCGGTTTTCAAAATCTATAATTAACTCTACGCTCACATTTGCTGTATAGGAAATCCCTCCTGTATCCTGTCTCCTGTCTCCCCTTCAATCTACACAGTTTGCAACATTAAATTTTCCGATTCATCGCTGTAGAAAAGTGCTGCATCAGTACGACAACCAGCATAGGCTAGTACATATAATTCTCGTAAATCATTAATTAAGGGATAGCGAGGATTTGCACCAGTACATTGGTCATCAAATGCTTGTTCTGCCATTACTTCCAAACAACTATAAAAAGCTTGCTCATCCCCTCCTAATGCTTCTTTAATGGTCAAGGGAATATCAATTTGTGCCTTCAAATTTTCCACTGCTTCCACTAATTTCTCTACCTTTTCATCCAAACTATTACCACCTAATCGGAGAAAGTCAGCAATTTCTGCATAACGCTGTTTCGCATTGGGATATTTGTACTGGGGAAAAATAGCTTGTTTAAAGGGAACATCAGTGGCATTATAACGAATTACATGGGAAATCATCAGCGCATTTGCTAACCCGTGGGGTAGGTGAAAAGTTGCACCTAATTTATGGGCTAGGGAGTGACAAACTCCCAAGAAAGCATTTGCAAATGCCATCCCCGCAATTGTCGCTGCATAGTGAACTTTTTCCCGTGCTTCTGGGTCTTTTACGCCATATTTATAGGCACGCGGTAAATACTTAAATAACAAATCAATTGCTTGCAAAGCTAACCCATCAGTAAAGTCAGTTGCCATTACCGAAACATAGGATTCTAAGGCGTGAGTTAGGGCATCGATTCCACCATAGGCGGTTAATTTTTTCGGCATTTCTAACACTAATTCTGGGTCAATAATCGCCATATTTGGTGTCAAGGAATAATCTGCCAAAGGATACTTCACTCCCTCTTTTTCATCCGTAACAACAGCAAATGGTGTGACTTCCGAACCCGTACCAGATGTGGTAGGAATTGCCACTAACATTGCTTTTTTTCCTAATTCAGGTAATTCATAAACACGCTTGCGGATATCCATAAATCGCATGGCTAAACCCGCAAACTCCACATCTGGATGTTCATACATCAACCACATTACCTTTGCTGCATCCATCGGAGAACCACCACCAATGGCAATAATTACGTCCGGTTGATAACTTCTTAAGAGTGCTAAACCTTGGTTAACATTCCCTAAAGTTGGGTCAGGTTCTACATCATGGAAGATATCGTATTTAATTCCCATTCGGTCTAAAACTTGAGTCACCTTCGTAGTAATTCCTAAGTCAAATAGGGGTTTATCGGTGACAATAAATGCCCGTTTTTTACCTGCTAAATCACCTAAAGCCACAGGTAAACATCCATATTTAAAATAGACTTTTGGAGGAACACGGAACCACAGCATATTTTCCCGACGCTGGGACACTGTTTTAATATTTAATAGGTGACGGGGTGTAACGTTACCGGAAATGGTATTACCCCCCCAAGTTCCACAACCTAAAGTTAAAGATGGGTCTAATTTGAAGTTATATAAATCCCCAATTGCTCCTTGGGAAGATGGGGTATTAATCAGAACCCTTCCGGTTTTAATTTTATGCTCAAAATAGGCGATATCATCTAAATTTGCTGGATTTGTATACAAAACAGCCGTATGTCCAGGACCTCCAAATTCCACTAAAGCTTCAGCTTTTTCTACGGCTTCATGGAAGTTTTTAGCTCTGTACATGGCTAAAATTGGTGATAATTTCTCATAGGCAAATGGTTCACTGCTATCAATTTTTTCGACCTCAGCAATCAGAGTTTTATAACTACTTGGTAAAGGACAATAGGTATCGATGCCGGCTTCGGAAATCTCATGTTTTAAATTAATCCCTACTAGTTTGGCAATATTTTCTACGGACTGTCCAACAATGGCTGGATTTAAGCGACCATCTTTGAGAATGAAATTACCAAGTTGATTTTTTTCTTCTTCATTGAGAAAGTATGCACCACGATGGATAAATTCCTGCTTCACTTGATCATAAATTTCATCCACAACAATGACTGATTGTTCCGAAGCACAAATCATCCCATTATCGAAGGTTTTACTTAATAAAATTGAACTTACCGCAGTGGGAATATCGGCTGATACATCAATAATTGCTGGTGTATTTCCTGCACCGACACCTAAAGATGGATGACCGGAAGAATAAGCAGCACGTACCATTCCTGGTCCACCTGTTGCTAAGATTAATTTAATCTCTGGATGCTGCATTAAAGCTTGGGATAATTCTACTGTTGGTTCATCAATCCAACCAACAATATCTGCGGGAGCACCAGCTGCAACTGCTGCTGTAAGGACAATTTTTGCGGCTTCAATTGTACATTTTTTGGCTTTAGGGTGGGGAGAAAGGATAATTCCGTTGCGGGTTTTAAGTGTAATTAGGGTTTTAAAAATGGTAGTCGATGTGGGATTGGTGACAGGGACAATTCCCGCAATAATTCCTACGGGTTCGGCAATTTTTTGAATTCCGAAGGATTTATCTTCTTCAATTAAACCGCAGGTTTTTTCACTTTTGTATTTGTTGTAGATATATTCAGAAGCAAAGTGGTTTTTAATCACTTTATCTTCAACGATACCCATACCTGTTTCGGTGACAGCTAATTTTGCTAAGGGTATTCTGTGATTATTGGCTGCTAGTGCAGCTTGTTTGAATATCAAATCAACTGTTTCTTGAGAATATGTAGCGAATTCCTCTTGTGCTGTTTTGACTTTGGCGATTAATAATTCTAACTCTTGAATGTTGGTAACTTGCATGGTGTACCTCAAGGTTTATATGCAGAGTTTTGTGAATTCGTAATTCGTAATACCCGCTACGCGGGAAGCAAGCTACGTAATAGCCTGCGGCAATGCTTCGCGTCTGTAATACCCATTACGCGGGAAGTAAGCTACGTGATAGCCTACGTATACAAAATCTGGATGTAGCAATGATTTTGTAGATTCCATCTATTGCCTAATTTTTGATAATTGGTCAAAGTAGGTGGGTGCTAAAATTATCCTTTCTTCCTACTCCCTTTGATGTTCGATGGTTAATATTAGGAGATTGCCATAACACCCTGATTTCGGAAAATAGTTAATGCTTGTTCAACTTCATCTGGGGTTGGTGGGGGAGTGTCTTGGAGTTGATATTCATAACCAAGTTGTTCCCATTTATATTCTCCCATTTTGTGAAAGGGTAAAACTTCAACTCGTTCGACATTCTTTAATGTGCTGACAAATTTCGCTAATCCGGCAATATTTTCTGGGTCATCGGTTAAACCGGGAACTAAAACGAAGCGAATCCAAGTCGGTTTATTGATATCGCTAAGGTATCGAGCTAAAGTTAAAGTTGGTGCGATATCAACACCTGTGACTTTGGTGTAGGTTGCTGGGTCAAAGGATTTAATGTCTAGTAATACTAAATCGACAAATTTTAAGACAGATTTAGCTATTTCTAAATGACAAAATCCGGAAGTATCTAATGCGGTGTGTATTCCTAATTCCTGACATTGCCGAAAGATTTCTCTGATGAATTCTGGTTGATATAAAGGTTCACCTCCACTTATTGTGACACCTCCACCAGATGCTTGCATGTAGGAAGTATATTTTTGTATTTCCCTAATTATTTCATCGACAGTCACTTGTTTACCATTTTCTAAATAGCGACAATCAGGGTTGCTACAGTATAAGCAACGGAGGGGGCAACCTGTTGTAAAAATTACAAAACGGATACCAGGACCGTCAACTGTACCGCAGGTTTCCAAGGAGTGGATATAACCAGAGGTGGTGGGTTTTGACCTGATGTCGTGGTCTGTAGCAAGGGTGGGGATAGCTCTGTTTTGCATTATGCCTACTTGAATGAGGTTTTCTCGCTGCCTGTGAATCCAAGTATATTTATAGGTAATAAATGTGAGGAAGTTGTGAGGGTGCTTGTGGTACAGTTGTTTTGTCAGGGAATGAATATATAGCAGGAGACAGAATACAGGAGGAGTCAGAACAAGTTGCAATTAGGAGGCAATATAAACTATGTAGGGAGCTAAATGATGGCAAAATTAACGATTAAAATACCTGACGAATCAGCCTCAGGTTCACTAAACAACATAACTCTAAAAAATCTGCCATCTTGTAGATTAATTTTCCTATTTTCTACCTCCTCTTCAAGGGTTTTTCTCTATAAAGAGGTGTGTATAAAGCAGTTTTTTTAATATCGATTCTCTTTGACTTTGAAATAAATAAAACTAGAATAATCAACGGTTATAGCTCCTGATATGTAGCAACCATTAGTGTCAAGGATATAACACCTTCTTGCTTTCCTAGATAATCATGAAATTTTAAGTCATATATCCAGCAAAAAGCCCACATCAGTGGGCCGTCAAAATCTAATAATTCAATAGTAATTCAAATTACTGGAGAAACCTAACCTAAATCAAACAACAAGATTTCTCCCCTATCTTGGCTACTAATCTCTAAATGTTCTGCACCGCGAATTTCTAATCCATCACCTCCATACAATTCAATCCCATTCACATTTACTGTTCCCTGAGCAACCTGTAACCAACCATAGCGATTAGCACTGACATCAAACTCCACCACATCACCCTGACCTAAAATAGATGTGTACAAATCCACGTCTTGGTAAATTTTTACTGCCCCATCTCGTCCATCCTTGGCTGCAATCAAGCGTAATTTTCCTTCTCTTTCGTTGAGGGGAAAAGCTTTTTGTTCGTAACGGGGTGTTAATCCTTTCCTTTCTGGTAGTATCCAAATTTGCAAAAAGTGTACAGGTTCGGTTTGGGAATGATTAAACTCACTGTGCATAATTCCCGTTCCCGCACTCATAATTTGGGCTTCTCCCGGACGTATCACTGAGCCAGTGCCTAAACTATCTTTGTGTTCTATGGCACCAGATAGTACATAGGTGAAAATTTCCATATCCTTGTGACCGTGGGTAGCAAAACCTCCTCCTGGAGCAACTTTGTCATCATTAATGACTCGGAGACTGCGAAACCCCATATGTTCAGGGTCATAATAGTTACCAAATGAAAAGCTGTGGTGACTATCTAACCAGCTAATTTGGGTGACACCTCGATGATGGCGATCGCGTACAATCATGTTTGCTGTTGTTGTCTTGGTCATAGTTTACCTCTGTCAAAAAAATTTAGCGATAAAATCTGTAATTGCAATATTTATTTCCGGGAAATTGGGTGTGGTTTAAATAATTTTTGAATTTGATATTTTTATCGATTATCAATCAAAATTTATGATTTATCTAACAAGTTTTTATTCTATAAAACCCACAAGAAAATTAAAAGTACGCACTTGCAAGTAAGATAGTTACAAAAAAGTAAGTATAGAAATCATATTTGATGTTTTAATCTATTTGTTAGGGTTAGGGAGTATACTATATTTAATCCTTCCTTATACCAAAGTCTAAAAGGTGCGTAGAGCATTCCTTCTTTAATGTAAAAGCTCTTTTCCCCTACTTCCTGTTCCCCACTCCCTACTCCCTTTCAATTTAAAATCTCAAATCTCAAATTTTCAAGAATATGAACTATTACATTATCTACGATGGTGACTGCAATTTATGTGTCACCCTGGTGCAATTACTAGAACAAATTGACGCTGGCAAAGAATTTTCCTATGTACCCATGCAAGATACCCAAACCCTAGTACAATAGCAAATTCAACCGGAAGATTGTGAATTAGGGATGATATTAATTGATGCAAAACAAACTCAAAGACGTTGGCAAGGAAGTGATGCAGCTGAAGAAATTGGCCGCATTCTACCACTAGGAAAGTTATTTGTTGATGCTTACCGTAGTCTCCCTGGAATGAAAAATATCGGCGATCATATTTATGCCCAAGTACGTGACCACCGCTACCAATTATTTGGTCAAAGGCAAACAACTTACTTCTCTAATTTTTGTCCCCAGGGGGGATGTCAGCTTTAAACATAGATTTTTATTCATGAATAACTTGAAATTCACTTGGTTTCAAAGATAATACTAGGTTCATCTCCGTTACCAAAATTAACCAACGACTACTAGGTTTGTTGTCGGCTAAAATTTCCTGACCGCAAACCTCTCCCCGCATTCCTGCGACATATGCGGGTCTGATTATGACGACTTTATCACCTGTTTTGATGTTTCCTGAACTTTCCAAGGGTAGTGAATATGACACGAGTAATTGTAGACTTTCCATCATATAATCTTTCCTTAACCTCAGCTCCATATTTTTCTTAAACATTTATATAGATTAAATTCTATGCCACAGATAGATTGACTCGAATGCTTGGCTGGGAAGGGTTTTCATGGGGTAACTCCTTGGTTTCAGGGATGGGGACAGAGGGGACTTAGTAGAAGTTTCACACTATACTTGATTGATTACTGATTACGTGATAAATGAAAATAACGATTGCCAAAATTATTTGACAAGTTCTAATTCATTTAGCTTCAGATTTCTCACAAACCTCTAAAACGTTCAGGGTGTGAGGAGTAGGGAGAATCAACCCCTTACTCAATACCTGTCACTCACTCGTGAGAAATACAGGTAGCGTGCATGTAACAACCTGATATCTAGTATTCCCAACAAGATATGGAAAACTAGATTGACAGGGTAGAAATTTTTGGTGACTTGACCCGAATGATGGGAATTCCGTCAGTTGTTTATCTGACAGGACTGTTTGCAGGCAATTATCATAAAAATGTATTTCAGATATCAAAGGGTGACTTATGATTTTAATCAATTTACATCCCAGTTGTGCATCATCCTTTGATTAGATTTTTGCTGTATGGGTACTTGGGTGTGGTTTCAAGTCAAGTATCAAAACACTAGTATTATCAGTGTAATTACTGTGTTCAGTCGGCGATCGCCATTCATGTTCAAATAAATTTAGCACCGCATTTCTACTGAAATACCATCCTATACGACAAAATCAAAAAAAAATCGAAGATAAAGCTACAGTACTATTGTTTAGCTTTAACGTTAAATAGGGACTTATAGTTTTATCCTGAGTATTTTAATTTTATCAATAGCCCTACTATAAACATGAAAAAATCCCCATATATCAAGTAACAACAGATAAAATTGGGGATTTAGTAGATTATTTATTCAAGAGATTTTGAATCATCGAAGTGTAAATTCACAGTCGCAATTTGTGGTTGATAGTTATCAAAATAACTCATAGGAGCAGGTTTCATTTCTCCTCTAGCATCGAGAAAAAAGACAATAATCAAATAGGCTAATGCTAGCAAAATCGAAATAGCTCCAGTCAGGATAGCGATAATTTTAGAACGGGTCATGGGATTTTAGATTTTGGATTTTGGATTGGGGATTACTTTTTGAGAAGCCGCGCTATGTGCTTCTATGGATTTGGGATGATTTGTGAAAATATGATTTAATGTTAGATACTAGCAAATCCCGCTATTAACTGTAAATTCTGGATACGGATCAGTTCTTCTACAGTAAGTTCTGTTCTACCTTCTATTTGGGCAACTGTTTTAATTGTACTCAGTAATGCTTCGGCGGCGCTAGTTGTGGTGTATCCCTTTTGTTGGGCGATTTTAATTGCTGTTTCATCGGCGTTGATCGCATTTTGCTGGGAGTTCTGGTTACGCCAAATGCGGAAGATGCTGACGGTGAGTAACCCGCAAGCGACGGTTATTCCAATTGGCTCAACTTGAGTAATTTCCACGATTGTGGTTCCGCAACCAGCAATAAATAAAACGTGATTTATACTGGGTTGAAACCATTTGATGTTGAGTAACCAGCCAACTGTACGTATTAACAACAAATCACGTTGCGATCGCGATAATTTTTGCCACAGGTCAAAGTTAATGTATATGGGACGGGTAAAACTCCAGGGTAGGGGAAATTCTGCTGCAATCACTGATTTCTGTTCTGGTTTACTGATAATCGGTGTTAATATCCGTGCGGATGTCGGTATCAGCTCAAGTAAACGATTTATTTCGGCTTTTGGCTCCATAGGTCAATTATTGGCCATAATAGGCTAGGAATCTAGGATGTTTGTGACATGGACGCATTCGCTACCCAACCCCCGGAATGGACAAATTCTGCTATTCACTCGTTTACTTTTACCTGTCCCCAATGTCATGCTAGCAGTCGCGAAGCTGTCAATGTTTGGCTGAATCGTCGTTCACCTGTGATTACCTATGATTATCGTCGTAAATGGCAAGAATTTTATTACTGTCATTGTGGGTGTGCTTGGTGGGCTTGGAGTACGGATCGTCCTCCTAGTAGTTTAATTAAACCCCAGGACGCTTAAGGATAGTTAGATTTTGGATTTTGGATTTTGGATTAAGCCGCTTCGCGTCTATGGATTTTAGTACTCTACATGACGTAGCATTATCCTTCTCCGTCAGTGGTGAAACCATTTCACTAAAATTTTGATATATTTTCTTCCCCTACATCCCCTAATCCCGACTCCCTGTTCCCTACCCTCACGCTTCAGACTTTTTCCGCAGACCCTAAATATAAAAATATGTAAACAGTTCTAGGGTGAATATAGGGATTAATAGTTAAATAGTTGTGATAGAAGCCTGCATGGTTGGTTGAAAAACTGGGGTAAGTGCAAAGAATTGCGCGGTACGGGACGCGGATTCGCTCATTCTCTTGAAGTTGATTGGTGTAGTCGGCGCAGATAGGTGGTGATGTGTGTGTATTGCTATCTGCGTTGTGTATTTAGCAAAAATCACAACAAAGGATTGATAATGAGTGGTAATCTCGCTATGAAATTGCGTGTGGGAACTCAACATGCCCATACTGCTGCGGAAAATGTTGGTTTTACAAAATGTTTTGTTCAAGGTGTCATTGACCGCAATAGTTTTGCAAAATTTCTGAGTAATTTATATTTTGTGTATAGTGAATTGGAGGCTGGTTTAGAACATCATCGTCATCATCCTTTAATTGGTCGGATTTATTTTAGTCAATTGAATCGACGGGCAAATTTAGAAAAAGATTTAGCATTTTATTATGGTCAAAATTGGCGGAGTCAAATTATTCCTTCTCCTGCAACTCAACAGTATGTAGCTCGAATTCGAGATTTAGTTGCTAATGAACCGGTGCTATTAATTGCCCATGCCTACACTCGATATATGGGTGATTTATCTGGTGGACAAATGTTTCAGAAAATCGCCCAAGAAAAGTTTCAACTTCATGGTTTTGAGGGAACATCTTTTTATGATTTTGCAAGTATCCCTGATAAACAAGCTTTTAAAAATACCTATCGAGATGCTTTAAATTATTTGGAAATTGAAGATGCGGTTTGCGATCGCATTGTAGCTGAGGCGAATATTGCTTTTGCTTTTAATGCGCGGATGGCACAGGATTTAGATAATGTGATTATTCAAGCAATTGGTCAAGAAGCCTTTGCTAATATTATGCGCATTCAACGTCCTGGAAGTACTCAAGTTGCCCATAGTAAATAAAAAATCTGGGGAATTTTGGATTTTAGATGTTAAATTGGTGTGAGAAGTTGGGTTTTTATTGCAAATATTCGGCATTACAGATATTGATCCGCAAAACCCGATTTCTCTCCAATTGATTCAAAGGTAAACTGGGAAGTTCTCAAAATCTAGCTTCAAGGTACTTTTTCCGATTAGTCACTAGAGAACAACTAATGAGGAAAATCAATATTAAATTATTTAGTACTCTGACCAGTCAACACAAGCAGAGTAAATACAGTATTGTTCTCTTTTGACCCAATTACCAATTATTCATTAATAAATTTGGATGTAAATCAATGGTTTCCCAACTTCCTAGTGGTGTGAAATTTGACATAGATTTAATTAAAAAATACGATACCCCAACACCTCGATATACTAGTTATCCTCCAGCGACAGAATTAACAGAACAATTTACCCACGAGGATTTTGCGAGAGCGATCGCAGACTCCAATCAGCGACAAAACCCTTTATCTTTATATTTTCATATTCCTTTTTGTCAAAGTGCTTGTTACTTTTGTGGGTGCAATGTTATCGTCACCAATAGTCAAAATGTTGCCCAACCCTATGTAGAATATTTAAGTCGAGAGATTCACCAAACGAGTCAACTACTCGATACCAATAGACCTGTCACCCAATTACATTGGGGGGGAGGAACACCCAATTTTCTGACTATTAAACAAGCTGAGTTTTTATGGCAAAAAATAAATCGTCATTTTCACATTAGTCAGGATGCGGAAATTTCCCTAGAAGTCAATCCTCGCTATATCCAAAAGGATTATGTTTTTGCTTTACGGGACATGGGTTTTAATCGGATTAGTTTTGGAATTCAAGATTTTAATCCCCAAGTACAAGCAGCAATTAATCGGGTACAACCGGAAGAAATGCTGTTTAATGTGATGGAATGGGTGCGTCAAGCTGGGTTTAATAGTGTCAATGTGGATTTAATCTATGGATTACCCTATCAAAATTTGCATAGCTTTCATCGGACAATTCAAAAGACAATTGATTTAGATCCAGATAGAATTGCTGTCTTTAATTTTGCCTACGTTCCTTGGGTGAAACCAGTACAAAAAAATATTCCCCAAACAGCCCTTCCTAGTCCTGAAGAGCGTTTAGATATCCTACAAATGACCGTGGAAGAACTTACCCAAAGTCATTATTTATTTATTGGCATGGATCACTTTGCTAAACCCACCGATGAATTAGCCCTAGCGCAACAACAAGGCACACTCAAACGTAATTTTCAGGGATATACAGCCCTGGGAAATGCCGAATTAATCGGCTTTGGTGTCACATCGGTGAGTATGTTAGAAGATGCCTATGCCCAGAATTATAAACGGCTGAAGGAATATTACCAAGCCGTAGATCAAAAAATTATTCCTACCCATAAAGGCTATGCCCTCAGCCATGATGATATGATTCGTCGAGATGTGATTATGTCGATTATGTCAGGGACATGGGTAGATAAACAGGAAATTTCCCAGCAATATCAAATTGATTTTGATGATTATTTTGTCGAAGAATTGCAAGAATTAAAAAATTTGCAAGCCGACGGTTTAGTGAATTTATCACCACAAAAAATCCAAGTCACCGAAATTGGTCGTTTATTAGTACGTAATATTGCTGTCATTTTTGATGCTCACAAACAACAACGCGATCGCGTTTTATCTCGCGCTATTTAAACAACCCTTTCAAAACCCTACTAGCTATACCGAACCATTTTCAAGACTTTGTTGGGTTCCACTGCGTTACACCCAACCTACAATTACTCCTTAATCACCTTCTCACCTACGGAGAGAGGGAAATCCAGTCCCCTCCCTGTAGCTTGCTTCCCGTGGGGTAATCGGGGAGGGTTAGGGTGGGGTTCTTTCTATGCGTCTTCATATTAAATTGGTATTAACTTATTCAGCAAACCCAACTTAAACCATTAATTTATTTCTCCTGTCTTCTAACATCTTTGCAACTGCGCTAACAGCACGACCACTTCATCGATTGCTTGACGAATATTGCGGATGGAATCGTCGCTTTGATTAACAATAATACTAAATACCAATGGTTCGTAACCGGGGGGATTAATATGACCAGCTAAAGCCACCACACCCGTCATTGTTCCTGTTTTCGCTTGGACGATACCTGCTGCGGGGGTATTGCGAAAACGGTTGCGCAGAGTACCTGTTTGTCCGGCAATGGGTAGGGAAGCGCGAAACTCGGTTTTATAATTAGTTTTGTCTACGGCTTTGAGTAGCTGTACCAAGGCTTGGGGACTAATGAGATTTTTCCGGGATAAACCGGAACCATCGATAATTTTATAACTTGTTGGATCAACACCCAGGGAAGTGAGGGTTTGACGCAGAACATTTAAACCGATACTGACACTGGTTTGATTCGGTTGACGGGTTTGTCGAAATGCTAATCCCCTCAATAAGGCTTCTGCATAGGAATTATCGCTATCGATGTTGGTTTTGGCTACTAATTGGGAAAGGGGTGGTGATTGGACTGCGGCAATTTCTTGATTTCCAGTTCCTGTCCCCACACTAGTTTCCCCTAAACGAATATTTTCCCTTAGTAAAGCAATCCGTAAACGTCGCAAGAAGAAATAACTGGGGTCAACCACGGGTAAAGTGACTTTGACCGGATTGGCATTTACGGGTAACTGTCCTTGAATGCGCAACACATTTCCCGATAAATCGCGAGTCACATTCACCCCAGAGGATTGATTGGCTGCAACCGTAGTCGATTGGTTAACAATTCGCCACAAACGGGTTTCGTAGATATCATCCCAAGTCACCCTTAATGGTTGAGCGATCGCAGTTGGTGCTAAATTAATTGTAAATGTGTTTTGATTAACAATAAAACTACCCACCGGTGCGCCATAGTCGGCTTGAATATCTTCCCATTGCCAACTCGACTCTACCACGTCTCCCTGAACAAAACTATCATCGGCGATAATTTTACTAATGTTGGTAATGCCTTGCTGACGCAATTGTTGGGCTAAACTAGCCAACTGAGCATCATCCAAACTGGGATCACCCCGACCAATCACCCGCAAAGTATTATTTGCTTCCCGCACCACGGAAGTCCGAAATTGGAAATTACTTCCTAACTGTTGCATCGCCGCAGCAGTCGTCAACAGTTTAGTCACCGATGCGGGGGTAAACATTTTTTGCCCATTTTGGCTATAGAGGGTTTGTCCAGATGCTAGGGGTTCGATGATTATCCCCCAATGCGATCGCACTAAATTCGGTTTGTTGATAATTTGATTGATTTTCCCCGTTAACTGTGCCGGACAAACTTGAGTTATAGTGGGTGGAGTGGGATTGGGAACCGGAGTTTGCCCGAACACCATTAAAGGTTGCAGTCCCAGAGATGTCCCTAAGATAACTGGTAAAAATCGACAGGGAAGGTATTTTGACATGTTCAATATTCGATTTTAGAACTGTTTGCTGTTTGAAGTTAATCTACTACAACACGGTGTAAATAAAACTACTATTTGCGATCGCATCAAAATCAAGAATATAGGCTTTCTTGATAAATGCTTAGTAGGTAGGTCTTGAAAATTGTTATTATCACAAGGCAATAGGTAGTAGGCTGTAGGGGTAAGACTTTGAAGGTAATTTACATTACTTTACATGGTGATGTTTATTTCCACCTACCTACTTTTTCACCTTTTGACTTTTACCTTGACGTACTCATCTGATGAAATCTTGACAAAACAAAACAGAAATTTTCTGGACTATCACCCTGGAATTGCCAAAAACTTGATACCCTAGACTAAACATACACAGCAAAACTAATCTCCTATCCTGCACATTCAGCGAGGGAGCCATAAACCTAGTACCGCAGCGTCAATACGCCTACCATTCTCTCTAGCTCCCATGCTCCGCGTGGGATTTCAAGGGTACGAGGTTCTTACCTCGTGAATGAAGGCGGTAGCTCTCACGCACTGGATGACTACGCAAAGCATAGTCACCAGATAAATGGTCTGGATATTTCCGCCAACTTGTACTAGAGTAACGAACTGGAGTTGGTTTCCCCAATACTCCCCACTCCCTACTCCCTAATTCCTACTTCCTGTAAACTTTAGGGAGGTGTGAGAAATCCAGGGTATGTTGATCAAGATTTTGCTACATAATTCGCATCAGCACAATTTTTCGTGACAAGGAAGGGAACGTGGGAATTCGCTACGATTGGCAAGAAGCAGAAATCCAAGATATCTACAATACACCGTTTCTCGAATTAATTTACCAAGCTGCAACCGTACATCGTCAATATCATAATTCACGAGAAATTCAGGTTTGTAAATTAATCTCCATAAAAACTGGTGCCTGTCCGGAGGATTGCGGATATTGTGCCCAATCATCACGCTACAAAACAGAGGTGAAACCCCAAGCCTTAATGGACAAGGAAACCGTTGTGAAGATTGCCAAACAAGCCCAAGCTAACGGTGTCAGTCGGGTCTGCATGGGTGCTGCTTGGCGAGAAGTTAAAGATAATCAGCAATTCGACCAAGTGTTAGAAATGGTACGCGAGGTCACGGATATGGGGATGGAGGTTTGCTGTACCCTAGGTATGCTGACGGAAAATCAAGCCCAACGTCTAGCAGAAGCGGGTTTATATGCCTATAATCATAACCTGGATACTTCCCGTGAATACTACAGCACAATCATCTCCACCCGTACCTACGATGACCGTTTAAATACGATTGAAAATGTCCGCCAAACCAATGTCACCGTTTGTTCTGGAGGAATTTTAGGATTAGGGGAAAGCGTCGCAGACCGGGTTTCCATGTTACATACCCTCGCTCATCTCCAACCCCATCCCGAATCCATACCCATTAATATCCTATCTCAAGTTCCCGGTACACCCCTAGCCAATAATCCCGATGTCCCCATTTGGGATGTGGTACGGATGATTGCCACAGCGAGAATTATTATGCCCACATCCGATGTCCGTTTGAGTGCTGGTAGGGCTAGACTTTCTCAAGTGGAACAGGCTTTATGCTTTATGGCGGGAACGAATTCGATTTTTTCCAGCGATGACGGTAAAATGCTGACGGTGACAACCCCCTGTCCGGGATATGACACTGACCAAGAAATGTTAAATTTACTCGGCTTAACAATGCGTCCTCCCTTTGTCGGTCAACAAAAGCGACAGGAAAGTCGTGAATTATGTAGGGAATAGGGAGTAGGAAAAACTACATTAATTTCACGCGGAGGTGAGAAGCTGGGTTTTTGGATAGAGACCTGTGAATAAGTAGTCATCAGGAACTGCGTACACCAGGATGTATAAAAGTGATTTTTCCCCCACTCCCGACTCACTACTCCCGACTCACTTTCAAGTTAGGTAGGTGCAATTAAACATAAAACCGCAACAATCGTTCATTCGTCTCAAAGCCTTACTCCCCTACAGACACAATATATCGCGTCTCTCCCTAACACACGACACAAATAAAGAAGATTTCATGAAATGATCCGGTTTGCGGACATAGCCCCAGGAAAAACAGGTTAACTTATATACTATGCTCCAACAATAAATCATTAGCTTGAACAAGGGATGTCATAGATAATCCATTCATACCTGGGTGAAACGCGATCAATGGAAAATAATAAAGAAATTTTCGACTACTGGCACAAACGGGTAAAATTAAAACAACACCGATTGATCGGTGCGGCAGAACATGTCACCACCTATCAACTACGTCACGAATGCACTAACTATGATGATTTACGTTGTTGTGCCGAAGTGATGGCCTTACCAGAAGCAGAAAGAGCTAAAATTATAGCTATTATTAAATATGAGTGTACTTCTCGTGTCCTCCAAGCGCGAACAGGTTTTCTGCGGGAAAAAGCCGAAGAATATCAAAATATTTTTCAAGAACTAACCGCAGAGCGATCGCGACTACATAGATTGTTTAAAATTCTTCAGGAGAAGCTATTTGGTAAAGACAATGAAATTAAACAGTTAGAAGCAAAAGTTGCAGCTTTAGAAGCCCAAAATCAAGCATTACAAGCTAAACTAGAGGCTAGTCATGCCTATACAGAACTACTTCAAGAATTTGAACAGCTAAAGAAACAATTTGAGCAAACCCAAAAAGCTAGAGAAAAATTAGCGAAGAACAACCAAAGTCTAGGAGGGAGGGTTGCTCATACCCTCAGATTCCAACAGGAACGAGACCAAGCTCGTCAACAAGTTAAAGAATTATTACAAGAAAATAAAGCTTTGAAAGTAGAGATTGATAAGTATAGAAAAATCTTAAAAATTCATCCTCATGTCTAAAACAGGAATTTACCTGTGGTGTTGCGATGACCTAAAAATACTGGCTGAAAATCGACAGGAAGTGTAGGGTTCAAAATTACGGAAAACAGGCTTGTTGTTTTGATAAATTTATCTGGGTGCATGACTTGTTCATCGGTACACAGCCGCATAATGTTACATGTCATTGTTTGCAACTATATTTGAAATTAATGAAAATGCCTCACAAGATTTATTTTCAGATTTGAATCAATATTAAGCCAAACTCAATACCGCTTCTATCACCTGTTCCCTAGCTCAAAAAAATATATAAATCGTTTCAAATTAATCAGGATAATGAGATGAAGCTACAACAGTTAAAAAAAAAGCATTCGAGTTAGCCCAAGTTACAACAACTCGGGAATTGAAGGTTAAATATACTGAGTTGCAGTTCAGTGATTTTCGTTATAAACTAACTTGGGAAAAGGCAATTAATATTATTCAATTCAAACAACAGTCTTGCAATGAATATCAAGGGATTTTTGGCGAAATAGAAGCCAGTTTTCAGCAGTTAGATCAGAAGCTTGCTCAAGGAAAGCATTTGGTAGAGGGAATTAACTTGATTGCAGATGACCTAGAACAGTTAACTCATGAATTAAAAGAAGAAGCTAGCAATTTGGAAATTGAAGTTCAATTAGCTAGTGAACATAGACAACAAGGGGAATTAAATTAACCTTCTTGAGTTGCAATTATGTCGCTAACCCTACAATATACAAACAGGACTTATGCAAGTAGTACGTCACATTGTCATATTGGCTTAATTTAAAGTGATTTCGATGAGTTATAAAGCCTGAAACTCTTGTCCTGTATCATTCGTAGGAAATAGAATTTTTTTAAAAACCTCCCTAGTATGTTGAGAATAAAATCATTAAACTTGGAATCGGTCAGTTATTGACTTTGTTATCAACTAAACTTGGAGGTCACTTTAAACCTTAACCTTCAAAATCATTGATTCACAGAGATTGTAGCATTTACAATCCGTTGAATTCACGTTAATTTAAAGTGAGTACTCCTGGGGAGAGAGCTATCTAGGATGAATTATCAAGCCTAAAACCCCTGTCCAGCATCATTTGTGGGAAATCAAAGTTTCTAAAAACCTCCAATTATATTGAGAATAAAATCATTAAACTTGGAATCGGTCAGTTATTGACTTTGTTCTCAACTAAACTTGGAGGTCACTTTGAACTTTAACTTCCAAAATCATTGATTCACAAGGATTATTGCGTTTAAAAGTTTAAAATCCGTGAAATTCCCCTCAAAAAGAATGGGATAGATAGCAGGGATGAAACCTTAGTATAAAAAAGGGTTCCCAATTCAAAATCTATCTGGGAAATTTTGCTGGAAGAATAAATATCCCCGAAGTTTACCGGAAAGCGCAAAGTCTACGGGGGGATACTCCCCCGTAGAACTTTGTAAGAAGAAAATCTTCCCGGTAACTTCTCTTCCCTGACTTTTCGTAAAATCCAAAATCTAAATTTAGGGTATTATTTGTAGCCTCCCCCTGTATTTACCTCACATTTCTTACTGGTTGCACACCCTGAAGTCTGGCTTGTATATCTTGCCACGTCACAGAAGCCAAACTCGGTAAAACTACGTGGGCATGTCCTACCCGCTCCTGGGGACCTAAGCCAATGGCACACATTCCCGCAGCCAAAGCCGCATCAATCCCGGCACTGGCATCTTCCACTACCACACACTGATTAGGTGTCAGTTGCATTTCGCGGGCAGCGTATAAAAATAAATCAGGGGCAGGCTTCGGATTCACCACACTATAACCGTCGGCAACCACGTCGATTTTGTCGGCGATTCCCAACTTTTCCAGGACGGGTCGGGCGTTTTTACTGGCGGAACCAAGAGCTATTTTTATACCAGCACTACGCAATTCATCTAGTAATTCCCCCGCACCAGGTAGTAAATCTGCCGGAGTAATATTCTCAATGGACTCCACATAGTAGTTATTTTTACGTGTCATCATTATTTCTAGTTCCTCCTCGCTGTATTTGCGATCGCCGATTATCCGTAGCAGAGAATCCCGACGAGAAACCCCCCGTAATTCTTCGTTAGCGTTTCTGTCGAAGGGTATGCCTTCCTCGTCGGCGAGTCGTTGCCAAGCGCGGTAATGGTATTCAGCAGTATCAGTTAGTACACCATCAAGGTCAAATATAAAACCTGCAATATCAATATTTGTTACCATAGGTGTGGGCTGATGGGTAGGGGATTCTGTTACTTGGGCGGAGTCTTGGGTAATATCAACTTCGTGCCATTGACCACACCAGTGGATTTTGAATTGTAGTCGCGTCCAGGTGGGGGGTAATTGGGGTTTGGCGATGGGTCCAGAGTTAGTAAATTGGACACCACCAAAGCCAAAAACTACGGCTTGCCAAATTCCTCCGGCACTGGCTCCGTGAATTCCTTCGTGGGCATTTCTACGGGTATCTTCAATATCGACTAGGGCTGCTTGGATAAAGTTGTGGTAGGCTTGCTCCGATTGATTGAGGTCGGCGGCAAGAATGGCGTGAATCGCGGGTCCTAGGGAGGAACCATAGGTAATATCGGTGCGGGGAGCATAGTATTCCCAGTTGACCCGGAGGTTTTCCGGTGTGTAGGGAAATTCCTGGGATTGGCGCATTAAATATAACAACATCAACACATCCGGTTGTTTGAGGACTTGGTAATGATTCGCACCTTCAATTCCCAGGATGGTTTGCATGGATTTGTGACGGGGTTCGTAGGATTGTAAATCGATGTCCTTGAGTTGGAAGAAGCCGTCGTGTTGTTCGATTAAGCCTGTGTGGGAATCGTAATGAATGGTAATATTATCAATAATGTCTTGCCAGCGATGACGACGGGCAGTGGTAATTTGCAACTTCGTATCTAGTTCCCCAGCCTTTTGGGGATATACTCCCCGTAGCCAATCGTGAACCCGTAGGGCTTTTTCCAGATGCCACTGCACCATCCGATTGGTAAAGGTGTTATTGTTGCAGTTTTCGTGGTATTCATCAGCACCAATCACACCCTTGATTTCATACTTTTCATTTTTGGTGTTGTATTCTACCCGACTACCCCAAAATACCGCCGTATCCAGGATAATTTCCGCTCCACAATCGCGCATCCATTCATCGTCCCCCGTTGCTTGCCAATAGCTCCATACTGCATAGGCCACATCGGCACTAATATGAATCTCGCGATCGCGACACCAAATGCGAATATCTTCACCGTAGGGGTCGTTGGGGGGCAACCACCGAGGTGTAATTTCATCCCCCGTATCACCGCTTTCCCAGGCATACATTGCTCCTTTGTAGCCGTAGTGGGCGGCTTTCCGACGTGCCCCATCTATGGTTTTATACCGATAGGTGAGTAAATTTTTAGCTAGTTCTGGTTGGGTAAAAATAAAAAAGGGCAAGATAAAAATTTCTGTATCCCAGAATACATGACCCCGATAACCAAATCCACTGAGGGTTTTGGCAGCGATGCTCACCCGGTCATCGTCGTGGGGTGCAGCAATTAATAGTTGGAAGAGGTTGTAACGGACGGCTAAGGCTGCACGGGTTTCACCTTCAATGGCAACATCACTGTAGTGCCAAATCCGATTCCAAGCACGGATATGGGCTGTTTTCAAATGGTAGTAGCTAGGTAATACCGCCAATTTGCCCTGGGCTGATTTTAAGGGTTTTTCCCCATAGCGGGATGTGGAAAATGTGACTAATTTTTCGACAGTCACCCGTTGTCCGGGGGTGACAGGAAAACTGGCGATTTGGGTGGGATAGCCGGGGGGATTGGCTACGGTGATGGTTGCTCCCGTACCCACGACGTGAAGACGACTAGCCATACCTAATTCAATGCGGGAACTGCGGGTACGTAGGTGTAGCCAAATTTCGCTGGTTGTCGCCGATTGATCCAATAGTTCCCAGTGATTGTAGCCTTGGTTTTCCGGATAGCCATTGAGACTAGCTTGTACCTCAATTTTGCCAGTAAAATCCACTGAAGCGATCGCGCATTGGATGGCGAGGACACGGGTATCAGCACGACTAGCAAAGCGTTCAAATTCCAAATCGATTGTTTTGCCACTGGGACTACGCCAACGAATTTTCCGTCGCAACAAAGCCCGTCGTAAATCTAGTAACCGTTCATATTCGAGGATTTCTCCCCGGTCAAGGCGAAACCGTTCGCGAGTCACCTCACCGGGAGCATCACCGGTAATGATGGTGATTTCTAAAGGCAACCAATCTGGACAATTGGCTAATTCTGTGTAGACAATGGGTACATCATCGAAAACACCATGTATTAAGGTTGCTTGGTTTGAACGGGGATAACCTTCCTCAAAACCACCTCGCGTTCCCAAGTACCCATTACCGATAGTAAAGGTTGTTTCCCGGTGATGGATTTGCTTGGGGTCAAACCGCGTTTCAATCAAATTCCAGTCAGTATAAACAAAATCTCCGTGCTTCCAAGTTATATCCATCAGTTTCGCTTCTCCCAACTTCCATAGAACCAGTTACAAGTAAACAGTAATTATTTGATTAGGGAATGGGGAATGGGCAATAGGGAATAGGTGGTAAACAGTTGACGCTGCTGAATGCTGAATATGGATATGAATAAATTGAAAATTTGATGTTGTGTCGAGACGTAGCAGCGCTATATCTCTAGGATATATTGGGAATTCATACCAAAATTTAGCAACACCACACAGTTATTCCTCTGCGATCTCTTCCCTTCTCTGCTGAGGGAGTGGGGACACAATTAGCAAAACTCTTGTTTCTCGTTCTGTGCTACTAGCTAAGTCTCCCATGTCGTCACGGCAAAGCCAAACATCAAAATCACCCATTCCTACTCCCTACTCTCCACTCCCTATGCATCCAGCCATGAAAAAAACCTATTCCACATGGGTAGTTTTCGTGGTTTGAATCATCGCTGCACGGGGTTTATAAACAAAATGATACAAAGTATCCAGATAGCAACCTAAAGCTTGCCTTGCACCTTGAGCATAGCCTTGAGCGGTTTCCCGCTTGACAAAATCCCAGAAGCGATAAATTTTCGCCAGCAGAGATAGTTGTTTTGTATGTACTTCCCAGGAATAATGCGATCGCACTCTCTCAATTTGATGATTTGATATTTTTAACCAGTATTCGGGGTTGGTATCACAATCATCTAAAAATTGGCGAATTTTTGCGGCAGTACCCTCCAGGTCAGTCGGATTGAGATGGAAATTTTCATCATCAATTACCTCGGATGCACCACCAAACTTTGTCGCAAAGGTTGGTAAACCAGAAATCATCGCTTCGATTAAAGTGCGTCCAAAGGCTTCAAAGCGAGCAAAATGGACAAACACACCCTCCCTATCTGCAATGATGCGATATGCCTCGCCAAGTTCCATTGTCGGAATCCGCATTCCTACCCAACGGATACTATTTTCTAAATCATAGCGATCGATAATTTCATGTAGTTTCGCAATTTCTCCTGCTTCTTCTGGGTGGGTAGCTTGTTCCGGATGTAATTTACTAGTTAATAAAATTAAATTACACCGAGCTTGTAACTCCGGACTTTGCCCAAAACATTCTGCTAACCCAGTTAAATTTTTAATGGTATTTATGGGTGCTACAGCTAATAGTGGACGTTTTTCCGGATTAGTCAAGTGACCACGAATACTGCTGTCGGTACTGGTAAATAACATTTCTCGCACCCTGTCCCGTAATTCTAAATCCCGTTCCGGTGACAAATAGGGGAAAAAGGCAGTTTCATTGATACCTGGTGGTACATAATTAAATTTGGGATGGAATAAATCAATCCCATCTACCACATGGTACAACTGGGGCATAGTAAAACATTGATAGGATTCGTATTGACCAATGGTGTCGGGAGTACCGACAATTTCCTGGTAGGAAGAAGTAATAATAAAATCTGCCCCATTCATACCAATTAAATCGGCTGTAAACTGGGCGGAAAAGTGATATTGCTCCTCCAAGTCTTGCCAATAGAGATTACTAAATAAATACTTCGGCTTTTCCAGGGAATGGGCAATTTGACAATGGAGGGTCTTTAGCCGCTTACTCAATAGATAGGCAACCAAATTTCCATCACTGTAATTACCAACAATTAAATCCGGTTTACCTCGTAACTGAGCAAGGATTTCCCGTTCCGCCTCCAGGGCAAAATTTTCCAAATAGGGCCAAATTTCAAACTTCGACACCCAATCCTGGACTATTTGCCCCTGCTGATCCACAAATGGTACCCGGAGAATCCAACCATTTTCCGTACCCTGTAGCTTTTCTAACCGTAAACCACAGGCGGTGCCTTCACAATTGGGAATTAACCGGGTGAGAATCACCACTTGGGGATGGATATCCAAACTATCCAAACCTGCTAGTCTTACTTCTTCCCGTAATTTTGCCTCCAAAGCTCGTGCTTGTTCTAGCACATACATTACCTGTCCCGCAGTTTCCGGTCTGCCTAGTACCCCCGATTGACCGACCCAACCATGAACAGAAACCAGAACCACCCGAAAAATTGCCGGAACACGAGCAACAAAAGCCTCCAATACGGCAGATTCTGCCGATTCCATCAACCGATTAAATAATTCTAAAGTTTCCCTGACCCTTCCTGCCGTATTTCCCCAACCCGGTTCCAGACCCAGGGACTGTAAATCAAACCGGAAATTGGCAAATGGTTCATTATCTGGGCGATCGCGCAGATAATTAATCGCCTGAGTCACTTGTTCGGCAAACTCCCGACCGGAACGAATGCGATCGCCGATTAACAACTGTACACCGTTGTAGCGAATCCGATGAAAACCCTTGTATAACAATTCCAGCCAATATTCCGGATTGCTAGCCATTTCATCACAGAGGTGATGGTTGAGAAAAGCTAACCCCTGACCAATTTTGCGCGGATCATCTAAATGGGGATCACCCTCATAAAATGGACGGAAATTCACCTCCAATAATTGAGTTTGGTAACGATTCACCAGGCGATCGCGTACATCCAACAAGTCTTGAACACTCATTTGCTCAAAACAGGTCATCTCATTTGCCAGCAGCCAAACCTCCTGATAGGCTATCCGGGGACGCACCACAAACCAGACATTCTCCTCCTCCAGGATAATTTCATGGGTATAGTGGATCAAAGTACCTAAAGCCGATGCATGGAAAAAATACGCGGGCTTTTCGGAACTACGACAATAGTCCCCAAATGCCTGCAAAATCTCATTTCGCAGTAAATAGGGCTGCTGTAAACGACGAAAAACCGAAACGAGTTGGCGCAAAGCCACCTTTTCATCGCTATTTAACAAAGCTTGAACCAAGTCATGCATGGGCTTACACTCCCCAACATTAAGAACAACTGTGGACAACTTGGGCATTCCCTCACAGCCCAGTGGGTTCATAACACATACGTTAGCGTAGAATCCTCTCCTTGACCGTCAAGAAGGGTAAACAAAAGCTGGGGGAGTAGGGAATAGTCCGTAGGCATGAGCTATTTTCTTGTTTGGTTGTGTCCAAACGATATGTAAACCCGTAGCCACTTGCCATCGGGTGTCAAGGTGAGAAAAAATCACTTTCATCGTTCCGGTGTCATACCTTCACACAAATTTCGATACATTCTCTTCCCCTGCTGCCGAAAGTTCCCCGTTAGGTATCAACTTCCAAGAAAAATGGTATCAATCAGCTTTACATGTGGGCTAATCCCCCTTTCCTAGCTTCACAAAAAGACTTTTTCCGCAGACTGTATATACCGTCACCTTGATGTACTCAGCCAAAATCACACTACAAAACATACCCCTTTAGGGTATTGCTTTAAGTTAAGGGTTTGTTTCAGGATGAAATATATGGTGGGTAATACCGTTTTACTTACAGATTGATGTGTTGCTGCAAACAGGGTAAACACAGGGAAATAACAGTATCAAGTTTTCGGGAAATGGTACAAACCGTTTATTCTCAAGAATTAAAAAATGGTTGGGATGGGAAAAAATCACAGAAGTTATCTTGGTGTTGTTTGTAGTGTTGTTTGTGATCAGGTCTAAGGATTATCATCTCGATGTTAACTCCTATTTTCACCCTAACCCCCACGTCCGTTTGACATCAGCACATCTGTAGTGACTTCGTAGCCCTTTGCCAATACTTTTGAATTGATCACTGTAATTTCCCATTCCCTAGCAAGTAGATGTTACAGAATGATTGTTATATAGTAATAAATGCTTATTTTTTATTGCTGGTAAATATCCTTATTCATCAAAAAAATCAGCGATCGCAGGGAAATTATGCTGGAATTTTTTCCGAGAATCCCCCCTTGGCTCAAGTAGTTTAAATCAACCCATTCATGATTATTTAATTAACTCAACTTTTTCCATTTCTACCATCCTGTAGGATATATCAGAGGAGTCGCCCTATCAACTAATTTCCGGTTATTATGGGTTTTGGTCAACCAACCCTACCCATATACTCCGATTGAAAACGCCAACCCAATCCAAATCGCCCAGACATGAAACAGCCAAACCATCAATTAAGTCCAGAAGTACACCCTTAACAAATTGTCATGTCATGATGTTTTCCCAAACCACCAATTTGCCAGTAATGTCCCATAAGCAGCAATCTCAACAATCCGTGTAATCTAGACTTAATCTAGTTATTGAGGTCTTTTGAATTTTAGTTTTTTCGATCCAACCTGGAATCGTCGAGTGTACGTCAATAGTTCCACCTAGCCCACCCTCAGTCAAAAACACGCAGATTATGTCCAGCCAAAATCAGCGCCATCTCAGCTATCAAGACGCAAGAAAAATTCTGAATAAATTTAACTGCGTCGATATTGCCCCAGCAATTAAAAATTCTGATAAACCCCTAATCCGTCAGTCCCTAATCCTCATGACACGACTCTCGGATTACTTGATTCTGGGTATTTGTGCTGATACCGCAGAGGAGGGATTACTAGCAATGAAAACCTATTCCCTAGCTCTAGGATACGAACCTCCCAGCAATCTACCAATGATGGAAGGTCCGGTATACATCAAACTGAACGGTAAAAACGGTCTCTGCTACATCGATTCCTACTCCGGACATCATCGCGGTGTGTTAATTTCCTGTCAGTCTAATTCCCAAAATGGAATCAACGAAATGTATGGTCATCTACCACTGGACTTATTTGTCTAAGTATGGGTAATTAGAGGATAACCAACAGCATATTCACTGGGTCCCTGTTCCAACCCAAAGTTTGTTGGTTTGTCAAATGGGTGTCAATCAAAACACCCTGTATCAGAGGAAGGGATGTAGAGACGTTCCAATGCAGCGTCTCTATTCCTCAATCCCCCTTCTTTGGACTTACACCCCATTCATTTCCCACAAACTCCGGAAACTTGCTTCCTAATTAGGAGCAAATTCAAATCAACCGCGATCGCCAAAAACTAGGTTAAAGTCAAACACATACCCCCCATTGCTTAGTTCCTGTCAATGCATAAGTAGTTAAGCAGAATTAATTACACAAATAAATGATACCATTAAATGGATTCAGCTTGTTTTATGGATAAGGTCTTATTATGTTCTTTATCAAAGAAATAAATTCCCTTTCTTGGAAACTGCTAGAAAGGATATATCG
>CALJJQ010000031.1 GCA_937973965.1 uncultured Calothrix sp. | reverse complement strand
ACCACAATGCGGCAATAAACATAAAAAATAGAGCCGAGGGGCATCCGGTTCTTAAAGCTCATCGAGTATCCGAAGCGATAGCTGGATTTGGTGAGAAGCCTACACCGTATGCGATCGCGCTTCTTGTAGGAGTATGTCACTAAGCTTGCTACATGAGATATTACTTCCCCTTCCCACCCTATGGGAAGCAAACTACGTAATGACCCAGTGACGTTACTTTTGCGTAAGTCCTAAATGGGGAAGAAACCTTAATTCCTAAAACTTACAGGGAGTGGGGAGTAGTGAATAGGAAGTAAATCTCCTTAATAATTAAATGTGGTTTGAATCTGATTGCTATGGGAATTAGCTAGCAACAACTAAATCTGGTAAAGCTGAAGATGTGGATTCTGTAAAAATATCTTCATAGGTGTCATAAATTTCAAACACTGAATCTAGTTGGGTCACTTCTAAAATCAGTCGCACAGGTGCTTGCAGATTGCACAAGACAAATCGACAGGAGTGCTGACGAGCTTTTTTATAACCATTCACTAAAGCGACTAATCCTGAACTGTCCATAAAGTTAACAGAGGCGAAATTGAAAACCCAAATTTGATTTTTGGCGGGAATTATTCTGGCTATTTCTTCAGTTAATAGGTTTCCACCTGATAAATCAATACTACCTGGAAGCTCAAATAAAATTACCTGATTTTCTGCTGCTGGACTCATAGAGGTGTTTGTGTAAAAGTTTTCGTTAACAAAAAAACAAAAGACATAAATACCACCTGTCCGCTAACCCGTTTTCCTGTCAATCGAGTTCAAATATTTTGATGAATAGATCAATCAGAAAACATGATCTGCGGGAATTTTCAGTATTTATGCCGTATAAATAGCATCACTCTAGCCAGTATAGACAAGTTGAAAGTATTACTTGTTTGCATCTGACCACTTTCACAAAACTTTTATAGTTTCACCGGGTTTTGACGAAGTTATGGTACAAAACTATTGTTCAATTTTGCGTAGTTATACTTAAGTGTAGGGGAAAAATAGGGAAAAAGAAGTAATCGGTGGTACGAAAATTAACGGGGAAATATGGTATTATTTCCGGCTTGTAAAATCAGGGAGTGGGGAATAGGAAATAGAATAGGTAAAAGATTGCTATGGATATATAGGGCTTGCGGAAAAGTTTTAAATCGGTTTTACTTTTTGAAAAAACAGTGACGGTTATACATATCGCCATTGGGAAAACATCGCAGCTTGACCAGCATAGGTGTTATCGGGATTCAATACATTCCAAAGGGTGCCATTCTCAATGTAAAACCTTCTACCACTGCTGGAAATGCGTACACCAGAATAATAACAAAAACCCTTTTCACTACCTCTGCTTAAAAGCTGGTTACGTTCTTCCTGTTCTGCTAGTTCCGCACTACAGCGGGAGGGCATACTGGTAAAATCAGCCCATGACATTTCCCAAAGTTCTAGTGCAGCGCGATTCCCATAATTATAAATTGGGTCGGATTCAGTACCGTGGGAAATGACGACAAAGGGAGCATCAAATACCAATTGGGTTAGGTCTTCTGGTGTGACGCTGAGATCAAATAAAGCTTGTCCTGTCCAATGTTGATAGCTGCGCATTAAATTCTGCGTATGGCGAATTATTTCATCTGGGAATGCGATCGCGTCTGTCATGGGAAAATTATACAGATATACTTCCCTTGCAATTATCCCATGTTCCAGTCACATACTGGTCGGTTTTACAGGTTTTCAACGTTGACAGGAAAAATAATATTCGATACAATTGATTGCTGATTAAAATATTGCGTATAGCTGAGTTAGGTACTGGTGATATAGCATCGGTCACGTAGGCGATAGTTGTTTGAGTGACAGTTTACTGCCAGGTAAAAGCCTAAATACAGCTTTTTTGTTGTTTATTCATGAGGTGAATATGGCCAAGCGCCGTAATCCGAAAAAAGAAAAGGCGCTACGAAACCAAGCGTATGCTCGCAAGTTTCGTAAACGGACTACCACTGGAAGATTCCAGAGAAGATTCCAGCAGCAAAGTTCGGGTAAGAGTGAAGAGGATGAGAACGAAACGGCAATGGGTGCAGAGTAATTCTCAGTTTTGTAGTCACCTTGCTATTTGCAGTCTGAAATTTCCGTAGTTAATGATTAAGAAAATGATGGGGGAGGTAAGATATACGTTACTTCCCCTATTTTTATTTTTTTAATTTAATATTGTCCGCATACTGCGTAAACACGTAGCGTGTCCGCAGGACTTGGAACAAAGTATAAGTCCTGCGGACAGGCTTCGCCAACACAAAGATTTCAGCGTGTCGGAATGTCAAATTATGAATATAAAGGCGCTCTGGAGGGGTGACAATCTAGCTTCCAAGGTTTGCGCAGCAAGGATTATAGAATAGCTTTCGCTCTAAGTATAAAACTAAATTCAGAGCCAAGTTCAACGGAAAAATAAGGCTTTTGCCCGAAGCTGATTAATAATAAAATCAATAAAGCCGGAAAATGATGTTTATCTTTCTATGGCAGATAGGCTTACAACTATTGCTGCATCATCGTTTCAGAATTTTTCGTCACCCCCCAGAAAGGCGCTATACCCGCAGGGTTGTCGTAGACCAGCGCTACTACGTGCCTTTCCTCACCCATCAAAATTAGTTTTGACACAACCAGAAAAATTGTTCATTCCTACTCCCTACTCCCTCTACATTACAAACATCTCAAAAACACTTACAGCTATCAATGGGATTTAACTCGATTTTGTTGCTTAATAACTTTGTAGAAGAATTAATTACAAATCACACAGATAGCTGTATAATTGCCCCATGTTAAAAGTATTTGCAGACCGAGGGGGAACCTTCACGGATTTGGTTGTAGTAACGGATGACCAGTCGATTGTTGATCGACTCTCCCATGCTCCAGAACGCTTCCAAATCACACCCCTTGCTAACCGTACCTGGATGATTATTTATAAGCTGCTTTCAGAACAGCCGGAACGGTATCAGGATGCGGTGATTCAGGGGATTCGAGATGTACTGGGAATTACTGGGAACCAACCTATCCCCCCTGGAGGGGTGGATGTTGTGAAAATGGGCACAACGGTGGCAACCAATGCCCTGTTGGAACGCAAGGGGGAGCGGACCTTACTCTTGATAACCCAGGGTTTTGGGGATGCTTTAGCCATTGGCTATCAAAACCGACCGCATATTTTTGCTCGTCAAATTATATTACCCGATCGGGTTTATGAATGGGTGATTGAGGTGCGAGAACGCTACACAGCCCAGGGAGAAGAAATTATCCCAATTACAGATCAAGAGAAGCAGCGATTGCAGAGTCTGTTGCAAAAGGCTTATGAGGATGGGATAAGGGCAGTTGCGATCGCCTTTATGCATGGTTATCGTTATCCGCAGCATGAGCAGCAAGTTGCCGCATTAGCTCGTCAAGTGGGGTTTACTCAGGTTTCCGTTTCCCATACCATTAGTCCGTTGATGAAGTTAATTCGTCGCGGGGATACAACGGTTGTGGATGCTTACCTGTCACCGATTCTACGGCGGTATGTGGATCAAGTTAGCACGGCATTGTCCCAGTCAGCTACTGGTACTAAATTGGAATTTATGAAATCTGACGGGGGACTGACGGAAGCAAGCAGATTTCAAGGTAAGGATAGTATTCTTTCTGGACCTGCAGGTGGTATTGTGGGGGCGGTAAAAACGAGTACATCCGCTGGATTTTCCCAAATTATTGGTTTTGATATGGGTGGTACTTCCACGGATGTGTCCCACTACAACGGTGAGTATGAGCGCACCTTGGAAACGGAAATCGCTGGGGTACGTATGTATGTCCCCATGATGTCCATCCATACTGTTGCTGCGGGGGGTGGGTCAATACTGCGATTTGACGGCGATCGCTATCGGGTGGGTCCAGAATCGGCGGGAGCGAATCCGGGTCCTGCTTGCTATCGTCGTGGTGGTCCGTTGACGGTGACGGATTGTAATGTGCGTTTGGGTAAAATTCAGCCGCAATTCTTTCCCCAGGTGTTTGGTTCCCAGGGAAATTTACCCATCGATGACCAGGTGGTGATGGAAAAATTTGCCCTGTTGAATGCAGAAATTCGCAGGCAAACGGGTGATACCCGCAGTGATGAGGAGGTGGCTGCCGGATTTTTAGCCATTGCCATCGAGAAAATGGCCAATGCAATCAAAAAAATTTCCATCCAGCGTGGCTATGATGTCACCCAGTATACCCTCTGCTGTTTTGGTGGAGCGGGTGGACAACATGCTTGTTTGATTGCGGAAGCATTGGGGATGAAACGGATTTTTATCCATCCTTTGGCGGGGGTTTTATCTGCCTATGGGATTGGTTTGGCAGATGTACGCATTTTGAAGGAAAGGGCAATTGAAGCGAAACTAGAGGAAAGTATCATGTCCTCCCTAGAGCAGGCTTTGGCAGAATTGGATGGGGAGGGTCGAGGGGAAATTATTGCCCAGGGGGTGGATCCAGAGCGGATTCAAACTGTTCCTAAAGTCAGATTGCGTTATCAGGGTACAGATTCCGCGTTGAATGTGGATTTTGCCAAAATAGACATTATGCGATCGCAATTTGAGCAGATGTATCGGCAACGCTATGGATTTTCCTTCCCAAATAAGGATTTGATTGTGGAAGCTGCCTTTGTGGAAGCGATCGCTCCTGCTGAACCCATTCCTGTACCTTTACCACCTCACCAGAGAACTACTCCCCTCCAGAGTATCGCATCTGTACAAATATATACTAAGGGTGCATGGCATGATACCCCTGTTTACCGTCGTCAAGACCTGAAAGTCGGCGATCGCATTACGGGAGCGGCGCTGATTTTGGAAGCTACGGGAACCAATGTCATTGAACCGGGTTGGTATGCGGAAGTGACACCCCAAAACTATTTGACTTTAAGCAAAGTCGAGGAAATTGCCACCATCCCATCTCTCCCCATTGCCACAACCACCAGACCCGATCCAGTCATGTTAGAGATTTTTAACAATCTCTTCCAATCCATCGCCGAGGAAATGGGCATTGTTTTACAAAATACCAGCTACTCAGTAAATATCAAAGAACGACTGGATTTCTCCTGTGCCATTTTTGATCAGCAGGGACAACTAGTGGCAAACGCTCCCCATATTCCTGTGCATTTGGGTTCTATGGGTGACAGTGTGGGTAGTTTAATTCGTGTCAAAGGCAGCACCATGAAACCGGGAGATGTCTTTGCTGCCAATAATCCCTACAACGGTGGTACTCACCTCCCCGATATCACGGTCATCACCCCCGTATTTCTTCCCGGACACACCACACCCATCTTTTATGTTGCTTCCCGTGGACACCATGCCGATATTGGTGGTATCACACCGGGTTCGATGCCGCCCTACAGCCAATCAATCGACCAAGAGGGCATTTTACTAGATAATCTGCAAATCGTAGACCAGGGACGCTTTCTAGAAGCAGAATTACTAGACGTGCTGACCAATAGCCCCTATCCTACCCGTAATCCGATGCAAAATTTGGGTGATCTGCAAGCCCAGATTGCCGCCAATGAACGAGGAGTACAGGAACTGTGCCGTTTGGTAGCCACCTATGGGTTGGACACGGTACAAACCTATATGCAGTACATTCAGGATAATGCGGAAGCGTCGGTGCGGCGAGCCATTGAGGTGCTAAAACCCGGCAAATTCACCTATCAACTGGATGTAGACGCGCCAGACGCAGCTAGTTTAGGGAATAATTGCCACATCTGTCAAATCTGTGTGGAAATCCAAATTGATGCAGCCATTCGCTCCGCCCGCATTGATTTTACAGGCACTTCCCCCCAGCAACCCACCAATCTCAACGCACCCCTAGCAGTTTGTAAAGCCGTTGTTCTCTATGTCTTCCGTACCCTGGTTGCCGATGATATCCCCCTCAACGCCGGCTGTTTGAAACCCTTGGAAATCATCGTCCCCGAAGGCTGCTTACTCAATCCCCGTCCCCCTGCAGCAGTCGTCGCTGGCAATGTGGAAACCTCCCAAGCGATCGCAAATGCTCTCTATGGTGCATTAGGAGTAATGGCAGCTTCCCAAGGGACTATGAATAATTTTACCTTTGGTAATCAGCACTACCAGTACTATGAAACAATTTGTGGCGGTTCTGGAGCCGGAGCCAGTTTTGATGGTGCGGATGCCGTTCACACCCATATGACCAATTCACGCCTTACCGACCCAGAAGTCTTAGAATGGCGATTTCCCGTCATCCTTGAGGAATTTGCCATCCGTACCCATAGTGGCGGCATCGGTAAATACCGGGGTGGTAATGGTGTAATTCGTCGCCTACGTTTCCGCGAAACCATGACAGCAGCAATTCTATCGGGACACCGGATTGTCCCTCCCTTTGGATTGATGGGTGGTCAACCGGGGAAAACAGGACGTAATTTGATTGTGCGTTCTGATGGTACAGAGGAGATTTTAGCAGGGAAGGCAGAAGTTGTGGTTCATCCAGGGGATGTATTTGTCATCGAAACCCCTGGGGGTGGGGGATTTGGTTCCGTCATCGTGGAGACGTAATATATTACGTTTCTACGACTGGTCATATGTTCATCAGCGATTGGAAAGATGCAGACCTTGCAAGTTAGGTGATTGCCTATATCACAATGCATTACTTCCTTTGTAACCGAAATAAGTAATTAACAACAGACTTACAGTCTTGAAAAAGGGTTACATACATATGACTAGAAACTATTCAAACACAACTCCACCCTCTGGTAGTTACTGGAGATTGATTTTAATTGGTGTTGGTGTATTCGGCAGCCTAACCTTGTTTACCATGAATTGGTTGGAAAATCGTAAATTTGAGGAAGCAGTACAGGCTTACGAATCGGGACAGTGTGAGCAAGCGATCGCCGATAAAGTTATTCAACTTGGCGATCGCCAACCCAGTGATGATGGTAGTGATCGAATTGCGAAAGCGATTGTCTACCGTCAAGAATGTCGAACCTACCAATCCATTGTTGCAGCGAATCAACCCGCACAGATGCTAGGTATGGCAGGTCAGTTTGCGGAACGATATCCCAACAGTTCACTCAGTTTTCCCTTGGGTGAAGCACTAGCACTCAATCTTGTTCGCCATCAATCCCAATCTTGGGGGGGAATCTTGCTTGTCAAAAACTCGAATCCCTAGAAAAGATGGCAGGACTTTCAGAATTTCGGAATCTGATTCCTAAGCTTTATCAAGATTGTGGGGAATTATTCGTTTCCCAAAAGCAACCGACTCAAGCGATCGCTCTCTACGAAAAATTCCTTGATCAGTTTCCCGAACACCCTGCAAAAGCAGAAGTCAAAAAAGCCTATGCAGCAGCCTTAGTCAAGGATGCGAAAAGCAAAAGTAGCGGTAAAATTCCTTCCCCCGGACAATCGGGTGTAACCAGGGATGGCTCAACCCAAATTACAATTCAGAACGATTCTCCAGAACCGATGCGAATTGTTTTGAGCGGACCAACACCGAAAGTGGAAGAATTACCCCCTTGCAATGACTGTCAATCCTACACAACAGCAAATCTCCCCTCCTCTTGTCCCAAAAAAGGTCCTGTGGGAACCTATGTCCTCAATCCCGGAAACTATGAGGTGCTAGTCAAGTCCTACGGAACTAGATACGTTCGACCTTTTACCGGAAACTGGCGTTTAGGTGGAGGTAAAGCCTATCAGAACTGCTTCTACCTTATTACTGAAAACAGACCCTGATATCCTGTATGGGGAGCAAGTGATAAGCGTTGAATCGTAGGTTGATTTTTCTACTAGTATGGGTTGGCGGAAATATCCAGACCATTTATCTGGTGACTATACTCTGCGTGGTCACCCAGTGAATGAAGGCTCCGCCTTCTTTCACGAGGCTGGAGCCTCACACCCTTGGACTCCCACGCGGAGCATGGGAGCTAGGAAAATGGTAGGGGTATTTCCACCGACTTGTACTTGTACTCCACCTTATTACTTTCAATGGGTGAGGAAAGGCGCGTAGTTGCGCTAGTCTACGACAACCCTGCGGGTATAGCACCCTTATATATTAAAGCGCGGGGACATCCAAGACGAAGAATTCTGCCTCAAACTAGGAAGCAGTAGCTACCATCTGTGGTAGAATTTCAGACTGAATTTGTATATTTTCACCCCAAAATCGCCTGGAGAGTATTAAGATACGGTGGTCGAATTTAAATCTGAACCATGCGGTTGAAGTTATCCAGATTTTGCATTACCTTTCTTTTTCTCACAGTGCTGACTCTGAATGGATGTGCAAATCAGTCCTCAATCTCCAACAACGCCATTAATTCTGCCCTTGCTGCTGCTACAAGTCAAGCTGTTAAATCCAGTCCTCAATCCACGAAAACGGAGGATGGGGAAGAGAAAATCGCAAACAATACAACAAAAGAGGTTATTCCCGGAATGAAAAATATACCAAGACTGGAAGGCAAAGCAACGGTGGTCATGACCGTTAAAGGTTCGCCAATCACCATCGAAGTCGATGGGAATAACGCACCCATTACGGCGGGTAATTTTGTTGACTTGGTTCAACGCGGGGTTTATGACGGTTTGGTATTTCACCGTGTCGTCCGTGAACCCCAACCTTTCGTTGTTCAGGGAGGCGACCCCCAAGGAAAAGATGAAAAATTCCCCATTCAGCGCTTAGGTACGGGTAGTTTTATTGACCCTGAAACCAAGAATGTGAGATACGTACCCTTAGAAATTAAACCCAAAGGAGCAGCTGAACCGATTTACGGTAAAACCTTCAAAGAGGCGAAAATTTCCCAACCACCGGAGTTAAATCATAAATTAGGTGCAGTGGCAATGGCGCGATCGCAATTACCAAATTCCGCTTCTTCCCAGTTTTATTTTGCTCTGACGGAATTGGGTTTCCTAGATGGTGATTATGCTGTATTTGGTTATGTCACCGAGGGAATGGATGTGGTAAACAAAATTCAACAAGGCGATCGCATTGATTCCGCTAAGGTGACTGAAGGTGCAGAAAATCTCAAAAAACCTAATGAGTAATAGTGGAACAGCCTATATGTAAAGCTAACACCAACCTAGGAAAGTATTTTTTCCTACTATTCACTACTCCCTACTCCCCACTCCCTATTTACAACCAAGGTAAGAGGGAAGAGTAATCAGAAAAGGATTACCAACCGGATTTATTTTTGCCGAATATGTCATCAAAATTTGACACGGTGGAAATAAATCCATTTTTTTTTTTGAATTAACGTGAATATACAGCAGTCCGAGCGAGATTTGTGAAATCTTAGATGTAGGGTTGTTGACACTTGGGTGGCGATTCTACGTCTCTACACAACGTCAAATTTTCAATTCATATTTGTATTCAGCAACCCCTGATTTCTTTACACCGACTTACTTCTTGATATATTCAATCTAAAATCTAAAATCTAAAATCCAAAATCCAAAATCCAAATGCGGGTCGTCGTTACAGGTATGGGTTTACAATCAGCCCTAGGAACAAGTTTACAAACTAGCTGGCAAAATTTAATCGCAGGTCAATCAGGGAGCAAAATCCATCAACCCTTTCCGGAACTAGAACCTTTACCCCTAGGGATGATTGCTGATCGACCGCAAACACTAGGGGAAATTACCGCACCTATCCTCACCTCCGCACTGTTAGATGCAGGTTTATCACTATCCTCCCCCTTAGTGGATACAGGGGTCGTGATTGGGTCGAGTCGGGGATTTCAAGCTCAGTGGGAAGCCCTTACTCGCAGTGGATACACGGATAAAAACCAGGCGGAAAACTGGTTAGAAAACTTACCCCATATGAATGCGATCGCGATTGCGCGAAAAATTGGAGCAACTGGTATTGTCCAAGCACCAATGGCAGCCTGTGCAACGGGAATTGTCGCGATCGCCCAAGCAACTTCCTTAATTCAATCTGGTCAATGTCACCGAGTAATTACGGGGGCAATAGAAGCACCAATTACACCATTAACCATTACGGGTTTTCGGCAAATGGGAGCCTTAGCAAAAACCGGAGCCTATCCCTTTGACCGAGAACGACAGGGATTAGTTTTAGGGGAAGGAGGAGCAATACTAGTTTTAGAGTCCTTAGAGCTAGCCCAGCAGCGTCAAGCGCAGATTTACGGAGAAATTCTCGGTTTCGCCCTCACCAACGATGCATATCACCCCAATGCTCCCGACCCAAGTGGTAAAAGTGCAATTATCGCCATTCAAAAATGTCTGCAACGCAGTTCCCGACAAGTAAGTGATATAGAATACATTCATGCCCACGGCACTGCAACCATCCGTAACGATACAGTCGAAAGCCAAATTATTCAAACCGTATTTACTAACCATCCCTACGTCAGTTCCACCAAAGGAGCAACTGGTCATACAATTGGAGCATCAGGAGCCTTGGGTGTAGCTTTTTCTTTGATGGCACTAAAAACCCAAATATTACCCCCCTGCGTTGGCTTAAATAACTCAGAATTTTCTTTAAACCTATTAAATACAGCCAAAGAAATACCCGTCCAAAATATTATCTGCTGGAGCTTCGGCTTTGGTGGAACAAACGCTGCGATCGCATTAGCATCCATCGATTAAATACGGCAGATTGCAGATTTTTTGCCAGTGCGTTTTCAAATTCAAAAAACTCACCAAAAACCGCTTTTATATTTCCGATGCGCCCAATTAATGACAATAAAAACCTTGCCAACACCTGGTGTGAAACCCCATTTTATGGCAAAAAGCAGCATCCACAACAAATAGAACGTTCAGTGCTGCAACCAGACATATATAATATTTATAAACACCATCAGTAAAATCATGAATCTATCGGCAACAGATGGAAACATGATGAATATTTTGATGATAATTTGAGCCAGATATCAAGATACGTTAGTAGAATTTACATTTTCCTAAAATACTCCTTTAGGTATAGGCATAATTATCTATATCCGATGACCAAAGTAAACTAAACTGTACTTTATAGTGTCCCCATAATCGTATTCATGATTCATCTATTTCTGCCCTAAATAGCCAGTTAGTTACATCTATTTTGCCTACCAAACACACAGTTGCAAAGGAATTCACAATGTTAAATAGCTCAGGATTATACATTCTTCTGGTTAGCGTTCACGGCTTAATTCGCGGAGATAATTTAGAACTAGGTCGTGATGCAGATACGGGTGGACAAATAAAATACGTATTGGAGCTAGCCTTGGCTTTAGCAGCTAATCCAGAAGTCAAAAGAGTTGACTTGGTGACTCGTGCAGTTCACGACCCCAAGGTCAGTCCCGACTATGGCAAATCCATTGAAGTGTTAAATGATAAAACCCAAATAGTTCGCCTTAATTGTGGTCCACGTCGCTACCTACGCAAAGAAGTTCTGTGGCCCTATTTAGATGGTTTTGCCGATGAGTTACTGAGGTATCTGCGTCAAATTGGTCAATTACCGGACGTAATTCATTCCCATTATGCCGATGCAGGTTACGTCGCTTGTCGGGTAGCAGGGTGGTTAGGGGTTCCCCTAGTACATACAGGTCACTCCCTAGGAAGGGTAAAACGGCAGAGACTATTAGAAAATGGCGGCAAACCCGAATCCATCGAAAATAATTTTAACATCAGTACCCGCATCGAAGCTGAAGAAACAACCTTAGCCAGTGCTTCCCTAATTATTGCCAGCACAAACCAAGAAGTTGTCCAACAGTACGGAATGTACGACCATTACCAACCAAAACGGATGGTTGTGATTCCTCCCGGTGTAGCCCTTGATCAATTCTATCCCCCACCAAAAGATTGGCAACCTCCCCAAATTACCCAAGAAATTTACAGATTTCTCCAAGACCCCAATAAGCCAATCATTATGGCGTTATCGCGACCAGCAATTCGTAAAAATGTCAGTACCCTGGTCAAATCCTACGGGGAAGACCCGGAATTACGTCAGTTAGCGAATCTACTTTTAGTGTTAGGGAATCGTGACGATATTACGACGATGGAATCGGGTCCACGTCAAGTTTTAACGGAAATACTCCAACTAATTGACCGCTACGACCTTTACGGACATGTTGCCTATCCCAAACACCATACAGCCGATGATGTACCGGAATTATATCGATTATTAACCAAAACCCAAGGAGTGTTTATTAACCCAGCCTTGACCGAACCCTTTGGTTTAACCTTAATTGAAGCCACAGCCTGTGGAGTGCCAATTATTGCCACCGCAGATGGGGGTCCTCGCGATATTCTTGCAGCTTGTCATAATGGTCAACTCATTGATCCCCTGAATATTCAACAGATTCAAGATGCCTTAAAACTGGCACTCACAGACAAAAAACAGTGGCAAGAATGGTCAAAGAATGGCTTGAGTAATGTTCGTACACATTTCTCCTGGGATAGTCACGTCAAAAGTTACTTAAAACAGGTTCAACAACTCAAACAATTACGTGTTCAATCTTTACTCAGTCCCCTACGTCAAGCACCAGCAGATAATCTACCCGATTGGCAAGTTCCGGAAACCAACCGTTTACCAACTGCAGATCGATTCTTGGTGTGCGAAATTGATAATACCCTATTAGGGGATCAGGAAGCGTTGAAAAAACTCATTGAACGCTTGCGTAGTGAGGGAAATACAACTGGAGTCGGCATTGCCACTGGTCGAAATTTACCCAGCACACTGGAAATGTTGGAAGAATGGCGCTTTCCCATGCCAGATTTATTAATTGTTTCCACCGGTAGCGAAATATACTATGGACCAAAAGTGGTTCTGGACACGAATTGGCAAAGACATATCAATTATCGCTGGCAACCAGAAGAAGTTCGACAAGCTTTAGCGGAATTACCGGGAATTGAGTTGCAACCACCGGAAGGTCAAGGCAAATTTAAAATCAGCTACTTTGTTGATATTCAAAAATCGCTGAGTTTTCGAGAGATTATGCGACACCTGCGTCGGCGTAGACTGCATGTGAAGGGCATATTTAGCCATAATATGTATCTAGATTTATTACCAATTCGCGCATCTAAAGGTGATGCAATTCGCTATAGTGCCCTCAAGTGGGGATTACCAATTAAACGCTTTTTAGTTGCAGGTGCGTCGGGTAATGATGAATCGATGCTAGCTGGTAATACATTAGGAGTGGTAGTTGGTAACTATAGTCAGGAGATTGAAAAACTCCGTGGCTACTCACAAATCTATTTTGCCAAGGGTCATCATGCTTGGGGAATATTAGAAGCGCTGGATTATTACGACTTTTTTGGCAGTTTATCCCCCCAGGAACAAGAAATGGTTGCAGTGTGATGGGTTTGTATTGTAGAGACAACCCGTCGGGTCGTCTCTACCAAATACCCTAGAGATTTTCGGCGTTAATCAAACCAAAACCCCATTTAATATCAAATATTCCCTGTTCTTGCCCGGGAATTTGGGAATTTTTCCGGAAAATTTCTTTAATTGCATCCGGTGTTAGTTGGGGATCACGTTCCAATAACAATGCCACCAATCCACTGACAAAGGGTGTAGCCATACTGGTTCCCGCCATGGCGACAAATTTGGAATTGAGCATCATGGAACGTGGCATTTTGGCGCTAGCAGAGAGGGTGGAAACAATCATGGCTCCAGGTGCTGCCACATCGGGTTTTTGTGCGCCATTACGTAGGGGACCTTCGCTACTAAAGTCGGATATATCATCTAGGGTTAATCCAACTTCCCGCTTCTGATTATCAATGTCTGTATATTGATTACGGGTGGTAAATGATGCCACGGTGATTGCACTGGCGGCAGCACCGGGAGAGCCAATTTTCATGTTGTCTTGGGCACTTTGTCCGGTAAAGAAAACAGCACCAGCATCATCTAAAGTCCAAACATTAACCTGGGTATCTTTTTGACCCTTGTTGCGTAGGCGTAATTGCCACACACCACCGGTCACGGGAACTGAACCGCTAAGACCGCGAATCTGGACAAAAAAGTTGTAATCTCCATTCATCGGGTCTGGACCTGGTGCAACTACTTGTACACGAGCATCGGGAAGTCTATACTCTTGGGCTGGATTTACCGAGGGGTCGCTGACAACTTTTTGCCAAGGGGTGACAAAGCCACTGGGACTACGCATTTGAATTTCCAGTTGGGTTTCTCCAGAATACCAACCGTTTAACCAAACTATACCCACCTGTCCCCAAGGGACTCGAAAGCGCATGGAATGCATTTGATTGACTGCAACTTGTCCCTGTCCGTGGATATTATCGTTGCCCTCATTACCTGCGGCACAACAAACTATTTTACCTGGACCGGTTTCGGCATCAATCACTTTGGAAAGGGAATCGCTACCATCATGGGCATCTGCGTGGCCACCCAAACTCATGTTGACCACAGCTGGACGACCTAGCTCGGTGGCAATGCGGAAGACATAACGGACTGCATCGGCAATATGGGCATCCTGTAGGTCAGATTTGACGACAATCAGCTCAGCATCAGGAGCAACACCACTATAGGTCTCATCTTGAGCAGATGCAATACCAGCCACGTGGGTTCCGTGGGCATCAGTGTCTTGGGAAATGGTTAATTGTTCTCCTGTTAACTCGGCTCCATATTTACCCTCTTGCACACCCGAACCTGGTAGGGTTTGATCCCAAATCCGGAGAATACGTCCAGCAAAGGCGGGATGTTTGGCATCGATACCGCTATCAATCACGCCGATAATTACGCCTTTGCCAGTGAGTTTGGTTTTGAGTTTAAATTCAGGTAATTTCACCCGTGGAGGAGCTTTTTCCATCAACAGTTTCATTTTCCGTGATGGTTTGATGCGTTGGATGGCAGGGTCTTCGGACAGGGTATCAATCGCTTCCATCGACAGGTAGGCTGTACGTACACTTCCATGATTTTGGTTGAATTCGATACCATACTGTTCTAGATGGCTGAGGTCAGCATTTTCGTCGCAGTAGACAAAAACTATACTGCGGGTGGGCTTAATTGTGCTTTTAGGTGCAACAATCCCCAAAGAACGGCGATGGGTGACTAATCCTTCGTCTCCTTCATTTTCAAAGTCTTCAACTGCCAGGATTAACCCAGGGGAAAGTTTATCTAGTCTCATAATTTACCTCTGTTGTGATTGCGGTCAGATTGTAGCAGTATATGTCGTCTAAACGACAATACCTAATAATCCCTGATTTCTCAAAAACCCCTAAAAATCTTAGGGAATAGGGAGTGGAGAGTGGGGAGTGAGGGGAAAACAACCCATAATCAACACTTATCACTCGTGAGAAATGCAGGTAATGTCTTTCATTTGTAACTTCCAGTACTGAATCGTTATGTAAGGATTATTTGGTTTGTGTTTGCTTATACTTGGTATTCCAGTACACAGTTTCTGAGGGGTTTGTAGTAGGGGCTTGAGCCTGGAAAAAGCTTGAATATGAAGCGCTATACCCGCAGGGTCGTTGTAGACTAGCGCAACTAAGGGGCTTTTCTTACCCATAAAAAATTAATGTGCTGGACTGTACGGCAATAGGGAGAGACGCGACATCTAGCGTCTGTACTCTCGAAGGAAAAATCAGCTTTATAACCCCATGTCCAGAGTCAGGATGATAGTCAAAATAGTGATAATTAGTACTTGATAAACAACCTCGTAAGTATGACGTTTACTGGGTGGTTAAATTAGGAATTTAGCAGAATCAATCATCGTGGACTTTTCTAACCCAAATATGACAATTTTATAGGTGATATATAAAAAAATTATTTGGGGTAGTGACTAGTTCTCAATTGACGTAAATAAATGGGAGAAGATTTTGCTACGACTAAATGAATGTGATTAGTCATTTTTACTTGGTGTAAAAGGGGCAAAACCTAAATTTTACTGGGAGTAAAAAGTTGGGGTTTTTAGAAGTTGAGTTTCTTCAAAACAACCAGCTTTTGGGATTTTCTTCGTAGTTTATTTTCCCCCAGGAATATTCACGTTGAGTTGAGTGGATTTTTAGTGTTTGAAATGCCACTGGATGATACTGGTTGTGGGATACATGCTGGAAGAGGGTAATTACGGAAATTTAAGATTTATTTAACTGCAACTTAGGATCTGCGGTAAAAGTCTTTTCGTGAGTATCGGGAACAGGGAGTCGGGAGTAGGGAATAGTTTTATAACCCTACGGATTCCATTTTTCACACGACCCGAAAAATTACAAATGCCAGGTTTTTAAGCCTTATATACCTACTTACGCACTCATTACGAGAAATCAGGTGTTTGGGATTGCTACTTTGCAAGAAGCGACTGCGCGATCCGCTACGTGACGAAGTGCAATGGCGGTGTTTACCTTGTCCTTGTGTAATTCCTGGATTAATAAAAAAGGACAAACCAAGGTTCGTCCAAAGGGATTTATTGATTAATTCATAGTGTAGGATTTTGATGTCCTATTTAATATTGGCTTTTGTGTCCTTGACTGCGGCGAGAAAAAATATAATTGTTAGGGGGATACTAAGAGCCAAAATGATTGCGGTGTTTTGGGTTCCGAAATCCGGTTGTCCGGATGTGAGTTCAAAAATTGAGCCGACAGCCGCGATCGCAGTGATGCATGATCCGGCCAATAATAAGCCACTTTTTGGTGTCATGTACATAATTTCTGCACCCTATACAATTGGTTTAACTGCTTGTTGAGAAAAGCCGTGTTTTTTTAATTCTTGCGCAAGAGCGATACTGTTTTCTACCCGATCTACAAATACTACTCCATTCAGGTGATCCATTTCGTGGAGGATGCAACGCGCTAGTAAATCACTGGCTTTGAGGGTACAGGGACGACCCTGTTCGTCTTTATAGGAAATTTCCACTGATGCGGGTCTTTTGACGTCTAAATAGACACCAGGTATACTTAAACAACCTTCCTGTCCGATGCAAATTTCCCGACTGACTTGTTTGATGGTCGGGTTAATGAGGACTAGAGGTTGATTTTTCGGGTTATCGGGTTCTAAATCAATCACGATTAGTTGTTTATTAATGCCAACCTGGGGTGCAGCCAAACCGATTCCATCACTGCTGTACATGGTTTGGAGCATTTGCCGTGCAAGTTGACGAATCTCATCATCAACCTTGGCAATGCGTTTTGCTGGCTGACGTAATACGCGATCGCCTAAATAGTGTAATTTTAATGGGGGATTTTTGAGCTTTGTCTTGTCTACGGCAATTTCTAATGGCACTTTCTAAATACTCCCTGTGGGCTGGGTTTTAGTGGTTTTTGTTTCCCTATCTTAACAATTCTTGGCACTGACTGGGGAGGTAATTCCCAAGATGCGGTAGGTAGGTGCAATTAAACATAAAACCGCAAGGCAACCGTTCATTTGTCTCAAAGCCTCACTCCCGTACAGACGCGATATATTGCGTCTCTCTCTACTCCCTGCTCTCAACGTTCAGTAAAGCTGATCCCGTTGCAACATACATTTGGGAAAGTAGGGGATGCAGGGAGAGAAAATAATATCTAAATTTTCGCAAAATTGCATGATAGTAAAAACCCCTAAACCAATACACAAGCGAGGGGAAATAGAAGATATTCCAAAAAGAAGAGTTTCCAAATAAATTGGTAGAAACTGGCGATTTGGGATTTTTCTTGTAGGTTAACACCGCGACTTAGCCACCAGGTGCAACCGAGCAGGAATAGGTGGCTAGTAATCAGTAATAATCGGTTAATTGCCACGGTTGGCAACAAAGTAACGGCGATGGTGACTAAATAGCAAACGGTAATGACTGCGAGGGAGAGGTTAAATACTGTTTTTTGACCAAGTTTGATGGTGAAGGTGTTGATGTTGTATTGTTTGTCCCCTTCCAGGTCTGGGATATCTTTAAAGATAGCGATCGCAATCGTAAATACCAACACAAACCAGGTTAACATCCACATGACTACGGGTATGGATTGGGTTGTGTGGAAAATATCGCTGAAGTGTAAAAACAAACCAAGATTCACAATTGCCCCTCGAACTGAAAAGATACATATTGCAGCCCAAAATGGAAATTGCTTCAGCCGAATTGGTGGTAAGGAGTACATTGTCCCAATTGCTAAACTAATGGCTACCATTGCCAATAAATAATTTCCTTGTAGTCCTGCCAATATTAAGGCAGATAAGCCTGTTGCTGTGACAATTATTTTACCTGTAGTCATGGAAAATTCACCAGATGCCAAAGGTAAATGGGGTTTATTAATTTTGTCGATTTCCACGTCTTCTAGCTGATTTAAACCGACGATATAAATATTTCCACAAATACAGGCTAACCATGCCGCCAAGAGAGGAAACAGAATATTTAGCTCTAATTTATTGCCAAAATTATCTAAATAACCAGTGGTTTTTACAGCGATTATATATACACCAATTACACTTAAGCTCGTACCAATAATTGTGTGGGGACGAGAAAATTTCCAGAGGGAATGTAACCATGAAAATGGATGTTTTAGCTCAATGCTACTACTCATTTCTAGATACCTTGGTTAGAGATACATTGCAAAATCTTTCAAAGGATGTTTTAAAAGTCGATTTTAATACTGAACAAGCTCGTTTTTTGGGAGTACAGACGACCTGTCGGGTCATCTCTACAGGGAGAAAGAAATCGCTAGAGACGCGACATGTCGCGTCTGTACAGTTGATAAGCAGAAATATATGGTTTGAGCCGATTGACTGTCTTCAATCAGTGGTTGATAAGGTATTTATTAATACTTGATCAACATCCTCTCAGAATAAATTCAAAAGCTAGCCCCCACTCGGTTTATATTTTATAATCCATAGCTCCCAGAGCTAGTCTGCAACAACGCTGCACTTAACCGTAAGGAATCTCAAATCGAAAATGGTATTACTGACCCACAGAAATATTCATGTTGATTTAGAACACATTTTACCTTTAATTCACAACAAAAAATCCGGAGAGAATTATCCCCCCGGAAGCACGCTCAAATATTCATCGTATAACTAGCTAATTAACCAATGATGCCAGTAAAATAAATACCCCAAATAGTACCGGTCACACCGATGGCAATTAACAGGTTGGTGAACAAATTACCTAACTCACGCTGTTCACCAAGAATTTTATCGTCCTGTCCAGCACTGAAAAATAGTGACCATGCTTGGTTAGCATTAATGTTTTCAAATTGGTTGAAACTGGGACGAAATACAACTGGTCCAAGCAGGTCTTTGTTGGGGTAGTCAAAGTCAGTACGCATAGATGTCTCTCCTGTGTTTGTTTTAATTAATCTGTTGTCAGTTGTGAACTACTTGGGAATCACTGTTAGCAATTAAAAGTTAAATAAAGCACTCAAACCACGTCCGGTAGTTGCTTCAAGGACGATTAAGGCGACAAATCCAATCATTGCTAAACGTCCGTTTAGTTTCTCCGCATACTGGGTAAATCCAAATCGAGGTGATTCCTGTAAATACATTTCTGGTTCGATCGCGACTTTGTTGAGACGAGCTCGTTCGTTCATGGCAAAGTTTCCCTGGGTCATAGGCTTCCTCCGTTTATTTTGATTACCTTAGCTGTTTGTGTAACTGTTTTTTAACTTATGTAAATAAATATTACAAAAATCTTGACAAATAGCTTGGTGTGCAAACCGAACATTGAGAGGGGGAAAACCGTCGAGGGATTGAGAATTTTCCTTGTTTCCGTACTCTGGGTGGGGGTAAGGAGCAAGCTCTCTTGGTCTCGAATCATTGCTATGAGCCTTTTCCCTGCTATCAAAATTAACGTGGGTACTCACGTAAACTTCGTAAAATTAATGTGGTGGAGTACTAGTCGCTTGCGCGTCTACACTTTCAAGTCAGTAACTGCGTAGAAAAGATAAAACAACAGACAGGGGAATCTACCATGACTGAAGATCAACGAATTGTATGGTTGCAAGAACGAACAATTCTAGGGATATTATCGACTGAAGTACTAAATGTGATCGCATCTCAATTTATTCACAAAGTAATTCCCGCCGATACTCAATTTATCAGTGAAAATACTATTCCTGATGGTCTATATCTGCTGGAAAGTGGTCGGATTGAGACCTATAGCACTAATCCTCAATATAAGAGTGCTTGTTGCGGTTTACTCCCCGGTACAGCAATTAATTTAAAAGAATTACTCCTAGAACAACCTTCTCCCTGCAACATTATTACCCTGAATGAATGCCATCTTTACTTTCTCTGTGCCGATAAATTTCGCACCATTATTCATCAGTACCCGGAAATCAACCAAGCTTTTTCTCGACTGTTAGCGGACGAATTAGCCCAACTCACTTCCGCTTTTGATTACGAACAACAGCGTTCCTTGGAATTGCGTCCTTACCTGGTTACGAAAGCTAAACGGGGAATCGTCGGTAGTAGTCGCTACGCCAAAAAATTACGTGAACAAATTCGGATTGCCGCCAGTAACCGTAATTCTACTCTCATTTTCGGTGAACCTGGTCTAGAAAAAGACAATATCGCCGCTCTTATCCACTACAGTTCACCCTTTCGACGCACCCCCATTATTAAAGTCAACTGTGGTTTTCTCCAAACCAGTGGTGCAGATTTATTTGGTCGAGTCGGTGGTAAACCAGGATTACTCGCCTATTTGGGTAATGGTACTCTTGTTCTGAATAATATTCAGGAATTACCCCAGGAATTATTACCAGCAATTGTGAATTTATTACAAACTAATACTTATAAACCTGTCCAGCGTGTTGGAGAAGCAGAACCGGAAACCCATACTAGTCAAGCTCGTATCCTGATTGTCTCGGAAAAAACTGTACCAGCAATTGAGCGTAGTGTTAGCTCCACGATCAAAGTTCCACCCTTACGGGTTCGCAAAAGCGATATTCAAGCCCAAGTTGACTATTACATGAGTTTATATACCCGTGCAAGGGGTATTCCCAAACCCCAAATGACACCGGAAGCATTACGACGCTTACAATCCTATGATTTTCCTGGGAATCTCAAGGAATTAGAAAGTTTAGTAGAACGAGCAATTATTCAAGCAGAAACTAATCAAGAATTAACCGAAGAAATATTTTGGTCAGTCCAAACCAAGAAAAAACGTTTTCGTGTCAATCTATTGAATTTATATCCCCAATTACGGCGATTCTTGCGGAGTAATTGGTATCCTGACCGGATTAATTTTGGTTTTACTACTATTGCCTTTGCTGTGATTGTGGCGGTGTTATTTTTTGGTCCTCAAACCCGTGCAGAAAACTTTGGTTTGAATTTATTTTGGGCTTGGTGGTGGTTAGGTTTTCTGTTATTATTTCCCTTTCTCGGTCGGATTTGGTGCGCCTTTTGTCCATTTATGATATATGGTGAAATTGCCCAAAAATTGTCACTATATCTATTTCCACGCACTTTGAAAAAATGGCCCCGTGAACAAGCAGAGAAATGGGGCGGTTGGTTTTTATTCGCTTTATTTACTTTAATATTTTTATGGGAAGAACTCTGGAATTTACCAGATACAGCCTATTTGTCGGCATGTTTATTACTATTAATTACTGCGGGAGCGGTAATTTGTTCGCTGATTTTTGAACGCAGATTTTGGTGTCGCTATCTCTGTCCCATTGGGGGAATGAACGGGTTATTTGCCAAATTAGCTATGACAGAATTACGTGCCCAACAAGGAATTTGTGCAGCTAGTTGTACAACCTATCAATGTTATAAAGGTGGTCCCCAAAAAGGCGAAGGAATGGCAACAAATGGTTGTCCATTATATTCCCATCCAGCCCAATTAGAAGACAACCGGGACTGTGTTTTATGTATGACCTGTCTCAAAGCCTGTCCCCACCGTTCCGTAGAATTTAACTTACGTCCACCGGGAATTGAACTTTGGACAACCCATAATCCCCGCAGTTATGAAGTAGCCCTATTATTTTTACTTTTAGGTGCAGTATTCCTCCATCGCTTACCAGAAATTCAAACTTGGCTGGGATTAAACCTGGATTTACAGCAATTTTTCCCCCATTTATCCCTATCCATTCTTGCCCTAATCATTCCTGGATTCATCTGTATTGTTACCAATATTTTCACTCAAATTTGGTGCTGGTTTTATCCACAATTACTATCACTCAAGCCAAAACAACCAGTAACCCCAATACCTCGGATAAAAGCTCGTAAATTCATCGAACTTGCCTATGGTTATTTACCCTTAGTATTAGGTGGGAATATTGCCCATTATTGGCACTTGGGATTAAGTGAAGGCGGAAAAATTCTCCCCGTCACCCTTGCTACTTTTCAATTAAATAATATTCATTTACCAATGTTTGTTGCCCATCCCGCAGTGATTGCTTTTTTGCAGGGTACAACGTTAGTGTTTGCGGTACTGCTTTCCATGATTTTGACCCACAAAATCGCCCGTCAGCCATTATCCATCTTAATTTGGCAACATTTAGCAACCCTGGGATTAGCAGCTAGTATGTGGCAAATTATAATCGTTTAATTGTAATTGTACTTTACACCCTGATATTTTTTCCTGTTAGTTTGTTGACAGTTGACAGTTGACGGGTAGAGGTAGGGAGATTGCCCATGAACTATCCCCAGCGAAAAGCCCGCCTATTGACAGTGTAAAGTATAATCAATATTCCGATACTTATGATGAGGATATCAATTTGTGGATTGACCTGTTGTACATTTAGGGCGAAGATAAAAATTATGGTCTAATCTCAAATCTGGTTATGGTTGTCGTGTCTTGTCTGTTGGAGAAAATGCGGTTGAACTACGGTTTGTATTCCTGAATATACGACTTCTAGTTCAATCTGCTTTCCCAGACTGATAGATTTAGGTTTGGTTGTAATCAATCAAGCTGCTGGCAATTCAGGCATATTTCAGAAGGTACAGTGATTAAATTTAAAAAAATTTAGAATGCTGATATCCAGTCTATAATTTTCATCTTGATTCTGTACCCGATCAAAATTGCTGCATTATCAATTATCAATAGTCAGTTAGTTTTGATTTCAATCAATCTTGCAACAAAGTCATGGCCAGTTGTTTCAGCCAGAATCATCAAATCAATTAGTCAATTAGCGTGAGGGACGGGTGTGGAAACACTTACACAGCAGAAAAATATAGGTTCTAGTGTCGGTATGAAAGTAGGCGATCGCGTTCGTGTGAAAGATTCGATTGTTGTTTACCACCATCCGGAGCACCGTGGTAAACCCCTCAATATTCAAGGGTTTGAGGGAGAGGTGGTCAGTATTGTGAATGAATGGCAAGGTAGACCTGTCAGCGCTAATTTCCCGATTCTAGTTCAGTTTGCTGATAGCAAAAAGTTTAAAGCACATCTACGGGAAAACGAACTGGAAGTGATTTCTTCACCGAATTAGATTTTCCTTCATACTCTGGGACTGGAAAGAAAGTCCCAGTATCACAATATCATATCAAAGATAGGTTTTGCTTGGGAAAATCAAGCAAGTAGGGAAAATTTAAAAGCACTCCAGCTAAAAGTGGTAATTATCAACGGCGAAACCAGGCAAAAATATTCAATTCGCCGCGCATTTTTTGCAAATCATGGCGGTTTGCGGTCGCTGTGGCATGATACCATTGACAGTATTGAGCAAATTCGTTTCGACTACGCACCTCCGCATAATATTCTCGCGTAATTTGGGCTGCTGCTAGTACGTCTTCTGCTTGGGGTGGTAGTGCTGGGATGATGTGTGGTAAGTGATTAGACATTGGTTTTAAGTATATGGGAGTAGCCTACATGTACTAGGTATGAAAGCGGCTTTTCCCCGCTCACCTTCAAGTCAGGGGATAGGTTGTGAGTGAGGTGCAAGGAGCGCTTTTATCTTAACGCTTTTTCGGGGCTAAAACCGCAACTACAAATCTAAATCAACCAGTGTTGCGCATTCCCGCAGCAATACCGTTGATGGTCAAAAGTGCGCCACGCAATAGTTCACCTTTGCTATAGCGGGAATGGATGACTCCAGTGGTGACGGTTTGTTTTGATGCTCGCAGACGTTTGAGGAGAGCTACCTGAATAAAACCTAACGGTACAATTGTTGCATTCCGTAATTGTACGGAACGCTGGAGGGTGGGGTCGCCGTCTAGCAAGCGTTGGTGTTGGGTGATTTTGAGGACTAAATCACGAATGAGGTAATATTCTTGACGAATTTGGGCGAATAAGGCCTCAAACCGTTCTCGGTCTTCAGGTTGGGAAAGTTGTTGGACATAGTGTTGGGCCATTTGTAGGTCAACCTTGGCTAGGGTCATTTCGGCTTTGGAAATCACCATTTTGAAAAACGGCCATTTGACGTAAAAGGAACGTAATAATTGCAGGTTTTCTTCTGGGTTTTCGTTGAGAAATTCCTGCATGGCGGTTCCCATTCCATACCAGGAGGGGAGGAGAAAACGGGTTTGTGTCCAGCTAAATACCCAGGGAATAGCTCGGAGACTGCTAATATTTTTGTGACCAGAGGGACGACGAGCAGGACGGGAACTAATTTGTAGTTGGCTGATTTCTTCTATGGGGGTGACTTGGTGGAAAAAGTCAATAAAATCGGGTTGTTCGTAAATCAGGTTACGATAATGTTGGCGCGATCGCACGGCGAGTTCTTCCATGATTTCGTTCCAGGGTTCGATGTTATCGAAGCCGTTACGTAGTAAGCTCGCTTGGATAACTGCGGTAGTGATGGTTTCTAGGTTGTACAGGGCTAAATCTCGTAGTGAGTATTTGGATGCTAATACTTCCCCTTGTTCGGTGATTTTAATGCGTCCATTGATGCTGTGACCTGGTTGGGCTAAAATCGCTTCGTAGGCTGGCCCACCACCGCGACCCACGGAACCACCACGTCCGTGGAATATGCGTAGATTAATACCATGTGCTTCAGCTATTTCCTGGAGGGATTTTTGGGCTTTATGAATTTCCCAGTTACTACTTAAAAAGCCGGAGTCCTTATTGCTGTCGGAGTATCCCAACATGACTTCTTGGAGGTTGGGAGTGAGGGGGGAGACCGGTGCATCGGGTTGGTTGTGGATGGCTGGAAATCCGCCTGCGAGTAAAGCTCGATACAGGGGTAAATCGAATAATTGGGCCATGATACTGCGCGATCGCAACAGGTCTTCCACGGTTTCAAATAGGGGGACTACTTGCAGGGAACCGATGGCTGTACCGGGGTCAAAAATACCGGCTTCCTTCGCAAACAATAGTACTTCTAACACGTCGCTGACTTCGCGACACATGCTGATAATGTAGGTTTGACAAATGTTGTAACCAAATTCCTGCTGGAGCGATCGCACGGTTCGCATGGTTTGAATGACATCATTGGTGCGATCGCTAAAGGGTAATTCGGCTGGGATGAGGGGACGACGGGTTTGGAGTTCGCTGACTAACCAGGATATGCGTTCTGCTTCGCTGAGGTCGTTGTATGAACGGTCAAGAATTCCTAGGTAGGTGAGAATTTCGTTGAGAGCATCGCTATGACGGGAAGATTCTTGACGAATATCTAACTGGGTCAAGTTAAACCCAAAAATTTCCACTTGGCAAATTAAGTTTTCTAAGTGTTGACAACTGAGACCTGTTTCCGTCAGGTTGCGCTGGATTAACCGTAATTCGTTTAAAAAATCATCACCCGAAGGGTAGTATTCCCGTAACTCATCCTTGAGGATTTCACCATTTTGCAGCAGAGAGTTGCGATCACGGGTATTTTCTAAACGTTTGAGGATATAGGAGAGTTTGAGACGGTAGGGTTCCTGACGGTAACGTAGGGCTAATTCTTCGTAAACTTTGCCCAGTTGGGATTGATCAAATTCCAAGGACTCCAGTAAATCGGGGAGAACATCACTCCAGTGCATGGAGACACTTAATAATTCTCGCAGCGATTTTACTGATTGAATGTATTTTTCCAGGACTAAATGACGTTGGTAGCAGGCTGTTTCCCAGGTAATTTCAGGAGTTACAGAGGGATTGCCATCGCGATCGCCCCCCACCCAGGAACCGAATTTACAAAAGTTTTTCTGGGGAGGTTCCAACCAGGGAAAGGTTGCCTGTAAAGTTTTGCTTAACCGACGATATAACTGGGGAATCGCATCAAAAATCACTTCTTGGAAGTAATGTAGCGCATAATCAACTTCATCCAAGACCGATGGTTTAAACTGGTGTAACTCATCAGTTCGCCACCACAGACGAATTTCTTCCAATAACAAAGATCGAATCTCTTCCACTTGCCAAGAACTAGCTCCACCATAGCTCGAAGGATGATTTAAGGCATCTAATTGCTGGAGAAGTTGGACAACCCGTCTTTGTTTACCACGAATCGTATGGCGGACAATTTCCGTGGGATGGGCTGTAAATACTAAACGCACATCCAATTGATCGATTAAAAGTTGAATGTGTTTAGGAGGAACATTTAGCTTGAATAACTTGGGAAACAAACTGCCAAAAGTACCCTTATCTTTGGGAGAATTGGCATGATACCAACTTTTGGCTAGCATTTCGGCTCCAATACTGTTATTATTTGCACCCACAGTTTCCGCAGTTGCTAAAGCCACCTGTTGATGGCCATAGTGGGTCGGAGATTCCGGTTCCACCTTATAGCGCATCATTTGCTGCCGTTGTTCGTAATCCTGCTCAATAATATTAATTAGCTGGAAATACAGGGCAAATGCTCGCGAAGCTCGAATCGCCTCATTGATATCCAACTGCTCAATCAATTTAAATACCGAAGCCGCGTTTTCATTCGTAGCATGGCCCTCCGGTGAGCATAAATCACGCAACTGACGTAACAAATCGACCATTTGCTGACCGCATTCTTGCAGTAATACCTTTTCCCACAGTTCCTCCATAATTTGTAGGCGCTGCCGTAGAAATAAATCCAATTCGGGATCAATATTTACTGCTGGAGAATCAATTTCATTATCGTATAAAAGGGAACTCATATCTGCTGGCCACGAAAATGGGTGTTTGTAGGTATGCTCAACCACTGCCCCAGGATCATGATTTCAATGTCAACTAGTGCAAGCATTGCGGAGGGTGAGTAGAGCGCGTAAAATTTGAAAGTTATATGTAGTCTATTTAACGGTTTATCGAAGTGGTATCAGTACCATCATTTGTGCTATTTGTCGAGGGAAATGGCAAAATTGGCAAGCGATCGCCGCGAAAAATTTCCTCACTAGCTTGGGAACAGGAAATGATTGTCTCCCCCACAGCTTTCTGGCAAAATACTGCCCCTAATAGACAAATCGTCCCTAATCCCAGTAGAAGGGAGGAAGGAGGGGTCAAGAATTGGGGAATTATGGAAGTCGAAGATGGTGGAGGATTAATTGATGACATTGCGGTGATATTCACTCCTATCGGATTTGTACTGACTGTTGAGGTTTCTCCCCACGCCAAAAAATGTAGGATGATTTCTCAAACAGTACGATAATTCTATGGTTCTAGTTTACAAGTTATTGGTGATTCAGGATTTATCGCGGTTGAATTCGATGACAATTTTACAAGTTCGCCAATGGGAGTTGGACGAATCCCAAAATCAGTTTATAAGATTATGTTTTGATCTCGATCCTTCAAATTTAAGGTTCCTTGACCAAAATAGGGCGGAGGATAATCGGTTTAAGTATAAATTCTTTCCTCATTCCCAAAAGGTGACAACCTCCTAAATTCAAGCTCCTAAACTTTAATTGTGGGGATTCCCTTTTATTTATTTTTCTGCCTTCCCGTGTCCTGTCATGCAATTTTCCATGAAAACAGTCCTTCCAGATACTCAGCAATCCCTGGCACAATGGGTCAGCCAAGCTACGGGTATAAATACGTTTGGGGTGAAAATCAGATTGCTTGGCAATGATTTACATATTCTTTGCGAAGCGGTGGAATGTCCCCAACGTTGGCAGATGCTCTCGGATTTACTCAAAGCCCTACAGCAGACGGATTTGGATGCATTAACCAAGGCCAATCAAGTTGGGGAAACCCAAAATCGTGAGCAGCCCTCAATATACCAAGTATTTGTCTACGGCAGAAAAAAAGGTGAACAGCGACCGCAATGGTGTCACCGGGTTTATCTTAACCAAATTGACCGCCATTTGGAACAGGTAGAAAAAGCCCTGGTCAAGGTGAATCGGTCACAAATTGAACCGGGGGGGGCTTTGATTGTGTCGAATGAAAGTTTGGCACGTCAAGGAAAACCAGAGGCGATCGCGCGGTATTTAAGCGAAACTCTCAGCCCTTTGGGGATTGATGTCCAGGTGCAAATTCGCCCCCACAAGTCCCGTTTTTCCCAAAACCCAGATAAATTCCGGTTGTGGGTTTTTTGTCAATCTGCCTACAGTCCGGACCCCCAGTTAATTGCTGAACCTGTAGCGGCAAAATTGCGTCACCTGAATCTAACTGGCTATGGGGATGCAATTATCGCTAACCAAGTGCAAGGGGAATCCAAACCTGATTGGTTATTGCGGATCGATTTAACTCCTCCCGAACGGATGTTGAAGGAATGGTCGCGGTGGGGTGATGTACAAGCAATTTCTCGGTTGTTAGCTCAGGAATTATCCACCCTACAAGCCAAAGTAACTGTCACCCTCAAGGATACCACTCTGCATATTTTTTGCAGCCCCGCCAGTAGTGTAAATCCGACCTATGTTCCTCCTAAGCAAAGATGTCTGGAAATTATTGGCAAATTCCTCGAATCCATTGCTCCCCAAGCCATAACGGCTGCAACTGTCTACGGACAAACCCAAGCAGTTAATGATACACCAGCATGGATTGATTGGTTATCTTTACCTGCAAAAGAACATCCTGACTTGGCTCAACCGGTTTTGGAACTTGCTAGCTGTGGTGATGAACCAGCAATTTTATTTTTGATTGAGCGGTTACTTAACCCGAATTTGGATTGGCGTTTAAAAACTGGCGGAATTCGGGTTTTACTGAGTCGCAGGGGCGATTTATTACATATCATGTGCGATGCTCCCATCTGTCCCCAGCGTAAACAGGTAGTTCATCCAATTAGTAAGCTGATACGGGAACTACGCATCCCCGGTATAGCTGGTATCAGGATTTACGGTCGTCGAGCTGGTAGTAAGGAGCCATTTTGGAACTACGGCACTGATTTTCAAGCTCGTGATGTCATTGTCCCCGAACCAACACCAGAATTTGCCGCCACATCAGCATACGTACAGGAATTATTACCAACCGACAATACCGAAGCCACCATCCGTCCGGATTTAACCAAAGAAGACCTACAAACCTTCGTCACCACAACTAGTCGAGAAATAGGCGATCGCATCCGCCAATTTTTACTCAGCAGTCAACTATTTGCCGAATCCCTCACCCCGGGTCAGACTACTTACCCATCCTCTAATTATTTAACTTTACTTGTATGGGGAACCCTCGGCATACTATTAACAGTGCAAACCGATTGGTTATTCCATTACGTAATCACCCGAACCAAACCGGACACACCCCTCACCCAAGTAACTAGTCCAACTCCACCCCCACCAACAAACAACCCAGACCAATTTACCACCAACTCCCCCTCCGCAGAATTTAACGCCTCCGGCTTTACAACCACCAACCCCACCAGAGGTAATGGAACCGCCACAGCCATTTTACTCGCAGCGCGATCGCCCATTCCCACCTTCAACGCTCGTCAGCTAGATGAACAGCTAGCTCTGTATAAACAGAGACTTCAAGAGTGGGGTAATCCCCCGGATGTATTGATTATCGGTTCTTCACGAGCCTTACGGGGAGTAGACCCAGATGCCTTAAGCAAATCCCTCAAGAATCAAGGTTACAGTCAACTGAATATTTTTAACTTTGGGATTAACGGTGCGACAGCCCAAGTAGTTGACTTTATTTTACGTCAAGTTCTTGCCCAGGAAGAACTACCAAAAATGATTATTTGGGCAGATGGAGCGCGGGCTTTTAATAGCGGTCGGGATGATTTAACATTTAATGCGATCGCGGCATCCCCTGGTTATCAGTATGCCATTGAACAAGCCATTAAACGTAACCAAGGTGAACAAACATCAGATACAGCCGAGCTTACCAGTCAACCAGCAAAAAATCACAGTAATAGCTATCAAATCGCCAATAACTGGTTAAATGCACGGGTAAGTAACCTATTTGCCACCTATCCCCATCGTCAAGAGTTGAAACGCTTAATTACCGACCAAATCAAATTTTTCCCCGCTTTGAGTGCCAATAATCCTGCATCTAACTCCCCAGATTCCCCATTAGCAGCCAATCAAACCGTAGATTTTGACGGATTCTTAGCCCTATCCGACCGCTTCGACCCCTCAACCTACTATCAAAAACATCCTCGCGTTCCCGGTAACTACGACAATGACTATAAATCTTTTCTGTTATCAGGACAACAGGACGCAGCCCTACAGGCAATTTTACAATTTGCCAATACTCAAAAAATTTCCCTCGTATTTGTCAATATGCCCTTAAGCAATGAATATCTAGATCAATATCGTACAATCCACGAACAGGAATTTCAGCAATACATGTTGCAAATAGCCAGTGAAAACTCCCACTTTATTTTTCGCGATTTAAGTTTACTTTTTCCCACCCAAAATCAATTTTTCTCAGACCCCAGTCATCTAAATCAATATGGAGCCTATGAAGTATCGAAAAAACTTGCCACCGACCCGATGATTCCTTGGAAAATGAAACAACGGGAGTCGGGAATTGGGAGTCGGGTCAAGAAAGCCAATGAACAAAATTAATGATGTCTGATGATTTCTGAATTGATGAATCCAAAATCTAAAATCTAAAATTCCAAATCGAATAACCCGATGATTCCTGGGAAAATGAAACAACGGGAGTCGGGTCAAGAAAGCCAAGGGATATAATTAATGATGTCTGATGATTTCTGAATTGATGAATCCAAAATCTAAAATCTAAAATCCAAAATCGAATAATCAAAAATCTAAAATCCAAAATCGAATGAATTTCATCTCCATCCTATACAGCATATTCTTATTAAGTGTTTTGGGAATCTACTGGTCAGTCAATTCCGAATCTCACCGACTGTGGATTATACTGATGGCGAGCATAGTTTTATATGCATCCCTACAACCCCAATATCTTCCCCTTTTAGCCGTATTAACCCTAATTAATTATCAGCTAGGTGTTGCTTTAGGACAAAATACTGCCCCTGGTCGTCATAACTTTGATTTCCAAATATCTAATATTGAATGGCAATTTGCCCAAGCGGATTGGAACCGAAGACGATGGAAAATTATGTGGCTAGGAATTATTTTAAATCTCCTGATTTTAGCCACCTTCAAATATCTTGAACCCTTCCTCAAATTTATTTCTACCGATACTGAAAATACCAGTTTCTTCAACTTCCAACTAATTGCTCCCCTCGGTATTTCCTATTTCATTTTTGAATGCATTGCTTACCTTGTTGATGTTTATCGTGGCGCACCTGCGACTAAAAATTGGCTGAAATTTGCAGCCTATAAAATCTTTTTTGTCAAAATCGCTTCTGGTCCAATTACCCGATTTCATCACTTTGCCCATCAACTTCACACCGCTCGATTTCCTGGTGGGGAACAAATTGCCGATGCACTCTGGCTAATTGCCCGTGGCGCTCTCAAAAAAGGTATACTTGCTGATAATATTGGTGTCTACGTGGATTTATGCTTTGGTAATATCCAAAGGGTTGGTAGTGGCGACCTGTGGTTAAGTACATTCGCCTATGGTTTACAACTTTATTTAGACTTTAGTGGCTACGTAGATATAGCTAGGGGTGGAGCCTTACTCTTTGGGATTAACCTACCCCAAAACTTTGATGCACCCTATTTCAGTACTAGTATTGCCGAATTTTGGCGGCGTTGGCACATGACCTTAGGGGATTGGTTACGCAACTATTTATACTTTCCCCTGGGGGGTTCCCGTCAAGGTCTGACTCGCACCTGCATTAATCTGATTATTGTGATGTTGATTGCTGGAATTTGGCATGTGGAACCACGGGGATTTCTGGGATTCGTAATTTGGGGACTTTACCACGGAATTGCATTAGCAATTCATCGGATTACTGATGTATTGAGCGATCGCACAGGAGTTCTGGAACATTTTTGGCAATCACCCTTGGGAATATTGCTTGCTTGGTTACTCACCCAACTGATGGTATTCACCGCTTGGATTTGGTTCCGTCTACCGAACCTCCAGGACTCATTACTAGTATTCCAACGTCTGTTTAACCATAAAGCTGACCCCCAATTCATCCAACAAGTTTATGTGGAAGCCCTCAAACTTAGCCCACCCCAACTTACCTTTTTGTTGATGGCGATCGCAACCCTCATGAGTTTAGTTTATCTTTTCAATCGTCAATTTAAACTGCAATTCAATTGGCCTGTCAAAATCCTGTTCGTACCCATCTGCTTCTACCTGGTTGCAATCCTTGCTCCCGAAGGAAATGTCCCCTTCATTTATTTCAATTACTAAATCTGAAAGGGATTAATTAATGAATTAATAAATTAATCCCTAAGAGGTTGTTTGTCAAGTATTAGTTATCAATATTTGGACTATCGTCCCGACCCTGGACATGGGGTTATAAAGCTGATTTTTCCTTCGAGAGTACAGACACGAAATGTCGCGTCTCTTCCTATTCCCAAAAACGATAATTCAAGTATTAATAAAATCGACTTTTAAAACATCCTCTAAGTCATCAAATCGAATTCCGATATTAAACTTCCTCTGGATTTATCCCCAAATCTCTTAACTTTGCAGCGAAACGTTCAGCTTTTTCTGTTGCGGTCAAAACCCAATTTCCCGAACTATCATACCAGCGCAACCACAACCGTTCAATATCCTGGTAATTACCCAACCACAAACCAATCCCTAATCCTAATTCCGGTAACCAAACCCGATTATCAGTAATTGTCATCGACTGATAACGTCCGGCAATATTTTGAAATACCTGAAGTTCGTCACTGTAGCGGTCAAAAACAATATAGTAAGGAATACGTAAAATCCGCTCATAGACTTCCCACTTAGTGGGGGGTTGATTAACTTCTCGTAAACTCTGTCCTAAATCTTCCTTCTCTGTACCTGGAGAGATCAACTCCACCACAACACTGGGATCGACACCCTCCTGCCAAATTACATAACTTAACCGTAAATCATGACCCTGATATAAACGTGGTACACCTAAAACCGCAAACCAATCTGGACGCTTGTACCATTGGGTATGATTTGGGTCATAGTAAACATTCAAGTCTGCGGCAATAAATACCTCATCTTTGGAGTAGTCGGGTGGAGTAAAGGTTTCTCGCAATAATTGGGGTTGGAAATTGTGAAATTCGTCAGGCAGACCAGGTTCCTCCGGATCTTCACTTTTTAAATCGTACATCGTGGGAAGTACTTCCTGGGCAGAACGTGGAGGATCTGTTTGAAACATGGGATATAAATCAACTCATTAATACTCATTTATTACTCATTTATTAGGTTAGCTGATTTTCATGGAAGTAGCCTACAGGTAATGCTGATACCAGAACCGATGAAAGTGATTTTTTCCCACTACCAACTCACTTTCAAGCAAAACATGGGGTTGTCAACTGTTGACAGTCACCAGTCAACAGTCAACGGTCAGCATTTCTAAGATTCAGCCCAATTTTTCGCCCAATTCAAGGTAGCATGAACATCATCCAAAGTTGCGGCTTCACAATATAACCGTAACACTGGTTCCGTACCGCTAAAACGAATCATTAGCCAACTGTTGTCAGCTAAACGGAACTTGTAACCATCGATGGTTTGACAATCCGTTACCGCTTTCCCCGCAATTTCCGTTAATGGTTGATTTTCCAATTGGGCTAATAACTTTGCTCGTACATCCATACTCGCCAAAGGTAAATCAATGCGGTCGTAGGCAGAACTAAACCCGGTTTTTTCCTGCAACATCCGGTAGTACTCACCCAAATCTAACCCCGAATCGACAATCGCTTCCAACACATACAAAGCCGAAAGCAGAGCATCCCGTTCTGGAATATGATTCCCATAACCAATTCCCCCAGATTCCTCTCCTCCTAATAATACGGGTACTTCCAACATCCGGTCAGCGATATACTTATAGCCAACCGGAGTTTCAAACACTGATAAACCATGCATTTGAGCCACCTTTGGCATTAAATCCGAACCACTGACAGTTTTAATAATTTCCCCAGTAAATTGCCGACGCAACTTTAAATGGTCAATTAAAATCGGAATCAACACCTGGGAACTCAAAAAATTACCATTGCCATCAACTGCGGCAATGCGATCGCAATCTCCATCAAATACTAAACCCACACTTAAACTATCAGGATTTTGAGTCCGATGTTCTTGCATGACTGCAAACAACCGTGATAGATACTTCGGTAAAGGTTCCGGTGCGCCACCCTCAAACAACGGATCGCGATCGCTATTAATCTCCCGCACCTGATCACCAATCAATCTGCCCAAACCACCAGCCGATGCACCATGCATCGCATCCACAAATACAGTCAGCTTACCTGTATTAACAGCAGTGCGGATTTTTTCGATATCGACCTTTGTTTGTAAACCCTGACAATAACCGTCCCAAGGGTCAAACATCTCGACCTGTCCAGGTTCCGCATTCACGGTGACATCCTGAGTCAATAGGGCTTCAATTTCCTTCGTCACCTCTGGTGGAACCGAACCACCAAAAGCACCTTTGACCTTCAAACCCGAATATTTACCAGGATTATGACTAGCTGTAATCACCAACGCACCCAAGGCATTACGAGTCTTCGCAGCCCAACTAAAAGCCGGAGTCGGTGCAAAACACTCCGTTAACAGCACATCAAAACCAGCCTGAACCACCGCATCGGTGACAACCCTAGCAAAATCTTCAGACATAAATCTGCGGTCATAACCGACAATCACAGTCCGATTACCGACCATCTGACCATAGGTATAGGATAAAACCTTCGCCGCAATCGGTGCAACCAAAGCCACGCGCTCAATCGTAAACTCTTTGGCAATTACACCGCGCCAACCATCAGTTCCAAACTTAATTACACTCACATCAACCGACATATCAGGTTCCCCCAATTTTCAACTCAGGATTCTAGCATTTATATCGGGCACCCGGTAGGAAAATTATAATTATAGGTATCAAATCACACTGTAACCCAATACAGTTCAGTTAGACTTAAAAGTCTGATTATTGGGTAGCGACTGTGTTAAAAGTCAAGCGATCGCAAAAAATAAAATGACGCGACAGGGGGAAAGGCTTCGCTGATTCGGTGGCACCAAGTGGGGGGATTAAAACTATTTGTGAGCATCACAAATCAACGTAGCCCGTACTTGGAACTCCGCTTCGCCACCGAATCTTCCCCAGTCGCGGTCTCAAGCGTCAGGGGAAAATATATCAACTATAATTTTCTCAAGTCATAAATAACTGACTTGTACATAGTTCTGGGCGATCGCACTCCCTGTTTTTGATGACATCCCCAAGATTCCCCTCATCCTTGCACGATACGAGCTATTATTTAAGATGCTCCCGGCGACTGTTCGAGCTCTGTCGTGGAGATTTTAGTGGTCACCCCTGCTACGACGCGGTTTTTTCTACTTTGGTTGGGACGGTCTACCACTACTTTTAAGATACTAGGTTGGGTTGAGGCTTTGCGTAGACTGTTGATTTTGTGGAAATTTACCCATCAGTTCACACATTTTTTGTGATTATCTTGTCCCGATGCTCCGCGTGGGGACGCATTCCACCAGTGCTACTACCTCTACATTCTTCAACCCAACCTAACCAATAATCAGGCTTTTAAGTCTAACTGAACTGTATTGGGTGTTAATTAGGTTTCTCCTGCATCCTGTTCTTATCTCCTCAATAACTAATCCAATCACTCCAACTACCTGCGTACAATTTGGTATTACGAAAACCAGCTAATTCGAGAGAGAGTAAATTTACACAGGCTGTCACCCCCGAACCACAGTAGGCGATCGCTTCCTCTTCATCCCTAATACTTTCCCATCTAGCTTGCTGTTCTGCTAGAGGACGAAGAAAACCGGATTCATCAGTAACTGTTTGCCAAGGGTAATTAATCGCACCAGGAATATGTCCGGCTACTGGATCAATTGGCTCGTGTTTTCCGAGGTAGCGATCGCGTTCCCGAGCATCGATTAATTTCACACCTGCTAAATCTTTATGTTCTCGAACACAAGTATAATCAACTACCATCTGCGGTTGGATGTGGGGTATAAATTTACCAGGAGTAAATTGAGGTATTTCCGTTTCGATGGGATACCCGGCTTTTTGCCAAGCGCTAAACCCTCCATCTAACACAGCAACCCGTTGGTGTCCGAAATAGCGCAATAACCACCACAAACGAGCAGCAAAAGCTAAACGGGAATCATCATAGGCAATCACTAGGATTTGGGGAGAATTGACCCCTAGGGTTGATAATTTGGCTGCAAAGGTGTCGGGATGGGGGAGGGGGTGTCTTCCTCCGTGTTTCTCCACGGGACTGGATAAATCTTCATTTAAATCTAAATAGAAAGCACCGGGAATATGACCTTGTTCGTATTCCATCCGACCTAACTGGGGTTGAGCAAGGGAAAAACGACAATCTGCGATCGCAATGGACGAATTATCCCTATTCTCCTTCAGCCATTGTACTGACACAACTGCCGGGTGATTAACCATAAAAATCCCCAATGAACCCAATTAGATAGATTTTTGCCACTGAAAACCAGCATTAAATAATATAACTGTATCAAAGTGTTTAATTCTGATTTTATTCTTTCTTTACAATAATAATGTCCAAGTCAGAGAGTTTTTCACCCCTGTTGACCGCAGATGGTTCTTTTACATTTTTTTCGCCAGAATTTGCGGAATCATTCCATAGTCACTTTGGTGCGCGTCAAGAAAGTTTTCTCAAGTTTGCTGTCCCGACAAATTTAACCCAGCAAGCCCACAAAACCCGTCTGCGAATTTTGGATATTTGCTACGGTCTAGGATATAACACTGCTGCGGCTTTAGAAACTATTTGGCAGTCAAATCCCAATTGTATGGTAGAAATTATTGCTTTAGAAATTGATCAAAGGGTTCCTCAAGCGGCAATTCAACATCATTTATTTGACAATTGGTCAAGAGATGTAAAGAATATTATCAAGCAAGTTGCTTTTGACCAAAAATCTGTAACATCAAATGCAAATGTCATTTTATCATTAGGTGATGCTCGACAAACCATTCAACAGGTAATTACATCTGGATTTTCCGCCGATGCAATTTTTCTTGACCCTTTTTCTCCACCCCGTTGTCCCCAACTTTGGACAATTGAATTTATAGCAATGGTGGCAAAATGTTTAGGTAAGAATGGTTGGTTAGCAACATATTCCTGTGCTGCTGCTGTACGTACAGCCCTATTAAATGCTGGTTTAGTCATTGGTTCTACGCCTCCAGTTGGCAGAAAAACACCTGGTACAATTGCTGCATATCCTCAGCAGGATTTAGTATCACTAAAAGACCATCAAAATCAACAAGAAAATCATCAATATATGCACGGACAAATGATTGATATTCCTAATTTTGCTATCCCTCCTATCCCAGAAGAATATAATCTCTCCCAATCAGAAATTGAACATTTACACACCAAAGCTGCGGTTCCCTACCGTGACCCTAGTTTATCTGCATCACCGGAAATAATTATCTCCAGACGGCAACAAGAACAAGAAAATAGCCACTTAGAACCAACATCCCATTGGCGTAAACGTTGGAGTAGTGGATAATTTGAGAGTTATTTACTAGGGAGAGGAAAGGTGAGTAAATCTATCGATGGGGAAAGCACATAAGTAGAACCGACTAAATGATTTTATCTAGGAAAAAAGCAAAAAATATGGATGTTGACAGTGGATGTACTGGGCAAATATAACTATGTTTAGAGGGTGCTTTTAAAGGTTAAAAATACCTGAAACTTGCGAAATTAAACCATCTCAGTTTCATTCTAAACCTTTGATTTACCGTCCCAGTGAAGTCCAGTTATCAGGTGAAAATGATACTGCATCTGACTTTTTAAACAACCTCCTAGAAATCTCCGTATAAAACCTGATTGAATATTGATATAAAAAGGATAATAATAAGGAAGATGTTCAATGATTTTCTCATGACTTTCTAACTCCTATTCGGGAAGAAATAAATATCATAACCGTAAGAAATGCTGCTAACACTAAAAGCCCAGTTAATTTACAAAAATAGAGTTACGACCGAAAGCAGACAAAAATAATAATCTAGACACTATAAAAAATCATCCGAAAATCTGATTGGAATAAGTTGGAGTACCTTTGTGGTTGACCCATCCAATTACGAACAAAAACTTCCAGTAGAGATATTAACAGGACTGATACCTGCTAATTCTCACGGTTTTATTAACTTAGATCATGCTGTAGGATTAAGAGCGATGCAAGGGTTTTCATTGGGTGCATCAGTGCAGAGTATGGCTTTAAAGCAGACAGAAGCAATCCCCTCTGAGGTGAATTCTCTCATGAATTCGGGCAGTAGCTATTCCCTAGCAAATGCCACTGGTAAAAACAAATCAAATGTGGATAATTGCGATGGGGATTCCGCCAAGATTCTCGTTGTCGATGATCATGCTGCGAGTCGGATGACTGTGGTGGCATTGTTGGCGATGGAAGGTTATGAGACAATTGAGGTGGATAGTGGTATCGCCGCAGTGGAGATTGTGGCTCAAAATCAGCCCGATTTAATCTTACTGGATGTTATGATGCCGGGGATGGATGGGTTTGAAGTTTGTCAACGGATTAAACAAGATGAGCAAACTCGACTGATTCCAATTATTTTTATTACAGCTTTAAACGATCGGCGATCGCGTATTCGTGGTATAGAAGTAGGTGCGGACGATTTTATCAGTAAACCCTTTGACCGTTTGGAATTAGCCGCACGGGTCAAGTCCTTGGTAGAGCAAAAACGTTTAAATGAGGATTTAGACCATGCGGAAAAAGTACTATTTTCGATTGCAAAAGCCATTGAAAGCCGCGACCCCAACACCGGGGATCACTGTGAAAGATTAGTCAAACTAGGACAGGAATTTGGCGAATACCTACATTTAAGCCGTATTCAAATTCGGGATTTAAGTTGGGGGGGATATCTGCACGACATTGGTAAAGTTGGTATTCCCGACGCAATTCTCCTCAAACAGGGTAAATTGACCGATGCGGAATGGGAAATCATGCGTGGTCACGTTTTAATTGGTGAGGCTATTTGTAAACCCTTACGAAGTATGCGCGGTGTCATTCCCATCATTCGCCATCACCATGAACGTTGGGATGGGATGGGTTATCCAGACCAACTCCAGGGTAATGAAATTCCATACCTAGCACAAATCTTTCAAATCATCGACATTTACGACGCTTTAACTAGTGAAAGACCCTATAAACAAGCATTTAAACCAACCGAAGCACTGGAAATAATGGCAGCAGAAACAGCAAAAGGCTGGCGAAATCCCGAATTAATGGCTAAATTTACCGAATTTATTCGTACTCGCTTTTGAGAAATACCAGGAAATAGGGAGTCGGGAGTCGGAAGTAGAGACGACCCGGTGGGTTGTCTCCAGAGGATTGAAAAAAACCCACTTTACAAGCGATTTCCTCTGAAAGGGTGACGAAAATCCCGATAAGCATTCCTACTCCCTACAAACATAAGTTCATTTCTACTGCCAACTCCCAATTCCCCACTCCCCATTAACAAGAAAGGGATTGGGGGAGAGGAGCTAATTAATTGTAAGCAAGAAACATTTTCCTGGTAGAGGTATTTCGGTATGATTTGGGCTTAAACTCGAATCGAAGCTCATTCACACAAAATATTACAAAAGCCAAGGCGCATTATGGTAGTTGTCGCAATTTTGGCCGCAGGACGCGGTACACGGATGAAATCTAGCCTTCCCAAGGTTTTACATCCCCTTGGTGGTTTTTCGCTGGTAGAGAGGGTTCTGCGGTGCGTGGAGCCACTTTCCCCATCCAGACGCATGGTCATAGTTGGCTACCAAGCCGAACTTGTGAAAACGGCATTGTTGGAAATCCCGGATCTGGAATTTGTGGAACAAACTCAACAATTAGGTACGGGACATGCAATCCAACAGCTATTACCCCATTTACAGGGTTATGATGGGGATTTACTGATTTTAAACGGCGATGTACCCCTATTGCGTCCCGACACCCTGAAAAACCTTCTGCAAACCCATAAACAAAACCAAAATGCAGCGACAATTTTAACAGCCTACCTCCCTGACCCCAAAGGCTATGGGCGGGTTTTTTGTAACGGTGAAAATGTTGTCCAGCAAATAGTTGAAGATAAGGACTGTACCCCAGCCCAAAAGCAAAATCGGCGGATAAATGCGGGAATTTACTGTTTTCGCTGGCAAGATTTAGCACGGGTGTTGCCAGAATTGCAAGCAAATAATGCTCAAGGCGAATATTATCTCACCGATGCTGTCACCCAAGTTAGTCCAGTGATGGCAGTTGATGTGGAGGACTCCCAAGAGATTCTCGGTATTAATGATCGCTTGCAGTTAGCTGGAGCCTATGAAATTTTACAGCGTCGGATCAAATCTGAGTGGATGGCTGCGGGGGTGACAATTATTGACCCCAATAGTGTGACTATTGATGAAAATGTCCAGTTAGAACCGGATGTCACCATCGAACCCCAAACCCACCTGCGGGGAAGTAGCGTCATTAAAACAGGCTGTCGAATTGGACCTGGATGTTTAATTGAGAACAGTGAAATCCAGGAGAATGTCACCGTCAAGTATTCCGTAATTACCGATAGTCAGGTGGCAGCCGGAAGTCGAATTGGACCCTACGCCCATCTACGTGGTCATGCACAGGTTGGTGTGGGCTGTCGAATTGGTAACTTTGTGGAGTTAAAAAATACCCAATTAGGGGATAAAACCAATGTCGCCCATTTATCCTACCTTGGGGATACAACCACTGGAACCAAAGTGAATATTGGTGCAGGTACAATTACGGCCAATTATGACGGCTTTAATAAGCATAAAACCAAAATCGGCGATCGCACAAGTACGGGTTCTAATTCGGTGTTAGTTGCTCCTTTGACTTTAGGTAACGATGTTTACGTTGCTGCTGGTTCCACTGTCACCACGGATATACCTGATGATTGTTTAGTAATTGCTCGTCCTCAACAAGTCATCAAACCCGGTTGGGTAAGTAAACAGCGTGATGCCAAACAACAAAATTAAATTCCATCCCGATTAAAATTGCAATTGCAACAGACCCGTAGAGACGTAGCACTGCTACGTCTTTTTCAATGATTCCATTAAAAGTATTATTTTACTTACAACCCCATTTTCCCCATATTGAAAGTAGTCCTATGCGTAAATATCGGCTATGGTTTCTAGGTTTAATTCTAGGTGTCGTTGTTTTAGTTTCCTATGTGATTACTTCTATCATCGTTCAATCAGCCGATTTTACCTTACATATCCTACACACCAATGACCACCATGCCCATTTAGAAGCAATTGATTTTAACAAAGAGGAATTGGGTGGTATTGTCAGACGCAAGACCCTAATTGACAAAATTCGTGCAGAAAATGCCAAGACAAAGGAACCACTATTATTATTAGATGCGGGTGATATTTTTCAAGGAACTTTGTATTTTAATCGCTATCTCGGTCAAGCAGATTTATCCTTCTACAATGACTTGGGTTACAATTTGGCTACCCTCGGTAATCATGAATTTGACCGTGGACAACAGGTATTAGCTGATTTTATCCGCAAAGCTAAATTTCCCCTGATTTCCGCTAATATCCAGGTCGCTCCAACCTCACCCCTAGCTAATAAAATCAAACCTTGGACTGTTTTACAACTAAATGGGGAAAAAATCGGTATCTTTGGACTGACTACGGAAAAAACAGCGATTCTCTCCAACCCAGGTGATGGAATCACCTTCACCGACCCAATCAACGCTGCAAAAAATGCAGTTACATCCTTAACCAGTCAAAATGTCAACAAAATAATCGCTCTGACCCATATCGGTATCCAGGCTGACCAGAAATTAGCCCAGCAAGTTGACGGTATTGATATAATTGTGGGTGGCCATTCCCATACACCCCTGGGGAATATGCCGGGTGCAACAGTTCCCTATCCCATCGTGGAGAAATCACCTAATGGCAAAGAAGTACTGATTGTCACTGATTGGGAGTGGGGAAAATACTTAGGAGATATTCACGTGAGGTTTGATTCTCGGGGTGATGTAATTTCTTGGCAAGGTTCCCCCACACCCGTGAGTCAAGATATTGCACCTGATTCAGTTTTTAAGCAAAAATTAGAGCAGTTTGCAGCTCCAATTCAAGCACTCAGACAAAAAGTCATCGGCAAAACAGTTGTCACCCTCGATGGAGACCGGGCTAAAATACGTACCCAAGAAACTAATTTGGGTAACTTGATTGCAGATGCCATACTTGATAAAACCCGTCCAGATGGCGCTCAAATCGTAATTATAAATGGTGGAGGTATTCGCAGCAGCATTCCCATTGGAGATATAACCGTTGGCAATGTCCTGGAAGTATTACCCTTTGGTAACACAATTGCTCGACTTGATTTAACTGGTGTACAACTGAGGGAAGCGCTAGAGAACGGTGTGAGTAAAATTGAAAATGGAGAAGGACGTTTTCCCCAGGTTGCAGGACTACGGTTTGAGTTGAATCCCCAAGCTCCTCCAGGAAAACGTATTTTATCTATCCAAGTACAAAATGCTGATGGCAACTATCAACCCCTAGATACAAAAGCTACCTATCGTGTAATTACTAATAACTTTCTGCTCAATGGTGGGGATGGTTACGAAGTTTTTAAAAGCGGGAAAAATCAAATTGATACAGGTTTTCTGCTAGCAGATGTAGTCATGGATTATATTAGTTCTCGCTCCCCCATCAATCAACAACTTGACAAGCGAATTGTACAGGTGGCAAAAATTTCTGAACGCAACCTAAATGACTATGAGACACCCTAATTCCTGAAAACCACTACAAGGCGATCGCGCTGTTGGATTTTTCGATTCCTTTGTTGCTCATACCTAAATTGCTACAATAAAGATTCCCTATCTCCCGAACCACCATGCTGCAATTCTACTACAATCCGGTTTCCATCAATGCCCGTCGAGTTTGGGTGACATTACTGGAGAAGCAAATTCCCTTTGAAGCAGTCTTGGTCAAGCTGGATGGGGATCAATTTGGTAACGAATTTACGGCGATTAACCCATTGCAACGGGTTCCTGTAGTTGTTGATAATGGGTTGCGGGTGGTGGAATCCCTGGCTATTTTGGATTATTTAGAAGCTAAGTATCCTACGCCTTCTTTAATACCCCATCTAGCGGAAGAAATTGCAACTATGCGAATGGTGGAAATGGTGACAGTTAGTGAACTGCAACCAGCATTAATTTCCTTAACTCGACAGTTGGTGGGATTGGATGTAGATGCAGGTAAAATAGATGATGCTCGCCAACGAATCCTGACGGTGATGCAATTCTACGAAAACTTGCTGGATGGACGTACCTATTTTGTGAATAATCAGCTAACCTTGGGAGATATCGTTGCGGGAACAGTGGTTTCTTCATTACCCTTCATGGGATTTGATTTGGATAGTTACCCCCATCTGCAAGGGTGGCTAAACCAACTGGAAGCTAGGGAAAGCTGGCAAACAACAGCCCTAAAACCCACTGCGATCGCAACTGCTATTCCCCATATTCGAGCAATTTTAGCAAGACGTTAGCGAGAGACTACCTTTATAATTGAGTAGGTGGGTGGTGAAAATTGTCATTAAGATCAGGGAGTAGGGATTAGGGAGAGACGCAATATATCGCGTCTGTACGGGGGTAAGGCTTTTCGCTGAATGATTAGTTACATTGTGGTTTTAATTTAATTGCACCTACCTACTTACACCCCTTAAAACACCGAAGTAATTCGCAATCTCCCTACACCCAAAGATTGACCCATGTCTAATTTTCCTTCGGTGAAGACCGTGACCACAAATAAATAATTTCCATCGTTGAGGGGATTTTCTTTCACTCCCATGACCACTGTTAATCTTTGTCCTGGTTCCACAGGTTCTGCAAAGGTAATGGAAATTCCTTGGGATTCTGGTTCTATGTTGGCAATTTTAATTTCTTTTCTGGTTTCACCAACAACATAAGCGCGAATACGCCGCTGATTGAATCTGATAATATCAAACCCACCCCGTTGAGCTATGTTAACTTTTTGCAGGGAGTGGGAGGATTTTGGTATGTTAATTGTAAAATAATACTCAGTATTTCTCGTACCTACAGTAATTTCGTTAGCTCTGACACTCACAAGGGATAAATATTCTTTGTCTTTCAATTGAGAGTTTACAGCTTGACTATCATCACTTGGTAAAGCGACACTGCTAGATGGTAGTATTGTTAACAGAGATACAACTGATGCTGTAATAGCAATTGGGAAGAGCTTAAAAGTAGATTTCATCGTTATTTAATTATTCTCGTCTTCACACCCTTTGTTTATCATACTTTTACTAGTTCGTTCTGATAAGATATCGTTAATTTTCTTGATGTACGGGTGCGTTTGCGATGTTCAGAATTGATGATATTCTCCGCATATTCGTCAGTGCGTGACTCTATAAACCCCCCATTAACCGTATATAATAATTGCCCAAAATGTAACACGCATCCTAAGCTGATAAATGTGCTAGTTGCGTAATTCCCAATAATATATTACTATCATCTAAATTTCATGAGCTTTGCTTTTTTATACTTAGGCGAAATTTTCTGGTAGAATCAGTCACATGTCTCTATGACTTAATTTTGCTTGAGGAGAGAAATTTATGGAAACTATCAGTTCCTAGGCACTTAGTTGAATTTAAAACCAGTATGCACGGCTATTTTTTGTGTTAAGTTACACAAAATAGTTCCGGGATGCTATTGATGATACATGTCAAATTATGTGGACAGGTGAATCAGAAACTACTCGTTAATTATTGCCAGACTTTATGACAGATTTTATCTCCCGCATATATAAATCAATCCTATTATACAAAGCAATCATCTATTGTTCTGTTTGCATACTAGTTCCTAATAAAGCAATCGAGATTGCATCTGCACAGGAAAATAAACTGGATAACGTTCCTAATCGGGAAAAGAATAACAATATCGACTCAGAAACCTCCCCATCTGACTCTACAAATATTAGTCAGCCACAACCAGAAGCACCAGTGATGATTGAGGATAATCTTCCGGTGACATCGGTGAATCAACTTGCGGATGTGCAACCGACGGATTGGGCATTTCAGGCTTTACAATCTCTAGTGGAACATTATGGTTGTATTGCGGGATATCCGGATCAAACCTTCCGAGGTAATCGGAGTCTGAATCGGTATGAATTTGCTGCTGCTTTTGTAAGTTGCTTGGAGAGGGTGAATCAGATGATTCAGACTGCTAGGGAAAATTATGCAACTCAAGAAGAGTTAGCGGTGATTCGTAAGTTGCAAACGGAGTTTTCCCAGGAGTTAGCTGAAGTTACTCCCCGGTTACAACCTTTAGGAGACAGGTTATCGAAACTGGAAAAAATTCCAAGTTTTTCCACCACGACTCAATTACTGGGAAAAGCTATTTTTGGGTTGAGCGGTTTTGGTGGGAATGATGTCGATGGGAATGTGGTGTTTAGTCATCGGACTGAGTTGAATTTGGATAGTAGTTTCATTGGAAAAGACCGATTGCGAATACGTTTATTAGCAAGAAACAGTACGCGATTTAATCGGGTGACGGATACGGATATGGCGAATTTATCCTTTGCTGGGGATAGTCGCAATAATTGGGAAATTAGTCAACTCAGCTATCAATTTCGACCAACTAGGAAATTACAGGTATTTGTTTCCACTGAAGGTGGGAGTTTAACTGCTTTTACGAGTAGCTTCAATTCACCTGTTGGTAATAGCGGGATTGGTCATATTGCTAATTTTAGTGAAAAGTCGGCAATTTATGACTTGGGAGGTGGAACTGGTGTCGGAATGGAGTATCGATTTAGTGACCAGGTGCGTTTAGCGGTAGGATATATGGCTGGGGGTCAACCAAATAACCCAAAACAGGGGATTGGTGGAGGTAAATATGGCGCGATCGCCCAATTAAGTTGGCTTCCCACTGATAAATTCAGTTTGGGTCTGACCTACATTCGCGCCTATAATACCTTGGATACGGGTAAGGGTAGTGATTTTGCCAATGACCCCTTTGACGGTGATCCAACAACAGCAAATGCCTATGGCATCCAAGCTTCCTATCGGTTGAATCGCAAAACTACTTTATCGGGTTGGGTGGGTTTAATCGATGCAAAAGCTGAATCTCGGGAAAATCAGGGAGATAGGGCAAAAATTTCCACTTGGGCTGTGACTTTCGGGTTAAATGATATTGGTGGTCAGGGTAATTTATTGGGTTTCGTGGTTGGTCAACCTCCCAAGGTGGTAGAAACCGATTTAGATGAAAGGAAAGACCCAGATACAACTTGGCATTTAGAGGCTTTTTATCGTTATCGAATTAATGATAATATGTATATTACCCCTGGTGTTTATTTAATTATTAATCCAGAACATAATGCCAATAACGACCCAATTTATGTCTGGACAATTCGGCAAACTTTTCTGTTTTGAAGTTGATATTGATATATCTATCTATAACTACGCATGATTTCCTAGATTCCATCTGTTGCCTAATTAGAAAGAATTAGTATTACAAATTACGTAGCTTGCTTCCCGCGTAGCGGGTATTACGTACGCGAAGCGTTGCCGCAGGGTATTACAAATTATTTATAGGATACTGCTGCAATACATGACGTAAATAATACCCAGTGTGGGAATTCTCCGACTTCGCTACCTCTTCCGGTGTCCCCACCGCAATCACTTCTCCACCCTTATCACCCCCTTCTGGACCTAAATCAATCACCCAATCGGAACAGCGAATCACGTCTAAATTATGCTCGATCAGCAACACCGAATTACCTTTATCCACTAATCTTTGCAATACATCTAATAATTTATGTACGTCATAAAACGATAACCCAGTAGTGGGTTCGTCAATTAAATACAGGGTTTTCCCCGTCGCACGTCGGGATAATTCTGTCGCAAGTTTTACCCGTTGTGCTTCTCCCCCCGATAGGGTAGTGGCTGGTTGACCAATTTTGATATAACCTAAACCAACGTCCAGCAAGGTTTGTAATTTACTCACCGCCTTGGGGATATTTTGGAAAAAGTCCAAGGCTTCTTCCACAGTCATATTCAATACATCGGCAATGGATTTATCTTTGTATTTAACTTGCAGTGTTTCCCGATTATATCTTGCACCTTTGCAGACTTCACATTGCACATATACATCTGGTAAAAAATTCATTTCAATGACGTTCACACCCTGACCACTACAGGCTTCACAACGTCCTCCTTTGACATTAAAGGAAAATTGTCCCGGTTTGTAACCCCTGGCTTTGGCTTCGATGGTGTTAGAAAAAACCTCCCGAATGACATCAAATACACCTGTGTAGGTAGCAGGATTGGAACGGGGAGTTCTCCCAATGGGAGATTGGTCAATGACGATAGCTTTATCAATGGCGTTCAACCCTCTCACTTCGTCGATGTCTTTGGGTTGGGGGGTTCTTTTGGTGAGATGGTGTTGCAGGGCTGGATATAATAATTCGTTGATCAGGGTGGATTTCCCTGAACCCGATACTCCGGTGATGCTGACTAGTTTACCCAGAGGGATTTTGACGGTAATATTTTTTAAGTTATTGCGACGGGCATTGACTATGGTTAAACTCAATCCGTTACCTTCACGGCGTTGGCTAGGGGTTTGGATTTGTTTGCGTCCGGCTAAATAAGCCCCTGTCAGGGAATTTTCCGCCTGCAAGAGAGTTTGTAAATCCCCTGCGGCAACGATATTTCCCCCATGCATTCCTGCACCTGGACCGATATCCACGATATAATCGGCTGCACGGATGGTTTCTTCGTCATGTTCAACCACAATTAGGGTGTTGCCTAAATCCCGCAGTTTCGTAAGGGTTGTTAGTAAGCGTCCGTTATCCCGTTGGTGTAGTCCAATACTGGGTTCATCTAATACATACAATACCCCGGTTAATCCGGAACCGATTTGGGTGGCTAAACGAATTCGTTGGGCTTCCCCTCCCGATAGGGTCATGGCTGCACGGTCAAGGGTGAGATAATCCAGACCGACATCGAGTAAAAATTGCAACCTGGCTTTGATTTCCCGCAGGACTAAATCGGCAATTTGAGCTTGACGGGGGGAAAGTTGAAGTTGCTCCACCCGTTCTCGACAATCGCGAATGGAGACACCAGTGAAATCGAGAATGCGGAATTGTCCGATCCGCACGGCTAAGGCTTCCGGTTTGAGACGTTGACCGTGACAAACGGGACATGGTTGATCAACGAGGTATTGTTCTAGTTTTTGTTTAATTAATTCTGAGCCGCCTTCGTACTGACGTTGTAAAATGGGGATAACACCGTGAAAATGGGGAGTCTTTTGGCCTTTTTGCGGTTGCTCTCCATTGAGGATGACATCCCGTTGTTCGTCGCTAAGTTGATTCCATTTGGTTTGGAGTTCAAACCCGTGACTTTGACCTAAACTATACAGTAATTCCAAATAGTAGGAATTCTCCTTTTCTGACCAGGGAGCGATCGCGGCATAAACTGGTGCTTCCGGGTCGGGGATAATCACTTCGGGGGAAAACCGTCGTAATGTTCCTAAACCGTGACAGTGGGGACAAGCACCGTAGGGGGAGTTAAAGGAAAATAACCGGGGGGAGAGTTCCTCCATGACTGCACCGTGTTCCGGACAGGCAAAGTTTTCCGAAAATACCATTTCCTGTTCTGTGTCCCCATCGGCAGGAGTATAAACGATAACGGCAATCCCCGATGATAATTTGAGACAGGTGGAGAGGGAATCGAATAAACGTTCTTGAATCGAGTCCTTTTTCACCAACCGGTCGATGACAACTTCGATGGTGTGCGTATGATTTTTATCTAATTCGATGGAGTCCGCTAATTCCCGGACTTCCCCATTAATCCGTACCCGCACAAATCCCTGAGCAGCCAAAGCAGATAATAACTTTTGATGGGTTCCCTTCTTTCCCCTGACCACCGGAGCGAGAATTTGGAACTTAGTGCGATCGCTCAGTCCCATGATTTGATCCACCATTTCATCAATGGTTTGGGGAGCAATATTGCGATCGCAAATGGGACAATGGGGTTGACCAGCTCGTCCAAATAATAAACGCAGGTAATCATAAATTTCCGTCACCGTTCCCACCGTGGAGCGAGGGTTGTGGGAAGTGGATTTTTGGTCAATGGAAATAGCTGGACTTAAACCCTCAATCGCTTCCACATCCGGTTTATCCAGTTGTCCTAAAAACTGTCGTGCATAGGTACTTAGGGATTCCACATAACGACGCTGCCCCTCAGCAAAAATTGTATCAAACGCCAAAGAAGACTTACCACTACCAGAAACACCAGTAAACACAATCAAGCGATCGCGGGGTATCTCTAAATCAATGTTTTTTAAATTATGCTGCCTAGCACCGCGAATCCGAATCGAATTTTGATTTTTGGGGTGCAAAGTCGTGTTTTTTCCGTTCAAGGATTGGGTATCAGACATATCGGCAGACTCAAGCTAGGTGTGTTGACAGGAGTGAAACAGTCCTTAATAATATCACTGCTAACTGTTGGAGAGAAGTATTTTGGGACTGGGACTTATCGACTACTAGTACAAAAAAACCAAAAATCAAGTCAACAGTCACCTGTCAACAGAAAGATGTGGCAACGCTACCTTCCTACGACGATAATTTTTGATCATTAGGGAAATTGACACGCAAAAACTGTCGCAAACTAATTAAACTTGCAGTTTGTCCCAAGGATAGGGGTAATACGGAAACTCCCTCCAGACGTGATTGCACCCATCCTTCCCCCCAATACCACTCATGGAAACCATCAATACCCTGACTAAGTAAAAGCCGCAAACAATTATCACCCACCACATCTACATAATGGTGAATTTGCACCGGACCCAATTTACTAGTAAACTCATATCCCGAATATAATTTATCCGGCATTCCTAAACTCAAATTACCAGAAGGCAACCACTTTTGTAATTGGGCAGGATATAGTAAACTTTCGGCGATGGACTTTGCCGATGCATCAATTTCTATGCGAAGTTGGGTTTTTTGAAAGTTGCCAAACATAAATCTTTAGTTTCCAGACAGAAGGTCAGTGTTGATATTCCCCAGTATAAATAATTATTTAGTCATTTCGTCGTAGTCAGTTTTTCCTGGGGAGTGCTTATTTGAGATTGGGAAATAAGATTTTGGCTGCGTCTCAACCGATTCCCTGCTACCTACTCCCAAAAAACGAGCTTGTTAAGTATTAAAATCGACTTTTAAAACATTCTCTGAGATAGGAGTGTTTTTTCCTACTCCATACCTACTTTCAAGTCAAGGAAAAAAATATTCGGATTTTCGCCCATACAGATTGTATCTTAAGTGATTATACGGAATACACCGAAAACCCTTGAGAAACAGCTTGGTAGCCGATGAAGACTTACAAGTTAGAAATCTACTTCAAAACCACTGCTTGGCGCAATCAATTTCTGATGCGAGCTGGTATTTGTTTTTCACTGTAAATTCTATTCTTTACTTGTGACTCCTTTACCCTTTAATCTAACTCTATTGGGATTAAATTCCCCTTCCCGAAGTAAAATCAAAACCGCGTTGACCGTGAAATCTAGAGTTTTCAGCAAACAGGTTAAATAATACCATTATATCCTGAATTCTGAAAACTCCTGCTTTCCATCTAGACAAGGTTGAATATTTATACTTTACACGCTCAATCAGTGGGCTTTTCGTAATTCGTAATTTGTAATTCGTAATTCGTAAGTAGCAATGCTACGTCTACACTGCCAACTGTCAACAAACCAAAAGGCAAATATATCATTGTGTAAAGTATCACAATACTAATTTTTTATTTTTATCTTTAATTTTTATTTGACAACACCCAATGAATCCGTTTTACTGTTCTAAAGGTCACGAAAACCCAACTGGTAGTAAATTTTGCCTTCACTGTGGGGAAAAATTGGACATGTTTGGCAATATTCCTAGTATCCAACCTGGTTTGACCCTGGGGGAAAGATATCTAATTGTACGTCAACTCGGGCAGGGTGGGTTCGGACGCACCTATTTGGCTGAAGATATTAACCGATTTCGAGAGTTATGTGTTCTCAAGGAGTTTTCTCCCCAAGTTCAAACAGCCTACGTACTACAAAAAGCCGAGGAATTATTCCAAAGGGAAGCAACGGTTCTCTACCAACTCCAACATCCCCAAATACCCCGTTTTCGTGAGCTTTTTCGCACTAAACAAGCTGATAAGGAATATCTATTTCTAGTCCAGGATTTCGTTGAGGGACAAACCTACAATACCCTATTACGTCAACGTCTGAGTCAGGGATTGCGGTTTTCCGAAGCCGAAGTCAAACAATTATTACAACAAATTTTACCTGTACTCGAATATATTCATGGAGTGGGAGTAATTCACCGCGATATCTCCCCCGACAATTTAATCCTACGTTCCAGTGACCAATTACCCGTTCTCATCGACTTTGGTGGAGTCAAACAAGTTGCAGCTACCGTTGTTGCTCTCCAAAATGCCAACCCCGATGGTAGGGTTTCCTCCTCCCCCGGTACTCGCCTAGGTAAAATTGGCTACGCACCTCCAGAACAAATGCAAACCGGGATTGCGGAACCCCACAGCGATCTATATGCCCTAGGGGCAACGGTGTTAGTATTACTGACTGGTAAATCTCCTCAAGAACTAATTGATACCTACAATCTGCGGTGGCAATGGCATAATATCATCGATTTAAGTCCGGATTTCACGGCAATTCTCGACCGGATGCTATCCCCCATCCCCACCGACAGGTTTCAATCAGCACGTCAAGTTATTCAAGCTCTAAACACACCCCTGACCTCTTCACCCGTTGCACCGACCCAAGCTGTCAACCCTTCTTTGCTGCCAATTTCCACCCAACCAGCCTACCCACCAGTCACCAACCCACCAGCACCAGTTTTACCTCCATCCTCTCCCTCCTGGAAACCAGGTAAAATTGCCCTATTGGTATTAGGTGTTGGCTGTGCGACAGGTATTGGTATCTGGGGTCTGAGCAGTATTCTGTCCGCCAACAAAATTGACGAAGCCAATCCCATTGGTTCAGTTACCGAATCACCCACACCCGTTCCCACCCAAACCCAACCGACCGACCCCCTGGCAAATTACTCACCAGTGGAAAGAGCGCGCAAGGAAAGATTACGGCAACGCCGTCAGCAATTAGGTGTCGATTTTAACTTTTACGTCAATTTAGTTAACCAAATATTTTGGGATAAAAACCCTAGTTTCCGGGGGAGAAGTTTAAGTGATGGTGCTGCGGATGAAACAGCACGGGCTGAATGGGATGCAACAGCTGCGGAAGTTTTAGAAAAATTATCCCTACTGAGTAATGAATCCCGTCGCCGTTTAGGTAATTATACATCCGCAGACCGCGATCGCTGGAAAGTCCAGGTCAATAATATCAACGTCGGTAGCCGTTCTTTGTTTGATTTGGGAGATGCAGCCTTTTTTCATCACTTTCCCGAACAACGTGGCAAAAACTTTATTGACCAACCCATCGGTCAGGTGTGGCATGGATTTGTTAATGATAGACTAGTGGCAATCCTGGGAGGAACAGCTTTCCGTCGCTTAGAATTTTCCCCTGGAGCAACGGGAGTCACCACAAGGGGAGTCCTCAAACCTGGCGATGGTATGGTTTTTATCGCTAGATTGAGCGAGGGTCAAGACATGCAAGTCAAACTCACCGCCAACAACAAGGTTTTATTATCCATCTACTCCCCCAGTGGCAAATTGAGATTTCTGGAGGATTCCACCCAACGGGAGTTTTTCCTCAACCTACCCGAAACAGGTTTCTACGAATTCGTCATTGCCGCAACTGCAAACAGTGACTATAACTACACTTTAGAAATAACAGCCACCAACCCCACACCCACACCCACAGAAACACCCACACCCACCCCAACACCGACAGAAACACCCACTCCAACGGAAACACCCACCCCAACACCAACGGAAACACCCACACCCTAAAAATTAGTTGTAGACGCGATATATAAAAAAATTAGTTGTAGACGCGATATATCACGTCTCTACATTTCAATTTATATCTGGATGCAGCAAGGGCAATTTCTTATACATTTCCAATATAGCCTCAGTATAATCTTTGAGAAAAACCCGGTTTTTTATCCAGAAATTAAGTTTTTACTCGTATATTTATACACTTACTGCTTACTGTCTTTTGCCTCCTGCCTTTTGTAAATAAAATTCGACCCGCGATCGCAATTCTGGTATGGTTAAATTCTGGGTGAGGTATTCCACATAGGCATGACCGAAAGCAGCAGCATTTTCATCGGGGGAAGCGGGGTTTTCGGTGATAATTCCCCATAAACCTAGTAAATCAAATTTGCGGGAACTGTCGTTATTTAACAAAGAAAATAAATCATAGCCCATTTGGATTTTACCAATCACCACTGGTAATTGTTCCACGGGGATTTTTTCTGCTAGGATTTTCGCGAGGGCTGGTGAACCTGTGGAGAGGGTGGAAATAAATTGTAATATCGGACTTTTCAGTAATGCGGTTAATCCCTGGGTCGTGGTCATTTGGAATGTATAATGGTCTATGACCTTGGCTGCGGCGATCGCTTTTGTATCTAAATCCCGTAAAAATCTAGCTAAGCGCAGTTGTTTCGCAGGATTAATTTCCCCATATAAGGCGATCGCTAGTTCATCCACCCCCCATTTCTGTCTACCTGTTTGTCCATCTTCGGTGACAACGGGAATCACGGCATGGCATAATTCCCCCAGTACCTGCACACGGTATTCACAAGCTGCACGAATTGCTACCTCCTTGGGACGTTCCCCCCATTCCCAATCGTAGGGTGGTTCCCACTCCCGCAATGGTCGGAGTTTATCCACCTGGGTAACCACTGCTAAACAGGGTAAATCTGGATTCTCGGCTTTAATTTCCTGCAAGAAATCCACATCCATTTGTAAGGCTGGATCGAGTGCAGGTGTCACCAATACCAATAAATCAGCAGTACGAGCATAATTTAACACTTGTTCCCGTAAATCGCTCCGCTTTACCTGTTCGTATCCCGGTGTATCCCACAGGTTCAAAGCTTCCATTCCCTGACTTTGCCAGTGATAACACTGGATAGCATCCGTAGAAGGTAACACATCTACTGCTGCTAAATTGGCTTGGAACAGGGTATTAATTAAACTACTTTTACCTGCACCTGTACGTCCCACCAACAACAAATTCACAGGCTTTGCTTCCACTGTGGTGAGGGGTTCGGCTGTGGTGAGAATATCCCGCAGAGTTTGGGTTTTTACAGATGTCGCAGCATTGCTATCCGTCACCAAATTAAAGCTTGCAGGGAGGGTATTACCACCGTACAAGATTGCCGCTTGTCGAGACAAGTTACGCAGGGTTACTTCCCGCAACAATTGGCTGAGATTTATCAGAAGTTGCTGATTAGCCCTTTCACTGTAACGCTGGGTAGTTGTGTTGGCGATCGCAGCTACAGGGTTGAGTAACCACTGGGCTAAATTTAAGGCTTTTAAGAGTTTACGGGCTGAAGGTTCTAATTTTTGATAAATTTCGTAGGCTTCATAGACCTGACCAATACTAACTTGATTGAGTACGGGTGATATTTTTTGCATCCATTGGTCAACATCATCAACTGTTCCCCGCATCAATCCGTAGGCTTGGGGTATATAAATGTTGAGTAGGGGATATTTAACTTCCGGGTGATAGATACGGGCAATTTCTGTCACCAAACTTTGACAGCGTTGCCAAAAGGTTTGTAAGTCTTCCCAGATGGGTGCATCCTGTTGGGAATCGTGCAAAATCTGCTGTAAAGCAGCTTCCACCCGACTGGTGGTATCTGGGGGTAGGGAAGTTACTGATGTCAAGGATTCCTGGGAAGCTTCTAATTCCCGTTGTACCTCCTCCACCACCGCATTTACCTGTTGTAAGGTGGGTTGGGTCCAACGTACCAATAACCAACGCCAACCCAAAAATACGAGGGTAAATAAAGCCCAAATCCAATTTAAACCCCAAGCATGGATTTGAATGGCAGCCGCCACTAGCATAAAACCAACTATAGCAGCAAAGGGTAGAATTAAAACCAGCGATCGCCAACTTTGCCAACGCACCATCATTTTTACCTAAGTGGAATTATAGCTTGAAAAATATTCCTGTACAGACGCGGCATGTCGCGTCTCTTTTCTACAAACCCTAAATACATATACAATTGTGCTGTAGATTAATGGGAAACGGACAGGAAGAAATACAAAAAAGACCAGTTGGAAAAGCCTGGTCTCGGTTCTGTTGTCTCTGTTTAACTATCTTCTCTATTTGGTTACTTCCAAACTGTGCCTTCCGAATACACAATTTGTTATAAATCTTAATATGTCTATTGTAGCAGCAAACACAAAATTTTCAGCAGCATTCACAAAAAATATTATGTGTCGCTTAAATAAGTTTTATGTAAGGTTTATGTAAGGCAATTGGGAGTAGGGAGTCGGCGAAAAATAACCAAAATCCAAAATTAAATTATTCCTTCGTGTCAGACAAGGCTGTATATACACATGAAGAAAATCCAAAATCCATAGACGCATGTAGTGCGGTTTCTCGAAGGGTAATCCAAAATCTAAAATCAAATCATTCTTCCAGCCAAATACCATGAAAACCGTAGGGAACCCGTTGAGGTAGAATAACCCTGGCAACAGGTTCACCAGTCATATCTTGAGCATTAACCACTAATAGTTCCGAACAATCTTGATGAGAATCGTAAACAAAAGTAATTAACCATCCTTCATCCTCTTGGGTTGCACTGGGACGGAGAGCAAACACAGCCTCACCACCAAACCGTCCGGAACCAAACTCATGGATATACTGACGATTTTGCTGCAAATCATGTTTAATAATACCAGTAAATAAGGGAAGGCGATCGCTTGCCATCTTGCTAGTATAACCATAACGATTTGATCGTCCTAACCAGTTTTCATTAATCCGGGGAAATTCGGAAACATGGTCATCCAATGCTTCTTCCTGGACTGTACCACTAGGTAGATGAAAACGCCAACGGTGTAAACGGGGGATATCCCCTTGGGGGTCAGAACTTTCACCGAGGACGCTGGTGGAACTCATCCGAGAAGCAATCAAAATCACCTCATCACCCTGTTCGTAGGCATTGAGGGTATGGAAAATATAACAGGATGGAGCTTCAAACCAACGAATGCTGCGATTATCCCCGTGTCGAGGCATAATCCCGAATCGACTCGGTTTATCCGCTTCAAACATCATCATCGGTTCACCCCGTTGTATTCTTTCCATACTGAAGGTCAAGGGTAAATCCAGAAAAATTGTATAATTGGCAGTGATGGCAAAGTCATGCATCATCACCCCCATCGGTAAATCAATCGGGATAGTGCGTAGATGGTTATTTATCCCACGCAGGATGGGCAAACAAGGCTGCAATTACCCGCACACCTCGCAATTGATTCGACAAAGGCAAATGACCCTTGGGTGCAGTTAAATCCCAAGTAAACCCATTGGGATAACGCGTCCAATTATTGCCATTTTTCCAGCCGATCTTTGCCCACAGATTATCCCAATTCTTGCCCAAACCCAACCATAATTCCCGTTGTACCGAAAATCCAAATTTGCCCTCGGAATACACTACCCATAAATTATTGATAGTTTGTAAATCGGTTACAGGAAAACTATCCACCTCTGTAAAATACAACCATTTCCGTTGTATAGCCGCTTCACCTGCCAACTCACACATTTTCTGCATCGTCAAGCGATCGGCAGCTTCAAAATCCTGATTAACCAATAATTCCTGTAAAGGTTGGTAATCAATCCCCACCTCACTCAACAACGGTACCACACCCTGGGGAAAATGGGTTTGTAAAAAAGCCTTGACCCGTTCAGAATTGGCAGTGCGGAGAATTTGATACACTTTACCATCAATCCACTTCGGTGGATTACCACTGCGCTTTAAGAGAAATTCCATGAAAATATCATCCCCAGCCTCACCTAAGCCAGTAATTTGCGGTAGTAGCTGTTGTTGGACTCGTTCAGACCCATCGATTAGCTGGACACGAACAGCATCGAGTTCATTTGCATTGCCTGATAATGTCATAGGGTCTGTCATGATGATCAATGTGGATTCACTAAACTAAATAATATTAAAGGAAATTTAAGTCGGATTTTTCTGTTTCACATTTTAGATTAACCCATACAAGCCATTGATATCAAAACCCGAATCGAAAATTACAAATTTTTCTGTCTACGTCTATTGGTCTGACACCATTTCACAAAAATGTTGATACATTTTCTGACACAGCATCCCCTGTTTGCTTTCCCCCGTCCGAATTGAGTTGACAAACCAATATTCCCTCTGCATCCAGATTCCTATATAATGCTTTCAGGCTGTAAAAAGTATCTTAAACCATACGTTTGCTGCCACTGGGCGATATCTCTGCGCTTCATGGCTGTGTCAAATGGGAATTTGGCAAGTTTCACTTGGGCAAAATCAGTCTCAAACTCTACTGCGAGTGGTTAGCTATACCCTGACGGGAAGACTTGCGTTAATAGCTACATAGCCCAATCTCACAGTGATTATTACCAAGATGATTGAGATACAATTTCTTAGCTCCCACGTGTCAACGATTTGGGAAAATCTTGTGTTGCAGCGAAAATATTAGGAGCATAGTTAATGTACGAAAAAATTACTCCCCCGACGACGGGTGCAAAAATCACCTTTGAAAATGGTGAACCTGTAGTTCCTGATAACCCTATTATTCCTTTTATTCGAGGAGATGGTACAGGTATAGATATTTGGCCTGCAACACAAAAGGTGTTAGATGCAGCTGTGGCAACTGCCTACCAAGGAAAACGACAAATTCACTGGTTTAAGGTTTATGCTGGGGATGAGGCTTGTGAGTTGTATGGAACCTACCAGTATTTGCCCCAGGATACCTTGACGGCAATTGAAGAGTATGGTGTGGCCATCAAAGGTCCCCTGACGACTCCTGTGGGAGGGGGAATTCGTTCTTTGAATGTGGCTTTACGACAAATTTTTGATTTATATGCCTGTGTGCGTCCCTGTCGTTATTATGCTGGCACTCCTTCTCCCCATAAATCGCCGGAAAAACTGGATGTGATCGTCTATCGGGAAAATACGGAAGATATTTATTTGGGGATTGAGTGGAAACAGGGTAGTGAGGTGGGCGATCGCTTAATTAAGTTGCTGAATGAGGAATTAATTCCGGCTACTCCAGAACATGGTAAAAAACAAATTCCCCTAGATGCGGGAATCGGCATTAAACCCATTAGTAAAACTGGTTCGCAACGCTTGGTTCGACGGGCAATTAAACATGCGTTAACTTTACCTAAAGCTAAGCAAATGGTCACTTTAGTGCATAAAGGTAATATCATGAAGTACACCGAAGGGGCTTTTCGGGACTGGGGTTATGAATTGGCGACGACGGAGTTCCGTAATGAGTGTGTGACGGAGCGGGAATCCTGGATTTTGGCAAATAAAGAAAAAAATCCCGATTTGACAGCTTTGGAAAATGCGCGGATGATTGATCCGGGTTTTGATAACCTTACCCCCGAAAAACAAAAGCAAATTGTCCAAGAAGTGGAAACCATTTTACAAGCAATTTGGACAAGCCACGGGGATGGTCAATGGCAAAATAAAATCATGGTCAATGACCGGATTGCCGATAGTATTTTCCAACAAATTCAAACCCGTCCCGATGAATATTCCATTTTGGCCACCATGAATTTAAATGGGGATTATTTATCGGATGCAGCTGCGGCAATTGTCGGCGGTTTGGGGATGGGACCAGGTGCAAACATTGGCGATCGCTGCGCAATTTTTGAAGCTACCCACGGCACTGCTCCGAAACATGCTGGTTTGGACAAGGTTAACCCCGGTTCGGTCATTCTCTCTGGTGTAATGATGTTAGAGTACCTCGGTTGGCAAGAAGCGGCTGACTTGATTAAACAAGGTTTAGCTAGTGCGATCGCTCAAGGTCAAGTTACCTATGATTTGGCCCGTCTTATGGAACCACCAGTCCCCCCACTGAAGTGTTCTGAGTTCGCCAACGCGATTATTCAGGGTTTTGTCCAGTCTTAAATTAGGGTCTGCGGAAAAAGACAGACGCGACATGTCGCGTCTGTACAGGAAATAATTTTAACGTCAAAATTCCACTTTTGCTTGGCTCTAAAAAATTACAAATGCAAGGTTTTTGAGTTCCATACACCTATTTGGAAAGCACTTTTTGCTACTAAAATCCCCTCTAAATTCTTGTGATATAGAGACGCGATATATCGAGAAGCGATATTATAGAGAATAGAGACGCGATATATCGCGTCTTTACTATTTTTCAGTCAGCCCTAATTACGCTTGTTTGTGAGGACTTAATACCATTTGAGATTTTGGATTTGAGATTTTGGATTACCCACCCCAGGCTCAAGCTATATACCTAGCTGTTTCCTACCTAACTATACAGGGAACTGATTTGCTGAAGAAGCGATCGCAATTCCCCTGACCTTGGAGTTTAGGAATATCAAATGCGATTTCCACAGGTAATTAGGGCTTGCGGAAAAAAGAGAACAAGGAGTCTGTGCAAGGATATCAAACCAGAGAAATATATCCAAGTGCAAGAAAAAAGGCAAGAATAGGGAAAAATACTTGCATCACCGCAGCCTATTACGTAGACACGTAGCTGCTTGCCGTAGGCTATTACAAATGACACTATTTACCCATTTTGCGTTTTAATTGTTCTAACTCATCATCAGTTTCCAAGCGTCGAAACTGTTCTTCTAACTCATCAATACCACTATTAAAGCTGGTGGTTGGACTCCACCAACCTTGACTTTCAATTCGTTGTTGTTTCTGTTGGGTTTGAGCGCGTGTACGTTGTGCTTCTGCGGCTTTAGCTTGAACTTCTTGACGACGCACTTGAATTTTTTGTAACAATTCTTGAGCTTTGATAATCCGTTCCTTGACACCTTGCATCTGTCCCCATTGTTGATTACCTTGACGTAGGAGAGATGCTTCCCGTTCTTGAGCAGCATTGGCTAAATCCTGTCTTCCCGATGCTTGAGCTTTTTCGACCCGTACATGCCATTTTTGGATTTCTTGAGCGGTAGCAAGTACATCATCTTGACAGCGTTTTTCCTGTAATTTGAGTTCGGCAATCAGTTTGAGGGTGTCTTCTTCTTGTTGACGTAACTGTTCGAGAATCGCTTCTAATTCGAGATGCGGGTTATTACGCAGAAATTCCTCTAAGCGGTTTTCTAAAAACCGACTAAAATCGTCAAATAAGCCCACGCGGTAAACTCCCAGGAAACATCTTCTCCATTGTATTCTTTTTCTAGAGGAGCAGGGGGAGAGAATCCTACTTGAATTTTCGTGAAATTACCAAAAACCAGAGTCTAGAGTAAAGTTATAGTCGATAGGAATTGATTTGCCAAATTCTTTCTAAATAGGCACGTTGACGAGCGATCGCATTTGTGTGAATATGGTGATGCAATTTTGATGCGATCGCAATTGTTAAGGTGACAGCCAGGGGTAAACCTGTAATCAAAAATGGTAAAGTCAAAAACCAGTTTACACCTATAGGATAGTTAGATGTACCTATTTCCGTGCGGATTTGTGCAGGAGATGGGGACGGGGAATTGGGATACAGAGGAATGGATCGCATAGGAGTGTTCGGAGTATATACAAAAGCTTTATAAACCACACAAACTCTAACTTATGCAGTTGCTCATCTCTCCAATTTAAAGAAAAATTTACCTTCCCGTTGTTAATTGGTAACAATTAGAGACGCGATATATTGGTAACAATTAGAGACGCGATATGTCGCGTCTCTACCTACGAACAAAATTCATCCGTGGCATTATTTTTGTGCAAATTGGTATTACATACTTGATCCAATCTGGTGATTATTTTCTCCCCATCACCTCCTGTATCCTGTATTCTGTCTCCTCTTTTACACTTTCCGTTTTAGGCTATCAATTGCATCACCTAAAGCCGTTGTTAAACTTTGACGAGTTTGAGCGTGACTTTCTTGTTCATGTTTGAGTGCATGTTGCAAGCGATCGCATTCCTTCATCACTGCTAGTAATTTTTTTTTGACCGCCTCAATGGAATTTAACTTTTCTATTTCCGTATTCATACTTAAATTAGTATCGGCATCGGGAAGCAAACCATCTTGGATGCCTTTTAACTCCTTAACTTCACGCTTCAGCTTCTCAATGCTTTGCTGTGCCATTTGAATATCACTGCGTCGCTGTTCGCACTCCGTATTATAGAGTTTACGCCACTTTTCGGCACTTTCCCAAGCGCAATCGCGTTCTTGCTGTACCTGCGCAAGTTGCTCCTGTAGGGTTTGGATTTCACCTAACCATTTTTGGGTTAAATCTTCGGTCATATTTTTGACTGAAAAACAATCTTCGATTTTAGAGCATGTTTGCTAGTTAGAAAATAGGGAATAGGAAGCGGGGAATAGGCAATAGGAAAAACACAAACACTAGATGTTGGCTATTCTCTATCTCAGCAAGCCATTTTAATATTCAAATTGGATGGCGACAAAATAGGCGATCGCAAAAATCAAAAATTAAAGATATCCTGATTATTACAGACCCCTCAACAACAAAAATTTTCCCCACCTACCAACTTATGTACGCTGTCATCTCCCGTCAACAAATTCAACTCCCCCCGGAACCGTAGTCAGAATGCCCGGAACCTGGCAAGATTATTGTACGCTACAGGATAGCCGTGGTGATGGTTCTATTCCCAGGATTAAGTATCGCAATGGTGAAATTTTACTGATGAGTCCCTTACTCAGACATGGCCGTGAAGCCCATTTACTTGTGTCGAAACCCTTTTAGATAGCGAATCCCGTAACTATGAAGCTTTCACCCCCATTACAATGGAGATTCCGGAAGCAGGGGGAATTGAACCAGATTACTGTTTTTATATCGATAACTGGCAAACTGCGGTCGGGAAAGACCGAATTAATTGGCCAATTGATCCACCACCCGATTTAGTAATCGAAATTGATGTGACTTCCTATGCTGCTGCGGAGGATTTTTTACCTTATAAAGTTCCAGAAGTTTGGTTATTCAAAAAAGTGGTTTAAGCATCTATAGTTTATTGGAAGATACTTATCAATAACAATCCTTTAGTCGCTATTTTCCGAATATCGATGTCCGTCAAATGATTAATAATGTTCTGCAAATTGCATCAGCACAAGGTACTGGAGCCGCAATCAGGAATTTACGTCAACAGGTGAGTCAGTCATAAATTTCATTGAGATGGCTACTCCCGGAGAAAAAAATAACTACCGCACTCAGGAACGATAGTTATCAATTTGAATGAAATTCCGCCATTAAAAATTAAGTTGCTTTCTTGTTGTCACAATTACCAGCAATCTACTTTTTGGAGATATTTATCTATCCTCAAAGATGTTATCCTCCACTGCGAACACAAACAAGTGAAATCAAAAACAAAAACTAGCGATTTTACCACTCTTAAATCCAATCCCTGGAAATTTGATTCTGAATTCACACTTTTCTCTGCATATCCAGATGGCTGATTAATTGTCGTTTAGCAATATCAAACGCATCATGGAGTGCTACATATAGATTTGTATGACTTTGGTTTTGCGATGGATTCCGATTAATTACAAGCTCACCCTGGGGAACTGTTAAATCAATTTGAACATGGTAGAGTTTGCCTTTATTTTGATTGCGGTGGGGTAAATCCACAACGACTCGACAACTTGTGATTCGATTGTATAATTTGTTGAGTTTTTCCACATATTCACGAATTTTTGATTCAACAGTTGCTGATGACTGCACGTTGCGAAAAGTCACTTGCAGGGGAGTTTGCATACATCCTCCTTACTGTCCTCGAATTGGTTTTCTATACCTTCCAAAATACAACAACAATTGTGAGGAAGTTGTGAGGATATATTTTTACCCCCATGTGGAGCGAATCCATCAAACTTGCTCCTAAGTAGCCTTCATGTACTACTCCCCACTTCCGACTCACCCTATATTACGAGTGGGCGATCGCACGATTAAACCAACTTCAGCCAAAAAATCCACAGACCCTATTTACTGTATCCTGATCCTATCTCCCTTATTCTCCCGTTATGACCATCTCCCACCCAGACCCATCCCTCCAATTACCTGCAAATTTGCTTCAATGGGGAATTCTCATCCTCCCTTTTTATCCAACTGTTGGTGCAATCATCCTGGGTTTCGCTGCGCTATTAGCATGGTTACGCAAATATCCTATCCTCATCCATCGTCCCTTGAATTGGGGATTTGCTGTTTTCAGTATTTTCCTGATTGTTAGTACCATGTTTGCGTGGCAAAAACAGGATGCTGTTTTCGGTCTGTTTAATCTGATTCCATTTTTCTGGTTGTTTGCAGCGACCAGTATCATCGTACAAACACCAACTCAATTACGTCGAATTGCACAAATTCTGGTTTATATATCCCTACCAGTTTGTCTACTCGGCTTTTTGCAACTCTTTTTGCAACTGCAAACACCACCGATTTGGGAACAAATTTTTGGCTGGTCAATTATAGCTGGTGGGAATCCTACTGGTCGGATGTCATCTCTATTTATCTATGCGAATATTTTTGCTGGTTATACCGTAACTGTATTTATTTTCGGATTGGGATTATGGATTGAACTGTATCACAAAATCCGTCGTCGCTCGATCCAACCTCATTTAAATTTTATCCTCCTCACTCTGATAGTTATTATTAATTTTGCGTCTTTGATTCTCAGTAATTCCCGCAATGCTTGGCTAATTGCAATTCTCACCTGTATCGCCTACGCACTATACCAGGGTTGGCGAATAATAGTAAGCGTCACCCTTGGTATTGGTACAAGTATGCTATTAGCAGCCTATGCACCCCTATCCATTGCCAATTTTTTCCGACGCTTTGTTCCGGAGTTTTTTTGGTCAAGATTAAACGACCAACAATTTCGCGATCGCCCTGTGGTGACTATGCGTAAAACCCAATGGGATTTTGTCTGGGGAATGATGCGCGATCGCCCGTTGACTGGGTGGGGATTGCGTAATTTTACACCATTGTATGAAAAGAATACTGGTGTTTGGCTGGGACATCCCCACAATTTATACCTGATGTTGGCTGGTGAAGTGGGAATTCCAGCCACTTTACTGTTTATTACCCTACTTATGGGAATTGTGATTAGTAGTATCCCAGCTCTACGAATAAGCAAAAATCTGTTTCCGGAAGACGATATGATTCTCTTTACCTACATCCTTGGATTTCTCGGTTTCCTCCTGTTTAATACCTTTGATGTCACCCTCTTCGATTTTCGTTTAAATGTGCTTTTTTGGACTATAATAGGGGCATTAACCGGAAATATTTACTACCTCAAATCCCTTCACAAAAAATCCCTTCACAACTGATTGGGAGACCTTCCAGTTTTGAGTACCTCCTCCCTCTGATTGTGAATAAATATTAAATCTATTGACGTATTTAATTAGTGGATATACACTATCGGATGTGTGTGAGGAGCGAACCAGTGAGAGTACCGAGACGAAACACGGCCAGTCGTCGGTACTCTTTCTGATTTTTATAGTATTGGAATTGTAAGTATGGCGATCGCGCGAATGAACAGAAGAGGTTTTATGGGCGATCAAGTATTATCAGCAACCTAAATTAATTAGGGAGTAGGGAGAGACACGACATGTCGCGTCTGTACAGGGAATAGTTTTAAGCCAAAAATTCTACTTTTTATTGACTCCTAAAAATTGCAGATGCAGGTTTTTCGCTCCGTGCGCCTCTTGGTGATGAGAGTAATTAATGATACACTGCAATTAGCTCAACAATAAAAACTTTTCAATGGCGATCGCAACTCCATCTTCTTCAACGCTAGGTGCAACCCAATCTGCTCTTTGTTGGACTTCCGGTGGTGCATCCCCCATTGCCACTCCAATACCCGCATATTCAATCATTTCCACATCATTAAAATTATCGCCAATAGCCATGACATTTTCTGGTCGCAGTTGCAAAATTTCCTCAGCTAAATAACGTACTGCTCCCCTCTTATTCACCTGGGGATGAGCAGCTTCAAAAAAGGTGGAAACGGATTTGGTTAAATAAAGTTGACTGGGATGATAGCGATCGCGCAATGATTTGAGGAGGTAATCTGTGATTTTCGGGTCGGGTGTCAAAGCGAGAATTTTCGTCGGTTCGATTTCCATCACTTGACGCAAATCCCCAACTGCTATGGGTTTAATTCCCGAACGTTCGGCGTACATTTCTGTATCTTTGGTAATTTGCCGCACGTAAAGTTCATCGTTAATGTAAAAATGCACCGACAGTAGGGACAATAAATCCGGTTGTTCCAGATAGTCCAGGATTTCCTCTACCATTTGTCTTTCCACAGTTAAATGGCGATGTCTGTGCTGACTAATTGGGTCTTGTATCCACGCTCCCTGATAGGCAATAATCGGTAGCTGGGAAGCAATTTGTTGGTGGAAACGAATGGCTGAACGATACATTCTCCCCGTCGCTACAGCAACTTGAATCCCTTGAGCTTGAACTTGCTTGATTGCAGTTTGGACTGCTTCGCTCACAGTATTGCTATGACCAGCAATAGTTCCATCTATATCGACAACCAATAGCTTGATGTCCATCGATGGTGGTAGGGAAGAATTTTGCATGGGGATTAACTATCGGTATGCAGTATTAAGTACCTATAGTGAACATAAATATCAAACAACACACCCACAAAGCTACAGGTCAGACAAATAATACCTATACCCCATATAGGTGTACCACTTCCAAAGGTGGTCAAAAACGCCATAATCCCATCTGCGATCGCCACACTCAAGTTAGCCAATCCCGGTAGATAGCCGATTAAAGTTGCCACACCCAGCACCAGCCCAAAAAATAATAACGGCGCTAGGGTACAGAAAACAACTGTCAAAACTAACGAGCGCAGAAAATTCGTAAATACACTCATCCAAAACTCCGTTAGGATTCGATATTAACGCCCTATATTTTGATTATTACTTTCCACAATAAGCGCAATAATCTATTTATATCCATTTTGTCAAAAATCTTAAGTTTTTATTAAAGCACATTTTGGAGTTAATTAGAAACTTTTATCAATAAAATTCGAGGAATTTACGATGAAAGCACATCTGGGACTCAAAGCGGAGTATACTCCTGACGAAGAATGCTAGTCAACGCAGAGTAATCCAAAATTTATGAGTAATGATACCCAATTTACTTTAGCTAACTTAATCAAGCAGCAGATTCGACAAAATCCTCGACAACGGATTACCTTTGCGGAATTTATGGGGATGGCGCTATATCACTCCGAATTGGGTTACTATTCAAGCCGAGCAGGAAATCTGGGGAAAGAGGGAGATTTCTTTACTTCGGTGCATTTAGGGGCAGATTTTGGGGAAATGATTGCCAATCAATTACTGGAGATGTGGGAAATTCTCCAACGACCCGCAAATTTTACACTAGTGGAAATCGGAGCTGGACAGGGTTTATTGGCGTTGGATATTCTGAAGTATTTACAAGCCAAACATGAAGACTGTTTTGCAGCAACAAAGTATACAATTATCGAACAATCACCAAAATTGCAACGGGAGCAGCAACGGCTTTTACAGGGTTGGTCTGTGACTTGGTGTGATTTAGGGGAAATACCGGAAAATAGTTTGGTAGGGTGTATTTTTTCCAACGAGTTAGTGGATGCTTTACCGGTGCATCAATTTGCGATCGCTTCTGGTGAAGTTCAGGAAATTTTTGTCAGCGTCAGAGAAAATCCTGCGGTGCAGGGGGGTTTTGAGTTTGTGGAGGTGATGGATCATCCTTCCACCCCGGAGTTAGTTAATTATTTACAATCTTTTGGTTTTGATATTAGTAATTTTCCGGATGGATACCGCAGCGAAATCAACCTTGCTGCACGGGATTGGTTAAGGAAAGTAAGCAGATGTTTACAACAGGGTTATGTGATCACAATTGATTATGGCTACCCTGGACACCGTTATTATAACCCACGGCGAACAACAGGGACATTACAATGCTATTTTCGCCACCAACGTCACAATAACCCCTATATTAACGTGGGATATCAAGATATAACCAGCCACGTCAACTTTACAGCTTTGGAAAAATGGGGTGAACAGTACCAATTGCAAACATTAGGCTTTACCCAACAGGCCTTATTTTTAATGGCATTGGGATTAGGCGATCGCCTAGTCCAATTACCCCACACCAATCTTCCCACAATGGAAGTGCTTCAACGACGGGATTATCTCCAGCAACTCATTGATCCGATGGGTTTAGGTGGATTTGGTGTGTTGATTCAAGGGAAAAATGTTCCTAACCAGTTACCCACAGGATTAAAGCAGCCTTCAAACCCTTGATTCCAAACTTGTAGAGGGTGCTGGAAAAGATTGGGGTCTGCTCCAGTCGGGACGGAGGTTTGCCGCATTGCGTAAATAAATGTGATGTATTTGCATATTCACAGGTAAATAGGCATGGATCAAAAACCGAATACATCGTTTTAAACTACCTTGCACATGCATTTGTTGCACATCTAACATGGGAACCGAATCCCACAAAGGTCGTTTGCGAGCGATCGCCGCAGGGAAAATTGCATCTAAATCGTTCGTCACCGAAAACATCACGCTGACGAAATCATGGGGATTTAGTTGATTGCGGTTTTCCAACTCATCTAACAGTTCCATTACTGCTTCATGCATGGCATCAACTGTATTTTCCGATACTGTCGTTGCCCCACGAATTGCCCGCATCCGCCACTCTGCATCCACAAAAATTCTCCTAATTATAAATTATTTACCACTTTTGATTCTATTTTTACTCTAAAATTAACTGATTTTAATGTTTTGATATTGCTTTTAATGTATTTGGTTTTGTTGATAGTGAACTGCGATCGCATTAGAGAATACAGGATACAGGAGAAATCAATCATAGGTCTACTTAGGACGTGGATATATTTTCCTTGGGTTTTGTTGGCGGTTAAGGGATGACTGTTTTTGAGTTGGAGAAAAAAGTGTAATAGTTGGGTTGGAACTATTCCCTCCCACTAAAACCCAGATTTCTCACAAGTGAACGGTAAACTTGAAGTAACGGCTGAATTTTCTTTTTACTCCCTACTCCCGTCACGGACTATTCCCCCAGAGTAAAAGACTTTTTTCGCCAATCCTAAGTAGAGACGTAGCCATGCTACGTCTCTACAACACAACGTAAAATTTTCAATTCATATTTGTATTCAGCAACGCCTCCAATGGATAATACAAAAACTAGGGACGATATAGCCATAGGGGTAAACCACTGGTGGAGACTTCAAATTCTAGCCAATCAATTCCGCTTGCTATGATATTTTTATTGGTATTGTTCCCTGGTAAAATCCGACTAATGAGGGATTTTGGTTCTTCAAAGGTAAAACACTTAGTTTTTTCCGGGTCTAATTCTACCAATTCACAAGCCCAGCGTCGTGCATCTTCTTCCGTACCCAAACGATCGACAACACCCAGTTCTAAAGCCTGTTGTCCAGTGAAAATCCGACCATCGGCAAAACTTTTCACCGTTTCTATTGGAAGGGAGCGACCTTCAGCAACGGTTTGGACAAATTGCTGATAACTAGTATCTATTAATTCTTGCAAAATAGTTTGTTCTGGGGGGGTCAATTCCCGGTCAAAAGCCAAAATATCTTTGTAGGGACCTGATTTAATTACCTTGAAGGAAACTCCGATTTTTTCTAGCAATCGTTCTAAATTATTGCCGCGCAAAATCACACCAATGCTTCCGGTAATCGTTCCCGGATTGGCCACGATATACTGCGCACCCATACCAATATAAACACCACCAGATGCAGAAATATTCCCAAAACTAGCAATTATTTTTACCTTGTCCCGCAATCGCTTGAGAGCTGCATAAATTTCCTGGGAATCTCCCACCGTTCCCCCTGGACTATCAATGCGTAACAACAAAGCAGGGAATTTCCTATCTTCAACCGTTTTCAGCGCTTCCAATACCCGCTTTCGCGTAGCACTTGCGATCGCACCCGTAATTTCGATTCGAGCAATTTGTTTTCGGAATTTCGACTGAAAAGGCCAAACCATGAGCAATAAAATAACCTGAATGAATTTTTTGATCTCAATATCAATACTAAACTATGAAGAGTGAGAGAGCGAGAGAGCAGTAAATCCAAAATCTCAAATCTACCTGGGAAAGTTTGCTGGATTGGTTTTCCCCGGTTAAGTAAGTGATGTGGTGGAGTCAGTTTTTCGCCAAAGCTTGTCAGAAGAATAAATCTTCCCTCAACTTTCCGCAAAATCCACAAGACCCATGTAGTGCAGATCAACCGAAGAGTAATCCAAAATCCATAGACGCGAAGCGGATCGACCGTAGAGTAATCCAAAATCTAAAATCACATTACTCCCAAGTCGCTACAGACCGAAACACTTCGGGTATCTCTCCTTGACTGGAAGGAAATTCTAAAATTGTCTCCCTCACACCTAAGTATCCCGATTCTGTAAAGGACATTAACATCCTCGCTAAGGCAAACCATACCTCCTGTTCGTACTCCCAATCACCATGACGTTTGGCTGAACCTGCAATCGAACGCAAAGCCCAAAAGTAACTATTGCGGACAACTGATCCACCTTTTTTGTATTCAGGTAAATCCTCGTGATGAATAATCAGTAGGTCTTCTTCAATTCGCACACGCATAGGTTGGTGAACAGTATTTTTTTGACTCTTAACATTAATCAAGCGATCGCATCACACTCACAATAATTATTTCCTATCGCCAACAAACTAGAACTAACACAAAATAAGACTCGACGAGTCGTCTCTACTTCAATTTCAATCGTAAATTTCGCTGCATTTCATAATTTTGAAAACTGTTCCACACAAGCTGCAATAAATATTATGATTTTGTTACATGTTTGTTAAGAATAGTTAAATTTTTCTTGACAAAAGGAAATATTACTTATGGTAGCTTCTCTTTATAATCAAAGACATCAGGTGGTGATTATCGGTGGAGGTTTTGGTGGACTGTATACAGCCAAGGCGTTAGCGAAAGCGGATGTAGACGTAACTTTGATTGATAAACGTAACTTTCATTTATTTCAACCGCTTTTATATCAGGTTGCGACGGGTACGCTATCACCTGGTGATATTTCCTCTCCCTTGCGGTCAATTCTCAGCAAAAGTAAAAATACCAAAGTCTTGTTGGGGGAGGTCAGCGATATTGACCCGAAAACCCAAGAAGTGATTATGAGTGATCGCATCGTCAAGTACGATACTCTAGTGGTGGCGACGGGGGCAAATCATTCCTATTTTGGTAATGATGCTTGGAAAGAAGTGGCTCCAGGATTAAAAACCGTAGAAGATGCGATTGAAATCCGTCGGCGGATTTTTAGTGCCTTTGAAGCAGCAGAAAAAGAAACCGATCCAGTTAAACGCCGGGCATTGTTAACCTTTGTGATTGTTGGTGGTGGTCCAACGGGGGTAGAGTTAGCAGGAGCGATCGCGGAGTTAGCCTATAAGACCCTGAAGGAGGATTTTCGGGACATCGACACCTCAGAAACGAAGGTGATCCTGTTACAAGGGGCAGACCGGGTTTTGCCGTCCCTAGCACCGCAATTATCGAAAGCAGCTGCGGAATCTTTAGAAAAGTTGGGTGCAAGTGTACGAACTAAGACGCGGGTAATCAATATTGAAAATAACGTAGTCACCTATAAACAAGGGGACGAAATTCACAAAATTACCTCCAAAACCATTTTATGGGCAGCAGGGATTCAAGCCTCACCGATGGCGAAAATTCTGGCATTACGTACAGGAGTAGAATGCGATCGCTCTGGACGAGTCATGGTTGAGCCGGATTTGAGTATTAAGGGGTACAAAAATATTTTTGCTGTGGGAGACGTGGCCAATTTCTCTCACCAGAATGATAAACCCCTTCCAGGTGTGGCACCAGTGGCGATTCAAGAGGGTGAATATGTTGCCAAGTTAATTCGCAGACGCTTGCGAGGTAGAAGTGTGCCTCCTTTCAAATATAATGACTATGGTAGTCTGGCCATGATCGGCCAAAATGCAGCCGTTGTCGATTTAGGTCCGATCAAATTACAAGGTTTCTTTGCTTGGATCTTCTGGTTACTCATCCATATTTATTTCTTAATTGAGTTTGACAATAAGCTAATAGTCATGATTCAGTGGGCATGGAACTACCTCACCCGTAAACGTGGTTCCCGATTGATTACCGGTCAAGAGTCTTTAGCCTTGGCGAAAGTAATTACCCACCAACCCACAATGGAAAAAACAGTCAAAGCCTAATCCCTAATACTTCACTACATCAAGATCCGGGGTTCGTAGTTGTGGTTTGAGCCACGAAACAGCTTTAATATCAAGCGCTCAAGCGTAACTACGTGCCTTGATCTCACCCATCCAAGTTGATTTGCTAGTTAGGGCTTAAGGTTCAACCGTCAACTGAATAACAGAAACCTGGTTCTGATCGAGTTTTCGGTAAAATGGTAAAAGTTAATCGGAATCAAAACCCCTATATCAAAGCCGTTTGAATCCATGACCGAATTACCAAAAACCCTCGAAGACGCGATCGCTCAAGCCCGTACAGCTACTTTAGCAGCCCTGGCTGATGGTTACAATCGTTTACAAGTAGAGTTACTGTTCCCGGAACTGAAATACATGGGAGTTGCGCAGCAATTTATACCTGCATTCCAGGATTATGGGGAAAAACTGAAAGTGATGTTTGCAGATGCAGGGAGTGCAGCTTTAGCTCGACGGGATTGGACGGAGGTGAGCTATAAAATTTTAGACATCGGTACGGGAAGGGCTGCATCGATTCAGACGAAAGTGCAACCGGAAGATGAAATATTTGTATTTGTGGCTCCGACATCGGTAGAATTACCGCAGTTGGAAAAAATTTGTGCAGAAATTGGCGAACGTCCCCACGTATTGCTGAATCCCCGCTTAGAGGATTCGGGTACAGTTGGGATTGGTTATGCAGCTCGACAAACTCGCGATCGCTTCATCAATACCATCGAATCCTGTTATTACCTGCGTCCGATATTTGAGGAAGCTGCGGTTTTTCGCTGTTATCCCGGAATGTGGGAAGTTTGGGTTAAAACCAGTGATGACTACGAAAAAATCGCCGAACTACCGAAAAAACCCTCTGGGGACGAACTAGATTTGATTTTAGCCGGAGGACAAACCACCACTAATGGGGAAAATGGTACACCTGTGAGTACAGGGAAAAAACCCGGTGTGATGCGTGGTTTACAACGCTTTTTTAAAGCCTTAAGTAGTTGAACAGAAAAATGTTGAGCGCAGTCCCTACCCATAATGCTTGCATTTGGGTAAAAAGCGAAACAACAGCAACTCAGGGTAAGTAGGGCTTGCGGAAAAATAGTAAAGACGCGATATATCGCGTCTCTTCTTCCTCCCAAAAAACGAGCTTGTGAAGTATTTATTTGGTGACTATGCTCTGCGTGGTCATCCAGTGCGTGAAGGTTCCACCTTCATTCACGCGAGGTAGGGAAATGGTAAGCGTATTTACACCGTACAGTACTAGCAACTTGGGTTAATATAACAACCAACCCCTAGATAAATTAGCTAAAGGTTGAGAACTTGCATCCTGATTAATAATAAACCAGAGACGATTATCACCGGATTCGTAATTACGCCAAATTAAATCGGCTTTACCATCTCCATTGACATCCCTAACGGAAAATTCCTCCGTACTTCCGACTGTTTTATGGGGATTACCCAGGAAATAACCATTAAAATTAAAACCATCTATTTCCCAAATGGCAACTTTATTATCTCGATAATTACGCCAAATTAAATCCGTTTTACCATCACCATTCACATCACCGATAGCATGTTCCCAATCTGTGTCGGGAATTGTGTAAATAAATTCTGCTTGTTGGACTTGAACTCCATGAAATTGCCAAATTGCTACTTTTCCATTTTGGAGATGATTCCAGAATAAATCACTTTTCCCATCGTTATTACTATCACCAATTTTCACATCCCAATTAAAATCATTAAGGGTAAAAACAAAACCTGTTTGTGTGTATTGAAAACCATCCATTAACCACACCGCATTCACACCAGTTTGGTAATGTCGCCAAAATAAATCTGTTTTACCATCCCCATTAAAATCACCAATTAAAAAATCGTATTTTAAATTTTCTCTATCCAGTGTATCCAGGAATCTACCAGTCACCTCCTGACCCTCAATAGTCCAAATGGCATTTTGACCATTGGTGTAATTTCGCCACATTAAATCATGCTTACCATCCCCATCAAAATCACCAACTTTAAAATCCCAATAGCCTAAAGTTTGCGGATCAACACGGATTAAATTCGTCTTGGTAAAACTGTTCCCATTATTGTTATTGTACCAAACCTGATTTTCACCAGTTTTATAATTCCGCCAAAATAAATCACTCTTACCATCACCATTAAAATCGCCAATTTTAAAATCCCAATCCCGATTCATTCCCTCCAGTGGAAATACAGAAATCGTATTTGCACCATTCATTAACCAGATTTGTAAATTCCCAGTATTCTCATCTCGCCAAATTAAATCTGTTTTGCCATCCCCATTAAAATCAGTCGGAATCATCCAGGATTTGCGAGGTGAACTTGCTGATTGGGATGAACTGAGTAATTTTACGGATGCGAAGGAACCACTATCTAAATCCGTACTCAAAATTGTGGACGGGTTTCCACCTCCGGAATTAACCTGAGTTAATCCAGCATCCAATTCTAAAGCGTTATTTTTTGTCTGATACATACCTTGGTTTCACCCCTGTGAAAATAGCTAGATGGGAGAATAATATTAAAAGTTATACTTAGATATACGAAAACCATCTCCGTTATAGCCGAGCCATTCTGTATCAGACAAACATGAATATACGTAATTTTGCTCAATGGGGGTGGATGGGGATGATGGCTACTCCCTGCTCACTCCATTTACCGAAGAAATGGGTTGAAAGCCCTGTCCTTCTAGGACGGCTTTTCTTCTTTCAGTTTATCAAGCTAAAATACACAGTAACTTACGCTCACAAATATTAAATGCAACCGGATATGCAAATTGAATATAAACAGCGTCGTGAACGGTTAATGGCAAAAATCGGGAATGGAACTGCGATTTTCCGTAGCGCACCAATGGCTGTGATGCATAATGATGTGGAATATGCTTACCGTCAAGATAGCGATTTTTATTATTTAACTGGATTTAATGAAGCTGAAGCGGTCGCAGTGTTAGCACCTCACCACGAAGAACATAAATTTGTTTTATTCGTCCAACCTAAAGACCGGGAAAAGGAAATTTGGAGTGGCTATCGTTGTGGAGTGGAAGGTGCAAAGGAATTATATGGTGCTGATGAAGCATATCCCATCAGCGAATTAAATGAGAAATTACCCCAATACCTGGAAAAAGCTGAACGGATTTATTACCGATTTGGTCGCGATCGCCATTTTAATGATACTGTGATCAAACATTGGCAACAGCTATTACGTACCTATCCGAAACGGGGAACGGGTCCAGTTGCGATTGAAGATATTGCCCATGTTCTCCACCCGATGCGCTTAGTTAAAAGTGAGACCGAATTGTCATTGATGCGCAAGGCTGCTGACATCGCCGTTGCAGCCCATATCCGGGCAATGGATTTTGCTAAACCTGGTGTCTATGAATACCAAGTGCAAGCGGAAATTGAGCATACTTTTAAATTACATGGTGCAAGTGGCCCAGCCTATCCTTCGATTGTAGCATCGGGTGCCAATGCCTGTGTACTCCACTACATCGAAAATAGCCGCCAGTTGCAGCCCCAAGAGTTACTATTAATTGACGCTGGATGTGCCTATGGTTACTATAATTCCGATATTACCCGTACTTTCCCGGTTGATGGCAAATTCACGGGGGAACAAAAGGCTTTATACAAAATTGTTTTAACTGCCCAAAAACAGGCGCTTGAGCAGGTTAAACCGGGAAATGCCTATAATTTACACCACGATACTGCCGTCCGGGTAATTACGGAAGGACTGGTGGATTTGGGGATTCTCCAGGGAGATATTGATACCCTCATCAGTGAAGAGAAATATAAACCCTTCTATATGCATCGTACCGGACACTGGTTAGGTTTAGATGTCCATGATGTGGGTGTTTATCAACATGGGGAAGATAAGCCGCAAATTCTCCAAGCAGGACAGGTTCTCACCGTTGAACCGGGTATTTACATTGTACCGAATACTGAACCTGCTGAAGGTCAACCCCCCATTCACCCCCGTTGGTCAGGAATTGGTATTCGCATTGAAGATGATGTGTTAGTCACAGCAACTGGAAATGAAGTTCTGACCGCAGGTGTTCCCAAGGAAATTGCAGATTTGGAAGCATAGGGGAAAAGACGACTCCAAAAGGTCGTCTGTTCTCCTACTTTCCCGACCTTAAAAGGGAATACGCAACCAGCGAGTGCAAAAATTAGCCACGCGATCGCCCCATGTTGGTTGAGGTAATTTTTCCCAAGCAATTTTCTTAACTATTTGTTTACCCAAGGGTGTTAAACGAAAACTATCGGTAATCCCCTGTCCATCGACTTCACGTCGCACTAACCCTACCTGTATCAACCAAACAAGGGCATTATCTACTACCAATTCGGACATCGGTTTAGAAGTATATTGATTTTTTACACCCTGCATCTCCGCTATTTCACTGATGGGAACCCGTTCTTCTGCCATCGTGGTAAATAACTTGAGTTGGAAGGGTGAGCATATTAGGGAACGTTCTGCTCGTTTGATAATCGGCGCAGAATAATCAATTGGTTTGGGTTGATGATACTCGGTCGCGGACATGTTACTGGGAGATTAGCTGGTGATGATAATTTTGGCGTTGCTGAATACAAATATGAATGGAAAATTTACGTTTTGTGGTAGAGAAGTAGCATTGCTACGTCTCTACACAACCACGGTGATTTTGGTTTGATTACAAAATTGTAAATAATGATAATTCATACCCCAATTGAGCAACCTATAGTTTCACTTTACAATATTCACTTTCCAGTTTTCCATATCCTGGGGACAAAGCCAAAGATATGGCTTGAGCATTCCCTGTTTTTCTTTTATTGATTGAAAAAGCTTATACGATTGAGTTAATTTTTCAAAATTTGTGATGAGTATGAATGGACATTTATAAATATATACCTTATCATGTGTAGCGCAGATTTTGTTATTTGAGAAGCTGCTAGTTGATAGCTGTGAATAATCAGATAATGATAAAAAAATGGTTTATCGGTTGTTGCTAAATACTGGTATGAATTTCTATTTAGAGACATAATATATCACTTTTCTGCAAGGGTTTCGATTTTCAAGTAAGTCATGGGATTAAACTTCCTACATAATCAAAACAGGAGTTTTCGTCATTGCGGTGTCAGGAAGCAATCTCATAATCACGACTAAGAACTAGGGTTTTGCAACGCTGATTATTGAAGCTTTAATGGTCGAAATTTACAATTTATCAGTCAAAAATAATCAATGAGCAGAGGAGAAAAATCATGCGTTATGGAATTGATATTGGACACAATTGTCCTCCTGATACGGGAGCGCGAGGGATTAAATTTGAAGATAATTTGACCTTAGATGTCGGAAATCGGGTGATTGCCAAGTTAAGAGCTTTAGGTCATCAAGTTGTTGAGTGTAAACCAGATAAAGCTACAACTGTCGCTGATTCATTACGACAAAGATGCGATCGCGCTAACAGAGCTAAGGTTGATGTGTTTGTTTCCATCCATTTTAATGCTTTTAATCGCAAAGCAAATGGTACGGAAATTTTTGCTGGTTCTACCCGTGGACATCAAATCGCTAAACCGATATTAGATGAAATTGTCAAACTCGGTTTTTTCAATCGTGGATTAAAAAATGGCTCCCATTTATTTGTAATTGGTAATACAAATATGCCAGCGATTTTAGTGGAGTGCTGCTTTATTGACTCCCAAAAAGATATGAGTATATTTGAAGCAGAAGCAATGGCTAATGCCATCATTATCGGTTTAACTGGAAAAGCTGCACCGGAAGAAAAAATTAATGTGATTCCCGATGAAAAAAATAATCCGGATAATTCAGTTTTACGCTTAAAAAGAGCTTTAAATCGCTTACAAATTAAGCCAGCAAATGGACGCACTTTATCGGAAGATAATGTGTACGATGCCCAAGCTAAAAGTGCGGTGGAAAGATTTCAAGAAATAGTTGGTATCCAAAAAACTGGCGTAGCTGGGAATACCACCTGGGGAGCAATCAATGAAATTCTCGCCAAACGAATTATCCGTCGAAACCATGCTGGTGGTGTTGTCGTTCGCTATTTGCAATTTCGTTTAAATTTAGATATTGATGGTATTTTTGGCCCCCAAACAGAAAATGCAGTTAAGGCATTTCAAAGAAGTAAAGGGTTGTTTGCTGATGGAATTATTGGACCAGCGACATGGCAAAAGTTAATTGGTTGATTGACCAGAATCCCTCAAATTGATATTTGGTGTTGTTCTGGATTTTTGATTTCGTTTTTGTGGGAATCTAATATCTCTTGATGTAATAATTCCCTTGTGGAATGTTGCATATATTTGGCATGTAAACCTTGCCATTGCTGCCAATATTCCCATCGAGTAGCTATCACAATTTGCCGGAGTTGCGGTAATTTTCTGCTCCATTCTTGTCCAAATATCTCCATTAACCATTCCTCCAAAACTAAAGAGTCTTGGAGATTACCTAATATGTCTTGAATATTTTTGATATCGTTGACGAAATTTTGGTATTTTTCCCCATATAAATCTGCAAATAGCTCCATTTGATAGCGTAAACGTTTGGCTTGTTTACGCAGATGATGGAGTACTTTGCTATTTTCCATCAGATGACCATTAAGTCGATCTTGATTATTCTCGTCAACCAATAATAACTTTGATTCTGAATTCCCATTTATGGGTTCGCCATCAATTTCAAGACCAACTAGCCAACCAGGATGAATGAAAAACCTACTCACTTCTGGTAAAAGTAAATCAGATACACTAAAATTAATCGAAATTAAAGCAATCGGTTGATAAATTGGGGTTAATAACCAATCCTCTAAATCATTTTTTAAGGATTTATACCGATTCGATTTCAGCAACTGTTGCACTAACTCTAAGTGAGCTTGACGCTGCTGTGCGAGTGTTTCTAAACCTTTTTGCAGATATTTTTGCTCTTCCTTGGGTAAACCAGGCTGATACTGATTTTCTAATATATCCTTGAGAACATCTAAATCCCTTAAATTACCGAGACGACGAGCGATTTTACCGATATTGCGATCGCAAACGGATTTCGGTAACTCCACCGCAAAACCCAGACTACTGACCACACTTCTTAATCGTCTCATCCCGACTCGTATTTGATGCAAAGCTTCCGGGTCTTCATCTTTTTTGACGGATGCTTCCCATTTTTCGATTTTTTTCAGGTGTTTTTTAATTGCGTGATATGTGTAATCACCCAGGGTTTGATAACGAAGTGGTGTAGTGACAGTCATAAACAGAACTCAATTACAATTGGAACTTTCCAAAAATTCCAGTACAAAATTCTCTCAACACTAAATTAGTGTACTGTTATTTCTGATTGTGATTTGGAAAATTAAATTATAAATGCATTATAGGTAAATATTCCACCCATCAGAACTATTTACCATCGATTGATTGTAAATAAATATTCCCAAATATTTTAAAAATTAATAAAATAATTATCTTTATGATTTATTTTGAAAATAACCTGTAAATCAGGTAGTTTTTGCCACTCTATGGATATAAAGTAGCATCAAATAATACAGGATACGTCCATCAAAGTGGTTTTTCACAAGCCAGAAAAATTTCAACTACTCCCGATTCCCGTACAGACGCGACATGTCGCATCTCTTCCGACTCCTGACAAAATGATAAGTTAAGCATTAAAAGTAACGTTGAAAACAGCATTTAAAATCATCACCAAAAAATATGCAAAATATAACCTTAACCAATCGGGTGCAATTAGATTTTAGTCATTTATTTTCTGAGCATCGCCAAGATATTTCCGCAGTAATACTGACACCAGAAAAACATTTGTGGCTAGGGTCAGATGAAACATCAACCATTGAAAAACTAGATTGGATGGAGGAAAAAATATTTGCCAACCATCAACATTTTCATGTATCCAATTATCTTGAGTTACCAGCACCTGAAACCGCAGAAATCGACATTGAAGGCTTGGCATCTACGGATGAATATTTATGGTTTGTTGGTTCCCATAGTTACAAACGGAAAAAACCCAAAACGGATAAAAGTGGTATAAAAAATCTCGAAAGATTAGCAACAATCGTCACCGAACCAAACCGATATCTTCTTGGTCGGATTCCCCTGGTAAATGGAACTTTACACAAGTCCCACCCCCACCCCCACCATCCCGATATTCAACTCAACGCTGCTAAATTGCAAATTACACCTCAAGGGAATACCCTCATCGATACATTACAAACCGATCCCCATCTTGGAGCATTTATTCAAGCCAAAATACCTGGAAAAGACAATGGATTTGATATCGAAGGAATAGCAGTTGACCAGAATCGAATTTTTTTGGGTTTGCGAGGTCCGGTATTACGTGGATGGGCGATGATTTTGGAAGTAGAAGTCACCTCAAATAATCCCGGAATTTTAGAACTGTGTCCCATTGGAATTGAGGGTAGACCCTATAAAAAACACTTCTTTAACTTGCAAGGTTTAGGGATTCGCGATTTGTTACGTGATGGTGATGACTTACTGATTTTAGCAGGGCCAACAATGGATTTAGATGGGCCTGTTACAGTTTATCGTCAATAGGATGGGATGCATCTACAAGAGGGAACCCTCAACCATCCCCCAGCAATTTTAGCAATTCCCTTTGGCGATGGGGATGACCACGCAGAAGGAATTACCTTATTTTCGAGCATTAACGGTTCATCCTCCCTATTGGTAGTATACGATTCCCCAAGGAGCGATCGCTTGTGTGGGAGAAACGGGAATTCTCGCAGATATATTTACACTTCCCTAATTAAAAAACAGGTATACCCGTGTACACCTGTTTTCCCATCAATTCTTCCCGACTCCCTTGGAAATCAAAGCTAGTTAGTAGGATTGATTTCCAACAATTCAGCGATCGCCTGATGTTCGAGCGGAGCTTGGGAAGGAGGTTCTTGTCTGGCATCGGTAATCAACCAATCTAGGGAAGCCTCTTGTACATCAATGGTTGCTCCCGTTTTATCAACACAATAACGACCAAACACCAACTTATCAACCAAACGTACACCCGGACTCAAACGCGACCATTCAAAAATGACACTATTCTCAACAGTTGCACCACTGCAAATCCAGCAATTAGGGCCAATCATCGCTGGACCAACAATTTTTGCCCCATCCTCAATCTTCGTCATCCCGCCAATATAAACAGGACCAGTAATATCCACCCGATCCCAATTTACAGCCACATTCAAACCAGTATAAATCCCTGGACGTACCTCCTTCCCAGGAATTTGTACATTTTTAATTTCTCCCAACAACACACCGCGAATTGCTCGCCAATAATCAGGAACCTTACCGATATCCACCCACTCAAAATCCATGGCGATCGCATAGAAAGGCGCACCCATTTCCACCAACTTCGGAAATAACTGTCCGCCAATATCATACTCAACCCCTGAAGGAATATACTTCAAAACCTCCGGTTCAAAAATATAAATACCTGTATTGATATTAGTACTTAAAGCCTCTTCCACTGAGGGTTTTTCCTGGAAAGCCTGGATTCGTCCATCCGCATCAGTCACCACCACCCCATAACTCGAAACCTCTTCCCTGGGAACCGATTTAGTAATAATTGTGGCAATCGAACCCTTAGAACGATGCCATTCCACAGCCTTAGTCAAATCCAAATCAATTAAAGCATCACCACACAACACCACAAATGTGTCATCAAAAAAAGGTGAAAAATCCTGAATTTTTTTCATCCCCCCCGCAGAACCAATCGCTTCCCCAACCAAGGTTCCATCGGCAATTTTGCCCTCAAAGGAATAGGCTATTTGCACCCCAAATCTTTGACCATCACGAAAATAACTTTCAATCTCCTCAGCCAAATGACTGACATTCACCATAATTTCGTCAAAACCATGTTGACGCAATAACTCCAGCAAAAACTCCATGACTGGCTTTTGCAAAATCGGAATCATCGGTTTCGGTATTGTGTAGGTAATAGGACGTACACGTGTACCTTTCCCTGCTGCGAGAATCATCGCCTTCATAATATTTATCCTTCTTATTCCTCAACCACAAGCCAGTTTACATAAAATCAATACATGAAATTTCATCATCGGTTGTCTCCTCACGCTCAGTCATCCCGCAAAGCACGGAACACTTCCCGCAAGTTCTATTCCTGTTGCTAATTAAAATTATGTTTAGTTTTTTTGTTGACCTGAAACAACGAATCCTATACTAGGAAATACACCTAATTATAATCTACCCAGTTTCTCCTCTACTATCCTCGTTAGAAAATAGGGAGTGGAGAGTAGGGAATAGACTATACCCCAAAACCCCAGATGCGCGTAGCGCAGTTTCTCTGGGAGATGAAAGTGGTTTTTCCTACTCTTACCACAAACACTGCATTTTGAGTGCGATAGACCACTTGCTTACAGATAAGTAATCCAAAATCCATAATCCTTTGATTTTCCAAATTACAACCCCCATCCCCTCCCCTGCTATAGAATTTGTGTAAGCTGGAATTAAAACTAATCTAAAATTCCAAGGGTGGCTGTACAAGATTTTATAAAGGGGAGAATGTTTATTCATGGCCAGAATTGAAACCAGAACCGAACCCATGATTCTTAACATGGGTCCCCATCACCCCTCCATGCACGGGGTATTACGGCTGATTGTCACCCTTGACGGGGAAGATGTTGTAGACTGTGAACCCGTCATTGGCTATCTGCACCGGGGAATGGAAAAAATCGCCGAAAACCGTTCCACTGTCATGTATGTCCCCTATGTGAGTCGGTGGGACTATGCCGCAGGGATGTTCAATGAAGCGGTGACAGTCAACGCACCGGAAAAACTTGCAGGGGTGACAGTACCTAAGCGCGCTAGCTATATCCGCGTAATCATGCTGGAATTGAATCGGATTGCCAACCATTTACTATGGTTTGGTCCATTCCTCGCAGACGTGGGTGCGCAAACACCATTTTTCTATCAATTCCGGGAACGGGAAATGATTTATGACCTCTGGGAAGCTGCTACTGGCTACCGGATGGTTAATAATAATTACTTCCGCGTCGGTGGAGTCGCTGCGGATTTACCCTATGGTTGGGTCGATAAGTGTTTCGACTTCTGTGAATATTTTGAACCAAAAATCGACGAATACGAAAAATTGGTGACAAATAACCCGATTTTCCGTCGTCGCGTGGAAGGAATCGGCACAATTACCCGTGATGAAGCAATTAACTGGGGACTTTCCGGTCCAATGTTACGTGCTTCCGGGGTGAAATGGGATTTGCGCAAAGTCGATCACTATGAATGTTATGATGATTTCGATTGGGAAGTCCAATGGGAATCTGCTGGTGATTGTTTAGCTCGCTATATGGTGCGGATGCGAGAAATGCGGGAATCGGTGAAAATCCTCCGTCAAGCTTTGAAGGGACTTCCCGGTGGTCCTTACGAGAATCTGGAAGCAAAGCGGATGATAGCTGGGGCTAAGTCGGAATGGGATGGTTTTGACTACCAGTTCGTGGCGAAAAAAGTTTCCCCGTCCTTTAAAATTCCCCAAGGTGAAATCTATGCACGGGTAGAAAGTGGTAAGGGTGAATTAGGGATTTATCTGGTTGGCGATGATAATGTATTTCCTTGGCGGTGGAAAATTCGTCCGGCTGACTATAACAATTTGCAAATCCTTCCTCACCTACTTCGCGGTGTTAAGGTTGCTGATATCGTCGTGATTCTTGGTAGTATCGATGTGATTATGGGTTCGGTAGACCGTTAAGTTAGCAAAATTACAACAGGTTCAACAATTTTGGTTTGGATTTTCAAAATTTAGAATTGTGAGTTGTAAAACCTGAAAAGTCTTGTTTGTGGAGACCTAGTAAATAGCTAGGTCTCTATTTATATTCCGACATGGATAAAATTTTATTTTTAATCAATAATTTTGATAATGGTGGTAAAAACAAATAAACCAGTTAAAAAATCTGGAAAACTCTCGTAATCAAAGCCTTACTCCCCTTCACTTATTTCCGTAATCTATTCCTAGTTCAACTTCACAAAATATCAAGAAATGTAGCAAGAATGAGTGCAACTAAAATCTTGCTGATAATATTATTTATGTAATTAAATTAAACTTCTCCCAAAAAAAAGTTATAAATAGCTGTCAAGCATTCATTGTTTTCAGTTTTCAACCTGGAAAATCAGGATGAAAATGAATATTTTCAGTCGGGGAATAGTTTAAAAAATAATTCATCTTGTCGATTAATTTTTGTATCGAGAATAAAAGAGATAGAAGCCATGACAATGCTTAAACGCTGTATAGCAGAGTTTATCGGTACCTTGTGGTTAGTTTTTGGAGGTTGTGGTAGTGCTGTACTGGCTGCCACCTTTGTCGCGAATGCTCCCCAAGCAGATAATAATAATTTCTTATTTCCAGTTGGGATTGGTTTAGTTGGTGTTTCCTTGGCATTTGGTTTAACGGTGATGACCATGGCCTATGCGATTGGTCATATTTCCGGTTGTCACTTAAATCCAGCCGTTTCAGTTGGTCTTTGGGCTGCCAAGCGTTTTCCCGCATCTGGGCTAATTGGTTATATAATTGCTCAAGTGCTAGGTGCGATCGCGGGAGCAGGTATTTTAGCAATTATTGCCACCGGAAGACCTGGATTTGACTTGGCTGCGAGTGGATTTGCCGCCAACGGTTATGCAGACCATTCTCCGGGTAAATACTCCCTAGTAGCTTGTTTTATCGCCGAGCTATTTCTCACCTTTATGTTTCTGTTGATAATCCTGGGTGCAACCGATGAACGCGCACCGAAGGGTTTTGCCCCTGTTGCCATTGGTTTAGGTTTAACCTTAATTCACCTTGTTAGCATTCCCGTCACCAATACATCCGTTAACCCTGCTCGCAGCTTAGGTCCTGCAGTGTTTGTCGGAGGTTGGGCTACACAACAACTATGGTTATTCTGGGTTGCACCACTCATCGGTGCGATTCTGGCTGGACTTTTGTATCACCAAATCATGGAAGTTCCCAGAACTCAACGCGAACTATCTCAAGTTTCCTGAGAGGGTGTTTGAAAGGTCGGAAAGTTTGTAAAAAAGCTCTCTCAGTATACGCTGTGAATAGATCATAAATGCGATCGCTTTTTCCCTAGCTCCCATGCTCCGCGTGGGAGTCCAAGGTTGTGAGGCTCCAGCCTCGTGAATGAAGGCAGAGCCTTCATTCACTGGGTGACTACGCAGAGCATAGTCACCCAGTGAATGGTATGGATATTTCCGCCAACCCGTACTAGCTGCTACGCGTCTAGTACAATAATGGTGTTTACCTTGTCCTTGCGTAAGTCCTGGAAAAGATTAAAGCAGTGCAGCCTAAGCTGGATAATAACTCTTTTGCCTTGTTTACTGATTTCTAGGTGCAATGAGTATTTAAAACAATTCGCAGTACTTGCTATCATGTAGACGCAAGCCTTCTGGTATAGTGAAGCCCTGCAAAACCTCCCCAAGATATCCTCAAAGTATTGCGAAAAGCTTAAAATTGCCTATTAAACCAAAGCTAACCAGCTTGCAATATTACAGTAAGGGTTCCATGCTTGTGCTGGAATTGCTGGAATTCTGAATTCTGTGGGGTTTGAACGGAGAGAGAGGGATTCGAACCCTCGTTAGAGTTTCCCCTAAACAGCATTTCCAGTGCTGCGCCTTCAACCACTCGGCCATCTCTCCAGGTCGTCACAAGTTTCCATCTTACAATGGAATTTTATAAACTGCAAAGAAATATCCAAAAAATTTTTTGTTGAGGAATTTAGTCCTAGCTATGTCAACTATTTCACCCATGCATACCGTGACAGTTCGCGATCGCGCTCGCAATGTTGAGCATACCTTTCAAGTCCCAGAAGACCGCTACATCCTGCATACAGCCGAAAATAACGGTAAGGAACTACCTTTTTCCTGTCGTAACGGTGCATGTACTACCTGTGCAGTTCGAGTCCTGTCGGGTGAAATCTATCAACCTGAAGCCATTGGATTGTCTCCAGAACTCCGACAAAAGGGATATGCTTTACTTTGTGTCAGCTATGCTCGCTCCGATTTAGTCGTCGAAACCCAAGACGAAGACGAAGTATACGAACTCCAATTTGGTCGCTTCTTCGCAAAAGGCAAAGTTCGTGCTGGTTTACCCCTGGATGAGGATTAAAGAGATTTTGGATTTTGCGGAAAGTTGGTGGTAGATTTATTCTTCCACCAAACTTTCCAAGACGGATTTTGGATTTTGGATTTGAAAGTAACTAAATGGCTAGCTATTTGCGTGTTGATATATTTCTCTCTTGGTTTGTTAACTGTTGACGGGTGACAGTAGAGATGTAGCATTATTACCCCCCATTTCTCACAAAACCCTAAAACTCACAGGGAATATTCCGTGACGGGAGTAGAAGTAAAATCAGTCCGTTACTCAAAGCTTACAACTTACTCGTGAGAAATCCAGGTCATGTCTCTTCGAGTGTTAACTATCTAAACAAAAAGCTGACTTTATTGACTGCGTGCAGAATAACAACGCAAAGCAACTAGATAACTCATATTCCCGTACAGACGACCCGTTATACCATTTCACGAAAATCTAGATACATTTCTACCCCAGTTCCCCCAGTTGATGGGAAAAAAATAATCCTGTGTAGACAAAACCCGGTAGGATCGATTAGCAGCTATACCTATGCCGACACGCGAATTTGATTAATGACTGATAAATTGACTCCTCCAACAAAAAAACCGAATAATCCCCATTTTTCCTCTGGTCCTTGTGCTAAACGTCCGGGTTGGACTGTGGATGCGTTAGCGAATGCTTGTGTAGGGCGATCGCATCGTTCTCCAGCTGGACGTGCTAAACTTGCTGAGGTGATTGACCGTTCTCGGCAAATTCTCGGTGTACCGCAGGATTACCGCTTGGGTATTGTTCCTGCATCCGATACGGGTGCGGTGGAAATGGCAATGTGGTCTTTACTTGGTAAACTTCCCCTGGATATCCTTGCTTGGGAAAGTTTTGGACAGGAATGGGTTCAAGATGTGGTGGAGGAACTTAAACTCCAGGATACCCGTGTTCTCCAAGCTGATTATGGTGGTTTACCGGATTTAAGTGCGGTGAATTTTGACCATGATGTGGTCTTTTTGTGGAATGGGACAACCTCTGGGGTACGGGTTCCCAATGGCGATTGGATACCTGAGCAACGGGGGGGTTTAACTATTTGTGACGCAACATCGGCTGTATTTGCAATGGATATACCCTGGTCAAAATTGGATGTTGTCACCTATTCTTGGCAAAAAGTTCTCGGTGGTGAAGCCCAACATGGTGTAATTATTTTATCACCCCGTGCTGTAGAACGTTTAGAAACCTATACCCCTGAGCGTCCGATACCCAAAATTTTCCGCCTCACGAAAAAGGGTAAGTTAATTGAAGGAATTTTCAAGGGGGATACAATTAATACACCTTCCATGTTGTGTGTGGAAGATGCTCTAGATAGTTTAAACTGGGTGGATCGCATTGGTGGTTTAACAGGGTTAATCAGTCGCAGCGAAGCTAATCTGAGTGTAATTAGCAAATGGGTAGAAACAAGTGACTGGGCTGATTTTTTAGCGGAAACACCCCAGACCCGCTCCTGTACATCGATTTGCTTAAAAATTATTGACCCTTGGTTCCAAAGTCTAGCACCGGAAAAACAAGCCGAATGTGCCAAAAAGTTATCTAGTTTGCTGGAAAAACAACAGGTAGCTTTTGATATCGCTTCCTACCGTTCCGCACCCCCAGGTTTACGAATTTGGGGTGGTGCAACGGTAGAAACTTCTGATATTGAAGCTTTGTTACCCTGGTTGGATTGGGGTTATGCGACTGTGAAGTCGGAATATACCTCAGCAGTCATTGCATCTAGCTAGTAAACGCATGTAGTAGAGACGACCTGTCGGGTCGCCTCTACAATGGTAAAAATTGTATTTTACCAGGCTAAATTTATGACAATATCCGCAAATCTGTTACCAATACCCGATTTTTTTGATCCTACCCGTGTTGACCAGGTATGGCGGGTTCCTTACCAAGAACGGGCAAAACAAGCACAGGAGTGGGCGAAAATTCACGGAATTAAACCAGCATCAGAAGATACAATCCGTGTTTGCTTACTGGCGATTGATGTCCAAAATACCTTTTGTATTCCTGATTTTGAACTGTTTGTGGGGGGTCGTTCTGGTTTCGGTGCGGTGGAAGACAATATCCGTCTATGTCAGTTTATCTACGGTAATTTAAATGTAATTACGGAAATTATTCCCACCTTAGATACTCATACTTCCATGCAAATATTTCACCCTATCTTTTGGGTGAACAATGCAGGGGAAAATCCTTCTCCGATGACGATGATTACCTTAGCGGATGTGCAGCAAGGTCTCTGGAAGGTGAATCCGGGGGTTGCTTACAGCTTAAGTGGGGGTAACTATGGGGAGTTGGAATCCTTTGCTTTGCATTATGTCCAACGTTTACATGATGCAGGGAAATATCCCCTCACCATATGGCCCTATCATTCCATGTTAGGTGGTATTGGTCATGGGTTGGTTGCAGCTGTGGAAGAAGCTTGTTTTTTCCACGCGATCGCTCGTTGTAGTCAAACCCGTTTTGAAATTAAGGGTGGTAATCCCCTGACGGAAAACTATTCGGTACTGCGTCCAGAGGTGTTAGATGATGCAAGTGGTCGCGCAATTGCGAGTAAAAATAGCAGTTTAATTGGGAAACTGCTCCAGTTCGATGTGATAATTATTGCCGGACAAGCAAAAAGTCACTGTGTCGCTTGGACTGTAGATGATTTGTTGACGGAGATTCAAGCTGTAGACCCCCAGTTAGCAAAGAAGGTCTATTTATTGGAGGATTGTACATCTCCTGTGGTTGTCCCCGGTGTTGTTGATTTTACGGAACAAGCAAATACCACTTTTCAACGCTTTGCTGATGCAGGAATGCATTTGGTTAAGTCGAGTGGGTCTGTTAGTTCTTGGGGAAGGAGTTAGGATACAGACACAGCAGTGTCGGAAAGAACTGTTGACAACAATCTTCCACCAGAATTTGTGAAATATTATGTCGAATCTGTTGACTTTTTATGCCTAAATGTTGACATTGAGTAATTGCGATGAATCTTGAGCGCAGAAGGAGATGATGGGAGTTTGGAGAAGTATTAATAAATACGGCATTGCTGAATACAAATATGAATTGAAAATTTACGTGGTTTTGTGTAGAGACGTAGCAATGCTACATCTCTACGGTGATTTTGTTTTTAATACAAAATGTAAATAATTATAATTGATGCCTATTATTATTAATAATTTCAACCTACTCCCGATTTCCTAATTCCAAAAAACAAAAAGTCAAGTATTCAAAACGACTTTTCTCACAATTTGTAAAACTTAGATTTTATATAAACTGAAATACAGTTAAAAATACTATGTTGAAAAAATATGTTTTTGGTATGGCTTTGGCAACTGCCACTGGATTTATAATCGCTGGATGCGGTGGTGAAACTGCTAGTAATAGTGACAGTAATCAATCACCAAATAACAGTAATGTGAGTAGTAATACCAATAATTCTGCGGGGAATGTCACTGGTGCAATTCCCATTGGTATCGCTTTTGCTCAAACTAGTAATGTGGCTTTATTGGGTCAGGAAGGAGTTGCAGGGGCAAAAATTGCGGAGAAGTACTTTAATGATAAAGGTGGGATTAACGGTACACCAATTAGATTAGTTTTTCAAGATACGGGTGGTGATGAAGCGGGAGCAATTAATGCTTTTCAAACATTAATTAATAAAGATAAAGTAGTGGGGATAGTGGGACCGACATTATCCCAGCAAGGATTTAGCGCTCACCCCGTTGCAGAACGAGCTAAAACACCTGCGATCGCGGCTTCAAATACGGCAAAAGGAATCCCAGAGGTGGGTGATTATATTGCTCGTGTTTCGGCTCCAGTTTCGACGGTTGCTCCTAATTCTTTGAAGGCTGCTTTAAAGCAAAATCCTAATATTAAAAAAGTGGCCGTATTCTTTGCCCAAAATGATGCATTTAATAAGTCGGAAACGGAGATTTTTCAACAAAATGTTAAGGATTTAGGTTTGGAATTGGTGACAGTGCAAAAATTTCAAACCACCGATACGGATTTTCAAGCACAAGCAACCAATGCACTCAAATTAAAACCTGATTTAGTGATTATTTCTGGTTTGGCTGCGGATGGAGGAAATTTAGTGCGTCAGTTGCGAGAACTTGGTTATAAGGGTGTAATTGTTGGTGGGAATGGTTTAAATACATCAAATGTATTTAAAGTTTGTAAAGCCCTATGTGATGGGGTGATGATTGCTCAAGCCTATAGTCCAGACCATCCAGGTGCTATTAATCAAGCATTTCGTCAAGCTTATTTACAACAGTTTAAATCCGAACCACCCCAATTTAGCGCTCAAGCTTTTACTGCTGTACAAGTTTATGTGGAAGCCCTCAAGGCTTTAGACAAGAAAACAAAAATATCGACTTTACAATTACCCCAATTGCGCAGCGAATTAAATAAGCAAATCTTAGCGGGTAAGTATGATACTCCCATTGGCGAAATATCCTTTACACCCATTGGTGAAATTGTACAAAAAGACTTTTATGTTGCTCAAATCAAAATGAATTCAGATGGGAATACTGGGAAATTTGCATTTATTAAATAGAATACAGGAGATAGAAAAATAATCTCGATTTTTATCTGATTTTTCTCCACCATTTTTTCTGCTTAGAGGTTGTTTGTCAAGTGTCAATAAATACTTTATCAACCACTTATTGAAGAGAGTAAATAGGCTCAAACGGTATATTTGTCCTGAGAAACTGTACAGACGCGACATGTCACATCTCTCCCGATTCCCTTTTGCCTACTCCCAAAAAACGAGCTTGTTAAGTATTCAAATCGACTTTGAAAACATCCTCTTAAAGACAACCTAAAGCTTCAGCGTGAAATCTTAAATGGTCATCGATAAAGGTAGCAATAAAATAATAGCTATGGTCGTAACCTTCTTGATAACGCAGTTGTAAAGGTTGTTTGACCTGTTGACAAGCCTGTGCAAATAGTTCTGGTTTCAATTGGGTTTCTAAAAACTTGTCTGCTGTTCCCTGGTCAATCAAAATTGACCGTGGATAACCAACTTCCTTAACTAATTCACATGCATCATAAATACGCCAAGTTTCCCGATTTTCACCTAAATACCCACTAAAAGCCTTTTCTCCCCAAGGACATCGCATCGGAGAAACAACTGGTGCAAATGCGGATACAGATTTATATTTTTCCGGATTACGCATCGCACAAACTAAGGCTCCATGACCACCCACGGAGTGACCCAAAATACTTTGCTTTTCCGTTTGTACAGGGAAATTATGGGCAATCAGTGCGGGTAATTCTTCTACAACGTAACTATACATCCGATAGTGGTGTAACCAAGGGGTTTGGGTCGCATCCACATAGAAACTTGCTCCCGTACCAAAATCCCAACTTTGGTCTTCACCAGCAATACCCGTATCGCGGGGACTGGTATCTGGTGCGACTAAAATCATACCGTATTTAGCTGCTAGTTGTTGCGCTCCCGCTTTGACCATAAAATTTTCTTCCGAACAGGTTAAACCCGACAGGAAGTAAATAACAGGTAAGGTCTGGGTTTGTGCTTGGGGTGGTAAATAGATTGCAAACCGCATCTTGGTTTGACATTCCTGGGATTGGTGGGAGTAGAAACCCAATTTACCAGCGAATGATTTGTATTCGGCAATTTGTTCGAGAACCATGTATCAGGGAAATGTTAATTTTCGGATTTAGTGTAGCATTGATGTTGACAACTGGGGATTTTTCTAAAAATACTTGTATGCCGCGTTTTTTGAGAAAACTTGAAAGCTAGAGGGAGTGGGGAGTGGGGAATAGTTTTTAAGCTTTCCTCTTTCACTTTTCAAAAGACCCATATACCCATGTATTTGCGCTTTTTTTCCGCCAAAATAGCCTCAACGCGATATATCGATATACACAGACGCAATATATCGCGTCTCTACTTTCAAAAATAATCAGAAATCGTTGGGACTGTACCTGCGAATATTTGGGTTGCGGTGGAAATTGCGTTCCCAGTTCCTGTGAGTTGGCCGATAAATTGTAGCTGTACAGGTGCAAATAAACCAGTGTAGATAGGTGCAAGGGTGCGAATATCTAATTTTAAATCCCCATTGCCACCCTTTTCAACTTTGGCTTGTCCATGATTAATTTGCAGGATGAAATTACCGTTATTTTCTGCAATTAAATCGTCTTTTAATTGGAAATGTAATTCTGCTGTTAATCCCGGTGGATAACCTCGTTGTTCCAAAGCTTTGACAACATTTACAATCCGCATCATCCATTTTGCTGCATCATATAGTTGGTGATGTTGCTCCGGTAATCCGTAGGCGATCGCAGTAATTCCTGCATCTGACCAGCGAACTTTGGTAATTTGCGATCGCATTTTTGCGAAAAAAGCCCAAAAGCTGGTAATCGCATCCTGATTTAATAATACCCAGTCACGGATACGCAGAATATTTTCACCACCACTGGAATACTGAGTATAGAGAATATACCCTTGCGGTTGTTCCCTACCCCCAATCACATAAGCATAAACCGTATCTTCCTCAGTGCGAATTTTCTCATCCCACAAAAAGCGATCGCGTTGCACATATCCGTTGTATAGTCGGGTTTGTTGACTATATAGTTTTGTCAATAAATCCAATTCACCCACTGCAATCCGCTCAAAGGGTAAAATCTGAGGTAACAAAGGAATCTGACTGCTTTTAATTTCCCACTGACAAACTATCCCCGCTTCCTCATAGCCAATTTGTCGGTAGAAATACTGGGTCGCGGGAAATAATACCGAAATTCCCATTCCCCTTGCATACATTTCCTTAACACTTTCCTGCATTAAGACCCTTGCAGCACCCTGACCCCGATATGCAGGATCAATTCCCACCACAGCGATTCCCCCCATCTCCACACAATTATTACCCCACCACTGACCTAAAGGAATAATTGCCAATCCCCCAATTATTTCCTCCTCAGTACGAATAATTCGACAACGTTCCACCCCCATCCGGTGAATATAACTTTCTCCTCTACCTGCAAAACTGATAAAACACTGATTGAGAATCTCCCCCAATTTCTCGATGTCCTTGTGATGAGATAATTCACCATGCCGTAAGGTGAGTGACATGGGATTTTTACACCTAAATGTTCAACACTACAATCGTATACAAAAAGGGAGCAGGGAGTAGGGAGTGGAGAATAGATAATACTAAATATACAGCAATCCTAAACTGGGCACTTTGTTAGAATCATCTGTATACGGTGGATATGAGAATAAATATCTCACCATTGATTTTAGCGATGATAACTTACGCAAAAACGCTCAGGGACAACTAAAAGCTATCCAAACTAAACTTGAAAATCAATTTAGATTAGTTTGCGATCGCATTTATTTTAAAACTGGTTCTGCACCTGTGTCTAACATCACACCCCAAACAATTAACGTGAGTAAATTAGGCACCCATTACAAGCATTATACTGGACAGAAGCAAAACTTCCTGATGAGAACGATGAAGTGGAGCGAATGCAGATTCTTAAAGATACAGTTGCTGCGGAAAAAAGTTGTAAGGACATATATGAGAAATTGCGCGATCGCACTCTAAAATATCGCACTCTAAAATTAGTAGATAATCAAGAGGAAAATATCCTAAAAGTTACGTTTAATTAGCGATTACCTGTTGGTGGTACAAGGGGTTTTAGGAATTACTACTGCCTGTATTACATCCTGTTTTTGGTATACCTTATATCCCTGCTTCTACAATAATCACCGTCGGAACTCGTCAAAAGGGAAAATTAGGCAACAATAATTACGAGTCGATGTTCATACTCCAGTTATCCATGCAAATGATAGCGATACAATCCGTCAAGAATTAGAAGTATTAATAATACCAGAAATACTCGATTATTTTTCCAGTTCTAGCAATCGAGAGTTTGTTTTATGGATTCAAAATAAAGGATGTACCCCTGCGATCGCATCTTGTGTGGAAATCTGTGCTGCTGCTTTGGTACGTCAGTGTCGGATTTTTAATGCGACTCCAAATGAACCGGAAGAATTTTTCCCAACTTTAGCAAATGGTGCTAGAACTGCTTCTCCTTATCAAGATTTTAAATTAATTGCAATGGGAAAATATTTCTGGTCGTTGGAAAAATTACGAGTTATCTCCGCTTGGGAGCAGGGTGATTTTGGCGAAGCACAAATCTGGTTAAAAGTGCATTTAAATCGTCATTCTTGTTTGTATAAGTTAGTTGGTATACTCACACTCTATACAAATTGGGAGATGGATAAATTTATTACGGAAATTGGTAATTTTATCAATTCTAAAGAAGTTGCCAAAATTGTGGATAGTGAGACAATCAAATCTTGGCAAGAAGCTATGAATATTATGAAAGCAAAAGATGTGATGAAAACTTGGGAATCAGCATTTTTAATTGAATTAGCATTAACCAGAAAGAATTATACTGCGGCTTTTATGCAGTTTTCACAAACTATAGAACGCTTGCTATTTATTAAATTTACAGAAAATAGATGGCTTGAGAAAGGTTTTGTGACCATCCCACCGGAGAAAAAAGACCTAGGAAATAAATATAACCATGGATTTACGGCTTTAATTAAAGGTTGGTGTAACTCACGGAGAATAGACACCAATGATAAATGGTATAAGTTATTAGATAGGATTCGTGAAAAACGGAATGAATTAGTTCATCAATGTCAATCGCTGAATTTATATGATATCCGTCGTGTCTGGAACGATGGGGGATTATTTCCGGTGAAACTCTCAGATAATCCCGAAGTGATTAGAGATTTAATGTTTGATGTCCTTCAAGAAGTTAGCAGTAAAGCTGATAAAGTTGATATAAATAAGTTACTTGTATGCAACCTGTATCACTGGGGTATAACCTGGATTTCTCACGAGTAAGTTGTCAACCTTGAATAACAAATTGATTTTCCTTCTATTCACTACTCCCTACTCCCTATGAGTTTTAGGGTTTTGCGAGAAACGTGGGTTAACCGTACTGAAGGATTAAAATTTTATTTTGTTTGTAATACTTGCTCTGCTGTTAAATCAACTTGGGGAAACAAAGGTGAGTTTAGGCGATCGCTACCTCGATAAACCTTTTCCTCATACAAACCTTCAACCAATTCCAACACTGTTACCTGTTGTAAAATTGGATCGACAATCCAATATTCGGCTATTCCCCTAGCTGCATATTCACTACGCTGAAAGCGATAGTCTCGCTTTTCCTGGTTAGGACTGACAACTTCTACAGCTAGCAAAGGTGGGGACATATCCATTAGTATAATCGATCTGCTTGCACCTTCCATTGCTGCTGCTAATTCCTCCGATAACACCAGCAAATCCGGTAAGCGGACGGATACCCTTTTTCCGCTAACTACCACCTCCGTCTTCACCGTCAATCGATAGGAAGGAATTCCCTGTTGGTTAAAATAAATTAACAAAAACATAGTAATCCGTCGATTGATTTCGCTTTCAGAAGGCATCCAAATCAGTTCCCCATTTTCCAACTCGTATAGGTTATCCGTACCGTCATCATAGGAGAGGAACTCTTCCAGGGTCATTTTCTGGCTGGTAGTTGTCATTTCTGTACTCCCAACAAGATTTTATTATATGAGTAGGTAGGTGCAATTAAACATAAAACTGCAACGCAACCGTTCATTCGTCTCAAAGTCTTACTCCCTTACAGACGCGATATATCGCGTCTCTGCCTACTCCCTGATTTCAACGACAATTTTTACCACCCACCTACTTATCCTAGCAGTCTTAAATGATTTATAAAATTTTACATGTAGGGTTGTTAACTGTTAACTAAGTCAAAAGCTTGATTTTCTTTTCCAGTTCGTAAGTCCTGCTATCATTCTGCAATTAAAGTTAATTATTCTCGAAGTTTCTTCTCACTATAGACAAAAAAACGTCAATTTGGATAAATCAAGATTGCGGAGATTTGAAAAATATTGCAAAATCCCATTTACCCTATCTTCTGCCACTACATTAAATTTATCGACAGAATAATGTGACCAATCACAAGGGGTCTAAATATGATGATGCTCTCACGTATTGTGGCTATAATTACTCAATTCATTTCCGAAGCTGCGATCGAAATTTTCGCACTGGAACATGATGATTATCCAACAACTGGTTTCCAACCGTTTACAGGTGAACCATACAAGGGTAAAGCTAACTACGATTGGTAGGATAGCAGACAAAATTTTTTCCACGATTAGCATGATTTTTGAGCATAATTAACGGTGGCTGTGCAGATGCATATCCATCGTTTTAATTTTTAACTGATTGATGCTATTTCACTCAAATGTTGATATATTTTCTTCCCCTGCTTCCGAAAACTTCCCGTCAGGTATCAACTCCAAAGGAAAACGGTATGACAGGTTTGCTGTTAGACTTTGATAAATTTACCAACAAGATTCATTTGTTACATTTGGGGAAATTGGTATTAATTTTATCTTTTTGCTTTATCATCATTGGGTGTGATTTTTCATGAAATTATTTGATTTTTTCAAAAAGTTAGTCTATCAAAAATTCCCTGGATTTATTTTTCGGTTTTTAGCTCATTCCAATGACGCGATCACTGATTTAAAAAAATATAATTTCTCGATGGTGTTAAATTTAGAGGATAATGCCATTAGTCGGCCAATTCTCGTTAAAGGTGAATATGAACAACATGTGACTCAAGTGTTATTAAAGTATTTACAAAATTGCACATCCGAACTGTATTTTTTCGATATTGGAGCTAATTTAGGCTATTGTAGCCTCCTTGTCGCCAGTCAATGTCCTCAAGCCAAAATATATAGTTTTGAACCCGATCAAAACAACTTTCGTTTATTTACCACCAGCATTAATTATAATCCATTTCAAACAGCGATCGCACCCTATCGATTAGCAGTGAGTGATGAGAATAAAACCATTGTGATTTCCAACCTCGGAAATCAAGCTAACTATGGAGCTAGATTTACTGGTAATACTGTCTACGAGTTACAGAATTATGTTCATGGAGAAAATCCTTATTATGAGGAAATCCCCGCAGTTCGTTTAGATGATTTCTTACCAGATATCCCAGTAGATATTGTCAAGATTGATATTGAAGGCTATGAACCATTCGCCCTCAAAGGAATGGTCAATTTGTTAAACAATAATCATCCGATTATTTTTGCTGAGTTTGCTCCATTTAATTTAAAAGTGTTTGGCAAAATCGAACCGCAAGAATTTCTCTATTTTTTACGAACCTTAACTATACCATCAATTTACATAGATAAAAAAGGCCAGGTGATTGCTTACGAACAGAATATAAACCAGTTGATTCAAGATTTTGTCACCTATCAAACACACCATATTGATATGATTTTTTACCCCCAGGAGAAAAAGTGAGTAAAATCCTGTGTAAGTAAACGAGATATTTAATAGTGTGTTACACGACCCTAAACCTGCAATTTTTCGGAATATGCTTTTCTAATTGACTGGAAACCTGTATTATGGGCGCTGAATTGTCATGTCAGTTGCGCGAAAGTGTATATTGTCCTATGTCCGCACCGAGAATAAATTCCTGCGGGATAATAGTTGGTGTAGACAATCTGTAGCGTAGTTAGCATCAGACAACGCTATACTTCAACTTTTGACGATGAAGAGATGGTAGAAAGATGAAAATACATCCGTTAGCCGTCACTTGTAGTTCGCTCGTCAAAAATCCAGGTATAATACCAGCAATTTGATGGGCAATTAAATTGGTAATTTTTGTAACTATATTTAAGTTTAATACCCGTGGCGCAAGTAGTTATCGAAAACGTTTACAAAAGTTTTCCCCCTCGTCAAGGAGAGGGGAAATCAGCACAAGTCAAATCCGGTTCCCCATTAGGGAAACAGAACGGGGGAAACCGTTCCGAGGCTATAAATGTGCTGCGACGGATTAATTTGACTGTGGAAGATGGCGAATTTATGGTTTTGGTAGGGCCATCTGGCTGTGGTAAAAGTACTTTACTACGGTTAATTGCGGGTTTAGAAACGATTACGGGTGGAAACATTTGGCTGGGTGAGAAGTTAATTAATCAACTTCCCCCCAAGCAACGGGATATTGCGATGGTATTTCAAAATTATGCCTTGTATCCCCATTTAACAGTTTATGACAATATTGCCTTTGGATTACGTCGGCGTTTTTTGGAGATGCAAGATGTAAACGGTGTTAATCCGTCGGTGAATAACTTTGCTAAAATGGGCGAAGATTTGCTGGTGGGTATTACTCGTAACCTTCCCAAGGGGTTGAGGTATCTGTCCTCAAAGGAATTAGCTGTCCAGGAACGGGTGCGAAATGTTGCACAGTTGTTACAAATCGAAGGATTATTGCATCGCTTACCCAAACAACTATCGGGAGGACAGCGACAACGGGTAGCACTAGGAAGGGCGATCGCTCGTAATCCCCAGGTTTTTTTGATGGATGAACCCCTATCCAACTTAGACGCAAAACTCCGCGCGGAAACGCGATCGCAAATTGTCAAACTTCAGCGTCAATTGGGAACCACAACTATTTACGTCACCCATGACCAAACAGAAGCGATGACGATGGGCGATCGCATTGCCATTCTCAATCAGGGACAGTTACAACAGGTGGCTCCTCCCCTGGAATTATACAACCGTCCCGCTAACAAATTTGTGGCGGAGTTTATCGGTTCTCCACCGATGAACTTTATTCCCGTAAAATTTCATGCATCCCAACAAATCATTACCAATGGAGATTTTCGCATGACCCTTTCCCAAAATTGGGCCAATGCATTGCAAAAATATGACGGATGTATGGTGATTTTGGGAATTCGTCCGGAACATTTAGTTGTCGGTGTACCTGCAACTAAAAACTTACCTGTCCAGGTTGAATTGATTGAAAATCTGGGTAACGATAGTTATGTTGCCACCAAAATTGGGATCGCGAACTTCGAGTTTCGGGGTTTTATGGGTGAGTCAATTCAAGTTCGCATACCCTCAGAACGTCCACTACGTTTAGGTGAACAAATTTGGTTGTCTTTAAATCAAGATAAGCTACACTTTTTTGATCCAGATACGGAAGCTGCAATTTTTCCTCGCACACCGATTAATTTACCCTTTGAAAAACCCAAACCCCAGGTAAACTGAATTTCATACATGAAATACATCCCACTTCTTCGCCAAAAAATAGGGAGTGGGAAGAGACGCGACATGTCACGTCTGTAGGGGAGTGGGGATTAGGAAAAAGTCCCTTTCATCTCCAAGAAAAACTGCGCTACGCACATCTCATCTACAGTTTTGAGTGTAAGCAATACATGTAGGCTACTCAAAATAATCGGGGTTGCAACACCCCGTGAATTTATCCCCTAATTGATGGATTCAATCCTCATGGGTAAATCGAAATTCCCGTTGATTTCTCGGTAAACGAACTAAAATTGTCGGAGGAGTGTCCGCTTGATTTGATGGTTGAACCTCTACACTTGGTTTACCAGTGTCGCGAACATGTAAACACAAATTTAGAGAGAAAGTAATAGTAGCTGCTAATACCAATTTTTCAAACATAGTTATTTATCCTACCCACACCACTCGACTTATATTTTTATATTTATTGATTGAGAACAATGCCCCTAAAGTTCCAACATTTCTGGAGAATCACATCCGGAACAATTACTTGCAGCGCACATGGAATTATTACGCCTCTAGTTTGCCCCGATAACTTCGCAAATTCATAATGGAATTGATAAGAAAAACTAAATTTTTTGTCAAGTGTTTAATTAATTTCCTTTATCAACGTGATTTATGACCGTAAAAATACTAATTTATCCGACTTTTTCGGTATTTTACGGTAGTAGAGACCACCCGTCGGTTCGTCTCTACCCAAATGTAAAATAATCATAAAATTGGCGATTTTTGCGGAAACAACCGAGAAAACCATATGTCAGTAGACCTAGGTGTCACAAGGGTCTATGTATCGAAGCCCCGGAATCGGTTATTGTAATTGAGGAAAATATTTTCACGCTAATGGGAAGAAACGATTATACGAAAACAATGTTAATGTTTCTGTGCTTCGGGACAGCATTCGTCTCGATGGCAATGCATTGGCATTCCCAAAGTGCAATGCAGCGATCGCTTACGTCTGACTCCCGTTATTCTCGTCAAGCACCACAAACTTCCCCAAAAGCAACCAGTCATAAAAAATCAGCCCCAATCCTTATCAAATCTGATTCTCAACAGTCACAACCCACTAATTGGTGGTCAAGACTGATCGATATAGAACAACCCAGTCAAGCAACCCCCAATCGAGGGTTAATCCAACCCCAAATCCAAAATCAGTCCCCACATCAAACCCCAACCGCAAATCCCACAAATAAACCCCAACAAACAAAAGTCGTAGTTGATTTGAGCGATCGCCGCGTATACGTCTACCGTCAAGACCAAGTGATTGCGAGCTATCCCACAGGTATCGGCAAAAAAGGCTGGGAAACCCCCACGGGTAAATATCAAGTCATCCATATGGAACACGACCCGACTTGGAAACACCCGATCACTGGCAAAATTTACCCTGCTGGTAGACCCGATAGTCCTTTAGGAGCGCGATGGATTGGATTTCACTCCACCCAAGACGGTGAAATTGGCTTTCATGGTACACCCGATGAAATGCTAGTGGGTGCGTCCATTTCCCACGGTTGTCTAAGAATGCGAAATCAAGATATCAAAATGCTCTACGACCAAGTTCAGTTGGGAACACCTGTAGAAGTTAGATAGGAAAGATATAACTGCCGAGTAAATCAATCAAAACTGAACTGGAATTAATTTAACTGTAACTACAAAAAACAACTGATTCCTAGCACATATTAGCGGGAAATTGAAGCATCATTGGGAACATGCTAAATCTCCAAAAATCAGAACAATTACGGGCGTACTTTTACACTACCTTGACAGATAAATTACTGTTGCATAGGGTTTAGCAAAAGCTTAATTACCCTTTTGTTCAAAATTGGGAGCATAGGATTGCAGTAGGGAGCTAACCTGACGTAAAACTTCATTACCAGTAGTTTTAGCCACAACGGGAGTCCGATCATCATTTGGACGATCCAGGTTACGGGTGATCGCTTCGCTAACCTGTTGAGCAATTAACTCCTGTAAATCGGCTCTGGCTTTTTGGCGTTGGAACTGCGCACCTTCTTCAGTGGTAGCATACAGGGGGGGGAGACGGTTGAGTGCGTAAGCGGCAATATCACCCACATCTAAACTGCGATCGCTAGTTGCTTCAATTTCCGCCACACGAGCGATCGCTTCCGTTAACACCAACTCCTCCATCACGTTAATAAACTGTTTCCGGGGAACCGCTACCACCTCACCAGTTAATAGAGACCCCATCAACTTATCTAACGCCATGTACTCTTCAATCGAAAGTTCAGAGGCATTATCACAAATTCTTCCCACTTCTGCCTCCATCACAGGTGTTAAATACCCATCCTGGAGAGCCTGTTCGACAATTTTCTCGATACTCATAAAACTCATTTTCTTATTTGTTCATTTACCCACGTGGTTTTGTGGTCATGGTATCTATCCGATCTATGTTTGCCTTATTTTGGTAAATTGTAAACACTTTACACGAAAAAGTGCAGCTAAAACACGTTTAGTAGCATTACATTCATATGTCAGCGTCCAAAGAATAGCTACTCAACACCTGTTTTTAACCATACATCTGGATCAACGGATTTGCCATTTACATATAAACCCCAGTGTAAATGAGGACCAGTAGAAGCGCCAGTGGAACCAATAGTACCAACCTTTTGACCAGCTTGGACAAAATCACCTTCTCGGACAGAAATATCCTTCAGGTGCATCATGATACTGGCGACTCCCTGGCCATGATCAATTCCAACTACATTACCATGAACCCGAAACCCTTCAGCAACCCGTCCCACTAAAACAATCCTTCCGGGAGCAGGGGAAACAACCGGGGAACCAGAAGCACCTGCATAATCCAGTCCCCGGTGATAATAATCTTTAGCAAACACACCATTGTAATAACGTCGAACTCCGTAGGGTGTACTGCGACGTGCTTTACTCGGAGCAATAAAAGGACCATTCCAGAACCGCTCTGGAGAGCGAACTGCACGAAACTCACGAGCGCGTCGTAATTCTAATTCCGTCGCTCTCACACCAGCTTTCCCCGGTGGAAGGTTAATACGTTGCACGGGAAAATTGCGATTACCGACAAAAATTGCCTGGTTGCGAGTAGTTTGTCCATCGGTAACTTGGACTACCCGTCTTCCCGGTGATTCCAAGGGAGTTGTGGGGATAAAAGCACGAAATCGACCGGGTGCAGTTTCATAAGCTGGGTAGGTTTCCTTACCCACTGTGACTTGGATATTGTTGGGAGATGGGGAATTTTCCGTGTTAACAATTACCGAAATAGTATCACCTAAGCGGGGTGATGCAGGGTTAAATTGTACTTCTAGAGCTAACGCTGGTGCTGTCAATCCTAGGGGAAGAGCTATTAAACCAAAGAAAATACTTGCTGTTGGACTGATTCCCGCACTAACTAGATGTTGGGGCAATTTTTTTATGGATATATTCGCAATCATCATCAACTTGATCCAAACCTTATCATTACTGCGAGAAAAATGACTTCACCATGATTGGTCATGTTTCCCACAATTGCAAGTGATTTGACACACACTTAATCAAATATTGAATTATCGGGGAGTAGGGACGACCCGTGGGATCGTCTATCCAAGGACGGGAGAAAAAAGACACCTAATAGCCCTAGTCTACAATAACATTACCATTAACATTACCATTTTTTAATTTGTTAGCTCGTGCCATACTTAAGTAGTTAAGCAGAATTAATTACACAAATAAATGATACCATTAAATGGATTCAGCTTGTTTTATGGATAAGGTCTTATTATGTTCTTTATCAAAGAAATAAATTCCCTTTATTTGAAACTGCTAGAAAGGATATATCGC
>CALJJQ010000030.1 GCA_937973965.1 uncultured Calothrix sp. | reverse complement strand
GAAATTCTCTGGCGATTTATTAAGTATCAATGGATTGAAATAGATGCTTATTCTAGCTGGCAAACTTTTGTTACATCTCTAGAAAAAATCCTGAGAGAATTTGGTCAAAACTATGTAATTAATTTTGACTAGCTACTTAATTCGATTTTGGATTTTTTATCTCGTCCCGATGCTCCGCGTGGGGACGCATTCCACGAGGGCTACTTACTACCTGCTACTACGTGCCTTTTTTCACAAAGTAATCCAAAATTCAACATTCAGATGACCTATCTCTTATTTTTTTTACATATCTACATAAAAAATCAAATATTTTAAGATATTTGCTTAATTTTAAGGTCAAAATGACTTGACAAACGGACTCAATGTTCTACAGGCTAAGGAAATAGTGTCAAAAATTACAAATTGTTGCAATTTTCCAATAAATGATGGTAATTGTCAGCAAATAGATTTACTGTAGCCTTTTAGTAGTGTTTATTTCCGGTGAGGCTGTGTAGGTATTTGGCAATCAAAACCTGAACAACAGAACTCCCACCTCAAAATTAAAAATTACTTAGCCTGGTTTTACAGTTGAGAAATTTAGCATGAGCAGCAATTTAGCAAGCAAATTACGTGTGGGTACAAAAAAAGCGCACACAATGGCAGAAAATGTTGGTTTTGTCAAATGCTTTTTAAAGGGTGTTGTTGAGAAAAACTCCTATCGGAAATTAGTAGCAAATCTTTATTTTGTCTACACAGCGATGGAGGAGGAAATGGAAAAACTCAGCCACCATCCAATTGTTTCTCAAATCAATTTTAAAGAGTTATATCGCGGTCGCAGTTTAGAACAAGATTTAGCCTACTATTACGGTTCTAATTGGCGCGAACAAATTCAATTATCCCCTGCTGGTGCAGCCTATGTACAACGAATTCGCGAAATTGCTGCAACTCAACCGGAATTGCTGATAGCTCACTCCTACACTCGTTATTTAGGTGACTTATCTGGTGGACAAATCCTCAAAAATATAGCTGTCACCGGGATGAATTTGACCGATGGGAATGGAACTGCATTTTACGAGTTTGCAGATATTCCGGATGAAAAAGCTTTTAAAAATCAATATCGACAAACCCTAGATGAATTACCAATTGATGATGCAATGGCTGACCGGATTGTGGATGAAGCCAATGCAGCTTTTGGGATGAATATGAAGATGTTCCAGGAACTAGAAGGAAATCTCATTAAAGCAATTGGACAAATGTTATTTAACTCCTTAACCCGTCGTCGGACACGGGGTAGTACGGAAGGGGAATTAGCAACTGCTGAGTAACTACCGCAGTCCGAGCGGGATTTGTGAAATCTTAACATGTATGTCTGTTGACGGTTAACAGTCACGAGTCATCAGTCAACGGCACGCTATTTTTCACCACTTAAATCCGATTGCTATAGTTACGACCTACAGATATATAGGAATCCAGTTTGAATTTTGAACAAAATTCGGTATTGTAGGGTGCGTTACGCTGTCGCTAACACACCCTACGTGTCTTTTCAAAAATCAAATAGTAATCCTATATCTTTGGTATATCTGTGGGTTTTAATTGAATTTTGAATTTAGCATTTGCTTCTAAATTTTGGCAGGTTTAGAGATTACCATTTGGAATTTCATGGGGACTCAGAAATCTTTCCCCATTGAAATGAATCATGTGATCGGGTTGGTCGGCAACCCAAACTTCTGTTTCCCAAGCAATTTCCGCTAGATATCGAGTCATTTGTTTGCGGTTAGGAAAAGCCGTGAGAAAAACTAATCCTTTTTGGCTGGATTGAAATAATTTTTTTAATTCATTGTGACGTTTTAAATTGACCGGACCGTGACTAGTTAAGGCTTCGATTAAAACGAACCAATCCCTTCTTTGGTCGTAAACCACAATATCCGGCATTTTACCATGAGGATCTAAATCAATCCCCAGTTCTCGAAATTTTTGAGTTTCATGAATAATGAATTTATCTCCTGCATCACCGACATACAGAACTAACCCCCCAGCTGTGAAGCGAGGACAGAATTCTTCCAGGATGTCTTTGATGAGTGTATTTTGTCCACCAGATGAGAGTTGAATTGCTTGACCATTCGGTAAGGTGACAGGAATAATGGAAATGTTACGCTTTCTTTCCTGCAATAAATTTGTGACTGAAATTAGATAATTCCGATGAGTTTCTTCCCAATCTGGAGAACCATAGGATTGAAGCAATGATAATGCTGCTTGGTGAAGTTGATAGCACCATTTTGGACTGTTGATGGGTCTATCTGGTCGATCTGGATTTTCGATGACTATTCCCATTTGTACAAATTGATGCATTGTCTGTCTTCGCACTGTTTCCCGTGTATTCGGTGCATATTGTTTGCCATAGAAATCACGAAACCAATCCATCATTTCTGTGATACCCCGTTGAGGTGCTGTTGCTTGAGTCCAGGGTGTGTCTGGTTTAATGTTAGCTAATGCAAGCAAACAAAGCGCAGAACGTTCGTTTTGTTGTTCTTTTGGTGTATTAATTTCTTTGAGTATCAAAAGTGCTTCTTCGATTCGCTTGGCTGCTTGAATTGCACTTGTGGCTTCGTGCATAATTGATAAGGTTTCGTGGACAAGTTGATCTAGCTGATCCTGGTCTAAATCAAAATTATTGATTAAGCTTCCTAGTCGAATTAAATCATCCTTATGGGGATACTTCACTCTACGTAAATCTGTCGCATTGACTTGAGTATTTCCACTGAAGATACGAAAGTAACGATCAAATAAGCTGGAATTGAGAAATGCTGCTAAACCCTTAGCTAAATTGGGGTGGATTCCTTTTCCCTTGCCATGATAATAGTTGAGGTGATTTTCTATACCAATAGCTGGGAAATCAAAGGGAGGACAGACAGCTGCAACGATGCGACGCTTTTCTTCTTTGCTAGAAAAACGCTTGGTCAGAACATACCAATCAGATGTAATTAGCCATTTACTGGTGTGGGAATTTTGAGCGATCGCGATCGCTTTACGAGGATGGGGTGGAGGATACACAACTTTACCTTTTGCGATCACTTCTGGGTAAAGTAGGGGTACGGTTGTTTGATCACAATAATTTTTTAAGGCTGATTGAAGTCGAAAATCAACAACAGGACCAGTTGAAACTTCTAAATCCATATCTGCTAAAGTTGACGGGAATCGATTCATTTGTGCGATTAACCCATCCTCAAGAAAATTAGTGATAATGTGGATGCAGCTTTCCGCATCATTTTTGACTACTTCTTGATATTTGGCAAGTCTTGATTCTGATGATTGATATAAATCTATTTCCGTATGATTAGTAATTTGGATATAATCTGATTTGTGATTTGTTTTCGTCGCATGAAAAAGAATATTTTCCTGTAAAATATTATCTTCATGAAACAGAGTTGAACGACTTTCAAAAACATGAATTTTTTGCAAACTCATATTTTGGAAAAAAGCCTGACGAAAATCCCTAAAATAAGACCCATTACAAAAACTTCGAGGTGTCAGAGCGACCATTTGTCCATTTTCGGTCAGTTGTAACATCGTTAGCCAGACAAAAGCACTGTATAGATTAACTGTTTTAATCCCCTGACTGAGAAGAATTTGATTTTCGACCGATTGGCTATGTATTTTCTGATAAGGTGGATTGAGAATTGCGTGGGTAAACTTGGGAGATACAGTATTCAATAGTGGTAAATTGATGTTCTCGCAGGCTTTAATAAAGCTTTGATTATACAAGTAATAATCTGCTTTAATTCCCTGATTTTGCAAAACAGTGCAACATGTAGTCAGGCATTTTTCTAAATAGGGTAAAAAGCATGTTTCCACTTCATATACTGTAATCACACAGCTTTTAACTTGATGGGAATTGACTAATAATTCTTCTACAAATGCAGCAGTTAATGACCCCACACCAGCACCAGGGTCAAGCAGATGAATATGACCGGATAAATCCGAAAATTGTTGAGCCATTAAACGAGCAATTGGAGCAGGAGTAAAAAACTGCCCTAATTCACTACGCTGCTTCCCCTTCAACTGAGCAGATACATGAATCCTGTTAACATCAGCGGAATCTGTCAAAAACATGATTGAATCGCCATCAGATTTGCAATTTTGAATTTCTCAAACATCTTGAAAATTTATAGGAAGTAGTGAGTAGGAAGAAAATAAAAAAATTGAACAAGTTATTCAAGGCTGATAACTCGTGAAAAATCCAGGATTTAGGGGTTGCTGATGTCAAACTCAAAGTTTCACAAACTATTTTACGACGGCATCCTGTATTCTGTATCCTGTATTCTATATTCCCGAATCCAGGAAGGGTGAAGTATGGCAATTGAGGTAGATTATCGGTTTCCACCGCAGGTAGATGCACAAAAACAAGCACAGGTGATTGCTGTCGGACAAACTGTGGGGACTTGGGATGAAAGGTTTAACCATCGGGAAGTTTCCTTAAAGCAACATTTAGCTCAAGTTTTGTCCATCAAAACTGATGAGGATGGTTATCATATTGCCACGGTGGCTTTTCCGGAAGATAATGTGGAAGGGGATATTGCCAGTTTACTGACGATGATTTTTGGTAAGTATTCGATGGCTGGTGCTGCTAAGGTTGTCACGGTACGACTTCCGGAAAATTACGGATTAATGCCAAAATTTGGTATCAAGGGAATTCGGGATATTTTAGGTGTACAAAAACGTCCCTTGGTAATGGCGATTTTTAAACCAGCCTTGGGTTTGTCAGCGAGTGACCACGGGGAAATTTTTCGTCAAGTAGCCCAAGCAGGATTGGATGTAATTAAAGACGATGAAATTATGGGGGATTTACAGTCCGCACCCACCCTGGAAAGATTGCGGGCTTGTCGAGAGGTGATCGATGAAATTGAACGGAAACAAAAGCGTACTATTTTATACGCAGTGAATGTGACTGGAAATGGGGCACGCTTGTTGGAGCGGGCCCGTAATTTGGTCAGGGCTGGAGCTAATGCTTTACTATTAAATGTTTTTTCCTACGGAGTTTCCATTTTAGAAGCCTTAGCAGCCGATCCCCAAGTGAATGTACCGATTTTTGTCCATCCAGCCGGCGCTGGGGCTTTAGCGGGTGCGCCGGAATATGGTTTTGCCTACAGTGTCATTTTAGGGACGTTGATGGCTCACGCGGGGGCGGATGCGGTGTTATATCCGGCACATTACGGTAATCTCCCCTTTGCGGCGACAGAGGAGGTAAAAATTCGTGATAATTTGCGACAACGGGGGGTGTTTCCGGTTCCCTCTGCGGGAATTCATCCCGGTGTGGTTCCGAAGGCTTTACAGGATTATGGGGATGATGTGATTCTCAATGCCGGGACGGGAATTATGGATCATCCTGATGGTGCTGCTGCGGGGGTAAAGGCTTTTTTTGAGGCATTAAGTTTTGTGAAAAATGGTCGCGAATTTAACTTAGATATGCTGCCTCCTGGAGCATTAAAAAGCGCGATCGCAAAATGGGGTATTTATCAGAATCGGGAGTAGGGAAAACCACTTTTATCTCTTCGAGAAGCTGCGCTACGCGCATCTACGGTTTTGGGTGTCCGAGTTATGATGTGCGCGATCGCCTAATTTCTCACATCGAAACTTAACAATTTCCAGCGCATCGTCACCCAACATTCTACCAACGATTAATTAACTGCTCGTATTATTCTCCAGCCAAGCAACCAAATCGGAAACATCAGAAAAACTCAAAAAATCTTCTCCCAAAACTTCCAACTGTTCCGTTGATAAAAGCCGAACACGTTCAATTATCGAAGAATCTATCTCACCAAAGCGACGATTTAGCTGTCGATTGAAAAACAAAAAAGCCTCCTGTTGCTTCCCTTGCTCTTGTCCCTTCTGCAAAATATCTTGATAAATAACCGATTCCTGCATAATATCCTCGCTTAACAACTGACGAATCAACTCTTTCTCAAACCGCAAACCAGCTAAAATCTCAGTATATGCTGCCGTATTTTGTCTTGTCTCCCTATCTGCAATTGTAGTTACTTCCTGGGCAACCTGGGATAATAATTCCCGTGGGGAATCGGTTCGACACAACGGTGCTAATGGCAACAAAGCCGAATTCCCGAAAAACAAACCTGCATCCTGCTGCCACATCCTCACCGCACGATACCTGTGAATAGTAAAATCTTCTTGATATTCCTCGGTAAAGGCAATCTCATCATCAGTTTCCTGGAGAAATATCACAACTTGTATGATAGGACACTTATACAAACGTTTTAACCGGACATAGTAATCCAACATTCGGAGAGGAATACCTGGATTCGACTGGGTTTTGGTTTGAAATTCTATATGTAAAATCCGATTACCAGTTCGTATAAAAATAACCGAATCTGCACGAACTGGTTCTAAACTTAACTCTGTTTTCAAAACCTCAATATTGGTAGATTCTTCCCCAATTAACCATCGAGTAAAATCGGCTGGATATTTTTCTGCCAGCACTTTACAAACATTATCAAAACTCAAAATATCACCCTAATATTATTAATTATATTCCCAAAAAAACAGCCATTTCTCCGAGGAAATGGCTGTCAGTATTAACTAATTCCAATCAGTCAAAAATCTCACATGATGAATTCCGAGGCAACCAACCTTAGTAATCGAAGTCGCCACCCATACCAGCGCCAGCACCAGCAGGAGCATTATCTTTAGGTTCGGGTTTGTCAACAACGATACATTCGGTGGTCAGAACCATTCCGGCGATGGATGCTGCGTTTTGCAGTGCGGAGCGGGTCACTTTCGCAGGGTCAACAATACCAGCAGCGAACATGTCAACGTATTCGTTGGTAGCAGCATTGAAACCAACATTAAATTCTTTCTCTTTTACCCGTTCAGCAATGACAGCGCCGTTTTGTCCCGCATTTTCTGCAATCCGTTTGAGGGGAGCAGACAAAGCACGAGCGACAATCATAGCTCCAATCAATTCCTCATCCTTGAGGTTGTCGTTAGCCCAAGTTTCCAACTGGGGAGCTAGGTGAGCTAGGGTTGTACCACCACCAGGAACGATACCTTCTTCGACCGCAGCTTTGGTAGCGTTGATTGCGTCTTCTAAACGCAATTTCTTGTCTTTCATTTCGGTTTCGGTTGCTGCACCAACTTTCACAACAGCCACACCACCGGAAAGTTTAGCTAGACGCTCTTGCAATTTTTCTTTGTCGTAGGAAGACTCGGTTTCTTCCATCTGACGACGGATTTGTTCGCAACGCGCTTTGACTGCGGTTTCGTTACCTTCCGCAACAATAGTGGTGTTGTCTTTGGTAATGGTGACACGACGTGCTTTACCTAAGCTGTCGATCTTGGTTGCATCCAATTTCAAACCAGCATCTTCGGTAATCACTTGACCACCGGTGAGGATGGCAATATCTTCCAACATTGCTTTACGGCGATCGCCGAATCCAGGAGCTTTGACCGCAGCAACATTCAGGACACCGCGTAAACGGTTCACCACCAAGGTCGCTAAAGCTTCCTTCTCAATGTCCTCAGCAATAATCACCAAAGGACGACCAGCGCGAGCTACCTGTTCGAGAATGGGGACTAAATCTTGAACCAGGGTGATTTTCTTGTCGGTAATCAACAAGAAAGGCTCGTCAAAAACAGCTTCCATCCGCTCGGTATCGGTTGCGAAGTAGGGGGAAATATAACCCTTGTCAAAACGCATCCCTTCGGTGATTTCCAACTCGGTGGTCATGGATTTTCCTTCTTCTAAGGAAATCACACCTTCTTTACCCACCTTATCCATCGCTTGGGCAATCATGTTACCGACTTCATCGTCGTTACCAGCAGAGATTGCGCCAACTTGGGCGATCGCTTTGGAATCTTCCACCGGACGAGCATGGGCTTTGATTTGCTCCACCAAGAAACCAGTCGCTTTGTCAATACCGCGCTTGAGAAGAATCGCATTTGCACCAGCAGCGACGTTGCGTAAACCTTCTTTGACCATTGCGTGGGCTAACACGGTCGCCGTGGTAGTCCCATCACCAGCTGCGTCGTTGGTTTTAGAAGCAGCTTGACGAATCAAGGAAACACCGGTGTTTTCCACATGGTCTTCCAATTCAATTTCCTTCGCAATGGTGACACCATCGTTAATAATCTGAGGTGCGCCAAATTTCTTTTCCAGGACAACATTGCGTCCTTTAGGACCAAGGGTGACAGCTACAGCCTCAGCCAAAATATCCATGCCACGCTCTAAAGCACGACGGGCGTTTTCGTTGTAAATAATCCGCTTTGCCATAATTCTTAATTGTTGCTCTCTTGCTGCTAGTAATGTTTTTAATTGCTAGTTTTGCGTTAGTTTTTTTGGACCTAGTTAGTGGGTGCAGCTGCACGCTGATAAGATAGGCGTGCATAGGGCAGAAATAATAATTATTATCGTGTTTTTGCTCACCACTAACTACTAACGATTAGCTAACTACTGCTAAAATGTCTTTTTCAGAGAGAAGTACGTACTCGTCAGTTCCCAATTTGATGTCGGTTCCTGCATATTTCGAGTACAAAACTTTATCTCCTACTTTGACATCCATTGGCATCCGGGCACCATCATCTTTGATTTTGCCTTCGCCAACTGCAACAACTTCACCAACTTGGGGTTTTTCTTTGGCGGTGTCAGGTAAGTACAAACCACCTGCGGTTTTTTCTTCCGACGCGCTTACTTTCACGAAAACGCGATCGCCTAAAGGTTTAACTGTAGATACGCTTAGAGATACAGCAGCCATAACTTCTATTGCCTGTTTAGCACTCTCGACTCCTGAGTGCTAATTTATCGAAGGGTGGGCTTTGCTGGCAATAAATTCCTATGTACGGGTTCCCGAACCCAAAAAATGTGTAGACCGTACTATGCGTAAAATTACTATTCTCTGAGTATAAAATGCATTTTAAAATACACATAAGTGTAGTGTTAACCTGGAATTTCCCCACAAAATTGAGATTGTAATGTATTTGCAATCCGTAGAAATTGTAATAGAACAGTAATCAGGAGTTGCAATCGGGAGTAGTATGAAGGTGAAACCAGTAAATCTCAAATTTCCCCAAACTAAACCGAAATTTGACTGTGAAATCCTAAATAAAGATTTAGAAAATTTAGGTTTAAGCATTTTCCTATGCCACATTTTGATGTGTGCTGACAGCACATTTGCCAAATGTGATGCAGGAGGTATCGGTTGCAAATTTTGGGATTTTTTCCCATCCCGTTTTCAATCACTAAAATCGGTTTATTTTCCGGATGAGATTTTGCTGTCTAACCTGATTAGGGAAAACATTTTCCCAACCCCAATGGTCGGACTTGCCTGTTTGTGTAGATGGGCCGATAATGGTGATCTACCCAAATGGTGTATGCTACTACCAAGCAATTCCAGTGGTAATCGAGCGGATAATTCAAGAGCATCTAGGAGAGGCAATAAAGCGGTAGAAGAGTATGCTTGAATTGAAGCGTCCGTTACCACAAAATCCTCCTACTAATGCGCGAAAATTCTCAACCTCAGACCCAACATCAAGGAAGTATATGGATATAATGTAGCAGCAATGTGAATTCAATGCGGGCTAGTTTCACTTGGGAATATCCGGAACCAAGTGGTTAACTAGTGGAAATTGAATAATAATTATTATTATTTAATCAATGTTTTTCTCCCGCACCCACAAAGCGATATATAATAGCGCATTATCAATACTGCTGCTCTACGTATCCTTACTAAACTGTTGTGAGCGGATTGTTAAATTAAGTTTTAGTAACTTTTTTAACAGGAATCAAAGCGAGTTTAGTAGGAAAAACAAACCCCTATAATCATCCACTATCCTAGGACAACAAATTAAGACCCGATGGACCGAAGTGCGACAAGTGCCACTGCTATGAAAGAACCCAGCATGAAAGATCACAAACGACTTCTCTTAATCGATGACGACCCCAACCTGATATTGCTGGTGAAGGATTACTTGGAATTCCGAGGATACGAAGTCATCACAGCCGAAAATGGTCGCGAAGCTCTAGATATTTTGGAGCAGGATATTCCAGATATGATCATTTGTGATGTGATGATGCCAGAAATGGACGGATACACGTTTGTCGAACAAGTACGGCAAACGGAGCGCACAAGTTGGATACCTGTTCTTTTCCTTTCCGCTAAAGGTCAAAGTGCTGACCGAGTTAAAGGTTTAAATAAGGGTGCTGACGTTTATATGGTTAAACCCTTTGAACCGGAGGAACTGGTTGCGCAAGTAGAATCTTCCCTGAAGCAAACTATTCGCTGGAAGGAGCATCAAGCCAAGGGTGGGGAAAATGGTTCTCGGATTCAAGTACCTTTTGATGTTCAGTTAACCCCAACTGAGTTGAAAGTTGTGCAATTCGTTGCCAGAGGTCTAGCTAACCGGGAAATTGCGGAAGAATTAAATGTTAGTCAACGTACTGTAGAAAGTCATGTTTCTAATATGTTGGGTAAGACCAATCTCCACAATCGAACTGAGTTAGCTAGATGGGCCATTGAGAATCAAATGGCTTAAGTTCTACAGGCATATATAGTTACTTGAGAATTAACAGCTAGTTTGGGAATTTTGATATTCGCTAAACTAGCTGTTTTTTGTTCATAATTAGAGTCTGTACATTCGTGACAAGTTAAGGTGAAATTAGTTTTGTCAACTCGTAATTATCCTTAAAAGTGAGGTGAAGGAGAAGTAGTAAATTCTACTTTGCACTGAGTTTTCCGCGCCAGAATCAATCATGCATTGAAAATTTAGCGATCG
>CALJJQ010000029.1 GCA_937973965.1 uncultured Calothrix sp. | reverse complement strand
TACCAAATTTTTAACTATTTTTCGATGGTTTCAAATTCAACACTTGTTCATCCCGCACTTATACAACACCGCTAGTAAGTAATAAGTTTATACGGGGTGGTTGCAGTCCATAAAAATGGACTTATGCTTTCAGGTGTAGATGAAAGTAGTCGAGTAAATGGATAAATACTGAGTAGCGTTAGCCTTCAAGTTAACACATTCTATGCCATTTCACTCAAATTTTGATACATTTTCTTACACCGCATCCCTAAATGTATCAACTCCAAAGTAAAACGGTACTTAGTACATGGGGCAATATTTAAACTACTCCCCATTCACTCCATTTCCAAACAAGCATAGATTTATCCATATGGATTGAATCAGATAAACCAATCCTTTGGACAGATAAGAATTTCTTAGATCCACTATCGTAGATTTTTGACGGAGGAGAATTCCAAATTGTTCGGCCAACAGTTACCCTATAGGTAATAAGATTAAATAAATATAAATAGCTGAGAACCGCATTCACTTTTATTTGGATATCTAGTAGTCGGCCAATCACAATTTGCCGGGTAAATATTAGATGTAATTTAGCCTGCGGTCAGCCCTACATTACTCACTAATCACTTTTTAGAGGAATATCGATGACTCAGTACCTGCTGGACAACGTGTGGTTGGTGCCATTGTATGCTTTATTGGGTGGAATAATGGCATTACCCTGGTCACCAGGGATAATTCGCCGTACAGGACCACGACCTGCTGGCTACGTCAATTTAGTAATGACCCTGTTGGCATTTTTGCATTCGAGTTTAGCACTGGGAATAATTTGGGATGAACCAGCAAGGAAAGTGGTGATTCCCTGGTTATCAACTGCGGGTTTAAATTTAGCAATTGAGTTAGAGATTTCGGCAATTAGTGTTGCAGCTTTGGTGATTATTTGTGGGTTGAATTTTTTAGCCCAAATCTACGCAGTTGGCTATATGGAAATGGACTGGGGGTGGGGTAGATTTTTCTCACTATTAGGTCTATTTGAAGCTGGTTTATGCAGTTTAGCTTTGTGCGATAACCTATTTTTTAGTTATGCAATTCTGGAAATTTTGACCCTGGGAACCTATTTATTAGTGGGTTTATGGTTTAGTCAACCCTTGGTAGTGACAGGTGCACGAGATGCATTTTTAACCAAACGGGTAGGAGATTTATTCCTGTTGATGGGGGTTTTGGGTATCTTCCCCCTAGCTGGAACGTGGAATTATAGTGATTTAGAAACTTGGGCTGCAAGTTCACCCTCTGTGAACCCAACATTAATTAGTTTGGTTTGTTTAGGTTTAATCGCTGGACCAATGGGTAAATGTGCCCAATTCCCCCTACATTTATGGTTAGATGAGGCGATGGAAGGACCCGTTCCCAGCACAATTTTACGTAATTCGGTGGTGGTTGCCAGTGGTGCGTGGGTATTAATTAAATTGCAGCCAGTGTTTAGTTTATCTCCCATTGCTTCATCGGTGATGGTGGGGATTGGTGCGGTGACAGCAGTGGGTGCATCTTTGATTGCGATCGCCCAAATCGATATGAAAAGGTGTTTATCATATTCTGTGAGTGCCTACTTGGGTTTGGTGTTTATTGCCGTAGGTACGCAGCAGGATGAGGCTGCCTTATTATTAGTATTAAGTAATGCCCTGTCCGCAGCTTTATTGGTCATGGCTGTGGGTGGGATTATTTGGAACAGTATTACCCAAAATGTCACCCAATTGGGGGGTTTGTGGACACGTCGGCCAATTTCTGGAATTTCCTATTTGGTAGGTGCTGCGGGATTAATTGGTTTACCTCCTTTGGCTGGTTTTTGGGCAATGTTGGAATTAGGTAGTAATTTGTGGTTTACCCAACCAGCATTAGTTGGGGTTTTAATTTTGGTAAATGGGTTAACTGCCTTTAGTTTGATGCGGGAATTTTGTTTGATTTGGGGTGGAAAGCCGAAACAAATGAGTGAACGTTCCCCAGAGGTATCTTGGCAAATGACTTTACCAATGGTGATTGCTTTAGGCTTTGTTCTCCATGCACCAATAATTCTTGAAAGTGTGCATCTTTTACCAAGTTGGGTCAATTTGAATCAAGATGTGGCTTTGTTGTTGATTTGGTCAAGTATTTTTGGTGGTAGTATCAGCGCGGTCATTTACTTAAGTGACTTTATCCACAAGCCAATTCGTTTACCTATACAGCCGTTACAACATCTACTTGCCTACGATTTTTACACTCCCAAGTTATACAAAATGAGTATTGTTTTGGGTGTGGATTTACTGTCCAAGTTTGCGGATATGCTGGACAGGTTTGTTGTCGATGGTATTGTCAATTTAGTTGGTTTAATTTCCATCGGTGGTGGTGAAGGTTTAAAGTATAGTAACACTGGACAAACTCAATTTTATGCCTTGACGGTATTGATGGGAGTAAGTTTACTAGGTGCAATCGTCACTTGGCAATTCTGGGGTGACTCCTTCTTAGATTTAATGTCTGGTTCAGTTTCCATGATATCGATGAAGTAAGTAAAGAATACGGGAAACAGGTGACAGGAGGACTAATTTGTCAAAGATTGCAGAATAAAGGTGTCAATTTTACTTCTCTTTTTACTACTCCCGTCACGGACTATTCCCTAACTACTATTAATCAACTCAATCAATGAAAAGATGTTAAGTACACTAATTTGGCTGCCGATTATTGGAGCAATATTAATCGGGTTTATTCCTACTAGATTGATGTCAGCGACTCAGGTAAGACTAGTAGCTTTATTAGTCTCTGGATTTACATTTTTGTGGAATCTGTTGATTTTATTTAAATTTGATATCAACAATCCCGGAATGCAACTGACTGAATATTTACCCTGGAATGAAACCTTGGGTTTAGGTTATCAATTAGGGGTAGATGGTTTATCTATTTTACTGTTGATTCTGAATAGTTTATTAACCTGGATTGCCGTATTCAGTAGTCGTAAAGGCATTGAGAGACCAAAACTTTTCTATGCCATGATTTTGCTCGTTAGTGGTGGTGTGGCAGGTGCATTTACTGCCCAAAATTTACTATTGTTCTTCCTATTTTATGAATTTGAATTGATTCCCTTTTACCTCTTAATTTCGATTTGGGGGGGAGAAAAACGTTTCTATGCAGGCACAAAATTCCTGATATATACAGCCGTTTCTGGAGCATTGATTCTGGCTACTTTCCTCGGACTAGTTTGGTTGACAGGAGCAAAAAGTTTTGCAATTGATGCGATTTCCGTCCAAGGTTTATCTACTACATTACAGGTAGTTTTATTAATTGGCATAGTCCTGGGATTTGGCATCAAAATCCCCATTATACCCCTACACACCTGGCTACCTGATGCCTACGTTGAAGCCTCTGCACCTGTAGCCATTTTACTAGGTGGAGTACTAGCGAAACTGGGAACCTATGGTTTACTCAGATTCGGAATGGTGATGTTTCCCCAAGCTTGGAGTCTGATTGCTCCTACCCTAGCGATTTGGGGTGCGGTAAGTGCCATGTATGGTGCAGTGACTGCGATCGCGCAGAAAGATATTAAACGGATGGTTGCCTATAGTTCCATCGGTCATATGGGGTATATTCTCCTTGCAAGTGCAGCAAGTACACCCCTAGCGTTGGTGGGTGCTGTCGCACAAATGTTTAGTCATGGGATAATTCTGGCGATTTTGTTCCATTTGGTCGGTGTGGTAGAAACCAAGGTGGGAACCAGGGAACTAGAAAAACTCAATGGTTTAATGAGTCCCATACGCGGTTTACCGTTAACCAGTGCTTTACTGGTGTTAGGGGGAATGGCGAGTGCAGGAATTCCAGGAATGACGGGATTTATTGCTGAATTTATCGTGTTTCAAGGTAGTTTTGCCGTTTTCCCCATTCCCACCCTACTATGTGTCATTGCCACAGGTTTAACAGCTGTTTATTTTGTGATTTTGCTGAACCGTACCTGTTTTGGACGCTTAGATAATAATTCAGCTTACTATCCCCCGACGTTATGGTACGAAAAAGCTCCCGGTATTATCTTAGCTGCGTTAATTGTGTTCCTGGGGATTCAACCTTCCTGGTTAGTGCGGTGGAGCGAACCGACCACAACTGCGATGGTGGCTACAATTCCGAATTTTGGTGAGAATACAGGATATAGAATCCAGGATACAGGAGATAGGAAACAGGAGATAGGGGAGGGAAGACAGCTGATATCGAGTTCCCTGAATTAGTTACAATCAAAAACTTGGACCGCAGTCCGAGCGGGATTTGTGAAATCTTACATGTAGGGTTTTTAACATTTGTTGACGGTTAACATTCACCAGTCATCAGTCAACGGGACGCTATTTTTCACTTGCTATAGTTGTTAGCGAAGGGAAAGATTTCACTTGAACATGATAATTGGAAACAGAGAAAACTAATCAAATCCATTTTCTGGTTTAGCTGTGTTCAGACGATAAATAAAGCAGTCCGAGCGGGATTTGTGAAATCTTACATGTAGGATTGTTAACGGTTGAGTGCCGACGGTTAACAGTCACCAGTCATCAGTCAACGGCAGGCTATTTTTCACTACTTAAATCAGATTGCTGTATTTACAGCAGATTAATCGCAATTTTTCCCAAAATCTAAAATCCCCAGATGGTACAAACACAAGAACAACCCAAAACCAAATTACCTCCTTCCACCCACGAATTTGCAGAAATTATTCATCGCTTAGAAGCGGGTGGTTCCATGCTTCCCGATACCCCGGAAAACCTGATGCAAATCATTGGTATTTATAAAGCCTATGCTGTACCAATGGATTTCTATTGGCGAGATTTATTATATATTGCAGAACAGGTTTTCTTAAATCCGTTCCCGTTTTTTAAGTATTTTATCTCCGATGAATATCTACAACGTCATAACCATTATGCTGGAGATGATGCGGATTTACGAATTTGGCGAGGTGTTGCTACAGCCCATCCAGAATTGCTCGCTTTCATGGAAAAGGGAGAAACCGGTCGCAAAATGCCGAAACTTTTCCACCACCTGTTCCATGACCGGATCAATATGGAATTTGCGGAAGCTTGTATGCGGGCAATGCTATGGCATCGGCATATGTATACACCCGTAAATCAATTTGATGCCTATTTAGACTCTGACGAATACCGTACTAACGCAGACAGGGTCATAAAAGCCTATTTTCAGGGTAATCCTGCCATGATGGCATTGTATAAATTATTTCCAGATATGTTTCTGGAACAGTGTCGCCAAGCTTCCTACTATGCTAATTTAGGGTTATTTTGGGAAGTCATGGCTCCGGTATTCTTCGAGATGTCAGATATCTACGATGAAGGTGGATTTAAAGGGGTACCCGATGCAATGAACTTTTTAGTGAATGGCATATTTGCGATCGCAGGACGACCGATTTACCATCATGTCTATATCAAGGGAGAATGTTACGAAATTATCCCCAAATCAAAGGGTTTTACCTGGTTGTATGAAGCTGCCCTTCCCTACGTAGAGGCTGTATTTTATCGCACTGCTCCCTTTCGGGGAACAAAATCCTACAATGCCCAAGTTGGACAAATCCCCGATGACCAGAAGGATTTTCATTACGGGATTCTCTACGCTGATGTTTTCCCGGTGGGAACTGCGGGAATTCCTCCCACATTGTTGATGCAGGATATGTTACATTTCTTGCCTCAGTATTTGGTGGACTACTACAAACAACACTGTCGCGGGGAAGACGACATGTTGATTCAATTAGGGATTAGCTTCCAGCGCTCTATGTATAATGTCACCTCAGCGGTGATTCAAGCCCTACGTACAGCCCTATTATATCCCTTGGATGACCCGAATCCTCGTCATTTACAAGCTAACCGGGAATTTTTTGAAGCCCAAATCAACCGTTTTTGTCGTCCAGAATACGGAATGCGAAATGCGGCAAAATTACGGGATATTCAACGTCAAGATTATCGTTAGAGCCAAAGGATTTTGGATTTTGGATTGACCAAAAATTTGAGGGGTGAGAATCAGGTACGTAGTCGCGCTTTAGCGCCTTAATATTAAAGCTTTTTCGGAGCTAGAGCTATTACTGCAAACCCCTCATACAGTTTTGCTTTGGTGTTGATACCTGACGGGAAGCTTTCGGGAGCAGGGGAAGAAAATGTATCAAAATTTGAGTGAAATGGTATCAGAACTGATTAAAGGCTTGTAGTAGAGCGATAAAAGCTGCTGCACAGCAACTACAAACAAACCTCTCATATCTAATATCGTTTACGCTGATGGTTGCTACATATCAGGAGCTATAATCGTTGATGATTCTAGTTTCATTTATTTCAAAGTAAAAGAGAATCGATATAGTGTGTCAGATTACCTTTTGATCCACATTTTGTTAACCGAATCTACAACTATCCCTGAACCTGATTGATTTACAAACCCCTAGACTAAACCAAATTGTCACCTCATGGTTTTTTTCTGACTTTGTAACATGATATTACAAGGTGTGGTTAGATTACTATAGGAGTTATGAATGAATTTTGTTAACTCTAGAAAATTGTGATTAAAAACCATGTCGTCTTCCCCACCACCAGCTATCCTGTTAGTGGATGGCTACAATATCATTGGAGCTTGGTCTTGTTTACAGAAGACTTGTAAGCGAGATGGATTGGAAGCAGCACGTGATGAGTTGATTGAATCAATCACCAGTTATAGTGCTTTTGTGGGTTACGAAACCCATATTGTATTTGATGCTCACTATCAAAATACTTGCAGCCACAGACAGGTAATTACAGAGCTGGTCTCCGTTTATTATACGGACTTTGGGCAGACGGCCGATACCTATATTGAGAAAGTTTGCGCATCAATGCGTACCCAATTGGCCAATTCTCTGGTTTCGCGGGTAATAGTTGCCACATCGGATAGGGCACAGCAATTAGTTGTTCAAGGTTATGGTGCGGAGTGGATGTCTGCACAACAACTTTGCTTTGATGTGCAAGCCACAGTTTGTCATCGACGCAAAACCTATCGCCCACGGAAACAATCACAAGGTCGGTTTTTGGCCAATTCCATCGATGCCAAAGCGCGTCAAAAACTGTCGGAATTACGGATGAGTTTATAAGTAAAACTAAATATTTTCCCTAACAGTAGAGATTTCGGCGTTGCTGTGGCTTTCATCGTGGAGTGAAGGTCACTCTTGGCGTTGATTATTCAGAAAATCCTCAAAAGCTTGTTGATTCAGGATTCGCGCGTCATTTTCCCCAAAATCCCCAAAAAATTTTCAAAAGTACTTGTCAATTCCATTTATTGAGATTATTATTAATAGAGTGCTATCCTCAGTAGCTCAGTGGTAGAGCGGTCGGCTGTTAACCGATTGGTCGCAGGTTCGAATCCTGCCTGGGGAGTTAAAATTAAAATTGAAGCAGGATTTTTTAGGGTGTAAGTGTGATGGGGTGGTTATTTAAGTGATTGAGATTACTCCAACTTCTCACTTCCGTAAGCATTGGCTAATTGATCCTGCAATCGTTTTTCTCAATCACGGTTCTTTTGGTGCTTGTCCGAGGATAGTTTTACAAAAACAAGCCTATCTGCGATCGCAACTTGAAAATGAACCTTTGCGATTTTTCATGCGTGATTGGGAACCATTGTTAGACCAATCCCGTGTGTGCTTGGCTAATTTTGTGGGTGCAGATCCGGAAGATGTGGTGTTTGTCCCCAATGCGACGACAGGGGTAAATGCGGTTTTGCGTTCCCTGGATATTAATACTGGGGATGAATTATTAACAACCAACCATGAGTATAATGCTAGTCGTAATGCTTTAGATTATGTTGCCCAACGTTATGGTGCAAAAGTCGTAGTGGTGGATGTACCATTCCCGATCCAGGAAAAGCAGCAAATCATCACCGCAGTGATGGATGGGGTGTCTGACAAAACCCGCTTAGTGTTAATTGATCATGTTACTAGTCAGACTGGATTAATTTTTCCGATACAGGAATTGACTCAGCAATTAGGTAGTCAGGGAATAGAGACCCTAGTTGATGGAGCTCATGCACCAGGGATGATACCCTTAAAATTGCGGGAATTGGGTGCGACCTACTATACTGGTAACTGCCATAAATGGTTATGTGCGCCAAAGGGATCGGGTTTTTTATACGTTCAGCGCGATCGACAGACAAAAATTCGTCCCTTATCTATCAGTCATGGTGCCAATTCTTCCCGTACCGATAAAAGTCGCTTTCAACTAGAATTTGATTGGACGGGGACTGATGATCCTACCCCCTATATGTGTGTTCCCGAAGCAATTTCCTTGATGGGTTCCTGGTTTCAGGGGGGGTGGGATGAATTAATGCAACACAATCATAATTTAGTAACTACAGCCAGAAAATTGATTAGTGATGCATTTTCACACCAGGTATTAGCACCGGAATCGATGTTGGGTTCAATGGCTGCAATTCCTGTTCCCGATGGTTTGCAGGTTTGGAATTACTTGGATTTACATGATGTCTTGTTAGATAAATTTGGGATTGAAGTCCAAATCGTTCCTTGGCAATTCCCACCAGGCTTATTAGTGCGAGTTTCGGCCCAAATCTATAATAGCATCAACGATTACCACAAATTAATCGCAGCTTTACAAGAAATTAGTAAATAAACGCGAGTTCGATGAGTTATAAAGCCTGAAACTCTTGTCCAGTATCATTCCTAGGAAATAGAAGTTTTTAAAAACCTCCTAGGATGTTGAGAATAAAATCATTAAACCGGAAATCAGTCAGTAATTGACTTTGTTCTCAACTGATGGATGAGGTTACTTTAAACCTGAACTTTCAAAATTATTGATTCACAGAGATTGTAGCGTTTACAATCCGTCGTAGCTCGCTACGACCTAGGAGTATTCACGTTAAATAAACAAGTGTTGCTGAATTTGGACATGAATTATATTTGTTTACATTTTGATCTAGCAAATTATCGTAGACGTAGCAATGCTAAGTCTCTAAACAACACAACCTAAAATTGAAAATTCATATTTGTATTCAGCAACGCCAATAAACAAGTGATCGCATTATTCTTAGTAGTCTGACGCATTAAAGTGGGGTTTGTAGTTGCGATCTATCGCGACAATAAAGGATTATAACTGCTACTACAAACTTAAAAATTAATGCGATAGACTACTAGACTACTCGATTCCGGAAAACGAGAGTGCGATCGCAGAGAAATTGTTGATGTGATTAACTCTGACAGGATATATTCCGTCTGGATAATCTGGTATTAATTTGCAGGAGTAGCTTCTGTGGTGGGAGTCTCCACAGGAGCAGCTTCTGTAGTGGAAGTTTCTGCAGGAGCAGCTTCTGTAGTGGGAGTTTCATTCGCTTCCGAACCGTTTTCAGAACCACCACAAGCAGAAACTGTCACCATTAAACCTAATGCCAACAACAAAGCGATAATATTACTAGTACGCATATTTCGTCACACTCCTCATTTGACCAATCTATTTACATCCAGTTACATCCAGTTCATTTAGCGCTTTCAAATTTTTGCAGCTATGGGCTGTTCTACGAACACACGAAAAAAAGAAGCGATAAAATATTGCTTCTTGCATAGGATTTGTGGCTAATAGATCAACAGCTGATGGTTCAACTAAATTTGCATTTAATTCCTCAATTTTGCATACAAAAATACAATTATATTTGGGCAAAACTGAACTATCAATAAATTTAGTCAACCAGATTACATAGCTCAGTAGAAAGCATCAAAATGCATTATGAACTTTAGTGAAGATTGTAAGGGTATAATTCCCAAAATGTTGATAACCAGTATACTTAAACGGAAAATTCTCAACCGGGAATCGACATCAAGGAAATCCGGATTTAAACTTTCCCTAATTGAAAATATTCACACCTCAAAATCCTTACTGATTCAGAGAATAGTAATAAATACGGTATTTATGAGCTTTTTGAAACTACGATATCTCAATTTTCCCGATTTATCCAAAACTGCTTTGACAAAAGTTTTCTCCATTCTCAGATAATTCTTAGATAATGCTGTATGTTGCTGGAGGGGTGACAATCTAGCTTGAAATGTTTATGCAGCAAGGATTATAGAATAGCGATCGCCCTAACTATAAAACTAAATTCAGAGCCAAGTTCAACCGAAAAATAAGGCTTTTGCCCAAAGCTTATTAATAATAGAATCAATAAAGCCGGAAAATGTAGTTTATCTTTTTATGGCAAACTGGCTTAAAACTATTGCTGTATCATAGTTTCAGAAGTTTTCGTCACCCCCCAGTGTATATTGAGAAAAGTTATTGAAGACCATATATTTTCCTTCCCCTGGTGGTCACTTATTAACTCCCGTACCACTAAAATTGGATCAATAACAATTCGTCTACATACCGCATGAATCAATCCCCATCTTCCGAACCCAATTCCCTGAATCCATTCCTCAACCTCAACTATGAACCCAGTTTCGAGTCCCTAGGGAATGACTACTACGATGAAGTTACGGCTGCGGAGTTTCCTCTACACATTTTACGTTGGCGTAACGATGCACTTCTACCCCTGTTTGGACTTAACCCCAGGGATGTCAGTGATACAGATTTTATCAATGCCTTTGGTAAATTTGTCGGACGTAAACCCCTACTAGCAATGCGGTATCATGGCTATCAATTTGGAGTCTATAACCCCCAATTAGGTGACGGTCGGGGGTTTTTGTACGGACAGGTGAGGGGGAAGGACGGTGAACTTTACGATTTTGGTACGAAGGGGTCTGGACGTACTCCCTATTCCCGTGGTGGTGATGGGATGTTAACCCTTAAAGGGGGTGTGCGGGAGGTTTTAGCCGCAGAAATGTTGCACCGGATGAGGGTACGCACCTCTCGCTGTTTCAGTATGGTGGAAACGGGTTTAGAATTGTGGCGGGGGGATGAACCGTCACCAACTCGTTCTTCGGTGATGGTACGGATGAACAGATCCCATATCCGTTTTGGTACGTTTGAGAGGTTACATTTTCTCCAACGTCCGGATTTAATTAAAAAGTTACTTGACCATGTGATTGATGTGTATTATCCCCATTTATTAGAAAGTGGCGAAAGTAAATATATTCAGTTTTATGGTGAATTAGTCCAACGGGTTGCCCAATTGGTGGGACAATGGATGGCGGCAGGTTTTTGTCATGCGGTTTTAAATACCGATAATATGTCAATTACGGGGGAAAGTTTTGATTATGGTCCCTATGCATTTATTCCTAATTATAATCCCCAGTTTACGGCTGCCTATTTTGATGAGTATGGTCGTTATTGCTATGGAAATCAACCGGCAATTTGTAAGTTGAATCTGGAATTGTTACAAAAACCCCTATCTGCGGTCATTCCTAGCAGGGAAATGGAAGCTAGTCTGGCAAAATTTGAAGCAGTTTATTTTCAAGAATATCGACAACGACTATCACAAAAGCTGGGATTTACATCTACTATTGGGAACTTACTTCCTGGGGAAGAAATTAATGAATTATGTCAAACCACAATCCGGTTTTTAAAAACCTATCCAGTCAGTTATCATGATTTTTTTGCCGATATTGCCCGTGGGTTTAGCGAAAAATGGCAAAATGATGCTAATTCCATTTTAGCTAATTCGGAAATTGGCCAATCCCTTGGTGCTTCCGAGTTATTTGTGCAGTGGTCAGGTATATATCATCGTTTACTAACCCGTTTAGATAGAAATACGATTCCACAAATATCGGTTGACCTCAACAAAATTAATCCCCAGACAGTGATTACCCGACCTGTGATTGAATCCATTTGGGAACCAATTGTGATTGATGATAATTGGCAACCTTTTTATGATTTAATTCAAAAAATCCAAGCTTAAATATTTCCAGGATACTTCCAGCAAAATGTCTGATACCCCCAATTCCCTAGACCGCATTGAAAGCGACTCAATGGGCGATCGCACGATACCCGACCATGTATATTACGGGATTCAAACCCTGCGAGCCATCGAAAATTTCCCCATTAGTGGGATTCGTCCCTTACCGACCTACGTGGATGCTTGCATTTACATCAAAAAAGCAACAGCCATAGTCAACGGGGATCTCGGTTGTATCCCCGCAGATATTAGCCAAGCAATTGTCCAAGCAGCAGATGAAATTTTAGCCGGTCAATTGCGGGATCAATTTGTGGTGGATGTGTATCAAGCTGGTGCGGGAACTTCCCACCATATGAATGTGAATGAAGTTTTAGCCAATCGAGCCTTAGAATTATTAGGCGATCGCAAAGGTAATTATCAACGGATTAATCCTAATGACCATGTAAACTACGGTCAATCAACTAACGATGTGATCCCCACCGCCATTCGGATTGGGGGACTGTTAGCATTGACTAACACTTTACAACCAGCGTTAGATTTAATGATAGCGGCACTAGCGGCTAAAGCGGAAGAATTCCAAGATGTCGTCAAATCGGGACGCACCCACCTTCAGGATGCAGTACCCGTCCGTTTAGGAGATACCTTTGCCGCTTGGGAACAAATTATCAGTGACCATCAAAACCGGATTTATACCGCTAGCGGTGACTTAATGGTGTTAGGAATCGGTGGTAGTGCTGCGGGTACGGGTCTGAACACTCACCCCCAATACCGGCAACGTGTGGTAGAAGTTTTATCAGGGTTGATTAATTGTCCTTTGCAATCAGCGCCCCATTTGATGGCGGCAATGCAGAGTATGGCAGCCTTTGTCAGTGTGTCAGGAAGCCTTCGCAATCTAGCCCAAGATATTGCGAAAATTTCCCACGACCTGCGACTCATGGATTCAGGACCAAAAACTGGATTGAAGGAAATTCAACTTCCCCCAGTCCAACCAGGTTCCTCGATTATGCCAGGAAAATACAACCCAGTAATGGCGGAAATGACATCAATGGTTTGTTTTCAGGTCATGGGTTACGATAGTGCGATCGCATTGGCAGCCCAAGCTGGACAATTGGAATTGAATGTAATGATGCCCTTAATTGCCTATAACTTGATCCACAGCATTGAGATTCTCGGTCATACTATTGCTGCTTTGACACAAAAGTGTATTCAGGGAATAAGTGTGAACCGCGATCGCTGTTTAGCCTATGCGGAAGGTAGTTTGGCATTAGTGACGGCTTTAAATACCCACATTGGTTATTTGAACGCTGCTGCGGTTGCTAAAGAATCCTTAGAAACAGGCAAATCTCTGCGACAAATCGTTCTGGAGCGGGGATTAATGGATGAACAACAACTTGCTCAGGTTCTCAATTTGGAAAAAATGAGTCGAATTGTCTAGCCGTTATTAATTTTTTCAGCCTTTACACCATCCATCAGTGATTAGGTATATCGAACTTGGATGTTAGATACCCATAATTACTGTAGACCTTGTGCTGGGAAAACTTCCCCCATCCACAATTAAAACTGTCACTGTTCCTGCGGTCGATTGTAATTAATATACATAGGATTTATCTAATAGTATAGCTAGATGCCAAAAATTATGATCAATCAAAACTGAATAATTCAACAGAAAATTTTCCGGTACACCCCCAATCATATTCATGGAAGCTTCTCACATCCTTTGGACATCACTAAACCATGTAGCTTTATCATGCCATTACTACTCCCTGCTCCCTACTCCCTAGATAAAAACCAAAAATGGGATAAGGTGTAAATGACCTTGTGTGGGAAAAATTACTTTAATTTATGTCAAACTTGATGCCATCTACTCAACCAAGTCAACCATTAGTTAGCCTAATTAGAGCCACATCCTACGAAAGCGATCGCCTAGGGGAATCCCTAGAGAACCTATTGCAACCCTTGGGGGGGATGTCTGCATTCGTCCAACCAGGGGATCGGGTCTTGCTCAAGCCAAATTTACTGACTGGTGCGCGTCCAGGAAAGGAATGTACAACCCGTCCGGAAATAGTACGGGAAGTGGCAAAAATGGTGATGGCAGTAGATGGAAAACCATTTTTAGGAGACAGTCCAGCCTTTGGGAGTGCTAAGGGAGTAGCGATCGCCAGTGGATATCAACCTGTGTTAGACGAGCTCAATTTGCCTGTAGTGGAATTTCATGGCAAACGCTATCAAACAGCAGGAGATGAATTTAATCACCTATTGGTTTGTAAGGAAGCAATGGAAGCAGATGTGGTGATTAATCTTCCCAAGGTGAAATCCCACGTGCAGTTAGTGTTGACGATGGGTGTGAAAAACCTCTTTGGTTGCGTTCCAGGGAAAATGAAGGCTTGGTGGCATATGGAAGCGGGTAAAAACCAAGAGCGATTTGCAGACATGTTAGTGGAAACAGCGCGGACTATTAATCCAGATTTAACTATCATCGACGGGATTATCGGTCATGAGGGGAATGGTCCAAGTAATGGTGAACCTCGCAAATTAGGAGTACTAGGTGCATCAACAGATGTCTTTGCCCTTGATCAGGCTATCGCTGATATTGTACAGGTTTCTCCTGAGCAAGTGCCAACAATTATGGCTGCCATGCGATTAGGTTTAGGAACGGGATTAGAGGATATTGCCTTTCCCCAACTCAAACCAGACATGTTGCAAATTGAAGACTGGCAATTACCAGAAAAGTATATGCCAATTGACTTTGGAATGCCAAGGGTAATCAAATCCACATTTAAACATCTTTATATTCGATTTATTAAAGAACCAATGGATGCCTATGGCAAATAATTATGTCTTGGTTGATCAATCAAGAGTAAGTGTTCATGACGCTACAGCAGTTTCCTGATGAACAGATTAGTCTGTAAATACCCTCCGATTGCTTAACCAAACCGACCTCCAGAGCGAGGCGGTTTTTTATGTTGATTTTGTCTGTTTTGTTTGCTTTTATGAGAGCGCGATCGCAGTCTTTAGAGAGTATAGCCAGCTAAGGCGTATTGCAATCATTTTGATTTGATGATTCAATTGTTGGAGTTAAATAGGGTGTCATACCCCCTATTTTCGCATTAATTCGGGATTTTATTTTCGATTTGATGAAGTTGGAAAATAACATATTTTTTTCAGCCTCAGATAGTTTCCTGATATCCAGACAAAACATTGCAGACAACCCAAATCCAGACAAAACATTGCAGACAACCCAAATATTTCATGATTTTATACCATTAGACATATTGATTTTAGTTCAATTAATTTATATGCTATTTACTTTGTGATTTTCGTGAGGACATCAATCTGATAAATAAAAATTTCACCTTGGGTATCCGACGTTTCGTATAAAAATAATTAATATATAACTATTAGTATCAACAATCTTTTTTGAAAAGCTTCATCAGTAGATTGCCATAATTTTTTCTAGGAATTTAACAACTTGCCAGAAAAACTGATACGTGTAATCACTGGTAACTTTTAAATAAAAGGTTGAAGAGTATCTGCATATTTTTTTGCAAGTAACTACCAGACTAAATCACCTCCGCGAATTTAAACTCATTTTCTTTATGTATAATTGCGGATATTGTGGGAATTTGCTGGGAAAAATCCGTATTTATTCGGTATCAAAAAAATCTAATTGGCATCTGAAACAACTTGAAAAATCAGCTATTTTTCTGAAAACGAGAAAAATAGGTAATAAATATGGCGAAGAAGAGAAAGTGAATTATAATATATGTAAGCAACTTGATTGTAATTTTTGTATCGGAGAAAAAAACTTGAAAGTTGCAGCTCATTATCTAAGTAACATTAACTAGGAAATATTATTTACCGATGATGAATCTTTCCTTAGATATAGCTTGGTATAGACAGATGCACATAACATGGTATCTCGATAAAGTATTATCTAAAAAATATTGAAATTATGTTTCTATATACTTTTTGATGTTAAAAATAGCTAAAATAGAAGTGTGCTTCGTAGACAACGAATCACAACAGAAGGTGAAAAAACAGTATCAAACTATTTATGAATTCTAATACCCAGTCTGCCGATATAAACGTACACCGAACCCATCGCTTGGCAGACGTTGTAGGAACGATGATTGCAATGTTGACATTGGTTTTACCCTTGTTTGTAACTGCCTATTATTCGTCACTCAATATCGAAAATCCAAATCTGCAATCTATGAACTACAAACTAGAAAACCACCAAAAATAGCTTCCTATCTATCAAATCACGCTATTAACACAGGCAAATATTTGAAATTTGGTCTATTTCCCAGAAATAGCTGTAATCCCCCTAGAGACGCGATATATCGCGTCTCTACAACATTTAACAACATTTAAATTTATACCTGGATTCAACAACGCCCAAAAAAATAACGGTTATTAAGACCGTTAGTTGTGTTAGTGAAATGTTAACTAGTTGTTAGTTAGCCAATGTAATAGCAATTTGAAAAAGAATAGGACAGATGGAAAGAGAGGTTCCCAATCTCACATCTCAAGTGGAATTAGTTGATATACTCAACCCGTGCATCAAAACCGCGATCGCGTAGTTGACGTGTTAATCTTTCAGCGTCACTGCGATTAGAGAATGCACCTGCATTGACAAAATCACCTCTACGGGATTTATCTAGTTGAGCTTGGGGGACAAATTGCCGTACCCGTTCCAGGGTATCATTAGCACGGATGGGAATCGCGACAACGTAGTTATTTCTGGGTACATTGCCAATAGGGTTAGGGTTGTTGTCTAATCCTAAAGCTTGCCAAGTTTGATAATCAACAATTCCCGTAGCAGCAAGTCCACTATAGCGTTGGAATTGCACAATAGCATCACGGGTAGATTGGTCATAAAATCCATCCACATTACCCCGGAAAAATCCCCATTGCAATAGTCTTTGCTGGATTAATGCAACCCGTTGACTACGTTCTCCTAGACAGACATTACCACCATTAGGCGAACATTCGGGTCTTGGTGATACTCCCCCATTCCTGATGGCTTCTTCAATTGCAATGAGGGTATTGCGGTCAGCAACTCCAGTTAAAGGTAAACCGCGATCGCTTTGAAAACGAGCAACAGCATCTCTGGTGACATCACCATAAAAACCCGTGGGATTTTGGTTAAAATAGCCCAGAGTACGTAAATTTTCTTGTAATCTAGTCACAAACGGATTGCGATCGCCGGGTCTGAGGGTTTCATAGGGACCACCAAAATCTGGAGGATTAGGTTGGGGTTGGGGTATCGGTACCGGTCTTTCTGCGAGAATCAAACGGTTGACAGTAGCTAAAGTTTGTGGTCCAGCAACCCCATTGGGTGTAATTCCATAGGCTCTTTGAAACCTGATTACCGCTTGTTGGGTCTGAGTACCAAAGTTACCAGTAATGGGTCCGGTATAAAATTCCAATTTCTGAAGATTTTGCTGCAATCGTAACACCGCATCACCTCGACTACCAACCC
>CALJJQ010000028.1 GCA_937973965.1 uncultured Calothrix sp. | reverse complement strand
ACATCCTTCTAGATAGGATGATGCCAAGCCGTGGGTGTACCAACTGGTGGCGAAGGTGGTTCCGGTTAGCCAACCGCCCAGTGCTAGGTAGGCGCAGGGGAAAAGTAGGATTCCTGACCAACCTACAAACACGAAGCGATCACGCTTTAACCAGTCGTCGAGTACGTCAAACCACCCACGTTGACTGGGGGCGCGTCCTACTGCGATGGTCATGTGAGTAAATCTCCAATTTTCTTATAATTACTGGATGTGTCTACTTCTGGCGAAAAAAAATAATATCCAAAAAGCAGATCACTAACTGGGTTGTCAAATCCAGTTTACAATTTTTTACCGACTCTAATAATTCTAGAGGGAAATTACTATTTTTTCCAGGGGGTTTTTAATCTAACTTGCTATTTGAGGTGATAATTTCAACTTTTTCCGGAAGCGACAAGCGCCCAAAGATTTGTATAATCAGGCCTTCAGACGTTTATGAGAAACATGAGAAATTTGATTCTATCTGCGGATAGAATTTTTTTGGTCAAGAATGTGCATGTCAGTGAGAATGGGTAAACCATCTGTATATGCTGTTTTCCCAGCCCAATTGCTACACTAATCCGAGGAAAACCCATCGGGTCGTCCCTACGATAATTGTTCAATTTACCCTCTCCTATCTCCTTCAATCCAAAATCAAAAATCTAAAATCCCAAATTTTCATAACACGGACGCTACAATAATTGCTACAGTTAAGTTTTTAATTCAAGCCAGCTAAATGTATACGATTGATTTGACGGTTCGTAATACCCCTTTCCCAGTTTCGATTCAGCGCAAAACCGCAGAGGATGCGGATGCAGTGTATCAATTGGTGATGACAGCCATGCGTTCTGGTTCACCTGATATTATCGAACTTAAGTGTGAGGGTAAAATTGAGAAGAAAATCGCTGTTAGGGCTAGCGAAATCTCTGGGGTAATTGTTTCCCAAAAAGAAGGTGTATCGGGAACCGGTACTAGACAACCTGGCTTTTTTGTGTTAAACGAGAGCTAAATTTTCCGACTGAGGGGGAGTAATCGATTATACTTGTATGAACTGGTAGGTCGTTTCTTCCCCTAGTAAAAAAATAATTTGTAATTTGTAATAGCCTACGGCAAGCCGCTTCGCGTCTACGTAATTCGTAATCTCCTATAGCAGTCCTAGATGATACGTGAGAATAGATCAAGGCTAGGATGCTTGTAGACTGAGGATTTTTCTTTGAGTGTTTTCTCACGAATGGTTCTGGATTGCTATAGTATTCCATGTGATTAATTTTGATGGGTGAAAAAAAGGTACGTAGTTGCGCTCATAGCGCCTCTATATTCAAGCTTTTTCGTAGATTTCACGTAGATTTATTTAACTTGTTGCCTAATTTTAGAGAATTTATTTAATGACTGAATTTGGGATTAGGGTTGAAAATTTAAACTTTAAATGGGCTTCGGGAGAACCTGTTATCAAGGATTGTTCTCTGCAAGTTCCCAAGGGTGAATTTTGGATGTTGTTGGGGACAAATGGTAGTGGTAAATCGACCCTATTGCGACTGATTGCGGGTTTATTAACACCGGAGTCAGGGGAAATTTATGTTCCCCCCAGCGTTGGTTTCGTGTTTCAAAATCCCGACCACCAGTTAGTTATGCCAACGGTTGGTGCTGATGTTGCTTTTGGTTTAGTTGCTGAAAAATTGCCTATCAAAGCAGTTCGCGATCGCGTTGAAGCTTCTTTACGAGCAGTCAATCTCCAACACCTGATTCAACGTCCTATTTATGCTCTCAGTGGGGGACAAAAACAACGGGTGGCGATCGCTGGGGCTTTAGCCAGGAATTGTGAAGTTTTGTTACTGGATGAACCCACGGCTTTACTCGATCCAGATAGTCAACTTGATTTAGTTGCTTCTGTCCGCAATCTCGTCAAAAGTCGCGGAATTACGGCTTTATGGGTGACACACCGCTTGGACGAGTTAAATTACGGCGATGGTGCGTTTTTACTGGAAAAAGGCTGTCTGATTGACACTGGTGACCCCCAACTGATGAAAGCGAAAATGATGGATTTGGAAAATTAGGTAGGAGTTGGGAATAGGGGGTGGGGAGTGGGAGAAGAAGAAGTTCTTCTGGAATAAGAGTGTACTACATCTTGAAGTGCATCTTCCAATCCAAAATCTAAAATCTAAAATCCAATAATTTTCCTACTTTCTGATTCCTATCAATGCGGAAACCGTTTGTAATAATTCATGCTCATTGCAGGGTTTTTTGAGATAGGCTTTTGCACCGAGATTAAAGGCTTTTTCTCGATATTTTTCGCAGTTATGGGAACTTAATATCATCACGGGAATTGTGGCTGTTTCCGGTTTTAATTGTAATTTTTCTAACAATCTATAGCCATTCAGTTGGGGCATGTCAATGTCGCTGATGATGGCAGTGATGTGGGGATGGTTTTGCAATTGGTTGAGTGCTTCAAGTCCGTTTTCGGCTTCGAGGATGGAATAGCCTTGTTGTTGCAGACGATGGGCTACAATACGGCGAACATTGACCGAATCGTCAACGAGGAGAATTGTGAGTTTACTGGGTTGGGGAATGGATGGTTGGTGGGAGGGGGGAGGTGTTTGGCTGGCGATAGTGTATAGTAATTCTGGTAAGTTAAGTAGGGGGATAACTCTTCCATCTCGGAGGATAGTGGCGTTACTAAAGCCTGGGGGGAGGGGAATATCACCTTCAA
>CALJJQ010000027.1 GCA_937973965.1 uncultured Calothrix sp. | reverse complement strand
CTTTGCCAATTCAAAATTAACGGATTACTGTTTGATTCTGTGATTTTTGTTGCTGTTCTCTCCTTTTTAGGTTTACAAACACCTATACTAATAGCGGAGAGAAATTGGACTTGCCAAATTGCCAAAATCTCTTGGATTAGGATACACAGCTAACTGCTCACAGTATAGTAAAATACTATAACCTGAGTCAGGATGGATCGTGGATCTTATCTCACCTATCTAATAATACTAAGTATCTCAGAATACATTATATTATTTTTACATACTTGCAAGAGACGTTACACAAGGTCAAATTTCTACTTCATATTCGGATTTAATTCCTTTATTACTTTTTGATTCTCGATTGTTTTTGGGTAATAATTGTTACACTTCTGTAGAACACCATCTTGACAATCGTATTTTGGGGAAAATCTTGATAGAAAACGTCTATAAATAGATATTGTTTGCTATTTTGGATTGTATATTCATAAATTTATAATCATGTATTCTTCAAAGTGTAAAATCAAAAACCGTTGCTTGATGCTTAAATTTGACGAGTATTTGTATTGTTAAGTGATTCCGAGAATAGCGAATACGAGGGGGATTATTCGATGTCATTAAAAATCCTCGTTGTCGATGATGATTTCAGTACTTGTATCTCCATTAACGACTATCTGGAGTTATGTGGATACGAGGTGATGGTTGCTGGTGACGGAGAGAAAGCCTTGGCGATCGCGGAGAGTAATCCGATTGATTTAATCGTTACAGACATTATTATGCCACGTATGAATGGCTACGAATTGGTGCGTCGTCTACGGCAAAATCCGAATTTAGGGGTTCTCCCTGTCATTCTGTTAACAGCACGGAATCAAACCCAGGAGCGGATTCTCGGTTACGAATCAGGTTGTGACTTATACTTACCTAAACCCTTTGAATTGGAAGAATTAGGAGCAGCAATTCGGAATTTACTCAAGCGATCGCAATTCCTGCAATCAGTTTATCAAGAATCGGGTCATGACGAATTAAATTCAGAACAAAAATCACGAGAAACCCTTCTACCGGAACCTTTTACTAAGCGGGAGCGAGAAGTTTTGAGTCTGCTGTGTCAAGGTTTGTCAAATGCGGATATGGGTCGCAAATTACATTTAAGTCCGCGAACTGTGGAAAAATACGTTAGCAGTTTATTACACAAAACAAATAATAGTAATCGTTCCCAATTAGTTAGGTTTGCAATCCAGCATGGTTTAGTTGAATAATTTCGTAATCAAAAATAAAAAGCCGACAGTCCGTGAAAGCTGTCGGTTCTCCAGTGTGTTCCCTATTAATGACTCGGCTAGAGTTCAGTTGTTTTCTATTATTGGTTTTTCCTTTGTCTACATAAATGACATCAATCAAGACCTAGTGTGATTTTGGTCACTTACTAGAAAATAGGAATTTGATTTTGTTACTACTTCCTACTCACCTTCAAATCAGGTAACTTGGGGGAATTACTGGAAATTTGCAAAATAAAAAACCGACAGATGTGTGAAATCCATCGGTAGCTAAGTGTGTTCCCTATTAAATGACTCGGCTAGAGTTCAGTCATCTTCGATTATTCCAGGGCGATCGCACTCCGTAAAATGACCTAGGTCATAACTGGCTGTGATTTTGGTCACTCATCAAAATTGCTGAATTTAGAGACGCGATATATCGCTACAAATAAAATTCATCCGTGGTATTTTTCAAAATTATTATCACGATGGAAATAGCAAAAACCGACAGTCTCTGACAAGGCTGTCGGCTATCCAGTGTGTTCCCTATTAATGACTCGGCTAGAGTTCAGTTATTCATAATAATGTCAGTGAAATTACCTTTTTACTAGGACATGAATCATTAATAGGTGTGATTCTCGTCACTGGCAGAAACCCCCGCATGTGTGGGGTTTTTCGGAACACTTAAATACTTTAAACATTTAAGCCGCGTTGTGCTTCCTCTGCAACAGCAGCGATTTCATCTTCAGCAAGGGTCGCAAGGGTAGATTTAGCAGCATCATCACCCTGTTGATTGAGTAAATTGAGTGCGCAAGCGACACTGTAACGAACTTGCCAATCCGGGTTAGTTGCATAGGGTACAAGTAGGGGAATAGCTGCGGGGTTGCCAAGTTCACCTAAAGCTCGAATTGCAGTTGTTTGCACTAACTCGTTGTCAGAATTGAGGGCTTGTTGGAGAAGTTCAAAAGCACGTTGATCACCCATTTCACCCAATGCGGCAATGATACTAAACTGGATCAGCCATTCGGTGGTGGAGTGGTAGAGTTGGTACAAATCCTCGAAAGCTGCGGTTAATTTTAAAGCACCTAAACAATCAGCTGCTGCTGCTTGGACATCGGGTTCCTTATCATTGAGCAGGCGATCGCGTAAAATTTCTAGGGATAATTGGGGATTTTGTCCACCTAAAGTATCCATTTGACTGATCGCTGCATAACGTACTCTTGCATGATGGTCTTGAATCGCCGTTTGCAATAATTCAAACCCCGCAGCAGGTTCCAAAGTACGAATTTGATTGACCGCACGCAGGCGATCGCCTAAATCTTCCGAAGCTAATAATTCTTGTACCGACTCAGGAGTAATACTCATGGACTAATCTCACCCGAATGAACTGATTTTGATGAATTGGTGATGAATATGGGGTTATCCTGGATTTCTCACGAGTAAGTTGTAAGCCTTGAGTAACGAATTAATTTTGCTTCTACTCCCTACTCTCTAATTCCCTGTGAGTTTTAGGGTTTTGTGAGAAATGCAGGTTATGCGATCGCCGCCATTGCCCGCACAATATCACCACGGGTGAGAATACCAATTACCTTACCCTCACTGTCAAGTACGGGTAAACGATGGACATTTTTCTCATTCATCAACCTAGCAGCATCCCGTAAAGGTTTATCGGGAGAAATAGTAATGGGATTTTTGGTCATCACCTCGCCAACGGTTTGTCCTAGAACCTTGTGTAAATCCCGTTCATAGGCGGCAGGATTTTTGAGATAAATCACACTATCGAGAAACATAATATAGGCAGGGGGAGTTATACCTGCCTCCTGCCACATTAAATCCGTTTCCGAAATAATACCCAATAATTTACCAGCCTCATCTACCACAGGCAACCCACTAATGCGTTTACTTGCTAGGATTTGAATTGCTTCATTCAAAGGAGTTTGCAAACCAACGACAATCGGGTCGCAAGTCATCACATCGGCAACGGTTTTAACCATATAACCCACTAAAACCCTTCATTTTTACGCCTAATTAAATTGTAGAAAATACCTGTCACCAGTAGGCGATCGCGCAATAGATTGTCATAAATGCAGCCTCCATAGCTTCAATTGTTAAATTTTTTCCTGCAATCACCACAAAAAACCATAATCGCTGCACACTAAAATTCTATGATGGTAAGGAGGCAATAGCGGTGCTAAACACAATTCTAGTTGCATTGGATGGCTCAGAATTAGCCGATCGGGTGATGCAAATGGTGGAACAATTATCCCTAGCCAAAAACACCAAAATTATCCTGTGTCATGTTTTTCCCACCGACAAAACCGAGTTAGATATTCCTGCCGACCGTCCCCATCCAGAATCCCAGGCCCTGACGTATATTAGCATCGAAAAACAATTAGAAACCTATCAAGCCAAATTAGCTTTCCCCACGGAAATTGAACTAGTAACGGGAGAACCCGCAGAAGAAATTATTCGCCTTGCCAACATTCACAAAGCCGATTTAATCGTCATCGGTAATCGCGGCTTAGTCGGTATGAATCGCATCGTCCAAGGTTCTGTCAGCAGCCAAGTCATGGAGGAAGCCCATTGTTCTGTACTAGTAGTTAAACCGCGTTAAGTATGGGAGTTGGGAGCAAAATATTTGGTTTCCATGAAGTACATCTTGCACCCTAGGCGGACTATTCCTAATCTTCGTATCCTATCATTCTGTTTCCTGTCTCCTCAATCCCAACTCCCAACTCCCAAATCTAAAATCCTTTGACCCAAACGGTTTTGATATTGACAAATTCGTGGATACCTTGAATACTCAACTCCCGTCCATAGCCAGAACGCTTAATCCCCCCAAAGGGTAAACGGGGGTCGGATTTAACCATTCCATTGATAAACACTGCACCGGCTTCTAATTCGTTAACCAAGCGGTTCATTTCCCTTTCATCCTGTGTCCAAGCACTTGCACCTAAACCAAAAGGGGTAGCATTGGCTAATGCGATCGCCGCGTCAATATCGGGGACACGAAATAGCATGGCTACTGGACCAAAAAATTCTTCCTTGGCAATATCACTATCAATGGGTACATTGGTCAAAATGGTGGGTTGGTAGTAATTACCACCCAATTCTGGCAGGGATTTACCGCCGTAAATTACCTTTGCACCAGCTTCTACTGCCATTTTTACCTGTTGGGCTAAATCCTGGAGAATATCGGGTGTCGCCAATGGACCAATATCGGTATCATCCTGCATGGGGTCGCCAACCTTCAGGGTTTGGAATTTCTCCAGAAATAACTGCTCAAATTGGTCGGCAATACTATCAATGACAATAAACCGTTTGGCTGCAATACAGGATTGACCGTTATTTAACATCCTGGCTGTGACAGCTGTTGCGGTGGCATTAGCCAGATCCGCACTAGGTAAAACAATAAAGGGGTCACTACCACCTAATTCTAAAACCGTTTTTTTGATACATTTTCCCGCCGCACTTGCCAGGGACGCTCCCGCAGGTTCGCTTCCAGTGAGGGTAGCTGCTTGGATGCGGTCATCGCTAATTAAACTGGCAATTTTTTCCCCACCAATCAGTAAAGTTTGAAACACACCTTCCGGAAGTCCTGCTTGCTGAAAAATCTTGGCAATGGCTAAAGCACACTGGGGAACATTGGATGCGTGTTTGAGTAAACCCACATTTCCTGCCATTAAAGCGGGTGCAGCGAAGCGAAAAACCTGCCAAAACGGAAAATTCCACGGCATTACTGCCAAAATTACCCCTAGGGGTTGATATTTGACCCAACTTTTAGTAGCGTCACTCTTTACCTCCACATCCGCAAGAAAATCGGCCGCATTTTCAGCATAATAACGACACACCAAAGCACATTTTTCCACCTCCGCGATCGCACTTTTGTAGGTTTTCCCCATTTCCAGGGTCATAATTTTGGCAAACTCGCTTTTGCGGTCTGTGAGAATTTCCGCAACACCTTCGAGATATTGCGATCGCAATGTCATTGGAGTGTGTTTATAATCCCGAAAGGCACTTTGTGCGAGGTCTAATTTTCGCTCAATTTCGTGATCGCTATCGGCTGTAAAGTTTTTTAGAAGTTCTCCCGTCGCGGGATTAATGCTTCTGATGGCCATAACTATACCATTTTCGATTTTGGATTACTCTAGCGAGAAACCGCACTACGTGCGTCTATGGATTTGAAAACCCTTACACAGCAAAACTTTCCAACATGTATACTGTCACATCCATGTTTCCAATTGGTATTACCTGCTTACATTTAAAATTGTGGATGGTTGATTTGGATTTTACGGGTATTAATTATAATTATTTACATTTTGCATCAAAACCAAAATCATTCATAGGTAGAGACTTAGGGATGCCACGTCTCTACCTACCCAATTTCCCCCATCAAATCACAAAATTCCGATTCGGTGCGAATTTCGTCAAAATCAGCTTCGGTTTTTGCCATTTGTCGATATTGGTTGGGACTTAGTTGAATTGCTTGTCGCAAACACCTAACCGCTTCAGTCACATGTCCCTGCAAAGCATAACAACAAGCTTGATTATACCAAGCCGAGTCATCACAGGGTTTTAAACTAATAGCCTGCTGAAAAGAGGCGATCGCATCGTTTAATTCCCCCAGACAATACAGCGACCATCCCCGTCCATACCAAGAACCCTCATCGTCAGGATTTAATTTAATCGCTAAATCATAGGACGCGATCGCATCTTCATAACATTCCATCATTTCCAGAACATTACCGCGATTATACCAGGTCAAATCATCTAAATAGTTTAAGCGCAATGCCTGATTAAAACAACCTAAAGCATCTTCATAACGCTGAAGATAATCACAAAAAATCGCCCCTAAACGGTTCCAAGCACAAATCAATTGTGGTTCTAAACGCAATGCTTGCTGATAACAACTAACCGCTTCATCATAATATCCAGCATCTTCTAACCGATTCCCCTGGTGATACCAGGTAAAACAATCAGCAGATGCATCTGATGTCAAATTTTGCAAGTGATTTTGTAGATAATTTGGGGGATTTAAGCTAACACTATTAATCAATGTATCGATATTTAACCCTAATGGTGTTGTAGCGATGTCTTCTCCAGAAATTTGCAAGTCAATTTCATCTTCGTTGTGCATTTTTTCCCACCCACTGTTTAACCAATCACCAAATTTCGCCGATGATGGTATCTTCACCTCCAAATCAAAAATTCTGGATATTTGGAATTTTTTTAACCTTTCCTTAAACCTTGCTACTTCACCGAGATTGATGTGTCTATCTTCTGGTTTTGATGCACCCATTGCTCGAATTGTTCCACCCATTTAAATATATTGGGTTGTAATTCTTGAGGTATACTCTCGTCAATACGAGAATATACTGGTAATCGTGGTTTTAATATCCAGCCAGCAGCGTGTAATAACTCTTGCAATTTGGCCGTTGTATGGTATGCATAATCAGGATTTACCTCATCTTTCGGACTAATTCCCCCTAAATCCCTAGCTCCTGCTTCTAAACAAGCTAGTAACCATTGATGGTCAGAAACTAAATTCGGTGGAATTTGAATTGTGATTTCCGATGGTAATATTTCTCTCGCTAAAGCCACCACATCGGGAAGTAAATGGGGATGGAAAGTTGCGGCTGTAAAGGTTTGTTGTTGACCAGGACTATGGGGTTGTAAAATGAGTTCTTGAATATGCTGATAACGTAAGTGAATATCCCGAATAGCTTGCAGACTATCAATCCAATCAGCTTGATTTTCCCCAATACCTAACAACAAACCAGTAGTAAAAGGTATTTTGAGTAAACCAGCCCATTCTAGTTGTTGTAAGCGAATACTGGGAACTTTACTCGGTGCATGTTTGTGAACAGTTTGTAATAATTTTGGTGTCACCTGTTCTAACATTAATCCCATCGAAGCATTGACTTGTTTGAGTTTTTCCATTTCGGCAAAACTGAGAATCCCCGCATTCGTATGGGGTAAAAAACCCATTTGTAAAGCTAGTTTTCCTACATCATAAATCCGTTTCAACCAAGTTTGACGACGACTTGATTGAGGATGAACCTCACCACTCAAAATCAGAATTTCGCAAACAGGTTGATTTTGTAACCTCGTGAGTATTTCCTGTACCGTTGATAACTCAATTAATTTACCAGCATCTGGATCAACGCGAAAGTTGCAATAGCTACAACGATTAAAACATTCATAGGTAGGAACAATTGTAAAAGCTGGACTGTAGGTGACAATCCGCGACTGAGAATCCACCATTGCCTGTACTGAACTGAATTTTTGATACATTTGTAACAGGTTAATAGATTGTCAAACTGTGTGATTAAATACTTTTATGGTGAGAATAGAAAAATAAAGGACTTTAATAGCTTGATGCGGAGGGAGTGGGGAGTTGGAAATTGGGGGTTGGAATTAACTATTTTCCTGTTTAGCTGTGTCCAAACAAGATGGGGGAATTGGAAATTGGGACATACTTTAGTTGAGTGTCAACCCCATAGCCCCAAAATGCTAAAATTGGCTATTGATAATTTCGTTTCTCCATAGTTAGTGTTTCAGATACATTTGGCGCTACACATCCAAAGAACTGTGATGTACACACTTGTGACTATAGAAAAGCGTAGTGTCGCTTAACCGCTATTCCCTGAAAGTTCTAGGAATTTGCTCCCAATCCAGGGTAAATCCAGAGAATATCCACAAAGCCAAATAATCTAAACTTTACTTCCAATTTACCTTAAACTTAACATTGAGCGCGTTATGCAAGCAGTTACACCCGAATCTTCTGTACAATCTCCCCTAGACGCTCCCAAACAGGGGATGCCTGTGACAATTATTACCGGATTTCTCGGTAGTGGTAAAACCACCCTCCTCAACCACATTCTCTCTAATCAAAAGGGTTTAAAAACAGCCGTATTAGTGAACGAATTTGGAGAAATTGGCATTGACAACGAATTGATTGTATCCACCGAAGATAATATGGTGGAATTGAGTAATGGTTGTATTTGCTGCACCATTAATAATGATTTAGTCGATGCTGTTTATCAGGTTTTAGAACGTCCAGAAAAGGTGGATTACTTAGTAGTGGAAACTACCGGAATTGCCGACCCCTTACCTGTGGCATTAACATTCCTCAGTACGGAATTACGGGATTTAACCCGTCTCGATTCAATTATCACCGTTGTTGACGCTGCTAACTATAGTTTGGATTTATTCAACTCCCAAGCTGCTTATAGTCAAATTGCCTACGGGGATATAATTTTATTGAATAAAACAGATCTAGTTTCTGACAGCGAATTAGAACGGTTAGAAAAAAGTATTAATGAAATCAAAGAAGATGCAAGAATCATTCGTACTCGCAATTCCCAAGTTCCCCTACCAATGATTTTAAGTGTTGGTTTGTTCGAGACCGATAAATATTTTCGGACTCAGGTAGAACATAACCACGATCATCATCACCATGACCATGACCATGACCATAGTAACTGTAGTCATGAACATCATGACCACGAACACCATCACCACCATTCACAGCATTTAGAAAATGACGGCTTTATGTCCGTTTCCTTCCAAAGTGATCAACCCCTATCAATTCGTAAATTCCAGTACTTCTTAGATAATTTACTACCAGTAAATGTCTTTCGGGCGAAAGGGATTCTTTGGTTTGAAGAAAGTCCTAAACGACACATTTTCCATCTTTGCGGTAAGCGATTTACAATGGACGACGATGAGTGGAAAGGTAACAAGAAAAATCAATTGGTTTTAATTGGTCAAAATCTGGATGAACAAACTCTGTTGCAGCAATTACAAGATTGTGTTAAAGAACTATGTAATTCGTAATACCCGCTACGCGGGAAGCAAGCTACGTAATTTGTAATTGCTAATAGTAAAATTCATGCGTGTAGTTATTCAACGGGTAAAATCATCCCTGGTCAGGGTCGATGGGGAAATAGTTGGAAAAATTGACCGGGGTTTGAATTTATTAGTGGGAATTTGTGCAACAGATACGGAGACAGAATTAGATTGGATGGCGCGTAAATGTTTGGAATTAAGATTATTTCCTGATGATGATTCTGACCGATGGCAAAAATCTGTCCAGGAAATTAATGGGGAAATTTTAGTTGTTAGTCAATTTACGTTATATGGTGATTGTCGTAAAGGTCGTCGTCCTTCCTTTGATCAATCAGCTAATCCCTGTGTGGCAGAGGATTTATATAATAGCTTTGTTGAAAAATTACGCGCAAGTAAATTACGGATAGAAACGGGTAAATTTGGAGCGATGATGGAAGTTGAGATTATCAATGATGGACCTGTGACTTTGATTTTAGAACGATAATTTTCGGGTTTATTTTCCATCGGCAGAACTTTTTTATTATCACCTACGACAGTTACTTCAAATAGGATGAGAAACGGAAATTTTGCTAGCCACTGCTCTGTCCCATAAGTTCTGGAGGATTCTTAGTTTGATATCTTGCACCTTTACGTAGGGTCTCTAGAAAAAGTCTTTTCGTGAGGGTAGGTAACAGGTAGTCGGGAGTAGGGAATGTACAGCAAAAGCTTCATATTGACACTCTCCGGTCTAAAGACCCGGAAGTATTTACTAGCAAACGCAAAGTTAAGGTGTAATGCGAATCTTCATTCTATAATTTGTTTAATTTTAGTTTTAATTTGATGTTGCCAAATTTGGTCATAAACTATATTTATTTAGGGCTTGTATTCAACCAAAATCATCGTAAATCATCGTAGAGAAACGTAGCAGTGCTACGTCTCCACACAACATAAATACAAAATACAATACGAAATTTTCTATTGAGGATTTTTTAATCTTCTTCTGCTTCTTGATACTGTAGTTCTAGCTCTTGTAACTGGGTACGACGAGATTTTTGACGATACTTTTTGGTTTCCAGTTTTGGTTCGTAGTAGCTTGTGCCTTTTTGTTTGGTTTTAAATTTAATGTTTGCTTCGGGATTGGTTTGCTGTTGTCGCTGCTGTTGATGCAGAATTACTTCTTCGAGAAATATCAGGTAATGTTCGTATCGTTCCCAGTTTCCCCGGACTACACAACCGGGTTCGTCACGATGTAAACAGTCGCTAAAGCGACAGGTGTCTGTGGCTAAAAATTGCTTGGCTTCGGGGAAGTAATTAATTAGTTGGTGGGGGGGTGTGTCTAAATCGGGTTGGTTGAATCCGGGGGTGTCAGCGATTAAACCACCGTGGGGTGATGGGAATAGTTCAACGTGACGGGTGGTGTGACGACCTTTAGCGAGTTTACCGGATACTTCGCCAACACGTAGACTGAGGGAGGGAATTAATGTATTAATTAAACTGGATTTACCTACGCCGGAAGCCCCTGCAAGTACGGTAATTTTCCCTTTGAGTTGAGTGAGTAGGGTGTCTATGTTAATACCTTGGTTCACACTAATTAAAATCGGATCGTAACCCCAATTGCGTAGGCGATCGCGAATTTGTTCCTGTTCTGATGGGGCAATCAAGTCAATTTTATTCAGACAGAGGCTAACCTGTAAACCAGTGGATTCGGCTTTGACGAGAAAGCGACTTAGTTGTAAAGGTTCTAGGGGAGGGTCAGCGACAGCAAATACTAATAGTATCTGATTGACATTGGCGATCGCGGGACGGTCTAGTTGGGATTGTCGGGGTAAAACTTCACAAATTGCTCCCCTTCCACCTTGCCAATCGGGATTTTCAATGCAAACGCGATCGCCGACTATCACCTGTTGACCAATTTTTTTGAGTCGGGTACGTCTGGTACACAACAAAAACGGTGATGCAACGGGTTGGTCTAATTGCACCTGGTAGAAGTTGGCTTGTACTGCCACTACAGTACCTAAAAGTTGCGTCTCGATATTTTCAACCATCATCTATAACGCAACTGGACGACGAACGAGCAAGGAAAAATATTCAGCACGGTTGATAATATTTTCAACCTGATAACCGGACATCGTAAGGCTGTCAGGAACTTGTTCAATCGGTTCTCCGGGGTCTAGCCACACTTCCAAGAGACTACCGGGTGGCATCTTTTCCAAGTAAAGTTTTGTCCGCACAAAATTGAGCGGACAGGGTGTACCCCGTAAATCGAGATACTCGTTTGGAATTGGAGCAGGAGATACACTCATCGTTGGTGGAATAAATTTCCCAAGAAACCTTCAAGACCGCCTTTACCGGTGCGTTCTCCCTTTATTTTAGCGAGTTTTTCCAGCAATTCCCGCTCCTCTGGGGTGATTTTGGTGGGAATATCAATCAAGATGGTAATTAAATGGTCACCGCGACTGACAGGGTTGCCAAGACGAGGAACACCACGATTTTCCAAGCGTAAAACCGTATTTGGTTGGGTTCCAGGGGGAATTGTTAATTCTTCTGGACCGTCCACCGTATTTACCTGGAAGCGACAGCCTAAAATTGCTTGCAGATAGCTAATCGTCACACTCGACAGGATATTTAAGTCATCCCGTTGGAACTCGCTATCCTCATTTACAGATAACTGCACATACAAATCCCCTGGAGGACCACCCCGTTGTCCAGCGTCACCTTCATTGGGAATCCGCAACCGCAAACCGTCATACACTCCAGGGGGAATGGTAATTTTTAACTGTTTGGCGACTTGGTTCGTACCCCGACCACCACAAGCATCACATTTTTCCTCAATTACCGTACCCGTACCATTACAGGTGGGACAGGTGGAAACCTGGGTAAAACTACCGAAGGGGGTGCGGGTAACGCGACGGACTTGTCCAGAACCACCACAGGTGGAACATTGACGGGGACGGGTTCCCGGTTTTGCTCCTGTACCGCTACAAACCTCACAGGTTTCCAGGTGAGCAATCCGGATTTGCTTTTCTCCACCAAATATGGCTTCACGAAAATCTAACTTCAGGTCAAGCTGTAAATCATCACCTCGGACTGGACCACTGCGACGACGGGAAGTTGGACCACCCATACCCCCACCAGCAAAGCCACTAAAGATACTCTCGAATAGGTCAGCAAAACCACCCATATCGCCCATATCTTGGAAACCACCAGCCCCAGCTGCTGCACCGGAAACACCGGCTTCGCCAAAGCGGTCATAACGTTGCCGCATTTCTGGCTCCGACAGAACTTCGTAGGCACGGTTAATTTCCTTAAAACGTTCCTCCGCACCCGGTTCTTTGTTGACATCCGGGTGGTATTTACGAGCTAGACGACGGTACGCACGTTTAATTTCTTCTTTATCGGCATCGCGTCCGATACCGAGAATCTCATAATAATCACGAGCCATATAGCAATGGTGAAACCTAGAAGGTAGAACGCAGAATGCAGTTAGAAACTAAATCCGAGGTTTTCCTCAAATTTTTATTTAGGTGTCTCTGGTGCCAAGATGGGCAAAAGAGATAGTAAGCCCTATTGTATAGAGTTAAGTTTTATTAATAGTAGATCTTACCCTTTTATTGAGACAAAAAGCATAGTCCTGTTTGATTAACTGGATTAGTTATTCAAGCAGCAACCTGATAGAAAGACCATGATGAAAAAACATCGTGGTTTGGGGTAGTTTGTCACTACTTGGAGATGCCGTGCGGCACTCCCATAACACTTCTGGAACGAAGTCAGGTTAAATTGGGTACTGGCTAAGAAAAACTCATCACCAGCACAAATCGGTCGATCTATGGATGGATATCCCTCTTACAATTGTGCTATGTAGTCGGGTAAAACTCCGCCTCGATTCTAGAGGAGCTAGCCGTACTGTAGGGTGTGGAAAACCCGACCTAGTATTTGACTAACCCCAAAATGCCAGTAGAGACGTAGCATTGCTAGGTCTCTACTGTGGTTTTGGTTTTAGTTCAAAATGTAAACAATTATAATTCATGCCCAAATTCAGCAACACACTCAAATATCTACTTCTCCTGAACTTGCCCACAATTCCACTCCCTGTGTTTCTTAAATTAACGTGAGTTCGATGAACCTCACCCTAACCCCTCTCCGATATCAGAAAGGGAGGGTGGTTTCATAGGCCCAGAGAAAAAAGATAATACCTGTTGAGTGTATTTCGTTTTGCGACCAGAAGAAAGCAAAGGATTTGTTTTACTCAAAAAACGTTGGCTGGTAGAGACCACTTTTGGTTGGTTGATGGGGTGTCGCCGTTTGGTCAGAGATTATGAGTTATTACCGGAAACATCCGAGACTTTTATTTATCTTGCCATGATCCGCATTATGGTG
>CALJJQ010000026.1 GCA_937973965.1 uncultured Calothrix sp. | reverse complement strand
TGTTCAACAAGCGTATCTTTGGCAAGCATTACAGGAACCGCCAGCAGAAGGGGGACTATGGAACGGTCGTAAAGTCGCAGACTGGATTTCTCAATTAATATGATGTCCGGTTAATTATGGTTAATTAACCGGACATCATATCAAGCAAAGAAACCAACCACCCTACACCAAATCATCACCACTAAACGCGGATTGCAAATCCTGAAAATCTGTACAGAAATTAATCTGGATCTGCGGAAAAGATATTGAAGTTCGGATACCATTGGCAAATTCAAAGGGGGTAAGTAGGTGGGTGGTGAAAATTGTCGTTAAGATCAGGGAATAGGGAGAGACGCGACATGTCGCGTCTCTTCCCATTCCCTACCCCTACTAAAAGACTTATTCAGCAGACCCTACTTAAAACTAGACATATAGAGGCTATTATCCCAACCGTTCAATCAAATGTTCCCCCACCCGCAACGCATTCGCAATCACCGTTAAAGCAGGACTGGTTGCAGAAGCAGAAGGGAAGAAAGAACCATCAACCACATACAAATTATCCACATCGTGGGTGCGACAATACAAATCCAACACCGAGGTTTTCGGGTCTTCTCCAAATCGACATGTACCCACCTGATGTGCAACTACGGAAATAGGTGTTTCTCCACGGGGATAAACGTTTTGTTTATTTCCATCCACAGCCTTGAGAACATCAATCCAGCGATAAACCAAGCGGTCATGAGCTTCCGTATTATTAGGAGTATAATCCACATATAATTTATTTTTATCTACCCGGACTCGATTTTTCGGTCGAGGTAAATCCTCCGTTTGTAACCACCAACCAATGGAACGTTTTGCTAACTGTTTTAATCCAAATCCCGGCATTAATTTAGTTGCAACCGATAAAATAGGAGGTGATTCCGCGAAAATCACATCCCGTAGGATACCACCAGCATTTTGAATATGTCCCATCGGATAGGAAAAATTGCGATCGCCCCAATAAAAATCATTAAAATAATGGGTACGTTGGAATAAACCCGAATTCGGTGTCGCAGTAATTTGCACAACAACCGTCATCAGTTGTTTCATCAGGTTACACCCAACTAGCTGGGAACTATTGGCTAATCCGAAGGGATGGGAATCGTTTTCCGAACGTAGTAATAAAGCGGCTGAATTAATTGCCCCACAACACAGAACAACAATATCCCCCATAAATAAATAGAATTTTCCGCCAATTTCTGCCTGTACAGCTTTAACTTCCTTCCCGGAAGGATTAGTATGCAAACATACCACCCGTGCGGAGGTTTTCAGGGTAATATTTTCGTTTACCTTCATTGCTGGAGTTACTCCCGTATCCTCCGCATCTGTCCGTCCCTGGTCTCCAATGCCAATCGGTAAATGGGCTGGATTTAGACCTTGTTGGGAAACCTGCTGACAAATTTCTTCGATATGGGGTTCGCTATCAACCGCATCAAAGGGATAATCTTGACTATGGGGTGGTTCGGTTGGATCTTCCCCTAGGATACCATGTACCCGGTAAAGTTGTTCCGCTTCCGTATAATAGGGTTCAAAATCTTTGTATTTAAGTGGCCATCCTGGAGAAATCCCATCTTGGTGTTGCACCTGTTCAAAATCCCGTTCCCGCATTCGCGACAATACCCCACTATAGAGTTTGGTATTACCACCGACGGAATAACTAGTTTGGGGATGGAAAGGTTCTCCATCCGCATCGTACCACTGTTCTGGTGCATGGAAATCTTCTTTTTTAAACACTTCCACATCTACTAATTCGGAACTTTCTTTTGCTAAGAATTCACCCCTTTCTAACACCAGAATTTTTTTCCCAGTCGCTGCTAACTTATGGGTCAAAGTTCCCCCACCAGCACCAGTACCAATAATAATTACATCGTAGTAGTGGTCATCAATAATCATAATTGTTTCTCATGAGAAATAGTTCAATTTTTGGCAATCACATATCTATTTAAAAGGCTCGTAGTAGCACTTTAGCGCCGAAAAAACAAGCTACTAAACCACACCTACCTACACCTCACTTCCTGCATTTAGAAGAAGTAAGCGGTAAGCGTCGAGTAACAGGTTAATCTTCCCACTACTCCCACATCCCTACTCCCTACTCCCCGTAAATTACAGGTTAATCTTCCCACTACTCCCACATCCCTACTCCCTGTCAATTTTAGGAGTTTGTGAGCAATCCGAAACTTACTGCCACAAATAAATCAAACCAAACAAAATAATCCAAATTACATCAACAAAATGCCAAAACAAAGAAGTCGCATCCACCCCATAATGACCATTGTCATAATTACCAGGAATAAAAGAGCGAATCAACATTACCAACTGCAACAAAACCCCACTAAATACATGTAAACCATGAAACCCTGTCAACAAATAAAACATCCCACCAAACACACCGGATGTAAAACCAAATTCTAAACTCCCCCATTCTACGGCTTGACCATATAAAAAGTAGCTACCCATCGCCATTGTCAGCAACCAAAAGAAGCGGAAACCCCAGATATTTTCGCTTTTTAAAAACCTTTCCGCCAAATAAATCACGAAACTACTGGAAACTAGAATCACCGTATTAATAGCAGGTTCTTTAATTTCCAGACCCTCTACACCAGGAGGTAGCCAATCAACGGTAGTGGTTTTGTAAACAATATATCCAGCGAAAAAGCTCAAGAAAATAACACTTTCTGACAGCAAAAAGACAATAAAGCCAAACATGCTATTGCCTTCAGCATCGTGTTCGTGTTCACGAGCCATTTCATGAATAGATGGCTGTAAATTTTCCGAAGAAAGCGTGCTATCTGTACTATTCATAGGATTTTGGATTTTAGATTTTGGATTTTCAGATTGTCAGATTCTCACCAACAGTAGAAGTCGGGTTTTTCTAATGAATTCCTTCAAAATTGAATTATTATCATTCAGCCCGGGCTTTGATGATTATCAAGTGCAGAATTACCGGGAATACTAGATAATACGGGTTCAAAAATGTTTGCAACACATCGAGAATGTGAAATATATGTGGGGACGTAGAGACGTAATATATTACGTCTCTACAAACACAATTCATCGGTTGCATTCTTTTTTTCAAATTGGGATAACAGAATTTCCTCCTGTTTCCGGAATTAATTCAAATCCGATGCATTCGCCACCAAATCTTCTGACTTCCCGTAACCATAGGGTTCAGCCATCACAATTGGTAATTGCTTCTCAAAATTTTCCACTGGGGGTGGAGAAGGAACTAACCATTCCAAACCAATTGCTCTCCAAGGGTTATCGGGTGCTTTTTTCCCGTCAGCCCAGGAGCTAACCATATTCAATAAAAACGGTAAAGTTGACATGCCTAAGATAAACCCACCGATACTAGCAATTACATTCCAAAAAGCAAATTCGGGGTCATAGGAAGCAACTCGACGGGGCATTCCTTGTAATCCTAATGGATGCATAGGGAAAAAGTTCAGATTTGCCCCAATAAAAGTCAACCAAAAATGTAATTTACCTAAACCTTCATAATACATCCGTCCGGTCATTTTCGGGAACCAGTGATAAATGGCAGCATAAATACCCATGACTGTTGCACCGTAAATCACATAGTGGAAGTGACCAACAACAAAGTAGGTATTATTCACATGAATATCCACGGGAACAGATGCCAACATAATCCCGGTAATCCCGGCAAATACAAACATAATCAACCCACCCAATGCAAATAACATCGGTGTATCCAGTCGTAATTTACCACCCCAAATTGTCGCCACCCAAGCAAAAACCTTAATACCAGTGGGTACGGAAATTAACATCGTTGAGAACATAAACAGCATCCGCATCCAACCGGGTGTACCACTGGCAAACATGTGGTGTACCCAAACAATGCCGCTTAAACCTGTAATAATTAAAGAAGAAACCGCAACAACTTTATAACCAAATAGAGGTTTGCGAGCATAAACAGGAAATATTTCCGAAAAAATCCCGAATACCGGCAAAATAATTACGTACACTGCTGGATGGGAATAGAACCAGAAAAAGTGCTGGTATAAAACCGGATCACCCCCCTTAGCAGGGTCAAAGAAACTGGTTCCCACTGTCAAGTCAAATAATAACATGACTGCCCCTGCGGTGAGGGCTGGTAAGCCGAATAACTGGATTATTTGGGCACTTAACACAGTCCAGACATAGGCTGGCATTCGGAAAAATCCCATTCCTGGGGCACGCATTCTAATAATTGTAGTGACAATATTTACAGCCCCTAAAATCGATGATATCCCCGATAGGGCTACCGCTAACAACCAGAGAAATTGACCGTTAAACAGAATACCCGTAGGATTTTGGGTGCTAACCGGTGGGTAAGACCACCATCCAGCTTGAGCTGGACCACCGGGGACAAAAAAGCTGGCCATGAGGATAATACCGAAGATGGGAACCATCCAAAAGGCTACAGCATTCAAGCGGGGAAAGGCCATATCCCGTGCGCCAATCATTAAGGGGACGAGGTAATTGGCTAAACCCGCAAGGACGGGGAATGTCCACATAAATAGCATGACGGTTCCATGCATGGTAAACATGGCGTTGTAGACGGTGCGGTCTACTAGGTCTGCTTCGGGGGTGATTAATTCACCGCGAATAATCATGGCGAATATGCCACCGATGAGGAAAAAGATGAAGGCTGTAACGGTGTATTGGATACCGATGACTTTATGGTCGGTGCTGAAGCTAAAAAATGTTTTCCAGGTGGTGGGTGGATGGTGATGATGTTTTTCTGGAATTTTGGTTGTTTCTGTTTGTGTGCTAGTCATGGAATTTTGGATTTTGGATTTTGGATTAACGGGAATCTCTAATTACTGAATTGAAAGGGGGTAGGGAGTGGGAAAAAACACTTTCATTGGTTCTGGTCTCATCGCTACATGTAGGCTATTTCGTAATTTGGCGTTGCTGAATACAAATACGAATTGAAAATTTTACGTTGTGTAGACGTAGCAATGCTACGTCTCTACGACAATTTTTCGTGTGTAAACAATACCGATCTACTTAGTGGTAATTTACCATCGGGGGTTGCGCTGGAATTACCGTTGGCCAATCGGAGTGAATGGGGTTTTCTGTTTTTTTGGTATATTCGGATGCTGCTTGGTTGAAGGCTAGGGATGGTGGTTGACTAGAGGCTATTTTTAACCATTCTTGGTATTTTTCCGCTGATTCCACGACTACATTAGCTTGCATGGTCGCAAAGTAGGTTCCGCTGTATTGGGAATCCCGTAGGCGATATTTACCTTCCCGGATGGGGGTAAATTCAAAGTTGATGGTTTCTCCGGGGATGACATCCTGTTTGACGCGGAATGCGGGGATGTAAAAGCCGTGGATGACATCTGCTGAGGTGAGTTGGAGGTAAGCCCGTTGATTTACTGGTAAATGTAATTCTGTGCTGGTAATATTTTGTTCGGGGTAGCGAAATATCCAAGCCCACTGTTGGGAATGAACTTCGATTTTGGGTGGGGGGGTACTTTCCTCTGGAACAGATGCGGCATTTGCGGATGGCATACCCATTGACATGTGGAAGTGTTCCATTGGTCCGCGAAGGGACATTTGGTCGTAGATTTGGTAGCTGTAGGTGGCAATCCAAATTACTAACACAAAAGGTATGGCTGTCCAGACCACTTCTAGGGTGACATTACCTTCAATGGGTGGACCATCACTCATGTCATATTTACCAGCACGGTGAAAAATAATCGAATATAGGATTGCTCCGGTTACTCCCAGGAAAATAAAAGCTCCAATGGTGACTAAAAAGCTGAATAGATGATCAATTAGTATGGATTCGGCTGCGGCTTCGGGGGGTAGCCACGAGTAGGATTGTTGGCCAATCCAAACGCTAATAATGGCTAGGATGATAAAACTAATGATTAACAGGATAATATTGCGGTTATTCATCACTAATAAATTATTTCAACACAAGATTGGGATTTTCACCTAACCGCAGTAGACGGACGGCGGTGTTATGGACACCAAATTCGCCAGCCATGTGGGCACCTAGTGTACCGTGGAGGTACATGAGGAACATAATAATTAGCCCAACAAGCAGATAGCTCCATTGCACTTGTCGGGACATATCGTTGCGCCAGTAAAAACGTTGAAAGCCTCGCCAGACAGTCATCCCCACAATCATGGTTAGCAGAAAAATTCCACCGACACCATGCCAAATCAGGGTTTCTGCGGCTGGGAGTCCCCAAGCGCTTTTGACATCACTGGGGGGTTGGGCGAGGATAATTTCGTAGAATCCGGAGGCAACGGTAAAAAAGGTGACAATGGTGGCGGCGAGCATATTGTACCAACCTACGTCAAAGAAGGCGGCACGGGTGGCTGGAATTGCCAGGAATTTAAATACGGGTTTTTCTAGGGTATAAAATACACCAACGATATCAAAGGCGATCGCCACAATAAATAATCCCAGGGTCAAGTGGACTAGATTAGGATGGATGGGAATGGTGTAGGGTAGTCCATTTGCACCTAGAGACAAATGCTCGACTAGTTCTTGGCTCATAAAATCCCCTCTTTGACGGCTTCGACAACTGGTGCTGTATGCAATCCGTACACCCAAACTAGTTTATCTCCTAGGTAAACTTGGTAACAGACTAAAAGTGTTAAAAAGACCCCTACTCCTAAGTAGGAAATTGGTAAGCTTTTTGGGTCGCGTAAACGAATTACATACCGCCACCCGGTAATTGCAGCAATTACTCCCGATAATGACCAACCTATCAGGGTATGTAAATTTAATACTGGTTCGACGGCTCTGTAAGCTAGGGCTAAACCAGCTTCGATTTGACCAAAAACAATGGCCACAAAGATGGAAATGGTGGCAAAAAACATGTTCCACCAACTCACTTCCAACAGACGGGGATTACGGGTAAAGTAGCCAATTACATCGCAAAGGAAGGCAAATAAAACCATCGCAATCACAAAATGGACAACGATGGGATGGATGGTATCCGGATAGGGTAGGTTATGTTCATTTAGGGGTGGAAGCAAATTCTCGAACATTGTGTTCCCTTCTACATATATGTTTATATCTAGCGAAGCATTTGCTACAACTTACGAATTGATATTAACAACAAAACCACACTTGTAAACTTGAGTAAAGATTAAATTTAGCTGAGTTGAAAGGGAGTAGTCCGTGACGGGAGTACGGAGTAGGGACTTTGTTCAAGATTGGCGAGCAAATTTCTGAGAAAATCATGTTTGGTAGGGAGTACGGTAGTGGGGAGTAGGGAGTAGCTCACAAGGGTAGGTTTTTGAGAATATCAAAAATAGTTGAGAAAATTCTCAATTGTTTAACGTGGTTTGGTCGTTTCAGAATTTAAGCATCGGCTGAAATAGACAAAAAATGACCAAATACAAAATACCTACCCTTGAAAGGTAGGGAGTAGAGACGACCCGTCGGGTCTTCTCTACGGGGAGTGAGAGAAAAACAGCTATTCCCTGTTGACAAGACTAGGCTGAAAGTATTGTTTTGTCAGGATTATGGTTCTGATTTGCTTCTGTTTCGATAATTTGATTCAAAATTGTTTTGAGGCGATTGCCCCAACTGCGATCGCGGTCGTAAAATTGGGATTGTAATCGTTGACAGGCTAAACGTTTACGGTTATAAATCTCTAAATCGCGATAAAGTAATAAAATCGCTTCCCGATAGGCAGAAATATCCTCCGGGGGAACGGATATTACAGCTTCATCGACGTAGGATAGGGCTGGACAAACGGGAGATGTGACGACGGGACGACTACAGAGAATACTTTCGGCGACAACACGATTAAACCCTTCCACGAATTCTGTACGCGTGGGAACAACTACAATGTGGGAACGAGCGAACATTTCCCGCATCTGGGGTTTGAGTAAGTAACCGTAGCAAAAAAAGTTATCTATTAACCCGCTCTCTCGAACTGCATGACGCAGAGTTTCTAGTTGGGAACCACCACCGCAGATATGGAAATGAATGTCATGGATTCCAGATGCGGTGATGGTTTGGGCAATTTCTAATAAATCAAATACCCCTTTGTCGTATTCTACCCGACCAGCAAACAAAACATGGAACGGCGATCGCACTGGTGATGGTGGTGGGATATCTGCAAAATCCTTGGGTCGATAGGAAGGTAAAAATTCAAATACAGGAGAGCTTTGTTTAGGGGCTAATTGCTGAATTTGTCTAGCAATTTCGTTCGATACAGCTAAAATTCCCGCACATTTATTGGCAAACAGATGGCGACTTAAATATAAAGCGATTTTTTCTCCCCAACTTTGACCCCCATATTCTCGCCATAATACACAATGCACGGAGGGAATAACTCTAATACCTAACCAGGAAAATAAATATAAAACAAACCAATGGGTTGTACCACTAGATGCAATTAAAACATTCGCACGAAACCGCAAGGCAGAAATTAATAACTTGATTCCGTAGAATATTTGCCGTAAATGATACACAATACCACCAGCATTCGGTAGGGGAACAGGGAGTTTTTCAATCATAAATTGTTCTCCCTGAATTAAGTCATGGGTTTTGGCTTGGGCAATTACGTAGGCTTGAGCGTCAAATTCCTGACAAACATCATAAAATTGACTGGAATAGGTGACAGAAACCTGTGCCGGAGATTGTTCCCCCTGACTCCAATATTTATAGGATTGAATTACGTCCTCAGGTCCAACTGCATACAGAATTCTCAGTGATTTTGACTTCATAGATATCCCTGATAATAAAATGTTAATCAGTGTTTAATTTGACCAATTATTCCTCAGAAATTCCCATAATTGGTTAGCACACGATTCATTCTAATCAAGGATTATACTGAATTAGCTCTATCGGAAGTAATTTTTTTTCAGATTTTGCTATTACTGGATAAAAATGTTACTGCTACTTATGAATTTGCAATCAAGGTTGACAAAACTTTATAATCAAAGTACAAGAGAATCGATATCAGATACAATTCAGGGTCGCTAACTAGCAACTTACGTTACTAACCCAAGTTGCTAATTATAAAAGAATGTCGATTTTCAAGTACAAAATCTCAAATTTTCGTATCTAAAAATACACAAAAGCAGATATTATGTATCATATTGATATATTTAGAGGGACTAACTAGCAACTTACGTTACTACTTAATAAATTTTCAGCCTTGTTCTTATTATTTATTAAGAAAAAATCCAGCTTGAAGGCTGGAAATTTCTGTTAACGAGTAATTCCGAGTAGAAACTGCTGATCTGTTTGAGTTCTGAGGGGAGACTTTTGCAGAAGTTGTTCATACAAAGATTGGGTTTGTTGACCAAAACGTTCCCAGGAAAGGTATTTTGCAGTTGCGATCGCATTTGTTCCCAGTTTTTCCCGTAATTTGCGATCGCCACTTAATTTATTGATTGCTTTTGCGAGGAGGGTGGATGAATTCATCGGTACAATGTAGGCATTTTCACCATGTTCTAGCCAATCGTACATCCCCGTGAGTGTGGTAATACAAGGCATTCCTGTAGCCATTGCTTCCAACAAAGCTAGACCAAATCCTTCCGAGAGGGATGGGAACAAAAAGATATCATGGGAATGTAATATCGCTTGGTGTTCCTCCTGGGAGACAAATGGTAATACCGTAATTCGCGAGTGTAATTCCGCAGGGAAATCAGCCAAAATCACTTCCGGTGGTTGCTTGGTTGCACCTATGGTTAGGGTTAAATTTGGGTTTTCTCGAGCAGCGAGAGCAAATGCGTGGGGTAAATAGTGAATTCCTTTACGTTCAATCCAGGAACCCCACCATAACAATTTGTGTCCTTGAATTTTATAGGAGCGAGAAGAAATATATTTGGGTGCAATTCCCAAGGGATAGACTTTGACCTGGGATTCCGGTTTTAATCCCGCAGTAATAATTGCATCCGCATCCCGCGAACTATGGCAAATTACCACATCCGCAAGTTCAATAGTTTTAAATTCTTGCCAATTAATCCAGTGACGGGTCGCTAATTTATACTTGAGGGGTAATTTCATATGTTGGGCAATTTCTTGAGTTATCCTCGCTTGTTCATCTAGAAACTCTAGGCCATGTAATCGCATAGCTAAAAGTGGTCTTTTATCATCACCTAATTTCTTTAAGCGCTGAAATAAACGCCAGCCAATATTACCTGCCACCTCTACTACATCCGCATTCTTGGCAACGGGAAATATTCTTTTTTCAACAGCAAAAGCGTAGATGAGTACAGACACGATACTCGGCAATTTTGTACTGATATAATCTTCGGCATTGAATAACTGAGCTTGGCAACCCAGGTTTTGTAATTCATGATGAAGATGTAGGTAAACCTTTGATGCTCCTGCGTTCCAGTTACTTTTATGTCCAGAAACAAGTGTGATTTTCATAACTGTAATTGTAGATAGTAAATCCAGAGTATAGGGATATTTTGACCTGATTATCAATGAATATCTTGTTCACTGATAGATATGTATTTTCCTAGAAAAATAGAATAGAACATAAAATCTTGAACTATGAAACTAGTGTAAATACTCATTAAATATATTCTTGATTCCACTGTATATAAATAACTCCAATTCCTGAAGGAAAATATGTATGAATTCTCTATAACTTCATAGTTCCCAAGAATATTTAAAATTTTCTAATACTTTAGACAATGAAAATACTAAATTACGGATCAAGAGAAAATACGGATGTATCTTTTAACTATTTCTTCATAATGTAGACAGATCAGGATAATTAAGGAAAATCATCCTGCATTTTATACTCCCCTATGTCCCAGCAAGTTTCTCATGTAGGTTACGCCTACATAGAAAAGTGACTTGAAAGTGAGTCAGGGAAAGCTTTTTTATCCCCAAGAGAAGTTGCGCTACGCACATCTACGGTTCCTGCTTCCCGATTGACAAGCTACGCTCCCAAAAACTCTGTAAATTTTTCTGCTATCCTCCGAAAACCTTGTTAGAATGGGAAGAAGTTGTAAAAATATACTTCAACAGTAATGTTTCCCCATAGTTTTTTAAGTCAAATAGCTCAAGACCACGAATTATCACCGGAACAAGAAGAAGTTTTCATCATGCGTTTAGGTGATGACCAAAGTTATGAAGAGATTGCGCAAAAATTAGGTACTTCTGCGGATGCTTGTTTGAAACGAATGGGTCAAGTATATAAAAAATTAAATGTCAGTGGTAATAGTCGTGGGAAAGAAAATCGTTTACGTATATCCCTAAATAAAAAATTAGCTCAGTTGGAAAATGCAGTTAATCATACAAATTATGATGAAAAAGTAACTAGCAAAATAAATTCTTTCCCTAATACCTTAAGTCAAATTACTAAACCCAAAACTTATCAAAACTTACCAGCGCGGGAATACACCTTATTTGTAGGAAGGACTCAAGAAATTTCCCGGTTGATGGAATTATTAAACCATAGTCATGCGGCTCATTTAATTAGTGTGGATGGAATCGGTGGAGTTGGTAAAACTACCCTAGTTTTAGAAGCTGCTTATCGCTGTTTAGAGGCAACTATTCATTCTTCAGAAATATCAGAAATACCCAAATTTCAAGCTATTATCTTTACTTCTGCCAAGCAAAATTATTTAACTAGTATGGGTATTTTACCCAGATTAACGAGGGAAAGAACCCTACGAGACATTTGTTTGGAAATCGGGAGAACTTTAGATATTACAGAAATTCCCAATTTACCAATTTACGAACAAATTCAATTAATTCGTCAAAGATTAGCCACAATTTCCACACTCCTCATCATTGATAATTTAGAAACAATTGAAGATCAACAGGAAGTGTTAGCTTTTCTCTACGACCTCCCCCCCTCTGTCAAAGTTGTCATTACCACTCGCGAACAAGCTTTATTTGTACCAATTCGGTTGAGTTGTTTATCACGGGAAGCTGGTTTACGTTTAATTCAACATGAAGCAAAAGAAAAGGGAATTAGTCTCACCCATGAAGAATCCCACCAGTTATTTACCCGTGTGAGTGGAATTCCCGCAGCTATCATTTACGGAATTGGTCAACTTGCTGCGGGGTATTTACTCTCGGATGTATTGTTACAAATCACCGATTCCCAGAGTGATGTCGCAAGGTTTTGCTTCCTCGCTTCTGTTACACCTTTACGGGAAACAGTTCCCCATTACTTACTCATGGCATTGTCTTTATGTATACAGCCAGTTGACAGGGAAACAATTGCCAAGATTACTTTTGAGGATGCCGATCCAGTTTCTACATCTAAGGGTTTAGCTAAGTTACAACAACTTTCACTCGTTACACAGAAACAGGGATATTACGGATTACTAGCCTTAACCCGTGAGTATAGTTTAGCTGAGTTAGCAGCCCACAGTCAGTTTGCTAAGGAAGTACGCGATCGCTGGGTGAAGTGGTATGTGCAGTTTTCGGAGGATTACGGAGGAAAGACTTGGCAGGAATGGCATTTAGGTTATAGCCATCTGGATCAACAGTGGGAAAATGTACGAGCGGTGTTGGAGTGGTGTATCACTCAGGGTCGCTATGCAGATGTGCGATCGCTGTGGCAAAATATCAAAGGGTATATTCACACCCGTGGGTATTGGGATGAACGTCTAGATTGGACGGATTGGTTAATCACAGCAGCAAAACAGGTGGGTGATTGGTTTACCTGTGTGGAAGTAATGAGCGATCGCGCTGCGACTTTAGTCCGTTTACGTCAACCTAGTCAACTCCAAGAAGCGGAAGGTCTGCTTCAGGAAGCTTGGAATTTACGTCACCACCAAACTATCAAGTTCCAACTGGAATTGGCTACAAATATGGTGATTTTGTATATTCACCTCGGTAAATTGGAACAAGCACAAACATGGTTGCAAACCGAGGAAAATTTACTCACCCAGTCCTCCCTCCCCGACCTGGAACAGCAGCAACAATTAGTCCATATTCTCTACTATCGGGGTCAAATTTTTTACCAGCAAGCAGATTATCAACAAGCAAGTTTAGTGTTTACCCAAGCATTGGAGCAAGCACAAACGGTAAAATGGCAAAGAGCGATCGCTGCGATTCACAATTGGCTAGCAGATATTGCCATTAAACAGGGTAATTTAGAGCAAGCGCGACAGCTACTAGACTACAGTTTACCAATGGCTTTAGAGAATAAGGATGCTCGGGCGATCGCATTTCATCAAGCTACCTATGCCAAGTTAGAGCAATTATCAGGAAATATTCGCCAATCTCAAGATTTAGCCCATCAAGCTGCAATTGCCTTTACTAATTTGAAAATGACCGTAGAAGCTCAAGAAATGCAGGATTTACTTGATACTTTAGAGGCAAAAAATGTTTGATCTATTACTACGAAAGAGGAATTAATTAGCTGTTTGGGGAATTTTTTGTCCTTTAAACCTTCTCCATCTCCTGAGTTTGTAAATAAGGTGTAGGCAATGTCATGCAAGCACTCAGATGGGTCGGTAAATGGGGATAAATAGGCAAGTCAATACATGGTGCTGTTTCTGTATCTGTGTCATCCCAAATATTTGTACCCAAGTATTTCTGCAAGAGTAACTTTGCATCCATCCAGTTGAAATTTTGGCTGGTATTTTGCTCTGTGGCCGCAAATCTATGATGTAAAATATAACCGTATAAATTTTGGCAATCTTGCATATATTGATAGGTATCAACTAAAATATGGGTATGCCAAACCTCATCAATTTCTACAGTCGGAGCTAAGGAAACTTGAGGATAAATAAATCGCAAAAACAAAAATAGTTTATATCGAGAAATCGCTTTTTTTGCCTTTTCCTCAGTCCAACCTAAACCGTACTTTTTTGATGTCAGTTTTTCAGTCACTAAACTAAAATCTAACTCATTCAACTTCTCGAAGAAAGTACTTATTATCATTTTCAAATTAATTCCTTGACTTAATAATTATTGCCATCAATACAAGAAGATTTTAGGATGATTTTACAAATAAATTCAACTCATATATTCACTGCTTTTTAAATTGGTAAAATGAGATGTTTCGACACACATAAATTCTCTATAGCAATTGAAAAATAAAGGTTATCGGCATTTTCAGAATATTATTATCCTGAATTTATCTGCATATTTATCGTCTATAAAGGCTACATATTGTATTATTTAAATACAGACAATACTCTGATAATTCCAGAAATCAATTAAAAATCCACAGGAATCCGTTGAGGATTTGTCAAATCTTACATGTAGGGTTGTTGACAGTCGCGCAGTTTCCCGCAGGGTACAACCAAAACCGATATCTTAACTACTAAAATTAAATTGCAATAATCGGAATCACGCAAGCATCACAAAATCACAGCAACTAGTACTCCACCACATTAATTTTGATGTGTAAGAAAAGGTTCGTAGTCACGCTTTACTTGGATTTCTCACAAAACCCTAAAAAAGGTTTACAACTTACTCGTGAGAAATCCAGGTTTAGCGCTTCATATTGATACTTTTTCAAGCCTAAAACCACAACTATGAACCTCTCCGACCACTTACGTGGTAGAGTAATAACGGTCTGACAACGCAAAAATCAGAGTTTGTAGTAAGGTAGCTCTAGTCCTAAAAAAAGCTTTATTTTAGATCGTTGAAGCGCAACCACGTACTTTTTTTCCCATCAAAGTTGACTTACCAGACCATTAGCACCCATAGCTAAATTTGGTATCAAAGCTTATAAACCTCTATTTATCGGCTTCATAGTCTAATTCACTTCATCGCGATCTATCTTCTGAATGATTTTTGCGATAAACTATTGACATGATATTTATTTCGATTATTCTAGAAATATGGCATCAAGTCAAGCAGCTGAATACGCGGATATGTTCGCAGCACTGGGTTCGGAACCGCGTTTAGAGATTATGCGGCTACTTTTTGCTGCATATCCGGAAGGGATGACGGTGGGTGAAATCCAGGAACAAGTGAAAATTCCGAATTCAACTCTATCGCACCATTTAGAAAAACTCCGTCACGAGAAATTAGTAACTTCTCGCAAACACAAACAGTTTTTGTATTACTCAGCGAATGCGGAAGCAATGCAGGATTTGCTGTCATTTTTATCTACGCCAAAAGCGACCGATACACCCATAAATACAACATCTGGGGAGGATGGATTTATGCAAGATAATTTCTTTCGATTTTTTGAGTCGGTTTTTACAAATCTTCTGGGTTCGCTGTCGAGTCGATTTTATCTATCTGGTTACGACCGTTTTAGTGAAAAAGCGATGAGGGTGATTCATTTAGCGCAACTAGAATCACGACGTTTGCAACATGAATTTATTGGTACGGAACAGATATTGATTGGAGTTTTAGGTGTCGGAGATGGGATTTGTCAACAAATACTAAATAACCTGGGTGTGAATTTAGCCAATGTACAACAAGAAGTGGAAAAAATTATCGGTAGAGGGAAACAAATATCTCTAGTTGATATTCCCTTTACACCGAGAGCCAAGCGAGCATTGGAACTTGCAGTAGCAGAATCACAGCAGTTACATGGGAATCAAATTGAAGCAGAACATTTGCTGTTAGGAATTTTGCGAGAAGGTGTGACTGGTGGGGGTGGTGTTGCAATTCGTGCTTTACAACGTTTGCAAGTTGATTTAAGCTGCTTGGAGGAGAATTTACGGAGTGCGATTTCGTAATATAGAGACGCGCAATCAGCATCTCTCCATAGATCCCGCATTTTTCACCAGGGAGTGATAAGCCTTGAGTAGTGGGTTGATTTTCCTACGACTCCCGACTCCCGACTCCCGACTCACTGAAAGTTTAAGGAGTTTGCTCCAAATCTGGGAGATACCTTCTCCCACCAATACCTAAACCTTGGTTCGGTCGGTGAGGATTTCGTATCCGGTTTCTGTAACTAATACGGTATGCTCAAACTGGGCGGAGAGGGAACCATCAACAGTTACTGCTGTCCATCGGTCAGGTAAGATTCGCGTGTGTTTAGAACCAGCATTGAGAATTGGTTCAATCGCAAGGGTCATACCTGCAATCAACTTCACATTTGGCATTTCCCGTGTGCGGAAGTTAAATACGGATGGTTCCTCATGGAGGTTGCGTCCGACACCGTGTCCGGTAAATTCTTCCACCACATTGAAACCATTGGCTTTCACGTGGTCTTCAATTGCTCCTGCAATATCCATGAGGTAATTACCAGCTTTGACCTGCTCAATGCCTTTGTAAAGAGCTTCTTCGGCTACCCGAATTAACTTAGCTGCGTCCTGCTTGACTTTACCGACAGCGATTGTAATACAGGAATCACCGTTAAATCCCTGATAAAAAGCACCCGTATCCACCTTGAGGACATCACCATTACGGATAACTTTTTTCGGGTTGGGAATACCATGAACAACTTCGTCATTGATGCTAGCGCAAATTGAAGCGGGGAATCCTTGATAACCCTTAAAGGTTGGTTTTGCACCCATTTCCCGAATTCGTTTTTCCGCATAGGCATCCAAATCTGCGGTAGTCATTCCTGGTTGAACCAGTTCAGAGATTTCCTTGAGGACAGTGGCAACAATTTTCGCTGCTTGACGCATGATTTCAATTTCGCGCTGAGATTTAATCTCAATCCCTCGACGTTGCCGTTTTGACTGGGTTGATTGAACTGGTTGATTCAGCAGATTACTTAAGATGTTCATGGGAAATTAAATAACTTTGGATCGGATTTTATATCGATATCTGGTTTTGAATGGGTTTAGCAACAATATCTATATTTAAGTTAACTTATTTTGAGTCAATTAGTGGAAATAGTTAAAAAACAGTGTTAGGGATTGGCTGCGCGGAAACAAATTAAATCCGCCAACTCACAAAAGCCTGTTCCTTCACTGTTGTTAGTAATGTAGGTGGGTTGATGCTGGAGGAGATAGGTATATTCCATTACATTGGCCACCCCAACGGAATGAGGGAATTTTTCTTGGTTAAATAGGGTTTCATCGTTGGGGCTATCTCCTACGGTAATTACTTTTTGGGGAGTATAAACCCGTTCTAGATGATGATTCATCACTGCCAATAATCCCCTAGCTTTGTCTTGAATTAGGGGTTTGATGTGACATTGGACGGTGCTGTAGGTAAAACCCCATCCCAACTCCAGACAAATGGCTTGAATGTGCTGCAACTGACCGGGTGTTAATTTAGCAACATCAAAAGTCCAATCTGTAATCCGGAAACGATTATCAGCCGATTCCTGTATTTGAGGGAATTGGCGTTGGATTTGACGAAAAACACCCGCGAGCTGCTGACGGTGAACATGAATATCCTCAATTTCTGTGATAAATACTGGTGTATCACTATTGGCAGCATAAAACAAACCACCATTTTCAGCGATCGCTCCATCAATGGGTAAGTAGTGGGCAATTCCACTGACCCATCCGGCGCTGCGTCCAGTGACAATTATCACTTTAATTCCGGCTGCATTTAAATTGTAAAACGCCTGCATCAATTCGCGGGTGAACTTTCCGGCTGTAGTTAAGGTTCCATCCATATCGGTAGCAATGAGTCGGATTTGACTCCAAGTTGGCAGGGTTGTATTTTCTGAAAGTAGGTTAGACATGGGTAATTTTTGGGCATCCTAAACTTGAATACCATATATCTATGTATGTGCCAATTATGTCCGTTCCGGTGTATATCATTGCCCAAACAGCCAATACTAACAATCAAAAGGCATCTCCGGTAACCGCAAAACCCCAGACAGTAAATACCCAAGTGACGGAAAATGTTGCAGTCAGCGAGTTACAATCACCGCCTTTTTTTGTAGTGACATCAGGATTTTTGGCAGTGATGGTGATTGGATTGATTATCTATGGCAAAATTCAGTTAAATAAGTTAAATAAAAAAATCCGATTTGAACAATTTCGCACCCGTGAACTGGAGAAAAAATTTAAATTGGCCCTAGAAACCATTCGCAAAATGGAAACTAACCCGGATTTAATTAATTCACGGGAATTTAACCTTGATTATTTACGGATGCGGATGGCTGAGGAGGTATTTCACTTTGCGATTGTCAACCAGATCAAAATTAAGGTCAAACATAAAATTACAGAGGCTTTGCGCTCAAATACCAATGCGACGGGGGTTGTCGGGTTAGCCAACAACACTGGACGGCAGATTGATGAAATATTTGATGTGGAATATGAAACCGGAGCAGCACCGGATATTCGTAAACGCGTCCTATTCCGAATTCAAATTCGTTTGATGAAGTTACCGACACAGACCACATCGGCAACAATTAGCCAAATTATTGATTGTATTGAAACTTACTTAAGTCCAGCCGAAGACCACGATACTTGGCAACCTACAATTCAGGGAAGGATTGCTTTTATGCATTGGGATCAAAAGGCAAAACCGACTCCTTTACTGGTATTAGAACAGTCCAATGAAGGGGTAAATGTGACATTTCGCACCAGTCGTCAAGGGAGTCTCCCCACACCTCCCCCACCCAATAATCGTAAATCACGCATCAAAGGTTGATTTGGTTTAATTTATAGAGACGCAGCAATGCTACGTCTCTATTGGTCAAAATTCATTTGTCGGATTCTTTTGGCAAATTGGTATTACTTTTGAACTGACGCTGAATTTCTCGTAGACTTTGATACATTTCCGGGAGACGGGAAAACACAGCCGAAACTCGCAGGAACTTTTTGTAGGGTATAGCGGGACTACCGGAGACAATTTCACCGGGGGGAATATCATTATGGACACCAGCTTTCGCAGAAGCGATCGCACCGTCACCGATTTTGGCTTGGTTAGACACACCAGTTTGTCCACCGAGGATGACCCGATTACCCAAAACCACACCTCCAGCCATTCCTGCTTGTCCAGCGATCGCACATCCACTTCCGGTTTTACAACCATGTCCGACTTGGACTAGATTATCAATCACCGTATATTTACCAATTCGGGTTTCTCCGACTGCGGGTCGGTCAATAGCACTATTACAACCAATCTCCACCCCATCTTCCAAAACAGTGTAACCAGACTGTTGCATTTTCATCCATCCAGTGGGTGTGGGAACAAAACCAAAACCTTCTGCACCAATGACCGCACCGCTATGGATTACACAATAATTCCCGATTTGCGTTCGTTCGTGGATTGTACAGTGGGAATGGAGCAAAGACCCCCGACCAATTTTCACATGGGGATAGATAACTACATGGGGGTGGATACAAACATTATCCCCGATTTCCACATGGGGTTGAATCACCGTATAAGCCCCGATATGGACATTTACCCCGATTTTAGCAGTTTCATGAATCACAGCCGTCGGGTGGATTTCCGGTTGAGGTTGCCAAGGTTGATAAAAAATTGCGATCGCTTCAGCAAAAGCTAAACGAGGTTCACGGGTAGCAACCCAAGCCAAACCCCGTTCCGTTGCCAAGTTTTGAATTTCCGCATTATTCGCCAAAATTACCGCACTTGCAGCAGTTGTCCGGATAAAGGAGACAAACTTACCCCCCTCCACATAACTAATTGTCCCCTCAACAGCCTCATCAATCGCTGCAACCCCATTAATTTCCGGATTATGTCCTGGATTTGCTTCCAGACTACTGGTCACCACCAAATTGCCCAACTTTTCGACAATCTCACTAAACTTCATCTCCATACCCTTATATCTGTATCTAACCTGACCGATAGTTCCCATCAGTTTCCCATCCGACCCATCAAGCGATCAAGTTATCAATCTGTATATTTGCAGCTGTACCACCCAGACACGGCGACGACATTCAGCCCCTGGGAGTTCCACATCATTCTGTGATGCTTAAAGGCAATTCCTTTGGAGCATCTATTCCCCTTGCAAATAAAACAGGACTTACGCCAAGAAGATTTGTCATTACCACCGAAACGTAGTTTCGGGAAGCAATCGCAGGATTTTTGTGTAGACGTGCATAGCACGGCGTTTGGTGTACACAGCAATAAGCTTGCTACGTATTACTTCGCGATCGCAACCTACGGCAAGCTACATAATGATGCGGTGACATTACTTTTGTGTAAGTCCGATAAAAGTAATTAAAAGTAATGTCCCATCAGCAAACGTTAAATTTTCCGTCAAAAGTGGGCATCATAATATTTGTGATCCACCAACCTCCATCAAAAATGATGTGATGATTGAAAAAAATACATAGGTAGTTACAGTAGTCCGAGCGGGATTTGTGAAATCTTAAATGTAGGGTTGTTTACGGTTGACAGTTGACGGTTAATAGTCACCAGTCATCAGTCAACGGCACGCCGTTTTTCACGACTTAAATCGGAGTGCTGTATTAGGTTACTGTTAGTAATGCCAGGAGAATATATTTATTTTCACTTTTTTTGGAAATACTCTTGAGATTATCCCAATGTTGATTTTATATCGTCAATTTCTTAGTGCATTTCTAGCATCTTTATTATGTGTTCTCGGAGTTATCACTCTCCAATTCCCCAGAATGCAAAAAATGATTAACCGTAGTGACAAAATCTCATTATCTGAATTGCAAAGAGAAGTATCCGCAGAAAAAATACGTCTCGAAATCCTCAAAAAAATTCCCGCCTTCGGTTACGACAATATCTTCGCTAACGCTGTCTTTTTAAGCTTTTTTCAATACTTTGGTGACGACATCGCCCGTCAAAAAACAGGTTATCACCTCAGTCCCGAATACTTTGAAATAATTTTAAAACACGACCCCCGCTTCCGTTTAGCATACTTAAACCTTTCCACCAGTACATCCATGTACGCAGCAATGCCAGAAAAGTCTGTACAAATCACCGAACGCGGTTTGCAACACCTAAGACCCTTTTTACCCAAACAATCCTACTATATTTGGAGATATAAAGGGATTGATGAATTATTATTTTTAGGACAATCCCAAGCTGCCAAAAAATCATTTCAATCCGCCGCAGACTGGGCTAAATATTACAGCGATGAAGAAAGCAAAGCCATTGCCGCCATGTCCCAAACCACAGCCAACTTTTTAGCCAGTAATCCTAACAGTAAAACCGCTCAAATCTCCGCATGGGCAATGATTTTACAAAACGGAGTCGATGAACCTACTAGTAAACGAGTAATCCAAGAAATAGAGAAATTAGGAGGGAGAGTAATTCAAACCGAACTAGGTGCAGAAGTCCGTTTTCCCCAACATGATTAACTGATAAAATCTCTTGTTATCAGCACTTAATAATTATAGGAATTATGCACTCGTGTTCTGAAATCAGGTGTTTGAGATTGTCACTTTGCAAGAAGCCTCTGCGCGTCTACCTTTTTTAAATAGATGACTGTTAATTGTTAATTGCTAACTGTCAACCGTCAACTGTTAACCGTCGTCAACAGCAAATCAAGTAGTTATGTGATTTCTGTGAATTTTAGCTGATCATGATATTCAAAAGCCTGGGCGATGAGACTTTATTTCTATGCACAACCCAAGTATTAATATTCCGACCGCATTTCAAGTCACCCACAGCCAATTTCAGGAATTAGCCACCTGACGGATCGTATTTACTTCTAAAAAACGAGCTTGTTAAGTATTAAAACCGACTTTTCAAACATCCTTCAAGTACTGTTATCAGTCAACTGTCAACAAACCAAAAGGAAAATATATCAATCTGTGGAGTGTAATTCAATCCAAAACTTCAGAAAAAGGGTTGATTTATAATCGGGGTTTCTGTTAGTATCAAAATATGGCTCCAGGGGATTATTATAATCTAACGTATGAGAATGATAATCGCCTATAGGTATATAAGCCTCTCGCAGTAAGCTTTTGAGACGAAAAGGTTTATGCTTTCACCTAGTCCTTAGAGAATATTTTGGGATGAGGGATTAACATTTTTTGAGGGTTCCGAGAGAGTGTGCATATCAAATAACCTGAATTCGACGGATTTTAAACGCTACAATCCTTGTGAGTCAAGGATTTTGTCAGTTAAGGTTCAAAGTGACCTCATTCATCAGTTGAGAAAAAAGTCAATAACTGGCTGATTCCCGGTTTGCTGATTTTATTTTCAATAATGCTAGGAGGTTTTGAGAAGCTTTAGGTTTTCATTCTCTCCCAATCTCCTCACAGGTTCCTCAAAATTTCGATCTACCACATTCCTAAATAATTTGTGAAATCTGAGTTAACGGTTGACGGTTAACAGTCATCAGTCAACGGCACGCTATTTTTCACTACGGGTGCTTGATGAAGCTCACACCTTGTCTCAATGGAGACACGACTTTCGACCAGACTTTTTAAGAATTGCCAAAAATATTCAGAAATTTGACAACAAACGACAACAGAATAGTTCTATTCGTTGGGGTTTTGTTACTGCTACGGCAACACTCAAGGTGATTGAAGACCTGGAAAATGCTGTAAAGCAACTTGATGGATTATGCTCAGGTTCCTTAAAGCGTTTGCCACCACCTGCGACTCCAGAAGCTTACTTACAAGAAATTGGTAGGCTTGCTCGCACTCCAGGAGAACAAGGTTCTGCTTATTTATTTTGGCATTCAGATGACTTTAACTGGATATTTCAGCAACAGGGGCGATCGCAAATTAGTCTTAAGGGACTTCGAGACTGCTGGGATGTGATTCGACCTCTAGTCAGAAATAATAATGAAGAAGCTTGGATCAGTTGTTTGGATTTAGCAAAACCTTTAGGCTTGGAAGAACTAGAAGATTTAGAAATATTGGAGACTCCATCGCTGGGAACACTTACGTTTTTTGCAGCACGTTCTTACAGAACATTGGGGAAATGACCAAGATATGGCTTACCAGTTATACAATACAAAAGATGATTTGCGTCCAATTAAAAGTCTTGTTGGTCAAGCCATACTCCTGTTTTCAATCGAGACGAGATTGAGCAATTTTGGAAGTACCATCGCGAAGGATTTTTTTGCGGATTTCATCGGCGATTAAAATCAAGGGTGGACACAGGAGTAAACCGAGCCAATGGGATGGTTGTAGGGGTGCAGTAGCAAAGATTTTTTCGAGGGTGGGGGAATAGATAATTGCCAAAATTAATGTCCATTCTACGGCTATTCCGAACCAAATTAGACGATTGCTGAAGAAACCTAATTTGAAAATTGAAATGCGTTCGGAACGACAGGCAAACACGTTTCCATCCTGACAAGCGACAATGGCAGCTAAAGTTACAGTGGTGGCTTGACGGTAAATTGCCATGATTGTCGGACTTGCTGTATGGGAATGGATGCTAGGAGCGATCGCTTGGAGTTGGCTAATTCCGTAACCATTTTCCCACCAAACTAGGAAAAATCCTGTCATTCCCACTAGTCCTTCCAGTAAACCGAGGAAGCAGTAGGCACGCAACATCAAGGGTAAATCCAGTAGTTTTTGGGATTTTTGACGTGGTGGTTGGGTCATGGAACCCCTTTCCGGACGTTCTGCACCTAGAGCCAGAGCTGGTAACATATCCGTACCCAGGTCAATGGCTAATATTTGCAAAATAATTAAAGCTGGTGGTATTTTTAACAGTACCATTGCCAAAAATGGTAAAAATTCTGCCATATTGGAGGCCAGAATATAGGTAATGAATTTACGGATATTTTGATAAACCGCTCGACCTTGTTCAATGGCGGTGACGATGGTGGCAAAATTATCATCAACTAACACAATATCCGCAGCTTCACGGGCAACATCTGTACCATTCATACCCATTGCAATACTGATATTGGCGGCTCGCAGAGCTGGTGCATCATTGACCCCATCTCCAGTGACAGCGACCACATGACCGAGATTTTTATAGGCTTGCACGAGGCGTAATTTTTGCTCCGGCATCACCCTGGCAAATACCAGTCCATGTTTTTGCTTATGTAATATTTGTCGCAATTGGGCATCGGAAAGGTGATTTAACTGTTCTCCGGTAATTACCCTGGGTTTACCATTAATTAAACCAATTTTAGCAGCGATCGCGGCGGCGGTAAGTCCGTAATCACCAGTAATCATTGTGACTTGAATTCCGGCATGATGACAAAGGGCGATCGCGTCTGCAACTTCGGGACGGGGGGGATCGATGATTGCCACTAGTCCAATGAAGGTCAAATCATTTTCTAGAGACGCGATATATGGCGTCTGTACTTGATTTGGGTTGCTGGTGGCTAATTCCGCACCTCCCTGACGGGTAGCGATCGCTAATACTCGGTATCCTTGAGATGCAAGTTGATCATTGGCAATTTGGATTTGATGGCGTTGTTCTGCGGTCAATTCCTGTTGTTGTTGTTGGGATAAAATAAATTGGCAGTGTTCGAGAACATCTACAGGAGCGCCTTTGGTAAATATCCAGTATTGATGGTGAACACTTTCTAAAAACCCGGAATCGTCTGCAACAACAACCGTCATCATTCGACGATGGGAATCGAAGGGAATTTCCTGGTGACGGGGGAGTTTTTGCTGTAATTCTTCTAAGTTAAATCCGGCTTTGATCGCAGCTACTAATAAAGCGGCTTCTGTAGGGTCTCCTAATTCTTGCCATTGCTGAGAACTGGAATTATAAATTAATTTGGCATTGTTGCAAAGGGCTGCACCAGCTAATAGTAATTTTACTGGTTTTTCCTGCTCTAATTTAGTAATTTTTAATTCCCCAATTGGTTCATAACCAATACCTGTAATTTCAATTTCGCCATCAGGAAGCCAAACCTGGCGAACGGTCATTTCATTTTTAGTTAAAGTTCCCGTTTTATCAGTACAAATAATAGTCGTAGCACTCAGGGTTTCTACAGCCGAAAGCCGACGAACTAGGGCATTTTGACGTGCCATCCTTTGTACACCAATTGCTAATGCTAAACTGACTGTTGGTAATAAACCTTCGGGAACAAAGGCAACAATAATTCCAATTGTAAATACGAAACTTTCCTTTAACTCCATCCCCACCAAGAAATTGGTCAGGAAAAACACAATTACTCCCATACAAATGGCAATGAGAGTGATAATATGAACCACATGGGTAATCTGTACCTCTAGGGTACTTGTTTCCCGTTTGATATTTGTTGTCAGGTGAGCAACTTGACCAAATTCAGTATGACTTCCAGTCGCATAAACCACCGCTAATCCCCGTCCTGATGACACCGTTGAACCAGCAAATACAAGATTTCCAGCCTCCGTCGGTCGCATATTTTCCACTGCGATCGCCTGACTATGACGAGGGACAGGGAGAGATTCTCCCGTCAAAATAGAAACATCAACATAAAGGGATTGACTATTAATTAATCGTCCATCAGCAGAGATTTTATCACCCTCTTCTAATTGGATAACATCCCCCACAACTAGCTCCCGTGCTGGTATTTGACAAAGTTGACCATCACGATAAACTTTTACCTGTGTAGGCAATACTTTTGTTAAGGCGGTTAGGGCTTTTTCCGCTTGAAATTCTTGCCAAAAACTAAAAATGGCATTAATCCAGATTACAGCCCAAATCGCCCATCCTAATTCTGGTGTATGGGAAACAAAAGCTAAAATTCCCGCTACCCACAACAGCAATGCCATAAAGTGAGTTAGTTGATCAATAAAGCGCAAAATTAGCGGACGAGTCTCGCTGTGAGGAAGTTCATTATAACCAGATCGTTGGAGGCGAAAATTTGCTTCTGCTGTGCTTAGACCCAATGATGTTGTTATCAGTTGTTGATAAACTTCTTCCGGGGTAAGCTTCCAAATTGGATGATGGGAATTCATGGTATTACCCTGATTAAAAAGAATACAGAATAAGTAGGTGGGTGGTAAAAATTGTCGTTGAGATCAGGGAGAGATGCGATATATCGCGTCTGTACGGGAGTAAGGCTTTGAGACGAATGAATGGTTGCGTTGCGGTTTATGTTTCATTGCACCTACCTGACTTGAAAGTGAGTAGGGAGTAGTGAGTGGGGAAAAATCACTTTCATACATCCTGGTGTACGCAGTTCATGATGACTACTTACAGGATATAGAATACAGGATACAGGAGATAGAAGACAGAACGTAGAATATGTGACACTTTGATATATATCGGATATATACTCGACTTGTTCATCAACTAAGCTTTTTATTTAGATGCTTAAAATCATTCGTTATTGATAATGCAGGAGTGTGGAGGAGCAACGCTTACGTAATTCGTGGTTAAAGACATTTTGTTCTCCGGTTACTAAATAAACACCCCAAATCCACCTATAGACGAAGGGGAATTAAACTCAAAAATTACGTATACGCAAGCCTTACCCAACGGCTATTAAGAATTATATCGTTTACGCTAATGCTTGCTACATATCAGGGGCTGTAACTGTCGATTATTCTAGTTTCATTTATTGCAAAGTACAAGATAATCGATATTACGTAGCTTGCTTCCCGCGTAGCGGGTATTACGTAGACGCGAAGCGGCTTGCCTTAGGCTATTACGTAGCTTGCTTCCCGCGTAGCGGGTATTACGAATTAGTAAACTTCTTCACAAGTTCCTCAAAATCTCGATCTATAACTAGACATGGAAACTCAAGATTGAGGGGAATTAATCGTGTTACCGCAATGGCATGGCTTTCAAGCTGGTAAATGGATGAAAGAAATTAATCTGCGCGATTTCATCCAGAAAAATTACAGCCCCTACACTGGTGATGAATCTTTCCTCACTCCCGCAAGCGATCGCACAAAAATTCTCTGGAATAAAGTTAAGGATTTAATGGCAATTGAGCGGGAGAAGGGCATTTTAGATACGGATACGGAAGTTGTTTCCAGTATTACTTCCCACCATCCTGGCTATATTGAGCGGGATTTGGAACAAATTGTCGGTTTACAAACGGATAAACCTCTCAAACGAGCGATAATGCCTTTTGGTGGTATCCGTGTTGTGCAAAATTCTCTCGCGGCTTACGGTTACGAACTAGATCCCCGCACCGCAGAGATATTTACCAAGTACCGCAAAACCCACAATGATGGAGTGTTTGATGCATATACGCGGGAAATGCGTCTGTGTCGTCATTATGGTATAATAACAGGACTACCTGATTCCTATGGACGGGGAAGAATTATTGGTGATTATCGTCGGGTAGCCTTGTATGGTGTTGATGCTCTAGTGGAGGATAAAAAAGCTCAGTTAGAGTCTTTGGAGTTAGATACCATCGATGAAGATGTGATTCGTCTGCGGGAGGAAATTTCCGAACAAATTCGCGCCTTGTTTGAATTGAAGGAAATGGCTGCTAGCTACGGTTTCGATTTAAGCAAACCTGCTGCAAATACTCAAGAAGCCATACAATGGGTTTATTTTGGCTATTTAGGAGCAGTCAAAGAACAAAATGGTGCAGCTATGTCCCTGGGACGGGTATCCACTTTCCTGGATATTTATGTGGAACGGGATTTACAAGCTGGAACAATTACTGAAGCGCAAGTACAGGAATTAATCGACCATTTTGTGATGAAGTTGCGCATGGTGAGATTTTTGCGAACTCCCGACTACAATGAATTATTCTCCGGTGATCCCACCTGGGTGACGGAATGTGTCGGAGGAATGGGGGAAGATGGTAGACCATTGGTGACCAAAACCAGTTTTCGCATTCTTCATACCCTATTTAACCTCGGTCCTGCACCGGAACCAAATTTAACGGTGTTGTGGTCAGAACATTTACCAGATAACTTCAAACGCTACTGTGGCAAAGTCTCAATTCAAACCAGTTCCATTCAGTACGAAAACGACGATTTGATGCGTCCCTACTGGGGAGATGACTATGCGATCGCTTGTTGTGTTTCGGCAATGCGAATTGGTAAGCAAATGCAGTTTTTCGGTGCAAGGGTGAACTTAGCTAAATGTTTACTCTATGCAATCAACGGTGGTCGGGATGAAAAATCCGGAGAACAGGTAGGACCAGAAATTTCCCCCATTACCTCTGAATATCTGGATTACCAAGAAGTTTGGCATAAATTTGAGTTGATGATGGCTTGGTTAGCCAAAGCCTACATTAATACCCTGAATGTCATCCACTACATGCATGATAAATACTGCTATGAACGCTTAGAAATGGCATTGCATGACCGGGATATCCTGCGGACAATGGCTTGTGGTATTGCAGGATTATCGGTGGTTGCAGACGCTTTATCCGCAATTAAATATGCCAAAGTTAAAGTTATCCGTGACGAAACTGGACTTGCAACCGATTACCAAATTGAAGGAGATTTTCCCAAATACGGCAATAACGACGACCGAGTTGATGAAATTGCCGTACATTTAGTCACCCGCTTCATGAAGGAACTACGTAAACATCAAACCTACCGTAACGCCATCCCCACCCAGTCTGTATTAACTATTACATCAAATGTCGTCTACGGTAAAAAAACCGGCAATACCCCCGACGGGAGAAAAGCCGGAGAACCCTTTGCACCAGGAGCCAACCCCATGCACGGACGCGACACCAAAGGTGCGATCGCATCCCTAGAATCGGTAGCAAAATTGCCCTACGACTACGCACAGGATGGTATTTCTAATACTTTTTCTATCATTCCGAAAGCTTTAGGGAAACAGGAATCAGATCAAATCCATAATCTCGTGGGCATGTTAGATGGTTACTTCCACAACGGAGGACACCATATCAATGTCAACGTCTTGAATCGGGAAACTTTGATAGATGCAATGGAACATCCGGAATTATATCCCCAATTGACAATTCGCGTTTCCGGTTATGCTGTCAATTTTATTAAGTTAACCAGGGAACAGCAGCTTGATGTAATTAAACGGACTTTCCACGACAGATTCTAGAACTTGCTAGTGATAAAACCCTTGTAGAGACGCGTTAGCAAAGCTCCTTTGAAAGAGGCTATTTCGCGTCTCTAAATTATCGGTAATTACAGTTAATCAACCGGGTACGATCTGATTTGCTTGATGATAAGTCAAACTGTATAGTCTCTCAACCTTGGTCAAGAGCTAGTAAGTAGGTGGGTGGTGAAAATTGTCGTTCAGATCAGGGAGTAGGGAGAGACGCGAGATATCGCCTCTGTACGGGGTAAGGCTTGTCGCCGAATGATTGGTTACATTGTGGTTTTATGTTTAATTGGACTTACCTACTTATCTAATTCCATTGACAAGTATTGACATTGACAATTTCCTTAGTGGACACTTCATTGAACTTCCCACCCAAATCAAAATAGACTTGTACTGGCTCGATGGTTTCTCCGTGTCTGTAATCGCTGTACTCCAACGATATTTTTCCTCTAACTAACATTGATACCAATATTTTTATTCCTGTACCCAATCATGAAAGATCATAATTACGGATTAGGGAGTCTTGCTTAGGACAGACTTAAGCATCTGCATATCTTTCTGATCAAATTACCTGAACCAGCGATCGCAGGATGAAAAATTTGACCCACGGACAAGTTTCAAGTGTACCAATGAGACTTTTTCTTGGAGTGGCGACGCTGATTTTAACGGGGCAAAAAATATTGCTGCTATTGGGGAGGACACTTGCACAGGAAGGCTTCGCCGACTTGATCAAAGTGCCCGTCGCTGCTTTGGTGAGTCACTCCGTTGCGGGGGTTCCTCCCGTTGAAGGAAGTGGCAAACCCACAAGGGTAAACCAGCCTAGAGGCTCGAACTATCTGTGTTGTGAACTCAGTGCAGACAGTTCAGGGCTACTAAAAGCCCACACTGTACCGTCAGGTCAGTGTGGGTAGTTGACTTCAATGGCGATACTCCACAGGAGTCGCTGCGCGAACACGGTTGGGAAATAATGAGTCATTTGAGTTGGTATAACGGGTGTTCAGGGTTTCCTTGCCAAAACCAACAAAAAAAATGTTAATCCCTCATACCCGAAAACCATCCAAAACCTGGTTGTCACCTATAGCCTTTTTTGGCTTAAAAACTTACAGTGAAAGGCTTATGAGACTTGGAATGATTATCATTATTGTAAGCTAGGGTATAAAACCCCCTTAAAGCCTTACTTTTATATTAGCAGAAACCTCCATTATAAATCAACCCCTTTTCTGAACTTTTTGATTGAATTTCAAGGTGAGATATATCAAGTTTGATCTAGATTATTTGCGGTGATAAACATCTAGATTGAACTTGATTTTTTGGATTAAAACAGTGAAGTTGTTAACGAGGATTAAACAAAGGCGTTGCTGAGTATAAATATGATAGGGTGATGACAATGGGGTGTCTCTGTATAGAGGTGCGTAGTGCGGCTTCTCGAAGTCGAAATTGCCATGAATTACCATTAATATATTGGGAATTTTACCAATTCAGGCGATCGCAAATAGAAAGACCTGGTATAATCATCGCGTTCGATGCAAATCTTCATCCTCAGGAGAAGTACTTTGTCCATCAACAATACAATTACAGGAGGTGTCCCATGACCGAAAATCCACCTTCATCATGGCAACCGGGTGCATCTCGGCAAGAACTGGTAGAATTAGTGCGATCGCAACTTGAGGCATTATTACAACAAGAAAACTTCCCAGGGGCAAAAGCCCTATTAGTGCCAGTCCAAGCTGCGGATATCGCTCAGGCAATAGAGGGATTACCAATGGCGATGCAAGCTTTAGCATTTCGTCTACTCTCGAAACAGGAAGCGATAGAGGTTTATGAATACCTCGATTCCAGTGTCCAGCAATCCCTAATCGAGGAATTAAAGGATCAAGAAGTTCTGGATATTGTTGATAAAATGTCACCGGACGACCGGGTAAAACTGTTTGATGAGTTACCAGCTAGTGTTGTACAACGTCTGTTGCAACAACTTACCCCTTCGGAGCGGGAAGTCACATCCCTAATTCTGGGTTACAAAGACGGTACAGCTGGTCGTATCATGACCACAGAATATCTTTCTGTAAAGGAAGATTTAACCGTCAGCCAATCCATTGACAGAGTTCGCAGTTTAGCCAGTGCAACGGAAATTATTTATTATCTTTACGTCACCGATGCGCAACGTCGTCTCACAGGAACTCTTTCCTTTCGGGATCTAGTTGTAGCCCAACCAGAACAAAAGTTGGGAGAAATTATGACCCGCGACGTGGTGTATGTTCACACCGACACAGACCAGGAGGAAGTTGCACAGGTGATTCAAAGGTATGACTTGGTTGCAGTTCCGGTGGTGGACACGGAACGACGTTTGGTGGGGATTGTAACTGTTGACGACGTGTTAGATGTCCTGGAAGAAGAAACTACAGACGACATTTATAAATTAGGTGGTGTTGCTTCTGGGGGCGATAAATATTTTCAAACCAACGTGTTTACAGCTGCACGAAAACGGGTCGTTTGGCTATTTGTGCTTTTGGTTGCGAATACAGGAACCGCAACTGTAATTAGTTCCCAGGAAGAGGTATTAGAAAAAGTTGTGGCTTTAGCCGCTTTTATCCCCCTCCTGATTGACGCAGGGGGAAACGTGGGAGCGCAATCTTCCACAGTCGTAATTCGAGGTTTGAATCTGAAGGAAGTTGGCATTAAAAAAGCAGCACAAATTGTTTCACGAGAAGCCGTGACAGGTGCTTTATTGGGAATAGTTCTGGGTTTAGCTGTTATTTTATGGGCCTATTTCATCGAGAACAACTTGCAAATTGCGATTACCGTTGGCACTAGTCTATTCTCGATTACAATGTTAGCTGCGTTCTTTGGTTCCGCCTTACCTTTTTTATTTGGTGCAATGGGTTTAGATCCAGCTTTAATGTCTGCTCCATTTATTACGACTGCGGTAGATGTTTTAGGGGTGTTTATTTATCTGATGATCGCTAGGGCTATTTTACAAATATGAACTTGAAGCTGATTTAAGATTATATGTATGAAGGAGTCCCATCATACAGAGCGAACGGATTTAAATTGACCCAGAGCCCTGTGATTGGATGACTAACCCATAATTGACATTATGACTTTCAAAAAAGTTTGGAAACTTTTAACAACAACCTTTTCCGAGTGGCAATTTAACGAAGTTTCTCTGTTGGCATCATCCTTAGCATATTACACTGTATTTTCCTTAGCACCTTTGATGGTAATTATTATCTCCATCTTAGGTGCAATTTATGGAGAGGCAACAGCAAAACAACAAATTGTCGAACAAATGACAGGAATTATTGGTAATAGAGGAGCGCAATTAATTGCCACTGCGATTACCAATATGAGACAAGATACCCGTGGAGATTGGCTGAAATTTATTTTTAACTTTGGTTTTTTTGCCTTTGGTGCGTCGGGTGTTTTTGCCCAAATCCAATATGCCCTGGATAAAATTTGGGGAGTGAAGCCAGAACCAAAACGGCAACTATTAAACTTTGTTCGCAAACGGGTTTTAAGTTTTGCAATGGTCATTGTCATTGCTTTTTTATTGTTTGTATCCTATCTTTTTAACAGTATTTTTATTATTATAGTTAATAGTTTAAAGTCTTTAGTCCCTGCTTTAGGTTATCTCTGGCAATTCGCCAGTTTTTTGCTGTCTTTTGCTATTCTCAGCCTATTATTCGCAGCTATTTACACAATTTTACCTGACGCTAAAGTTGCATGGCGTTCAACAATTGTTGGTGCCATGATAACGGCAATTTTGTTTATGGTGGGTCAACTTTTGTTTGGTTTATTTCTGAATCAAATTGATATTGGTTCTGCTTACGGTGTTGCTGGCTCTTTTCTCATTATTATTACTTGGATTTATTATGCTGCGCATATTCTGTTTTTAGGCGCAGAATTTACCAAGGTCTATGCTAAAATCAACGGTTCCCCCATTGTTCCCGAAGATTACGTCATTCGGGTAAAACGTGAAAAAGATAAAAATTAGGTATTTTATGGGTCGATTCTCTTTGCTGGGAAGTGAGTAGGGAGTAGGGAATAGTTTTAACCCAACAATTCCACTTTTGCAGGACTTACGCAACTGTCACAAGCAATGGCGCGGTGTAACCGCGCCGCGCGCCAAACAACTACACGATAAACATGGGAACAGCCGGAGGTTTTAGTTGCTGAACTAAATAATTTGATAACAATCCATGCTTAATTTGAT
>CALJJQ010000025.1 GCA_937973965.1 uncultured Calothrix sp. | reverse complement strand
GTTATAGTGTACCGGTGGATGAGGTGAAGGCTGAGGATTACATTGACCACGACCTGGAGAAGGATGCGTGGGATGATGATGCTCCCCAACCGATTAATATTCCCCAGAAGGTCAAGGAGAAGCAACCGGAATATGAGGAGGAGGGATATTAAGGATTTTAGATTACCCTTCGGTCGATCCGCTTCGCGTCTATGGATTTTAGATTTTGGATTTTTCCCTCGCACCCATGCTCCGCGTGGGTGTGGAACCTACGAGGTTCCGACCTCGTGAATGAAGGCAGTAACCCTCGCGGACTGAGTGACCCCGCAGAGCATAGCCACCAGATAGATATCAAGTTGTGACTAAATTAATACTCGGTTTATTTCCGCCAACCTGTACTAGGAGGTTTTTAAAAATATTCCCCACGAATAATCCTGGACAAGATTTTTAGGCTTCATAACCCATCAAACAGATGCGACATGTCGCGTCTGTACTCCCTGCTCCCTACCCTCACAAAATTAAAGAATAGAAACCAAATCACCCAAACTTGGTCAAACATAGTTGGCGAAAATCATCACCACGGACTTCAAAATTAGGATACTGGTCAAAACTCGCACATGCAGGCGACAATAACACGGTCTTGGCTTGATATTTTTGAGCCAAATCACCCGCCATATCCACTGCCTTAGCCATTGTCCCCACATCCAGATAGTTGTGATAACCGATACTTTCCAATCGTTGACTAAAATATGGGGCTGCATTGCCAATTAACAAGACATAGGCGGCTTTTGCTTGAATCTCGGCTAACCAAGCTGTGTCTTCCCCTTCCTTGGCTTCTCCACCAGCAATCAATATAACTGGTGCAGCAACGGATTTTAATCCGACTTCGGCTGCATCGTAATTGGTCGCTTTACTATCATTAATAAACTGAATACCTGACCAAGTACAAATCAACTCTACCCGGTGGGGGACACCCGGAAATTCACTGATGGCTTGATGAATTGCGTCTGATTCTATACCAGCTAATCGGGCGGCGGCGACTGCCATGAGAAGATTTTGCAGGTTGTGTATACCAACCATTTTTAAGGCGGAACTAGGAATAATCCGGGTTGGTGACGATTGGGGATTGAGTTTTTCCATGACCCAACCGTTTTCAAGATAAAAGCCTCGATGACCGATTAATTCTTTCTCCCCCTTAACACTTGTCCAGTAGGCATTTTCCCACTGACTCAAACCCACTTGCCGCAGGTATAGGTCATCACCATTAAATATTTGTAGCTCTGATTTGTGGAGAAGTTTAGCTTTGATATTGTAGTAGTTTTCTAAAGTTTTGTGACGAGCTAAGTGATCGGGGGTGAAGGTTGTCCAAATCCCGATTCGCGGAGATAGGGTGGAAGATGACTCGCTTTGATAACTACTAATTTCGGCAATGACCCAATCGAGGGGTAGGGTATGGTCTCCACCCAGGGCAGATGCAAGGGCGACTTCGGTAGCTGCATAGCCGATGTTACCACAGCCAGGAGCATTCAAACCGGCAGTTTGAAAGATGGCTGCAACTAGGGATGTAGTGGTGGTTTTACCATTGGTTCCGGTAATTCCCACCCATGGAACTGTATTTAGGTTACGCCAAGCCAGTTCCATTTCCCCAATGGTTTCGATTCCTTGGTTGCGGGCTTGGACAAGGACGGGTATGTCCCAAGGGACACCGGGGCTGACGACGATTAGTTCGGGGTCTTGTTCGCCATCTAGTTGCAGGGAATACCCTAATTTAACGGTAATATTTTCGGCTGCAAGTTCCTGTTGGAGATGGAGGAGGTCTGGGGAGGTTTTGGTATCGCCAATTTCCACCTCCCAACCTTCTCGTTTCAACAACCTGGCCGCAGCCACACCGGACTTACCTAATCCGATTACATGAGCTTTGGACATGGAGTGTAAGCAGAGATTCCCTGGTTAAGCTTTTTTATAGTAGCGCTTATTTGCTATTTACGCACATCTTTTTTTTACCAAAAAGATGGGTATAAAGCTTCCCCCATTTAGGGGGACTTTGATCAGCGACTGCGCTATCACGGTTCCCCAGTAGAGAGTGCAAGTGGCGTGAACGTTTAAGGACACTTGCACAGGAAGGCTTCGCCGACTTGAGCAAAGTGTCCGTTGCCATAAGCGCGATCGCCTATCATGCTATCAGACAGGCAATGCCTGCATTCGTTGTTGGGACCTAGAATCTCCGCACTTATAGGGCGGAGAGTATGTCAAATTTTCTACGCAATTGGGGAAATCGATAATCGGGAAAGTAATACCGTTTGCATTTTAAGTTGATACCTGATGGGGAGCTTTCGGGAGCAGGGGAAGAAAATGTATCAAAATTTTAGTGAAATGGTATATCCGTACGTTAATCCTGATCCATCTACGCGACGAAATTGCTAGTCATTCTTTGGGTATTTCACGGCTTTTTGTGGTGTCGCACGCAATCATAAAACCCTGTTGTACGATTGCGATCGCATTTCTGGTGACACACAAAGCCAGGCGATCGCGATTCCAGAGATGTGGATAACTGTAACGATAGGGAATGGTTCATGGTGCGATCCACAAAATTTAAAAATTTGTGTTGATACCGATAGATGCGTTTATTGTGTCCATGATGATGGATTATGATAGATTTTCCTTAAAACCGTATTAAAACTCCGAAAATAATCAGGATATATATCATGGATAAAGCGATCGCAGACCTGCGTAAAGATTATAGCTTGCAAGGGTTAGCTGAGACCGATGTGGATGCAAATCCGTTTGTCCAGTTTCGACGTTGGTTTGCAGCTGCACAGGATGCCAAAATTATCGAACCGAACGCGATGACGCTTGCAACCTCGACTCCAGATGGTAAACCATCTGCTCGCATTGTTTTACTCAAGGATTTTGATGAACGGGGATTCGTTTTTTTTACCAATTATACCAGCCAAAAAGGACAGGAGTTAGCCGAAAATCCCCAAGCATCCCTCGTATTTTGGTGGGCAGAGATTGAACGTCAAGTACGTATTTCTGGACATGTGGAAAAGGTTTCTGAGCCAGAATCAGATGCCTATTTCCACAGCCGTCCTGTGAATAGTCGTCTTGGTGCTTGGGTGTCCAATCAAAGTCAGGTTATCCCGAATCGAGAAGTTTTGGAAACTAAATTTCAAGAGTTACAAATTCAATATCAAAATCAGGAAATACCCCGTCCTCCCCATTGGGGGGGATTACGTGTTATTCCTGCCGAAATTGAATTTTGGCAAGGAAGACCGAGCCGTTTACATGACCGTTTATTATACAAACATGTGCGCGATCGCACTTGGGAAATTTACCGTTTATCACCTTAATTAATTGTTGATTGATAACTGGTGACTGTTGACTGTGACATCAAAATTAATTAATTGCTGATTGATGACTGTTGACTGTTTAATGTGACAGCAATGCCATAAAACCACCAAGTATGCAAAAGTTATTGTACAATTTTCGATTTTAGATTTGGGATTGCTCATGTAGAAGGAGGTTCTTTCAAGAGCTTTGTCCTAGACTCATTCTTTGGGTGATAGATTTGAAAACCTTTACATAGCAATAATTGCCAATAGATATCTGTGACATTAATTTTTCCAATTGGCATTAGTTTCTTCGAAAACAAATCTCCGTCTACAGGCTTCAATTCTTTTGCTATTCCCTATGTTCTGTATTTTGGAATTTCACGAAATCTTGACAACCAGATTTTGTATTTTTCGATTTGGTTATATACTTTCATGATTTTTTTCGTGAATACAAATTATTTCCAGAAGACGACAAAACAACTGGAAATAATATTAATTATTATTTAGAAATACCCAATTAATAGTCAGTGATTTTACGGAAGACACGGAGGTTAAAACAACCTAAAAATGGAAATAATTAAATAATAAAAAAGAAAATCAAATATCCCTAATTTTAATTACTACAATGACTCGGACTCTAGAGCAAGATTTACAAATCAGCCGTCAACAGAACTCCTTACTGCGACGGATCAATAATCGTATCCGTCGTTGCGGGGAACTGTCAGAAATTTTACAAACCACCGCCAGGGAGGTGAGGAATTTTCTGAACACGGATCGAGTTAAAATCTATCAGTTTGACGCGGATGGTAGCGGTCAAGTGGTAGCGGAGTCGCTCCAAGATAACCGTTTACCCTCATTATATAAGTTACACTTTCCCGCCGATGATATTCCTGTATCTGCAAGGGAAGCCTTTAGAAGGTCACGAGTTCGTTCCATAGTCAATATTGAAACTGGAAAAATTTCTGAAAGTTCCGTTTGGGATGTACAGGAGGATGAAATCCATGTTCAGGAATTTTTTTCCCGTGATGTAGACCCCTGTCACATTCAGTATTTACGAGCAATGGGAGTGAAATCATCGGTAGTTGTACCGATTTGTCATCATGAGCAATTGTGGGGGTTGCTGGTTTCCCACCATTCCCAGGAGCGGGATGTATCACCCGTGGAAGTTGAAGCACTGCAAATGGTGGTAGAACAAATTGCGATCGCGATCGCTCACCACCAGTTGCTAGAATCGACTAGGGCGATCGCTGCGCGGGAAAAAATTATTAATCAGGTGGTGGATGCGCTTCATTCCTTACCGGATGTGGAAATTCAAACAGCACTTGATACTACTGTGAAAGCCTTTGGGGGAATTGGTGGACGTGTGTGTTTGGGAAATCCTTGTTTTGCAGGATATAACGGTCGCATGTATAATTTTCGCGATCAGGTGGAGTTGGGACAGGAAAATTTGTTGATTTATAGTTATGGGGAGCAACCAATTCGCTTTGATGGTTGTGGTTGGAAATTCATCGAACAAGCGATAGAATTACGAGAACATTATCAAGGGGATGAATTTAATTTGTGGGTGATTCCAGATATTTATCAAGAAGCGGATTTAGAAAGTTTATTCCCCGCTTTTGTGGATACTAAAATTCGTAGCATCTTAATTATTCCCCTGATTTCTCGACAACAATTATTAGGTTATATCACTATTTTTCGTGGTGCATACGATACGGAAAAAATCTGGGCTGGAAAATTTGATCCCGATGTACGTCAATTGTATCCCCGTCAATCCTTTGCCCAATGGCGGGAATTGAAGCAATCTCAACCAGTTGGTTGGAGCCAAGAAGATATTAATTTTGCCCAAGATTTAGGAACTAGATTTGCTTCTGCTGTCTATGCCCATAATTTATATCAACAAATTCATCTATTTAATGAATTGTTAGAAAATCAAGTTCAAGAGCGCACTCTTCAATTACAAAATGTTTCGGAACAACAAAGATTTATTTCTGAAGTTACCGAACAAATTAGTGCGGCTTTAGATATGGAGACAATTTTTAAGACTACTGCTCGCGATATTTGTCAACTGTTAAGAACCGATTGTGTCACCATATATCGTTGGCTGGATGACGGTAAAACCTGTTTTGTCGGTAATTTTCATCAAGCTAATTCCCAATGGCTAACAGATAATTATCAAGAGACAGAAATTAATTGGAATCAGCTATTTTTCCATGAATTCATTGGTCAAGCCGATTATTTAGAACCATTTACCGTCGAGAATATTTACACCCTGAATTTACCCAAACCGCAAATCGAACTGGTGGAAAAACTGCAAATGCAATCACTAGCGATTGCACCGATTATTCTAGATAAAAAACCTTGGGGTTTAATTATCGCCTACCACCAGCAAAATTCCCGGATTTGGGAAAAAGCAGATGTGGATTTTCTGCGTCAAACAGCCGTACAATTAGGAATTGCTCTGCAACAAGCAGAATTGCTGGAACAAAGTCAAAAGCAAGCCCATCAACTCACACAAACTATTCAAGAACTTAAGCAAGCTCAAGCGCAATTAATCCAAACCGAAAAAATGTCCAGTCTCGGACAATTAGTTGCAGGAGTTGCGCACGAAATTAATAACCCAGTAAACTTTATTTACGGTAATATCAAACACGTTAACCAGTATTGTCAAGACCTACTGGAAATGTTAAACCTCTATCAAAAACATTTTCCTGGTGTCCATCCTGAAATCATTGAATATGCGGAAGAAATTGACCTCGGTTTTCTGGTGGAAGATTTGCCAAAAATGCTTGCATCCATGAATGTAGGTGTTGATCGCATTCGCCAAATTGTTTTATCTTTACGCAATTTTTCCCGTCTGGATCAAGCCGAAATGAAACCGGTTAATATCCACGAAGGTATTGATAGTACCCTGTTAATCCTCCAGCATCGTCTTAAAGCTAAACCCGACACCCCCGCAATTCAAATCATTAAAGAATACGGAAATTTACCCCAAATCGAATGCTATGCAGGACAACTCAATCAAGTATTCATGAACATTTTAACTAATGCCATTGATGCATTAGAAGAACAGCGATATCAACAAACAGCAAAATTTCCGGCCCAAATTTGGATTAAAACTAGTGTCGGTCAACTTCCCAATCATCTTCCCAGTGCCATCATTTCTATCCGTGATAATGCAGGGGGAATCCCGGAAGAAATTATCAAACGTTTATTCGACCCATTTTTTACCACAAAACCTGTGGGACAGGGAACTGGTTTAGGTTTATCAATCAGTTATCAAATAATTGTGGAAAAACACAAGGGAATTTTAAAATGTAATTCTGTACCACAGCAGGGGACTGAATTTTTGATTGAAATCCCCCAATTACAAACAGTGGAAAAAACTGTAAATCGGGTTTGAAAATCGGCATCGCTAAATACAAATATGAATTGAAAATTTGACGTAGACGTAGCATTGCTACATCTCTACAACTAATAAATCTACAACTAATAAAACGGTTTGATGGCAACTTTAATCGCTTGGCGATCACCCATTTGTGCAAAGGCTAATCCTAGTTCCTCTAAGGGTCGGGTTTGACTAATCAACAATTCAAAGGGTATTTTCCGAGTTGCCAACAAATCTAGGGCTGCACGGACATATTTAGGTGTGTTATGAAATACACCTTTCACGGTCAATTCGCTGTAATGCAGCAGTTCTGTACTCACTTGAATAGTTGTATCACGGGGACACCCCCCAAATAAATTCACCGTTCCCCCTGGACGACTGCAAGCGATCGCGGTTTCCCAAGCACTGGGTACTCCGGTCGCTTCAATGACGATATCTGCTCCCATCCCGTCGGTTATATTCTGCACCACACCAGGTATATCCCCAATTTGGCGATAATTAAATGTTTGGGTTGCACCAAATTTTTGGGCAATTGCTAATCTGCAATCGCTCCCACCGAAAACAATCGCTTCCACGTCCATATCCCCAACCAACTTCGCTACAAACATTAAACCAATGGCTCCATCTCCCAATATCACCACGCGATCGCCTGGTTGAATATGAGAACGGGAAACACCATGCAGCACACAAGCCAAAGGTTCGGTCATGGCTGCTAATTCATCCCCTAAACCCTCCGGAATCGGTAATAAATTATGTTTCACAATGGGGGCTGGTATTTTCAAATACTCCGCGAATGTACCGTTATTCCAGGTCAAATTTGGACAGAGGGAATATTCTCCTCGATGACAGAAAAAGCAATCCATACAGGGAGCCGAATTATTGGCAACCACGCGATCGCCAATCCGCCATCCCGTGACATTTTTCCCCATTGCTACAATCCTCCCCGCAGCTTCATGACCAAACAATGTGGGAGGTTTGAGCATTTTCGCATGACCACCCCGTCGCCATACTTTTAAATCAGTCCCGCAGGTGGTCGCGACACCCACTTGAATCACGATTTCCCCCTCCCCTGGGGTTGGGTCATCGACTTGTTGCAAACGCAAGTCTTCCTGTCCGTACAAAACTGCTGCCAACATGTTGATTTGAATGGATGATATGGGTGATTTTAACCCATAGGGATGCAAAAAGATATGAGACGTAGCAATGCTACGTCTCTACACAATTTATCTGTTGCATTCTTTTTTCAAATTGGTACAAAATTTTCCCCACTAGAAAAATCTAATGGGGCGGGAACCGATTCTATTTTTTTTTGTCTTTATTTCTCAAGCCGAATCAAGGGTTAATCCGTGAATTACGCTCCCAAACCTCACACACCTACCAAAACCAAGATTAACCCATTCACATCACTTTATGTCTACACACTCACTGTGGGTTTAGAACTCACCCCTTGCACTCCAGTTCCTCCTGGTGTGCGATTAACTGTTAATAATGTCACTTCTTGCCGACAGGCTTGACAAAACCAGTAAATTTGACCGTGACGGACGTGACGCAACAGCATGGAACTTCCGCAACAGGGACAACTGTTTGCTCGCATACTCATATATCGTCCTCCTTTTCTGTATGGGAAAAAGTTATGAATTCATGACATTAACGCTGCAGTGAAGCCTATAGTCCTTCGCAAAGGTACGAGAACAGGGCACTAATTACCACTACATCTGAATCTTGGCTGCATGGATACGTCCATTTTTGCCAATCCGGTCTTGGATAATTTGTTGATAAACCGCCTCATAACCGTCCACCATTTGCTGGACACTGAAATTCTCCGCAACGTGTTGACGGCACTTGTGACGGTCAAGTTCTAAAGCCTGGGGAATCATGGCTGCAATCTCTGCATATTCCTGGCAGACAAACCCTGTTACACCATGATTTATGACCTCTGGAACTGAGCCTAAACTCATGGCAATTACTGGTGTGCCGGTGGCCATTGATTCAATCATCACTAAACCAAAGGGTTCAGCCCAAGTAATGGGAAATAGGGTGACACTGGCGTTTGCAAGTAGTTCTACCTTGCCGTTATGGTCAACTTCGCCGAGGTATTCAATCTGTTGACCGTCAATGTGGGGAGCGACCTCTCGTTCAAAAAACTCCTGGTCTACAACATCAACCTTACCCGCCATTTTCAGTTTCCAACCAGTTTGTTTCGCAATCGCGATCGCATGGTGAGGCCCTTTTTCCGGCGAAAAACGCCCCAGGAACGCCAAATAAGCTGGCTCTTGGGGATTACCGACAAATTTATAATCTGCTAAGGAAATACCGTTATAAACCGTACCCACGTAGTTGAGATTAATTTGACGCTGGGCATCACTAATACTAACAAAGGGTTGATGATGATGGTGTAAATAGACTGCCTGGGTATCACGGTTAAATTTACCGTGTAAAGTATGGACTGTTGGTGTATTTACTAAACTTGCTAATGGTAAAGCTGGAACTCCGACATGGGAATGGATAATATCGAATTCCCCCGCTTTTTGGTAAACATGGCTCAGTTCTAGGGTTTCATACACAGCATATTCTTTCACCTTCGGATCGAGACGCAGTGCATGGGGATAAACCGATTCTAGTTTTGCCAATGTTTGTGAGTCTCCTGATGCAAACAAGGTTACGTCATGACCACGACGCACTAACTCGTCTGTCAAGCGACTAACAACAAGTTCAATCCCTCCATAGGTTGGTGGTGGAACTCGCTCCCATAACGGGGCAACTTGGGCTATTTTCATACTTGATTTTGGTTCGGATTTTATAAAAGTCCATATTTTATTAATATTTTAGTCATGGACTTTAACAATTGTTAAGGGAATAAAAAATTGACCTTTCCCTTTAGCAGTTTACATCAAGACTATTTATTACTATCAATAATAGTCCCAATAATCTGCCTTTAGATATAGTTTCGCCCTCCTTTGTTAGTAACTTTAATTTTCATAATTTTTCAGTCATTTAGACTTTTCAAAGATAGTTTCTCTTGGCTTTTCGATTCATCTACCTTGGGGATCAATTGGATTTGAGACTTTAGACTTGAGATGTTGGATTTTGGCGAATTGCCAGTTAATCTCCGATCCTGTATATAAAGGTCAAAGTAAACTAGGGTAAATAGGAGAATGAAAAGCTTCTTTTCTCCTCTACCTCCAAAACTTCCCCAGCATCCCCTGCTCTCTTAATTGGGGGGAGCTTGACGAGAAATACACAAAACGCAACTATAGGAGATTGTGGATTGGGAAGTAATCAGGAATGAAAATCGCGACTTGGAATGTGAATTCAATTCGGACTCGTTTGACCCATGTGGTGGATTGGTTGCAACAAAACCCAGTGGATATATTGTGTTTGCAAGAAACTAAAGTAATTGATGCCGATTTTCCGCGATCGCATTTTCAAGATTTGGGCTACCATGTCTATGTCTACGGTCAAAAATCCTATAATGGTGTCGCTCTACTGAGTCGTGAACCAATTGCCGATGTGACAACAGGGTTTACCTCTATTTTGTCTGATATCGATCCCCAATGGGACGAGCAAAAACGGGTAATTACTGGTATCTACAAGGGTATTCGAGTTGTTAACCTTTATGTTCCCAATGGTTCAGAAATCGGCAGCGACAAGTATACCTATAAATTAGGTTGGTTGAAAATTCTTCAGGAATATTTACAAAAATTACTCCCCGACACCCCCCATATTTGTATGTGTGGTGATTTCAATATCGCCCTCGAAGATAAAGATATTCACGAACATGTCGATATCCCCAATCACATTATGTCATCCACCGCCGAACGGGAAGCCTTATCCCAAATCCTCAATTTAGGCTTTCGCGATGCTTTTCGCAAGTTTAATGACGAACCGGGACACTTTTCCTGGTGGGATTATCGGACAATGGCCTTTAAACGCGATCGCGGTTGGCGCATTGACCATCACTACCTGACTCCGGAATTATATGCACAAGCCCAAAGTTGCATTATCGATAAAAACCCTCGCAAACTTGAAAAACCCAGCGACCACGCACCAGTAATCCTCGAAATCCCTAATTTACCCCAGACTGAGCCGTTTCTGGTTGATACATAATTTCCTGGAACTGGATCACGTCCTTTTGGGGATCACACACACTAACCTTCACCAGTAGCCGTTCTCCCAAACTCACTGGTCGGCGGAAAAACATGGGTAATTGCAATCCCAAATCCTCCAATAAAATCAAAGCTAAACCACTATCCTCCCGTAGCCACATTAACACTATAGCTGTCCACACAGCATCCCCTTGACGACGTAAATACTCCAAAGCCCAATAACGATTTGTTTGCCGTTCCACCATTGTTACTTCCTGGGTGGTGGTACTGACGGTCATCATCACCTCTTTTAACTGTTCCGCCGAAAATGGTAACTCTTCTCCCCGTAAATGGGCTTTAAGCTGAAAATGGGTCAACAAGTCGCTATAACGACGAATCGGTGAAGTCGCCTGGGTATAATTATCTAACCCTAACCCCGCATGACGCACAGGACTTATACTCACTTCGCTTTTCGGCATACATCTGCGCATCGCACAGGCTCGCACAAACCCGGCGGGTAACAAAATTAACTCCTCCTCCGGTGGTAGTTCGGGCTGAGGTTGTCCGCGAAATGGTAGGGGTATGTTATTTTCCTTACCATACTTGGCTGCCACTTCCCCAGCTAAAATCATCATTTCCGCTACCAATTGCCGGGACGGCGAATCATCTAGCACACTGATACTAATATCATCATCCTTGACTTTAATCATCGCCTCTGGCATGTTGATACTAATCGCCCCCTGGGCATAGCGCCATTTTTTTCTTTTGTCAGCCCATTTCGCGATCGCTCGAATTTCCGGTTCTGCCTGCACATCTAACTGCAACATTTCGTCCACGTCTTCGTAGGTGAGGCGATAGGTGGGCTTAATATGGCTGGCATGAATTGTATATTCTATCACACCCCCCTTTTCATCCAGAATAATGCCAAAACTGAGGGCACAACAAACCTGGCCTTGAATTAAACTCATCGGCCCAGTGGCTAAAATTTCCGGGAACATCGGCACTATTCCGGTTGGTAAATATACCGTACTTCCCCGTCGCCGTGCTTCTAGATCCAGTTCGTCTTCCGGTAAAAGCCAACGGGTGGGGTCGGCAATGTGTACCCAAAGTCTTTCCCGACCATCCTCCAGTTTCTCCCAGCTTAAACCATCATCAATTTCGGTCGTACTTTCGTCATCAATTGTATATACCTTCAATCCAGTCAAGTCGAGACGTTCGACATCACGGTCGGGTGGGTGGGAATTCAAACGCTGTTGCGCCACTTCTATTACCTTACTAGGAAATTGGACTGGAATTGCAGAACGACGGAGAAAAAGGTTTTCATTTTGACTCCATATACCTAAATCAACCAGTAGTTGGAACGCTCCTTGGGGGGTTGCGGGACGACCCAGTAGGTTCATCGTTTCCAGTACTGGTGCTGGGGGGGGGAAAGCTTTACTCGGATCGGTGTTGGCATTCCCCCGGACGATATCTGCAAGTAGGGCTGCGTATTTTTCTAGAGCTTCGATGCGGTGGCGATCATAACGCTGCCATTCTACACTCTCGCCATTTAAGGCTGCTTGTACACGACTTAAAAATTCCTGTTGTCCTTTAACTTTTAAGGTTTCTACTTCGATTTGATGCTTGCGTTCGGCAACCTGTGCCGCAGAACGGGGTTCGTAACTCTCACCCTTTTGTTTGAAGTAGATTTTATCATCGGAGAGTAAATAATGGGAGGCGTAACAATGAACTGGTTGGCTTTCAGAAAATAGCAAAACTGCCATCTCCGCAGGAGTCACATTTTGTCCCTCCTCAACCAATATTTCCCAAGCAACCTCTAAACTAGATGGGTCTAAAAAGGGTTGGACATCAGCCAAAAATGCGGGTATTTGGGACGGTTTATAGGTTTGACCTGTCAGCGCGTAGGTGACTTGTCGAGGGGCAATACTGTGGGATTGACCGCGCTCATCCACCACAAACCAACGGGTTTTTCCATCTGGACGGTCTACCACACCCAGACGGCGATCGCTTCCCACTCTCCATTCTACCAGTGTTCCTTTCTCCACAAGTCTTGCGCTTTTAACTATCTAGATTTTTTCATTAACTAAGTTTCCCTCAGATTCGATTTTAGATGATGTTAGGACTCATACTAGTAGTTCACCAAGGAAACTTTTATTTGTATACTACGAGCGGTTCGCTATATAGCTATAATATACTTTACACTGTCAAGAAGCGGGCTTTTCGTGGAGATGGTTAATGCTTGCTGGAACAACCAACTATCACCTGTCACCTGTCAACAAACCATGAGGGAAATAATCCAGTAGTCTACATTAACCTGACTCTACCCTCTACACCCTTAACCGACCTGACAATTTTCACCTTTATCGAGTGCTAGGACTCATATTTGATAATTTTGATATTTGTTGACCCCTGCACTTGACCTCACAAAACGTGAGTCACCCCTATCTTTAATTCTAGATTTTGGAAGGAGGCAACTCAACATCCATCCAAAATCCATCTGGGAAAGTTTGCGAGAACAATGCATCTCCCATCAACGTTAGTCACCCTACTAAGGAAAACCCCTTGTTGGCCAACTAACTGCACTTGGCGCACAATCCCAAATTTCCAGTCAATACTAACCTTCCGCGTTAATAAAAGGCAATAATGCCAATATACGCGCTCTTTTGATCGCCAAGGTTAGATCTCGCTGTTGCTGCGCAGTTAAACCCGTAATTCGACGTGGTAAGATTTTTCCGCGTTCCGTAATAAATTTACGTAACAAATCCACATCTTTGTAATCGATGGGTTCTCCCGGCTTTATGGGGGATAGACGACGACGATAATAGCTCATTTCTACTTGATTTCCTTGTGAACAGTGTGTTTATTGCAGTGGGGACAGAATTTATTCAATTCCAATCGGTTGGTCGTATTTCGACGATTTTTCATCGTGGTATAACGGGACACTCCCGGTGAGCGTTTTGCCGGGTTAGAACGACATTCAGTACATTCGAGTGTCACGATAATTCGGACACCTTTATTCTTTGCCATAATTTATTACAACTATTTCAGTCAGAAGAGAATTAACACAAATCCCTATCTTCGCACATTACGCCGCACAGTTTCAACTAATTGCTTGAGCTTGATGTCGAGGGAATATCCCCGTTGGGACGAGACTATCATAGTACCAGCGAAGCGGTCGTGCAATGCTTGACGTAGTTGTTTATCGGAAACAGCTACACCACAGTCGATTGCCAAGGGAAGGATAAATAGTATGATAGTGGGATTGCGAGGCAGATTGTTCAATGCGATCGCCACCAGTAGAGCACCAACACCAATGATTGCTTCTCGTTGGCAAAGGGTTTGTAGGTCGGGTACTCGTCCACGGTTGACTGTCAATAACTTCATATCGAAAGCCCACCTTCCTAGACTTTGCCCCTGATTATTATAAACTACCAAAATCCGCAAAATCGCCCACACCAGAAAAAACAGCAAAATTTGTCCCCATTGAATCCCGACAGAACCATGTCCTAAAATCGAACTGACTGACCAAGTAATCAAAAAATCAACCATCCACGCACCTGCACGTCTTGCAAAACCAACACGGGGATAGTGTTTCGGAGAAATACGTTCAATTGACATATGGTTCTCTGCCTCTAAACTTGGTGGGAACGCAATTCAAGAATACAGGACACTGATTCTAGGATACACAATCTTCGGAGATGGGAAGTAGGAAATGGAGGCAAAAACACTTCCATCCGTTCTGGTGTATGCAGTTGATGATGACTAATCCCTGTACAGATGACCCGACGGGTCTTCTGTACTTCCATCACTCCCTAATCCCTACTCCCTACTTTTTTGATTTGTAGTGGTTAAATAGTGTATAATGTCTAGTCGAGTAGTTAATGCTAGTTAGGCTGCATCAATAGTGAAGATTATTTATGTTGATGTGGTTAGTGACGTGTAAATGTAAAACAAAATCAAAAGCATACCCGATGGAGAGGTGGCAGAGTGGTTGAATGCGGCGCACTCGAAATGCGTTTTAGGGAAACCTAACGGGGGTTCGAATCCCCCCCTCTCCGTTTGCAATCAATACAATTACAATTTCCGTAGCAGGAATACCTTCAGGATATGGGTCAGTGAAAAATTGCTTTTCTCACCCAAATCCAGCTAGAATAGTTGCCTGTATAGATTGCGTAATGTATTTTACCTACATCAGTATCGCGAAAAGTTTCCACCCGTGAAGGTTGGGAAGGAATGTATAGAGAGATTATGGATATTTTAGAATTAAAACGGGAAATTGAAGCTTTGTCGAGTCGCCTGGGTAAAACCCAGGACTATCTTTGACGTTCCTGCACTGCAAGCCAAAATTCAAGATTTAGAGCAAATCGCAGCTCAACCGGACTTTTGGGACGAACAAACCAAAGCCCAGCGTATCTTGCAAGAGTTGAATGATTTAAAAGCCCATCTACAACAGCATCAGCAGTGGTACACAAGCTTAGAAGATACCAAAGCGGTGGTAGAGTTGCTGGAGTTGGAGACCGATCCAGCTTTACTGACGGAAGCGGAAGAAACCATCAAAACCCTCAACCGCGATTTGGATTTGTGGGAGTTAGAACAGTTACTATCTGGAACCTATGACAAAGAGGGAGCTGTTTTAACGATTAATGCGGGTGCAGGTGGAACCGATGCTCAAGATTGGGCAGAAATGTTGTTACGGATGTATACTCGTTGGGCTGAAAGACATAATTACCGGGTGACGTTAACGGAACGCTCGGAAGGTGATGAAGCCGGGATTAAGTCTGCTACCATTGAAATTACTGGACGCTATGCCTATGGTTATTTACGTTCGGAAATGGGAACCCATCGATTGGTGAGAATTTCCCCTTTTAATGCCAATGGTAAACGACAAACCAGTTTTGCTGGGGTGGAGGTAATGCCCCAAATAGATAATTCGGTGGAACTAGAAATACCAGAAAAGGATTTGGAAGTGACCACATCCCGGTCTGGGGGGAAGGGTGGACAGAATGTCAACAAGGTGGAGACTGCGGTGAGAATTGTACACATTCCTACGGGAATTGCTGTTCGCTGTACAGAAGAACGGAGTCAACTGCAAAATAAGGAAAAAGCCCTAGCACGGTTGAAAGCGAAATTATTGGTAATTGCTCAGGAACAGAAAGCCAAGGAAGTAGCTGAAATTCGTGGTGATATAGCCGAAGCTTCCTGGGGTAATCAGATTCGGAACTATGTATTCCATCCTTACCAATTGGTGAAGGATTTACGGACAAACACGGAAACCACTGCGATCGCCGATGTGATGAACGGTGATTTGGATATGTTTATCCAAGCCTATTTGCGTCAAGAAAACCAAATTGTTGAAGGAGTTTCCTGGGTTAAGTCATAGGGAATGGGGGAGTGGAATACAGGAAATAGGCTAAACTAAAAGTAAAGTAAAGTAACAAAACTTAAAGACAAAATAATCAAAATGGTGCTATTTGGATTTGGGAAAAAAGCCTCTATGCCTAGTCCAGAGGAGGCTTTACCGGGAAGAACAACTAAAATGCCTGTTCCTGCAACCCACTTTGTCAACGGAAATCCTCTCCAACCACCTTTCCCCCCAGGGATGGAAACGGCGATGTTTGGTATGGGTTGTTTTTGGGGTGCGGAACGGAAGTTTTGGCAAAAGGAAGGAGTATTTACAACTGCGGTCGGCTATGCTGCTGGTTATACACCGAATCCTACCTACAAGGAAGTTTGTTCGGGGATGACTGGACATAACGAGGTGGTGTTTGTGGTGTTTGATCCAGCAGTTGTCAGCTATGGGGATTTACTCAAGATTTTCTGGGAAAATCACGACCCGACCCAAGGGATGCGTCAAGGAAACGATGTGGGAACCCAATATCGTTCCGGTATTTATGTTTATTCTCCTGAACAGCGTCAACTAGCGGAAGCGTCCCGCCAAGTTTACCAGGAAGCATTAACTAAAGCTGGTTACGGCAAGATTACTACGGAAATTTTGGATGCACCCGAATTTTACTATGCCGAGGAGTACCATCAACAGTATCTAGCGAAAAATCCCGGTGGATATTGTGGTTTAGGTGGGACTAATGTTGCTTGTCCGATTGGTGTGGTTCAACAGTAGATGTTTTAGTGTTGCTGAATACAAATAAAAAATTTTTCGTGGTAGGGACGTAGCATTGCTACGTCCCTAAATTTAAATAAATATTTTCTGAGGCTGTTTATTATTGACTCTATAGTTTATTAAGCGGATAGCAGGCGCATCTGAACCAATACGGTATTATCTTCAGGGAACCGAAATTGGTATAGACGAGATTCTGCTGCTCCATTCCTTGGTGGACGACCGCCAAGACCTTGCCAATAGGTCAAATTGCATTCATATCCATTTTCTTTTGTGGGATATGGACAACCTAGACGATGGACGAATGAATTGAGGTCGTCTGATGGCATGGTAAAACGTACATGGGCTTCATATTCACCATTGATGGGAATGGAACCGAGCAGTCCTTGAAACCTAACCTCCGGTTTGACTCCTTGTGGAAGGAGGACTCCGATCAATTGTTCGGTGACTTCACGGGGCGATCGCCCAATTGATACCCCAAGTCCCCATCCGACCAAGAGTAAACTGGTAATCACAAAGACCCCGCAACCTTTAGCCAACAAGTAAAGACGGTTCATATATCCTATTTCATCATGATTAAATATATTTTTCTCTACTTGTAAATTTAATCCGTATCGTTCCTTGATGAAGAATTACAAAGAACACCATTTAAAAATATATCAGCCAGTCCTTCCGCCATTTTTTGTAGTTCTTGGGGGGAGGATTCGGGAGACATAATCGTGCTGTCGGAGAATCCCGCGATCGCGAACATACCTAAAAATACCTTTGCCACCAATTTCGCATCCATCTGCCGATATACTCCCTTATCCATCGCTTCTTGGAAATAGGCTTCGGCAACTCCGGACATCTTTTCAATAATTTCTTCCTGAATGCGATCGCGTAAATCTGGGTGGAATTGGGCTTCCATAAAACAAACTCGTAACAAGTCCGAGTTTTTTTGCATATTCCACATCCTTCGGCGCATCACCTGAGCTACAGCCTTATAGCTACCCATTTCACTCAATTCCGTCAACAAATCGGTGAGAATTTCCACCCATCCCTTGGTTGCCACCTCCACCAAAATGGCCTTTTTATTGGCAAAATGACGAAAGAGGGTTCCTTCGGCGACACCTGCGGCTTGCGCCAAGTCACGGGTTGTTGTACCGTCATATCCTTGGGCTGCAAATAATTTTTGTGCCGCTTGCAAAATGCGATCGCGGGTTTGTGCTTCGGAAGTAGGAGGAGAATTAAATAGGCGCATGACCATCATCCGTTATTATGATATACCCGGAACAGGATTTGTAGCATTATTGTCTAACTGGGAGTAGGACAAGCACAAAAACCTTAAACTTATATACCAGATTAAGCCTGATAACCCAATTATGGGTGAGAACGCTTACGTACTGTTACATTTACCCGTAGTTATGCCAAATTATCGCCATTTTTTTTTACACACTAAATTTGCGATCAATCCTTGCTCTAATTGGATTTCAAGCAAATTCCAGGGACTTTTTGCTCTTCCCCGGCAAATCTTACTAGCTTTACTTATCTTTACATTTTGGGGGTGGGGACTCGCTCCTGCGATTGCAACATCTACGAATTTAAACCAGGAATATCGGGATGGTGGTAGTTCCCAGATATTGACAAAAAAACCGGATTCCGGGACTACCCAGCCAAGTACTTCGATTCAACCCTATCTCGACCAAGTGACTAAAAACCTGACGGAATTTCGTCTAGAGAACGGGATGAAATTTTTGGTTTTAAAACGTCAGAAAGCACCCGTTGTTTCCTTTATGACCTATGTAGACGTAGGTGGTTCCGATGAAGTTGCAGGAAAAACCGGTATTTCACACTTTTTAGAACATTTAGCATTTAAAGGTACAACGAGAATTGGTACGAAAGATTACCAAGCGGAAAAACCTTTGCTGGATCAGCTAGAACAACTTGACCAGCAAATCCGTGCAGCACGTAAAGCTGGGAGACAGGAGGAAGTAGCCAAACTAGAAGCGACTTTTGCCAAAGTGGAAGCGGAAGCGATGAAAATATCCAATCAGAACGAATTTGGACAAATCGTCGAACAAGCTGGGGGTGTGGGTTTAAATGCCAATACTTCTGCTGATGCTACCCGGTATTTATACAGTTTTCCCGCCAATAAATTAGAATTGTGGATGTCCCTAGAATCGGAAAGGTTTTTAGAACCAGTATTGGAGCGGGAATTTTACCAAGAAAAACAAGTGATTTTAGAAGAGCGACGGTTGCGGGTTGACAATTCCCCCATTGGAACAATGATTGAAAAATTTATTGATGCAGCCTTTTCCGTCCATCCCTACAAACGTCCTGTAATTGGTTACGAAGAAGATGTTCGCAATTTAACCCCCCAAGACCTGCGGGAATTCTTCCAAGCCCATTATGTCCCCCAAAAGATTGCGATCGCCATTGTCGGGGATGTAGATCCCCAGGAAGTGAAACGTTTAGCCGAGATTTACTTTGGTCGGTATAAATCCAGACCCGAAATTGCCAGTAAAATTACCACAGAACCCAAACAAACCCAAACCCGGGAAATCAAGCTGGAACTACCTTCCCAACCTTGGTATTTAGAAGGTTATCACCGTCCAGCCCTTTCCCACCCAGATGAGGCTGTATACGATATTATTGGTCGTTTACTCAGTGATGGACGGACTTCTCGCTTGTATACATCCCTGGTACAAAATAAAAAATTAGCCCTTACAGCCCAAGGATTTAGTGGTTTTCCTGGGGATAAATACCCAAGTTTAATGTTGTTTTATGCACTTACAGCCCCTGGACACACGGTTGATGAGGTAGCTACCGGATTACGCCAAGAAATTGATCGACTCAAAACCGAACCTGTTTCTAGCAGAGAATTAGAACGGGTAAAAACCAAAGCTCGTGCAGATTTAATCCGTGGTTTAGACAGCAATATGGGGATGGCGGAACAGTTATTAGAATACGAAGTGAAAACTGGTTCTTGGCGAAATTTATTCCAGCGAGTTGAACAGATTGCCAAGGTGACACCCCAAGATATTCAAAGGGTTGCGCAAGCCACTTTTACAGAGAATAATCGTACCGTTGGCAAATTATTATCGAAAAACTAATTTAATTTGTAATTCGTAGTTATGAATTATTGGTTACCAGTTAAAACTGATTTTTAGCTTTGCTTTATCCATTTTTACGAAAACTCAAACTGGATGGTAAATCATTCCATATATAAAGTATTGACCAAAAATCAGGATTTTGTCTGATAAAGCAAGGTAAGTTTTTCATTTGGGATAAAGTCGAAATTAAAGGATGTATGAAAATTAACTTTTAATCCTTAACTTACCATTTATTAAGAATGGAGATTAGCCTAGATGTAATGTTTGCTTTCAAGTCAGTCGAACACGACAAATATACAGTTTGTTTCACACTATTTCCTCTCCTCAAACAGTTATTAATACAGTGTTGGTTGACACTTTATCCACATCCCCTGAGTTGATTCCAATAAGTCGAAAGTCGAAAGTCGAAACAATTGTCCAGGTGATACCCAAAAACATTCATTTACAGAACTCGTAATTACGAATTACGAATTAATATACATCCTCATCAAGAATCATGAAAAAACGTCAAAAATTTGCGAACATGAAACTAAAACCGGTAATTTATGCTTTCATCTTGACCTTGAGTTTATTATTCTTTGGACTTGATTGGTCACAAGCAGCCACACCCAATACCGCAAAACATTATACGGAGTTAGAATTACCACCCCTACCGGAAGTAAAACTACCCACATATGAAAAATTCCGGTTAAAAAACGGGATGACAGTGTATTTATTGCCCGACCGGGAGTTACCATTAATTACGGGGACAGCGATGATCCGCACCGGTGAAAGATTAGAGCCAGGCGATCGCACTGGTTTAGCTAAGTTGGTGGGTACGGTGATGCGTACTGGGGGAACTAAAAAACATTCTGGGGATGAGTTGAACCAGTTGTTGGAACAACGTGCTGCATCGGTGGAAACCAGTATGAATGAAAGTATGGGAACAGCCAGTTTCCAAAGTTTGACAGAGGATGTTGACACCGTATTGGGTTTATTTGCCGAAGTTTTGCGGGAACCGGTATTTGCACCCGAAAAATTAGAACTAGCCAAAACCCAAGAAAAAGGACAAATTACCCGTCGCAATGATAACCCCGATGCGATCGCAAGACGAGAGTTTCGCAAACTCATCTACGGTGAAAATAGTCCCTATGCACGGACGACTGAAATTGCGACCATCGATAAAATTAGCCGTGACGACCTGATTAAGTTTTATCAGCAGTATTATTACCCCAATAACATGATTTTAGGGGTGACAGGGGATTTTGAACCCGCGAAAATGAAGAATTTAATCCAAGCTAAATTTGCAGATTGGCAACCCACTTCTAGACCAATTAAACCCCAATTACCCTCAGTTTCCCAAGCTAAATCAGGGGGAGTATTTTTCGTCGATCAACCCCAGTTAACCCAAAGTAATATCCTCATTGGTCATCTTGGTGGTCAATTTAACAGTCCCGACTATCCTGCATTGGATGTGATGAGTAGTGTCTTAAATGGTTTCGGAGGAAGATTATTTAACGAATTGCGATCGCGTCAAGGTTTAGCCTATTCTGTATACGGTGTTTGGAGTCCCCGTCACGACTATCCAGGTCTGTTTATCGCTGGTGGACAAACCCGTTCCGACGCAACTGTGCAATTTATTCAAGCTCTCAAAGCCGAAATTAAACGCTTGCAAACCGAACCCGTTAGTGACAGGGAACTAAAACTTGCGAAGGAATCAACTTTAAACTCTTTTGTCTTCAACTTTGAAAATCCCCAGCAAATCCTCACCCGGATTATGCGATATGCTTATTTCGGTTATCCAGAAGATTTCCTCTTCCGTTACCGCGAAAAAGTTGAAACCACCACCGCAGCAGATATCCAAACAGTTGCCAAAAAATACCTCAAACCAGATAACCTGGTGACACTAGTAGTTGGTAATCAAACTGCAATTAAACCCCCTTTAACCCAAATTGCTAACCAAGTTACCCCCATTGATGTCACCATACCAGGTATGAAACCACCCACCAGTTAGCCTATTTCCCGTCTTCAATAAGTGGTTTATGCGTAAATACGCCTACCTTTTCCCTCGCACCCATCGCCTACCTTTTCCCTCGCACCCATGCTCTGCGTGGGTGCAGAATCTACGAGGTTCCCACCTCGTGAATGAAGGCAGAGCCTTCGCTGACTGAGTGACCACGCAGAGCATAGTCACTAGATCATAAAACTGGCTGACTGGGTGACTTCCCTCGCACCCATGCTCTGCATGGGTGCAGAATCTACGAGGTTCCACCTCGTGAATGAAGGCAGAGCCTTCGCTGACTGGGTGACTACGCAGAGCATAGTCACTAGATCATAAAATGAAGGCAGAGCCTTCGCTGACTGAGTGACCACGCAGAGCGTAGTCACTAAATCATAAAACTGGCTGACTGAGTAACCACAAAGAGCATAGTCACTAAATCATAAAACTGGCTGACTGAGTGACTAAGCAGAGTGTAGTCACTAGATAAAAGTTCTGACGACCCTATTCTCCTTCCCATGAACACCAACTCCCACCACTCAACCCTACCTTTACCACCAGGAAATTTTGGCTTACCAATCATCGGTGAAACCCTGGAATTTTTCCGTAATCCCCAGTTTGCTAAACAGCGTCATCAAAAATATGGGGAGGTTTTTAAAACCCATTTATTTGGGAATCCCACAGTTTTTCTCATGGGTGCAGAAGCAAATAAATTTTTGTTTACCAACGAGAATAAGTATTTTAACAGCACTTGGCCAAAAAGTACCAAACAATTACTTGGTTCCTGTTCCCTATCAGTCCAGCAGGGGGGAGAACATCAAAAACGTCGTAAAGTTCTTGCTCAAGCCTTTCAACCAAGGGCTTTAAGTAGTTATATTGCCACTATTGAATCAATTAGTCATGAGTATTTTCAGCGATGGCAAAAATTGCAAGATTTTGCTTGGTATCCAGAGTTAAAAAACTATACTTTAGATATTGCTTGTAAATTATTTGTTGGTACAGATGGCGGTTCCCAAACCCAATTGGGTCAAGATTACGAAATATTTGTCAATGGCTTATTTTCGATACCAATTAATTTACCTGGAACCAGATTTGGTCAAGCTTTTCAAGGACGAAAACGACTGTTAGCTGCAATTGAAAAAATAATCCACCAACGCCAACAACAAACTCAAAATTCCGATAGTATTGAACATCGTGATGCTTTAAGTTTATTAATTAACGCCAAAGATGAAGAAGGAAATAATCTGAGTATAGACGAACTCAAGGATCAAATCGTCACTTTACTCTTTGCAGGTCATGAAACATTGACATCTGCTTTAGTTTCATTTTGTCTACAAACTGCCCAATATCCAGAGATTTTTGCCAAAATTTATCAAGAGCAAAAAAATCTCGGTTTTGACCAACCACTCACCCTGGAAACCCTTTCCCAAATGACCTATCTCGACCAGGTTTTGAAGGAAACAATGCGATTGATACCTCCTGTGGGTGGTGGTTTTCGACAAGTTGTAGAAACCTGTGAATTCAAAGGTTATCAAATTCCCCAAGGATGGACAATTTTGTATCAAATTGGCTTTACCCATCAGGATGATCGTATCTATTCCCAACCAGAAAAGTTTGATCCCGATCGATTTAGTCCCGAACGCGCAGAAGATAAAAATCAACTATTTAGTTATATTCCCTTTGCTGGAGGGATGCGAGAATGCATTGGCAAGGAATTTGCTAAATTGGAAATGAAAATATTTGCGGCTTTATTAATCAGGAATTACCAGTGGCAAATCTTACCAGAACAGGATTTGGGATACGTAATGATTCCCACTCCTCGTCCGCGAGATGGTTTAAAGGTGAGATTTTTTTCACTTTAACCATCAAGCAGAACAACGGTGTCACAATAATAATGAGGAATGGCAAAATAAGGGTAAGATTCAGATTTAATTATGGGCTTTCGTGAGGAATTTAAGTTACTACTGCGATCGCGTTATCCATTGATTTATATCCCCACCTATGAGGAGGAAAGGGTTGAGGGTATAATTCGGGATGAAGCAGCGATGGTGGGCAATCGTCCTGTGTATACTTGGGACTTTGTGGATGGCTTTCAGGGAAACCCCAATGATGCGGGTTTTGGTAAACGTAACCCCCTGCAAGCGCTGGAATTTGTGGAGAAGTTACCAGCAACTGCTCCGGCTGTAATTATTTTACGGGATTATCATCGCTTTTTAGAAGATGTGGCGATCGCCCGCAAGTTACGCAATATTTCTCGCTTGCTCAAGTCCCAACCGAAGAATCTGATTATACTTGCACCGCGCATTGCTATTCCGGATGATTTGATGGAGGTATTGACGGTTGTTGAGTTTGCCCTACCAACGGCAGCAGAAATCCATGCGGAAATAGAAAAAATTATACAGGTAACGGGTAGTAATTTATCCAGTAAAACAGTAGACGATTTGGTGCGTTCCTGTCAAGGATTGAGTATGGAGCGAATTCGACGGGTTTTAGCCAGAGCGATCGCAACCCACGGGGAACTGCAACCAGATGATGTCGAATTAATTTTGGCAGAGAAGCGGCAAACAATTCGCCAAACCCAAATTCTCGATTTTATTCCGGCAACGGAGCAAATCTCGGATATTGGTGGTTTAGATAACCTGAAGGATTGGTTATTGCGTCGGGGAAATGCCTTTAGCGATCGCGCGCGTCAGTATGGTTTACCCTATCCCCGGGGCTTATTATTGGTGGGGATTCAAGGAACAGGTAAATCATTAACAGCAAAAGCGATCGCCCATACATGGCATTTACCTTTATTACGTTTGGATGTGGGTCGGTTATTTGGTGGTTTAGTCGGTGAGTCGGAATCCCGTACCCGACAAATGATTCAAGTTGCGGAAGCTCTTGCTCCCTGTGTTCTGTGGATTGATGAAATCGATAAGGGTTTTTCCGGTTTAGGGAGTAAGGGTGATGCAGGTACTGCAAATCGAGTATTTGGAGCTTTAATTACCTGGTTAGCAGAAAAGACTTCCCCGGTCTTTGTGGTTGCAACTGCGAATGATGTTCAAGCTTTACCACCGGAAATGTTGCGTAAGGGTCGCTTTGATGAAATATTTTTTGTGGGTTTACCCACCCAAGCAGAACGCAAAGCCATATTCAATGTGCATTTATCCCGATTACGTTTACACAATATCAAAAACTATGATATCGACCGTTTAGCCTACGAAACCCCTGATTTTTCCGGTGCAGAAATCGAACAAACCCTGATTGAAGCCATGCACATCGGATTTAGCCAAAATCGTGATTTTACCACCGATGATATCCTTGAAGCTGCTAGTCAAATTATACCCTTAGCTCGTACTGCTAGCGAACAAATTCAAAAACTCCAAGAATGGGCCATTTCCGGAAGAGCGCGTTTAGCATCAAAGCAGAATATTTTGGGTATTTGACCTCTCCCCACCATCTATGGTGAGGATTCTAAACGGTAAATTTGTCGTTATAAATTACTCCCGATTCCCCTACAGACGCGACAT
>CALJJQ010000024.1 GCA_937973965.1 uncultured Calothrix sp. | reverse complement strand
GTCGGGAAAGAAACCTCACATGGTTATATCATCGAAGTAATTTCTGCCACAATTAACGGACAGATATTGCCAAATGGAAAATAAAAATAGTCAACTTGTATAAACTTATGTTGTCAGACTAGGAATTTTATTTTTAGATAGATATGATTATGTAGGAATCGCACTTGAATCTTGCTAACTATACTCAGAAACAAACCTTTGTATGGTAATCTTCTAGCTAATTCGGTTTTTCATAAATCAAATATGAATCCTATAGTAATCCTATTTTCAGTGGTGAAGAATATCATTTTTACCTGTACCCTGTAGGAAAGCTTCTCTAAAACAAGTTGCACTAGGCAGATCTACATCTATGACTATCAACGGTCAACAACCTCACATGTCAGATTTATAAATCCTCAAGGGATTGCTACAGATTAAATTTATATTGTGATAATGAAAGTAGATGAAAAATGTACACCTTGTAGATTTAAAAGTAGGAGAAACGGCAATAATTATTAAATTATCCGGTGAAATAAATTTACAACAACGTTTATTAGCTTTAGGATTTCGTCCAGGGAAACACATCAAAATTCTCAGAAAAGCCTGGTTAAATGGCCCTTACACATTCAAATTGGGACAACAGAAGTGATGATACGTCGTCGGGATAGTTATGCTATTCAGGTGAGCACAAATTATAGTTATGCTATTCAGGTGAGCACAAATTAATGTGAATCAAAATATTTCAAAAGTCGATTTATCGATGTTTATAAATATTTCTCGATTCTTTAATAAGTAGTGCAGAGTGTATCTAAAAAACTCTATTTCTCACTCAGGGTAAACGCATCTAAATTCTTAGCAAAAGTTTCAGATTTTACTTACAAAACTAAATAATGGCTAAAGGGATGTTTGAAAAATCGGAAAGTGTGTAAAAAACTCTCTTAGTATACACTAAACAGCACCAAGAGAGGAGCATGAGTAAAGCTTACCCCAGCAACCTGACTCCCGCACAATACGAATTTCTTCACGACCTGATTCCAAAAGCGAAACCAGGCGGTTATAAGGGTGAAATCGATACGTGGTCGGTTCTAAATGCAATTTTTATCTCCTGTGAGAAGGAGTGAGATGGCATCAAATTTGACCCCTTAAAACTTTTCAAACAACCTCTTATGTTATTCACCCTTCTTTATCTTCCTTGTTTATCTACTGTTGCCATTATCAGAAGTGAATCCAAAAGCGATAAATTTACCTGGTTATCAATCGCTTGGTCTTTAGGATTAGCTTGGATGGCAAGTTTTATATTTTACCAAGGAGCACGATTTTTAGGATGGTAATTTCCCAACGTCAAAAAGAATCAACTACCGCAAATAACTTCCTAATTTACGCACTGATTTTCTCCGCAATATTACATTCTCTAATTTTCGCGATCGCATCCCATTTCTTCCTAACCAAAATACTTCCATCCCCAGAGGAAACACCCATCGAATTAATGACACTAGAACCACCAAACCTCACCATTAGTAAACAGCAAGCAACTATCAACCCCACCAACCAAAACCCCACTCCACCCCCTTCACAAGTTGTAGAAAACCCAGTTGAAAACCAAATCAACGTCATTAACCCTACCTCTTTCCAGAAAACTCTCCTTCAAAAGACCACCAATCAACCAGCTACAACCACACCACTACCCTCAACTAAAATAGGGATTCAACGTAACAATAATCAACAACCAACCCCAACTGACTCAACAAAAAAAACAATCACTAGCAGAAAAAATAGCTGCTAAACCCAACCATAATCAACAACCATCCCCAACTGATTCACCAGAAAACAATTCCATAACTCCCGAACCCACCCCAGAAGTCACACAAACCCCCCCAACCAACGAAAATCTGTCAAACCCAGCAATGAATCCAGAAAATATCAACACACCCACCCCTTCACCAGAAAGTGAACTACCCATCACCGAACCCCCCACTGATGAAGTCAAATGTAGAGAATGTGTGATTAACTATCCCCAAATAGCTCTCGACAAAAACATCGAAGGCCACACAGAACTCATTGTAGATATTAACCAACAAGGAAAAATTACTAACTATTCTCTCCACAAAACAAGTGGAAGTCCAGAACTAGATATCCTTACCCTAGAGCAAATTAGAAACCTACAATTCCAACCCCTAATTGTTTCCAAACAACAATTTAAAATCAGAATTAATTATGCTATTTCCGGGACACAATACCATCAAAAACTACAAGAACGACGACACAAAAATGAGCAAAAGCGTTTACAACGTATTAGAGAAAATAAACCCCCAGACAACAAACTTGAAATAGATGTCATCACCCCCAAGGGTTCCTAGTAGATAATTCTTTCCCTTTTATCAATACCTTCGCCAAGAGTATGAATGACAAAAAGGTTTTCAGCTAAAACAAATATCGCTTTTATTCCTTAGGCTGCGACTCCAGATTCTTTATATATCAATCTTGACAACCTAAAAATACCGTGCGGGAATACCGGAAATAGTTTTTAAGTTATCTGGAATTTGTCAAGGCTATTTTACTCATACGAAAAAATTTTGCTTCTACAAGCTTTGATATTACGTAATCACTCATAAATCTGGCAAAAGTATTTTTTATACTAAATTAATGTATATTTGCACATAATTTGACCCCCCGCTTGCCGAGGGGAAAATCCAGTTCCCTCTCCGATTGTCTTAAGGGAAGTAAGCTACTGGTAGGATTAGGGTGAAGTTCTTTCTATAAGTTTTTATATTGAATTGGCACTATACCTTATTCTTCTTGACAATACTTAATTATTTCAGTATCTATCCTAACTAAGAACTATTGTTAATACAGGGATAAACATGATATGCTTAAGACTAATAAATTGCAATACTTTCAAAGTATGATTTTTGTAAAAAAAAATTACAAATCCAGTTTAATTAACCACAATCTAATTAATCTTGTTCAAGACTTACGTATAACTGAATGTACACGAAAGAGTAATTCAGGAACTATGAACTAACCCTTATCACTAATTACTTTTTCAGCAATTGCATAGTTACTAATTGATTTTATGAAGCAAAATTTCAGCATTTCTATGCCCCATTTTGCCAGTTGATTTACACAAGTGTTACAGAATATAAATCCTGTACAATCTGTCATGCTCAGACGGTGCATTCACTCTTCTCAATTCTCAGGGTCAAATTTCAAAATATTGAGAAAAATTCTGAATTTTGATGCCCAAAAAAGGGCAAGTTGTAACAACTTACCCAAAAAATTAAAACACTAACTACTAGTATATGCACAAATATTTCCTTTGGTTCAACGGTTTGCTGTTGACTTGTCTTCTTGCATCCGGAGCAACAGCAACACCCATACCTTCCTCTGAATCTGAAACCAAAAACACCACCACTGAAAACCAAATTCCCCGCAAGAATGAAGTTGAACTTCACCAACACAGTGCGGAATTGCTCCTCAAACAACCAAATTCATCTGCAAATATCGCTCAAACTCCTTCCACTCCGGACACAGAAATCGAAACCGAGATAGCAAAACCAACAGACATCGACCTAGATGTAATTGGAACACCAATCAACACTATCGAAATGCGTCAGAATTCTTCAACAGGTGTAATTATTGTTGACCAGAAGGAAATCAAACGTTATGGACACCGGACTATCGGGGAAGTCTTACGTCGTTTACCAGGTGTGGTATTAGGTGGTCCTCCCGGAGAAGATAAAGATGTGCAATTATTAGGTTTACCGAAGGAATATACCCAAATCCTGATCGATGGACATAGATTTCCCGATGGTGGGGAAAACCGGGAATTTAAGGTGGATCGAATCCCCCTTGAATTAGTTGACAGAATCGAAATTATTAGCAACCCTACCGCAACCCAAGATTCCCAAGGTATCGGAGGTACGGTTAATATTGTCCTCAAATCTGCACCAGATCGACGTATTTCTGAACTTTCCTTGTATGGAGCAAGACTTTCCAATGGAGTTCCCTTCAAAGGGGTGAATGTGATTTATGGGGATAGGGTTGGCAATTTTAGTTATATAATCAACGGTGGCATCCAAACCCGTGAATCTCCCAAAGATAAATTCAAGGAAACTCGCAATGCACAAAACGTCCCCATCCAAGTTGAACGGGACAATGAAGATAAAAGTCAAGTAGATATCAGCTTCACACCCCGTTTCACTTGGCAAGTATCCCCCAAAGACACCATTAGTTTCAATCCCCTATTTTTGCAAACCAGAGAAGATAAAGATAACGACCGGAACATATTCAGTTCTAAGTTATTTAACACTGGTAGAACCCAGGAAAGCAAAGAGCAAATAATTCGGGGTGAAGAGGAAAAAAATATTACTGGTTGGCGTTTGAGTGGTGATTGGAAACGTCAACTGAGTCCAGATGCGGACATGACCTTGGGATTATTGTACCAAAGAACCGATGAAACTAAAGACAAAATCGAAATTAATACCACCACTACTACCACCTTTCTCAATCAGGATGGAAATCCCCAAGACCCGAAAAAACCAATCAAAACCGACATTACTTCCAAACGGGAGGACGAAGACAAAAGTGACCAGGAATTTAAGAGTAATGTAGCATTTAATTGGCGATTATCTTCAGCACACAGATTATCCTTGGGATTAGAAGGAAGTTTGCGAGACCGGGATAAAAATAAACGCACCTTTGAACGCAAATCTCCCACAGACCCAGAAGTGGAAAAAATCAATCCCAAGGATAGATACAGTATCGAAGAAAACCAATTTAACGCTTATCTGCAAGACGAAATTCGCTTGGGAGACAAACATACCCTAGTCGCAGGGGTGAGAATGGAGTCAGTGAATAATACTGCAACAGCACAAGATAGAAGTGTTGTCGGTCAATCCGGGACAATTCTGAATCCATCTTTGCATTACAAATTCGATATCACTCCCAACACCGTGTTTCGTTTAAGTACAGCACGAACCATTCGTCGTCCCAAATTTGATGATTTAATCCCCTTTGTGGAAACAAAAAATGGTTCCTTACTGCAACCAGATAAGGTGGGGAATCCTGACTTGCAACCAGAAACTTCCACTGGATTAGAAGCAGGAATCGAACAATCTTGGGATAGCGGGAATAGCATTATTGGTTTGAATGGTTTTTATCGTTGGATTGACAACAAAATTGAAACACAAGTAAACCTCAATCCCAACAATAATCGCTACCAAAGTGGTTTGCTGCTGCAATTATTTCTACTATCATTGTTGCCGCAGTTGAACCAAGTATTGCCGGATTAGGAAAAACAACTGTTGACACTCTCAAAAAAGGTGGAAATGATATTTATGCTTCCCTGCCTAATTATATTCTGATGTTTGCTGCTTACTTTTTTTTGATGGGTTTATTGAAGTTTGGAGACAAGATAATTGACAAGACCTATGAAACTTTACTCATTATTACTTTGCAGAGAACCTATTTACAAAGAAGGGGAGAACAAAGAGGAATAGAAGATGTTTCGCGGATACTCTATGATTGTAACCGGGCTAAACCAGGACTAGATATTATTCATAAAGATTCATGGCGAATAATTTCCCTGACTATTTCGGTAATTATTTGGCAATTAAATCTTTCTCCAGAATTACTTCCAGCCCTATTTATTGCTGTTTTACCACCCGTATTAATTGGCTTTCTTTTTGGTCCATATCTACAAAAAGCCAGTTGGAACATGATGAGAATTCAGGAAAGTATCGCCGCATCTACTAGTGATGATAAACGCAGTGAATTATTTGCCCATCAAAAAGCATTTTTACGTCAGGTAGTGCGTTTAGAAGCTTTTAAAGGAGGTTCAGAAATTTTAATCGATTTAGTTAGTTGGTTTGGGGTTTTAGTTGTAGCATTCATGACATTTGTGTTCCATATAGGAATTATTCCCAAAAATATTGATGCCGGAGATTTAGTTCTGTTTTGGACAAATTTAAATCTGTTAGCAAAACCCCTCAATGATATCGTTAAAGTCTACAACAAATCCAGAGAATCCTATCCCGCATTGATGAGGGTTTTACGTCCTCAAGAAGTACATAATGGGATTTGAATTGCTTGTCTTAGTTTTTGAAAACTGATAAGTTCTTAGATAACTTGGGTTTTTAGATAAATATCTCTCAAGCTAGATAATCTTTCCTAAAAACCCGATTACTAACCAAAAAACTGCAAAATAATTATCCCAAATGATATTCATCTGCAAACAAAAGGTAGATAACCTTTCCAGGTGTGCAGAAAACTGAACTGAGGAATAGTTATTATCTGCATTTCTCACAAGTGAACAATAAGCTTTGAGTAACAGCTTGATTTTCCGACCACTCCCGACTCCAAACTCCCTGCACTTTTAAGGGATTTACTCCCTATCCGAAATTAGTTACTAAAGTTAACCAACCAAAACTATAAATTATGAAAAAACCTGCGCTCACCCTACATCGAGTCATTGGAATTGTGGTTTCGGTACTGATGATTATCATTGGAATTACAGGTAGTATTTTGGTATTTGACAAAGAGGTAAATCCCGCACTTCATTTACAAGCGAATCAGGTAATACCGACAGGAGAAAAAATTACCCTTTCCCAAGTCACAGAAATTATTCAAAACCAGTATCCAAGGGAAATCATTCAGCGAATTATCCTTCCATTGGATAGGAGTGACCCCTACCATTTGGTTTTGGAGGAAAAACAAGAGAAAGCAAATAAAATGGATGTCTACATGAATCCCTATTCGGGAGAAGTATTAAATACCTATCCACGGGATAATCGCTTTATGAAAATAGTTAACAAACTGCATACAAAACTACTAGCAGGAAAAGTTGGCTCATTTATTGTTGGATTAGTAGGAATATCCCTGTTAATATTAAGTATTACTGGGACAATATTGTGGAATGGGTGGAAAAAACTCTCTGCTGGATTTAAAGTTCGCTGGTCTTCCAAGTGGAAAAATTTAAATTATGATTTACACCATGTAGGTGGTTTTATTTTTGCCTTACTACTAATTATTATCGCTACAACCGGAGCATTTTTAGCCTTTGGTCAACCTATTCCGAAATTAGGTTACTGGTTAAGTGGGGAAAAGGAAATTAAACCTGTTTCCATTGTGCAAACAACCAATCAAAATCTGACTCCCGATGATTTATTAGCAAATGCGATCGCAGCACTCCCCCAGGGAAAAGCAACTATTTATGAACCTGCGAAAGACATAGAATCTCCCGTGAAGGTCAGATTTCGATTACCTGGTGAAATTACCACAGAAGGGAGAAGTATGGTTTTCCTTGACCAATACAGTGGGAAAATTTTACGAGTAGAAAACTTTTTCCGTAATCCTTGGGAAAAGCAATTTAAAGACTGGACAAATATTCTCCATGAAGGTAAGTTTGGAGGACTGGAAATTGCAGCAATTTATATTATCATTGGAATTATCAGTGCAGGTTTAGCAATTACCGGAATTGTGATTTGGTCTGAGAAGAAAAAGAAAGCTAAATCAAAAGTGAAAAAGCTACACAAAACCAAATCAAAAACAGAGACATCTACCGACATACCACCACAATCAAACTAAATTCGTATAAGTTTAGACAGGGATTAAAATCCCTGTCTAACAGCTTTAGTTGATGAAAAAGGCATCATTTTTGAGGACTTATTTGTTTCTTGATAGAATTTAAATTCAGAATACTCAACCTTTGCATCCTATGGGTTAAGCTATGTTATATCATGTCCTCTTCATTACCCATAATTAGCAATAATGTAGAGACGTGAAATTGCTTCTTTCAGAGGAGCTGAGTCGTGAAGCGACATGCTACGCGAATGCGTCTCTACAATGATTTTATTCTGGTTGCTTTACCGGATATAATATTAACCCGTCTAATATCTTGTTTGAAATATTTTTGTCTATTCCTATAGTTACAATTGGAAATCCAAATCAATACGAGTAAAGCTTTCCAATATTATATTGAGAATTGTACAGCAAATTAGTGGTGTGTTATGAAAAAAGTCATTTTTCTCACTTTAACATCTATTTTCATGACCCTAAGTATCCCCCAGGTCTTAGCAAGAACGAAGATTGGAGACTTACAACAAAATCGTGAAATCACCATATCGGGAACCATTAAAAGCGTTGTTGGGAATGAATTTATCCTTGATGATGGCACAGGACAAGTAATTGTTTATACTGCCCCCCGTTGGTGGCAAAAGTTCAATTTCTCTGCGGGAGAGCGGGTAACGGTAGTGGGAGAATACGACGATGATGATTTCGATGCATTCAAAATTACTCGTGAGGACGGGTCTGTAATCAATATTCGCAGTGGTCCGGGTCGTCCTCCTTGGTCTGGTGGATATCGTCAAAGAGATTCTCGAGGCAATTCTGGTAGATAGTAGCAAAAATTATATAACATTAACGCCGCTATTCTCAGTAATCCCGAATCATCATGGCAGTCTGGATGTTGGTATCCCATCTGTATAATGGCTGCTATATTCGTATTTATAGCCTTTTTCTGTCCAAATCATGTGGTGTGTGTGAATTTGTTGGTTCTGACTGAAATACTTGACAATTGTTTTCATTAATTCTATACTCTAAATCAGGTAAGCTTAAAAATTACTTAATCAGAAATTAAACCCTTACCCAGTTAAAAGTAGTTTTAGGGAGAAGTGGATTCATTTGCGATAAGAGAAGCTTAATGTCAAAGACCGATCGTAAAGTTAGTACCAAGTGTTACATGTAGTGATAAAACTCACCACAAAGGTCAAGCTGAAATGAATGAAGCCAATGAAAAATTCAACTTTTTGTACCCTCGTAGTCGTTATTTTGGCGAATTTAAGCCAGAAAATTTGATGTTTAATGCGAATTTGCAGTATTTTGCCCAGCGAGTTAGTTATATCTCAAATTTAGAAACTGGGGGAAAAATATCTCCAGAAGAAGCTTATCTGGAAATTAAGCACCTCTGGAAAGAACTCAAGGCTAGCAAGAAGGAGTTGGGTATTGGTAAGCATCACTTAAATGGTCAGGGTTAGAATTTATTCATTTCTCATTTATGTATACAAGTATGGTGGCGTGTGCAAATCTGATGGATATATCATCTTTTTAATTTAAATGTGGGTATCCTACCCGCACTATCAATATCCACTACAATTAAGTTGACAGACAAATAGGGGATATTTTTCAAGCAACTAGTGAGAAATCAAGTTTCTCAGCAGTTTGTCTGGTTTAATTGATATTTATCCCTGCAAATTGACTCCAGGGATAATAATTTCTGACAATGTTTTTCAGTAATCTCTAATTATTTTGATTATCAGGAAAATAACTATTAACAAAAATATCAGTATTGCACTGGAACCCGGTGAGTGGTTGAGTGTGGTGGGGGAAAAAAAATCTGGAAAGTCAAGGTTGCTAGGTGTTATGAGTAGCCTATTATTACCTCCTCAGGAGACTTTATTGTTGAATGGTAAAGCGATTCGGAATCAACCCCCATCAGTTGTATTACAAGAATTGCATATTCTACCCATACCCTTAGATTTAGCTTCAGAATTGACGGTAGAGACAGTGCTAAAATTAGCTTGCGTATCTCGGAGAAACGCTCGTTATCATGTAGAAAGAGCTTTGAAATTTACGGGAATGTCAAAGTTTAAAGGTGAATTAGTTGATAGTTTATCAAAATATCAGCAGCAGAAATTTTTTTTGTCTTTAGCCTTGATGAGAAATGTTAAGTATTTACTCTTAGATGGATTTTTAAATAATTTAGATATTCGCTATAAATTGGAGTTATTAGAACTGCTCAAACGGATTTTAATCGAAAAAGGAATGACTATAGTTATCTCCCTGAAAGATATTAACTTGGCAGCAAGATACAGTTCACGAATAGCTCTATTATATCAAGGAAATATTATAGATTTAGGAAGTCCAGAACAGGTGTTGACCAGTCGAAATTTAGCAAATGTGTTTGGGGTGGAGTTTGCCGTCATTAGGACACCTTTTGGATTGCAGTTTTGTCCCTTAGCTATGTATAGTTAGAAATGATTTTTGTTTGTAGCTAGAACTGTCTTCGCTTGCTTTGAGGACTAAAGTCCTCACTACTAACTTAAAATAATATGCCAGTTACGTAAGCACTGTAAAGATTTGCAACATTTGAATTCATTGGCTTGGTTGATAAATCTTTTTCTTCTATTTTCTATTCCCTCTAACACAAATCACTGAATAATATTCATACTTAAATCCAGCCATTTAGACTGGGTGATGGGAGCGCTACTGGAAATATAATCAACTCCAGTTTCTGCGACAGTACGAATTGTTTCCAGATTAATATTACCTGATGCTTCAATTTTAATATTTTTCTGACTAGCGCGAATCATTTGTACTGCTTTGCGCATGGTTTCAGTAGACATATTATCCAGCATGATGATATCTGCATTATACTGAATCGCTTGCTGCACTTGGTCTAAATTTTCAGTTTCCACTTCAATGGTCATAGTATAGGGAATACGCGATCGCACCCTAGTAATAGCTTCTCCGATTCCCCCGACTGCGGCAATATGATTATCCTTGATCATCACCGCATCATCTAGTCCCATGCGGTGATTAATCGCACCTCCGAGTTGGGTAGCGTATTTTTCCAAAATCCGTAATCCTGGGGTGGTTTTGCGGGTATCAACAAATTTGGTTGGTAAATCGGCGATTTTTTCCACATATTGACGGGTAAGGGTGGCAATTCCACTTAGACGCATAGCAATATTTAAAGCTACCCGTTCCCCCATCAGCAGGGTATCGAGGGAACCATGCATCCGAGCAATCACCTGACCTTTTTGACAAAATTCCCCTTCCCCAGCAAAAGTGATAAAACTAACTTGGGAATTTAACAGTTGGAATACCCTCCCCGCAATGGGTAAACCTGCAATTACCCCCGGTGATTTCACGATCCATTCCGCTTGTCCATCGGTTTGACAAATAGATAACAGAGATTGGGTAGTGCGATCGCCTCGTCCCATATCTTCTCGTAACCAATCCTGTAATAATGGGTCAAGTAAAATATCGGGAGGGAGGACAGCGTTTACTGGGGTCATTGGATTTTGGATTGTTAGATTTTGGATTATTGGATTTTGGATTTTTAAATGGTGGATTCTTCCCAATTTATCACTTTTGATTTGATTCGGATCATCTTCATATACCTCTTTAGACCCAATATCGACTTGACTGATGAAAGGTGCTAAGTATTGATCCTCTGTGCGACCTTAGTGAGTAAGCACAGTTAAGGAAACTAAGGGTGATCCATATACTATGACAAACCCAACATCAAAGATGAATACTCCCGAAATCGACCCAACAGTGATCGAAGATCCACGGATTGCGATCGCCGATCAACATCGCTCTTTTTTAGAAAAGGTAATTGTCAAGGGGGGATTTGCTGACCCCTATGATGCAAGGGATTTTACTGAGGTCGTGTTCCGAGTAATGCGGGATTTGATGACTACTGAAACCGCAGACCGGGTGGAAGCAGAACTATCTGGGGAAATAATGTCAACCGATGAAAAAGCTTTGCAGATGCAAATTTCCGAACTCTGGAACGATACTAATCCCATTGTCGGGTTTTTGAGTCGGGTACGTCCACCTTGGCAAGGTCCTGGTATCTTTAAAATAGATGCGGATCGTTTCCTATTTCGGGTTGCCAATGAGGGGGGATTACCTGCAACCATCGACCGGGAACAAGCTGTACAGGCTGTTTTTTCGGCAACTAAAGATGAACTTTCTCCTGAACGCGTGCAGGAAATTTCCACATGGCTTCCGGGAAAGGTTCGTCAACTCTGGGAACAAGCCTAATCGGATTTTCGATTTGGGATTAAAACCTAAATCTGCGTCGTAGAGACGTAGCAATGCTACTTCTCTACACTCCCATAAATTTCCAATGCGTATTTGTCTTCAGCAATGCCTAAAAACGAATACCCAATTGTCCATTAAATCCACGTACTGAATTATAACCACCACCGACAAATAAATTTTGGGTAGCTCGAAGTTGTACACCCCCAGACACGGCAACACCCTTATCGTCAGAATAGTAACCTAATCCCACATAGGGGGAAACATAGGGTAGGGAGAGAAATTTGAGTACATCCACACCTGTAGCACCATCGGGTCCGACTCCTAATTCTGCACCAATGTCTAATGCTCGCGCACCTACTGAGTAGGTGACATCACCATCTTTGCTGCCGACGGAAACCCAAGGTTGGGGAATGATTTGAGCAGAAGCACTCAAGGGTGTAAATACTGCCATCAAACCTAGGGAAGTTAATATTGTTTTTACCATAAATCCTGGTTTCATATTCATATTTCTCCAAAATGGAATCATAATAACCTACTGGTGATTACCTAAAATAACCCACCAAGGAAGTAGATGTGACGAATTTAACTGTATAAAAGTGCCAAGTTTGCTCCTTGGGGAAATTAAGCAGCTAAACCTGTTTCAAAAGAATCTATTTGGGCGATCGCGTCGTTAACTCCGTAGGGTTGTCCGTAGATCGCTGATAGTAAACCCCGTTGGGCGAGGAAATCACGGACTTGACGATTAGAAATAGTATTCAAATTCACATTGTTTAACATGGAAAGGGCGATCGCAACTCCCACTCCCTGACCAACGAAGGCATTAAATTCCACGATTCGTCCGGCGGAACTGGCATATCCTTCAAATCCGGATGCGGGACTAATTACTGCTAAATTTGGCACTTCTTTGAGTAAGGTGTGTTGAATACCGACATTGAATAGGGGTGCAGGTAGTTTCATGAAAATTACTTTTTCTAAACCTTTTTCGGCTGCTCTATCCCCTAAACCAGCAATTCCTCCCCGGATATCAAAGTGGTAGCCAAATGTACCAATAGCTTCCGATGCGGGGACACCTCCTTGTAGCATTTCTACTCCCGTGAGGGGGTCATTCACCCCGACAATATTTCCGGCTCGACGGATGTATAATTCGGGTGCAGGGGTGACACGGGTTGCACCTAAACTTTGAAACCAGGAAACGATATATTGGTGGAATTCATGGTTCATCTCTGGGGTGGGTAAAGCTTTATTCCGTGCGAGATGTTCCGCTTGGTCTGCATTTACATCAAATAACAACGCATTCCAGGACATTCTCCCATCCGCAAACACTGCGATATTCCCCCGGTCTAAAATCGCTTTACTCACCCGCAAATCCAACACGCGATCGCGAAAAGCGTGATAGGCTATTGATAAAGCATCGCTACGCACGTCAATATAATCTCGACCTGCATACATGGCCAAATATCCTAAATTATCACGGTTTTTCACAAACGGTTCCCGCAACATCTGTGCTTTGTCCCCATTTCCCCCTGCTGCAATCTGAATCCATTTTTGCGCTTCCCTGTCGTTAATATCGGCAAACCGACGCATATAATTCATTTCCACATCTTTGAGTTGGGATACGGATATACCTTCCGTCTCAAAAGTTAATGTCACCGACAGTTCCGAATTAGGTAAACCAAAGGTCGCAAATCCTTTCTGTTTCTCCACACCGCTAAATTGTGCAAGTTCCGCATTCACCGTTGCATCGATAAAATATTTACCCATATAGGTTTCACCACGATGCAAAGCAATCCCCGCAATTGCTTTCCCCTGCTTAATCACACTCTTAATTTCCACATTGCTGAGAATATCTGCACCCACTTCCCGCAACATTTCCCGCAAGACTTGATCCCCTTTCCTTGCATCTAATGCTATCTGTACAACCTGAGCGCGATTTAAAAATTCTTCATAAATCTGGGCTGATTGTCCGTATATACCTAACCCATGTGCATCACGAACTTGACGGGGAACAACGGAACGGTCAATATAAGCTAAACCACCACGTACCAGGTGTCCACCCACTCCTAACAAGGAATTACCCTTAAACATGACTAAACTACGAGGGTAACGGTTTGTACGTCGGTAAAATTCCCGTGCGGCAGTCACCAGGGTGAGAATTCCAGGTACCTCATCACCAAAGCAAATAATATCATAGTTACGTACAACTTCCGGCATTAGCGTTTTCTCCCATCGTTTTCTTATCTCTAGAGAAAACAACAGCCATCAGCACCCTAATTCCGGATTTATTTGGTTTCGCAACCGTAAATATACGGTTTTTTTTAATCCAGAAAAGATGTATTTGTTGTACAATTAGCAGGAATGTTTGCTCGCAACCTGAGTTTGAGGTAATTACGATTCCTGGGGGTGTTAACTGAGCAATGATTAGCTTTTACTTGATGGGAATGAATTTGAGGCGATTGGGACAAAATCAAAGCTCTACCGACTAAATTTCTGAGGGAAGAAGGGTGACGACGACGTTCTGGTTTTGTGATACCATGACGAAGCACAACCTCCTTGGTGGCTCGTGCAGAAATCTTGGAAAAGTTGCTCTCTGCGTAATCACGGGAATCTACTTTTTTGATTGGGGGAACGGAATTGACTAGTCCTCCCTGTTCTGAAGTATCTTGCTGTAACTTAGTCAAAATTTGCAGATGACGCAGATGAACCTGCACCTTTGGTAAACCAGCATTTACTTTGGAGGATTGGCAAAGAATAGATACTAAACCAGTTGCTAATATCGTTGTCAACACTAGCATCCAGAAAGATGGGAAAGTTTTCACTGGAAGTGTGAGTGATTTTGGCATTTTAACAATAGGGAAACTCATGACAAACTCAGTATTCCCATTTCGGGAAGTGAGATATCAAATTTTTGCTGTTACAAATCAATCTTTTTTGAATACACTTGTACGCTGAATTTGAAGTGAATCCACTTTCGCAAGACAAGATGTATTATTAGATTCCCCTCATCATCGCTGCGAACTTTTCTTGAAGACCCGTCCTGACGAAAAGTAGTGGTTTTAGGTGAGGGAAGGGAATACCTTTCGGGTCTTGCTCCTAGCTTACTTAAAACTGATTACCTCCAGTCGGGACATGGTAAAGGTGAAACTTCCAAAATTTTGAACTTCAGAAATTTCGACCGATTAAATTTGTTGATTTGCCACACCCATAGATTATATGGCAAACAGAGACTTTTGAGTCAACCTGGAAATTTAGATTATTTTCATAGCTTGTTGCCATTCCCTAAATATATCTGCACGGATATGTTTTTGAGCAACTGCGATCGCATTTGCTTTTTTTCTGTATTTGCGTATCCGTCGCAATTCTAAAAAGGATAAATCTGGTCTTTGAATCCGAATAGCCCAAGCCTTATTTTGATTTTGGTGGAGATTAATGCGATACCCTTTATACAGGATAATACAGTGGTCGGGAACGCATTTATCGTCTTCTAGGTATTCAATTTTGACAAGATTGCCATGTTGATCTAGTTTTTGGATCGGATACACTGGGGGAACTAGTAACAGTTTGAGAATTTGGTTGACTAATTCTGGCTCATGACAATCACCATCCACACATAAGTATAATTTTAATTCGGGATTTTGAGATAGTTGGGTTTGTAAGTCTTGAGCGAATTCTTGAATTGCAATTACCGGATTTGTTGCTTGGGTGATAGTTTGCTGCAACACATCACGCAAACTTTCTAATATTTGGGTAATATCAACGCTAATTTTAACTGGCTGATTGCGGATAATTATATGTTGTATTTCCGGTGTGTGGTGTGAAATTGGTAATTGATAGTTATCTAAGTTTGGATAACTATCGAAGTTATGTCCAAAATTATTCATTGCCATAGCAGAGGTAGATACATGTGGTGATGATGCTGTTATTTGCTGTCGATACCATAAAACAAATCCGGTGATAAATAGGATTAATCCCAGGATTATCCCCGCATCGTTTACACGAAAACGTTGATGGGTTAAAATAACTGTCAAAGCCGTTAATAACAGGAGAAAAATAAATACAAATAATCCCTTGACTAAGGATGATTGGAACAATCGTTGTCTATTGGCTAACTTATTCCTGAGAAAATCCATAGTTCCTGGTAGTGAAAGAATGCAACAGAAGGGATACAGAATATAGAAAATATAACAAATAGGTTTTTCATTACCGTCAATCACCCCAGTAAATAGCGCAGATCCGCAATTAAACTTGCCAACAAATTATCAACATCCACATCAACTGCAACCCAAGCATTTGCAGAAGATTTGGGAAGATGTCGATTATCAACAAAAGTTTTACCCTTAGTAAATTTTCCCTGGGTTTCCAATTCTACCCTCGCGCGTCGCCAAGTCAAAGTTTCTGGATAAAATAAATAGGCAATCGTTGCCGCATCATGCACTAAAAATCCTGGTTTTCCTCCACTTTCCCGATAAAATAAAGTAGTTGCACTCATAAACCGACTTAAATCATCGATAAATCCCCCCAAAAAATTATTCCCCCTATCCCCATCAATTCCCACCAACATTGTCGGAGAAAAAATCAACTTATGGGTAATATCCAAAGGTAAAATCACAATATCATCACGGCTATTTAACACCGTCACAGCCGCTTCACTATCATAGGCAATATTAAACTCCGCATGGGTACTGACATTTCCCGGCACAGCAAACGCCCCTCCCATAATAATAATCTCCTTCGCTGCTTTGAGGATACCTGGTTGCTGTTGTTCCGCAGCAGCTAAATTAGTTAAAGGCGCGATCGCAATAATAGTTATCTCTCCCGGTTGCTGACTCAAAGCCTCAATCAACAAGCGATCCGCAGTCGGTGCAGTCATAAAATCATGGCAAGCAGGTGGTAATTTTTGCGACAATCCCCCGATTCCATCCTGTCCGTGAATATAATCAGCGCAGGGAATCTCCGCACAATTACTAACTACTCCCCTCGCTACAGGTATATTTCCCAGCCCTACCATTCCCAAAACCTGACTAGCATTCCGAAAGGTAGACTCTGCACTTACATTTCCCTGTACCGTCGTCACCGCCACTAATTCCCCATATCCTTGACGAATTAAACTGGTTAGCCACAGCAGTGCTAAAATATCATCCCCACCAGGGTCAGTATCTAAAATTACTTTCACCCTTTCACCCATAATTTGCACCAAATGCTACACCCCACAACCTTTGCCAAGTTCACGCTGACATTCCCTGTACCTTCCGGTGGAGACGAACCATTGGGTCGTCTCTACTTATCTGGATCCAACATTTTTGCGGTAGTCAGGTACTAAATCCAAATCACGACGACGGGGAATTTCATAATTCATCAAATCACTAGCCATACAGGTATTCGGAAAAATTGCTTGAGCTTCCTGGAGTAAATCCTTCAATTCAATCGGATTTCCCGGAGCGTAACGGGGGCTAAAATGGGTCATAATCAACTGACGTACACCTGCGGCTAAAGCTGTTTGTGCAGCCATTGTGGTGGTTGAATGTAAACGTTGAAAAGCCATTTCTGCATCTTGATGGGCAAAGGTTGCTTCATGGATCAACACATCTGCATCCTCCGCCAACTTAACTGCGCCATCACAGTAAATTGTATCAGTACAATAGGCTAACTTCCGCCCAATTTCCACTGGACCAGTTAATTCCCGTCCATCAATTACCCGTCCATCTGCAAGGGTGACGACCTCTCCCCGCTTGAGTTGTCCATAGATTCTTCCGGGGGGAATTCCCAATTCCTGAGCTTTTTCGATATCAAATCGACCAGCACGGTTTTTTTCGACGACTCGATAACCAAAAGCAGTAACCCGGTGGTGTAGTTGTTCGCAACTGACGATAAACTCATTATCCTCGTAGATAATACCAGGTTTGACTGTATGAACTTTAACGGAATAGGAAAAATTGGTAAAGGAATAGCGACAACAGGCCTGTAAATATTCTTTTAACCCAGAAGGTCCATAGATATCCACCTGATTAACATTGCCAGCCAATCCACAGGTGGCCAACAGTCCCATCAGACCAAAAATATGGTCTCCGTGCATATGGGTGATAAAAATTCGGGACAAATTGCTAATTTTAAGATCGCTGCGAATAATTTGGTGCTGGGTGGCTTCTCCACAATCAAATAGCCATAATTCAGCCCTCTGGGGTAAACGTAATGCCACACTCGAAACATTACGCGATCGCGTTGGTACTCCTGAGCTTGTCCCTAAAAATGTGATCTGCACGAATATTGATTACCTTTGGATGTTTGCTTGCTAATGAATCTCTCACTATTTTATCGGTATTTGCCATCAATCGACGTGACACCACGGGTAGTTAATTCATTTCAATCACATGTAGAAACCTATTACTTTGTCACATTAATTCTGATGGGTTAAAAAAGGTACGTAGTAGCGCTAGTCTACGACAACCCTGCGGGTATAGCGCCCTGATCATCAAACTTTTTCGAGGCTACAGCCACTACTCCTGGATTTCTCACGAGAAAGTTGTAAGCCTTGAGCAACGGATTGATTTTCCTTCTACACCCTACGGGTACGCGTAGCGTCTTGTCTACTCCCGTCACGGACTATATCCCTGTGAGCTTAATTTATGTATTTAAAAACACTTTTACCCTCAAATTGTATTCATGACTACAATTATTTGTATTAAATCAGCAAGTTATTGCATTGATTGTTGTATGATATCTGCATGATTTAAGCAGATTAGTTAATTGAAAAATCCTGCTTCTAAGACATTTCTATTGTTCGAGACTTGCGTTAAATTGAACAATCATTTATCCTCATAAGCTCAAAACTATACATATTTTTCGAGAAAATATTACTTTGAAAAATAAATTTTTTATATTCTAAAAATAGAATAATTCTTATCTGTAAGCACACAGATTAATAGAGCAGGAATAAGTGTCAAACAAATCATATTTTTTTGATAAAGACTTGATGAATCCATAGATAAAAATAAGACGAAGATTTACACTAGATATCGTGCTTGTACTTAAAATACTTAGGTTAATAATCTTACTAATCAAACGCACGAAAGTATGCCGAAATTCGTTCAACAGGTTAAAAATCAGTTGTTGAAAAACTTTTATATGGTGTCATTTATCAGGGAATCTGCGGAAATGTACTACCATCACGCCCTTGAGAGCCATAAACCCCACTTACCAGCCATATCTGTCAGCGACTACCGAATCATTCAGGCGTTACAAACAGAGGGAGTATTTGTTACTTCCTTAGATGCACTGGGAGTCAATTTCTCCGCAAAAATGTTTAACGATGCGCAACAAATATTACCAGAATTAGCCCAGATTATCCCCGATAATAATAGCAGGGAATTTGTGATTCATGCTACCAATGAGCAAATCATGAATCATCCCTCAATTTTTATGTGGGGGTTGGAAGCGCAGTTACTGAAGTTAGTGGAAAACTACTTAGGTTTACCAGTAGCCTATCATGGTGCTTATTTTCGTCGTGACTTAAATAATTTGGTGGAAAGAAAGTCTCGCTGTTGGCATATCGACCGGGAAGATAGACGCATGTTTAAAATCATCATTTATTGAAATGATGTAGATGAAGAGGGTGGACCTTTTGAGTACATTCCTGTGGATCTGAGTGTGGAGTTGTCTAGACGTTTGCATTACAAGTACGATTACATTCGCAATCAGAGGATGCAAACATTTATTTCACCATCAACTTACAAAACCTGTACAGGTGTCGCAGGTACGGTGATAATTGCAGATACGGGAAAAATTTTCCATCGCGGTCAAATTCCTCTCCAGCGCGATCGCTTTGCAGTTTTTTACGACTACACTTCTCGTTATCCCCAATACCCCTTTTACTGTAAGTCTTCACTACCTGAAGCTGATTTACTGAAGTTGGCGATGAATATGTCAAGCTTTCAGAAAGAATGCGTATTTTGGCGAAGTAGCTTGGCGATTCAGACCACTAGAATGAGTGATAATGATGCTGGGTAGCTTTTCCCTATAAAACTTAAACTCACTCCTGCACATGTATTAAATATTTATTAAATCCTTGCTGGGTAAAAAATCTATTCCTGAAGGTAAATAGTTGAACTATTTGTATATTTGTGATAAGCTCTGCTTGTCAGGTTAAGATATTAACTCTTAACTTGCACCAAGAAAAATTGATCAAAACAAAATACTCAGTATAAAGCTAAAAGTAGTATTTTAGTGTTAAAAGCAAACAAAGGTACTGTAGCTATATAGCCTATATTTGGAAATTCAACGTATGTATACGTAAAGGTGCAAGATATAAATTAAACTCTTTCCCCAAGACTTTTTGAAAACGTTACCTCGTAAGTGGGAGTATACAAGCGTTGAAACCTTCAAGAGGTTAGCAACTTCTTCTTTTTTCTTGAAGGAAAGCTCCATTTCTACAGACCGATATTTTGAAACTATGACTTTCAGTCTTCTGCTAACATGAACGTAGTTGGGTAATTGAAAAAATGGGTAAAATCTACATGCATGGTGCCAACGGTGTTAACTTTGAGTTAAACCTCCTCTGGATCGATACCCATCTCCCGCAACCTTGCTGCTAGACGATTCGCTTTCGCTTCCGCGTTCTCTGCCCGTTGACGTTCCTCTTCTGCCCGTTGAGCAATTTCTACATAACTCAAAAAGCGTTTTCCATCGGGACGGAAGATTTTCAATTCATCTGTTGACAAATCGAATTTTATCTGCATACGAGGACTAATCCAACCACTTATGGACTCAATGATATCCAGAAACCCTTCTCGACGCAGCCATCCACCAAGCTCGTTACTATCGGGGTCGTAGACATAATACTCCTCTACCCCAAACCGGTCATAAAACAAAAGTTTGCGATTCATCTCTGCTTTCGTATTTCCCGGTGACAGGATTTCAAATACAACTTGGGGTGGAATGTTTTCTTCTTCCCACTGCTTATAGGAACCCCGATCACCCTTGGGACGACCGAATATGACCATGACATTGGGAGCTACCCGGATATTGGGAGCTACCCGTGTTTTATTATCACCTTCGACGGGATACCACAACAAATCACCAGCGACGAATACATTGGGGTTATCTGCAAACAACCACTCTAAATTTTGCTGAATCACCACAATCCAGCGAAATTGCTTTGTATTGTCTGCCATCGGTTTACCATCACTGTCTGGATAAATAACCGCAGACTGGGAGGTTGATTCTAGTTGTACCATCGCCTGGAAATTTGGGAATGGGGTGATTTTTTATTTAGAATGATAGCACAGTGATTGAACGAATTCCTAATTCGTAATTAATACCAAGTTGCCTGAGAGGATGTTTTAAAATTTGATTTTAATACTTGAATTATCGTTTTTGGGAATAGGAAGAGACGCGACATGTCGCGTCTGTACTCTAGCTTGCTTCCCGCGTAGCGGGTATTACGTAGACGCGAAGCGGCTTGCCGTAGGCTATTACGTACACGAAGCGTTGCCGCAGGCTATTACGTACGCGAAGCGTTGCCGCAGGCTATTACGAATTATTAATTACCCCTGAATATAATGCCGAAGTTACCACCAAAAGACTATATCCAAGCAGTTAATTTTCCTGAAAAAATCACGATACATCCCATTGGGGTAATCCATTCCCCCTACAAGGAACGACATGGAACCCCGCGACAATCCCAATTACGGTATGCACCTCCATCCTACCAACCCGCGATCGCACGGGTGGAATTATTTGCAGATATAGTTCCCACCCTTGCTCTCAAGGATTTGGAAGGGTTTGAGTATATTTGGTTAATTACCTGGTTACACCTGAATTTTAGTTGGAATCCGACGGTGATTCTTCCCCGTGGTCCCCGTATCCGTCGGGGGACTTTAGCAACTCGCGCTCCTCACCGTCCGAATCCCATTGGGTTAAGTGCGGTGAGGTTAAGCAAAATTGAGGATTTATCCATTGAGGTGGAGGGAATTGATTTATTGGATCAAACTCCCGTACTTGATATTAAACCCTATGTTGCCTATTGTGATGCCTTTCCAGATGCAAAATGTGGTTATGTGAATGAAATGGAAGCATCCCAAACCCATGAGGAGGATATATTTGGTACCCACCGACCCCAACCAAGCTAATGGTTATATAAGCTATGAATTATTGCCATATCTAGGGTCTGCGGAAAGATTGAGACGTAGCATTGCTACCTCTCATGTTCTGAATGTGTTGCCAAAATTTTTGGAATCGGTATATTCCAAAATTCAAAATCTCAAATCCAAAATTATTTGTCTAAATTGGGAACTTTTCGATTGTATCGAGCTTCTATACACCTGGGGAAAATAGATTTTCCCCAAGAGAGGTTAAGAGTATGAGAACTAACGTTTTCGTAGCCTCCACACTAGTCGCTACATCCATTCTTCTTTCCACAAGTATCGCCCATGCACAACCAGCAGGTATGGATGGTAATTATATTGGTGCTGGTATCTCTGCTGGAACGACTCGCGACACAGTTAGAGACGAAAGCGAAGTTTTTGGAGGCAATATTCAAGGAAGATTTGTGATTCCGCAAACACCTGTATCCGTCCGGGGTGCAGTTTTGTTCGGTGGCGATGCCACTGCGATTGTACCAACTGTAACTTATGATGTACCCATCGGGAAAAATACTAACTTGTATGTTGGTGGTGGTTATTCCTTTATTACCTCGAATGGTCAACATACTCAGTTAGGTAATCGGGATGCTGCGGTTGTAACTTTAGGTGCAGAATCTGAAGTTAGTCGAAATGTCATCATCTATGGAGATGCGAAATGGGCTATTGATGCCTACGAAAATAGTAATGGGGATGCTTTGAGTTTCCAAACAGGTGTGGGTTTGCGTTTTTGAAGGTAGAATTTGAATTTATCCTAGGTTCGTAGCAGCTTTTCTCGCTCAAATTTCAGAGGAGAAAGGCTGACTATAACCTTTGAAGACTAATACTGTTTTACTCTGGAGTTGATACATTTAGGGATGCAGGGGAAGAAAATGTATCAAAATTTGAGTGAAATGGTATCAGGAAACAAAGCCAGGGAGTGATGATCTAGCTTTAAAAGTTTATGCCGCAATCATGATAGTATAGCGATACACTGGCTTTATTTATTTCCAAGTACAAGAGAACCGATATAATAGAATTAATAAAGCCGGAAAATAAAGTTTATCTTGTGATGGCAAACCGACTTCAAACTATTGCTGCATAATATTTACAGAAGTTTTCGTCACATCCCCAGCTTAATTTCAGTCTTATTTTCCATCACAATTAAAATATCAGGATTGTAGTTTTTAAAAACTTTCATATCGAGCTTATCCGTAGGAAAACTCCTGATTCATTCATCTTTAATGCCATCTTAATTTAAAGTTGATGCATTTAAGGAAGCAGGGGAAGCAAAGAGAGAAAATATCTCACGATTTTTGTGAAACCCTATGGCAATCCGATTTAAATAGTGAAAAATAGCCTGCTAGTGACTGTTAACTGTCAACCGTTAACTACCCTATATGCAAGATGTCACAAATTCCCCTCGGACTGCGGTAGAACCATTACTTACGAAGTCAATCCAAAATCTAAAATCTCAAATCCAAAATCATATGATTTACTTAACACTCTTCTTCGTTTTATTATTTGGATTACCAGCACAAGCTCAGTATCCTCAAGAAGTGATCAATCCTATCCTTCGTCCACAGGAAAATGATTTTTTTCAACAGGGGAAACAAAAGTTTGAGCAAGAAATTCAATTATTGTTGAGAAAAAAAGATTCTCCAGCAGAACAAATTCTCAACGTTAATCCAGATATTAAGCCAATTCAAGAACAATTAGCACCACTGGAAATGAATTTTCCTCGCTAGGGTCGTCTGTATAGAGAGACGCGATATATCGCGTCTGTACGGGAGTAGAAGAAAAATCAATCCGTTACTCAAGGCTTACAGCTAACTCGTGAGGAATCCAGGTTTAATTGGGTTAGGAAACGGAACAGAGAGGAATCAACAGGGTTCGGAAAAGAAAAGTCGTAAATCCAAAATAATTATATATAGAGACGCGATACATCACGTCTCTATATTCCCGAAATCACAATTCAAAGTGATACCATTTTGAATTTTGGATTGTGAAGTATTTGCTGTATAGACTTTTCACCCTTCCATCCGTCGCAACCATTTTTCAAAAACTATGATTCTTTCCGACTCCCAACTCCCCCTATTTTCAATTTAGACAAAGTTGAAATGAATACTCTGCGACAATGCCAAGATTTTCATCAACTGATAGATGCATCTCCAGTCTTTGCCAAATTATTATGGCAAGCAACATTTGCACCCAAAGACACACTTACCGGACTTTCACTGAGCGATCGCAATCCCAGGGTCATCGAACAATTATTACCCTTTTTTGACTGGATTTATCATCACTATTTTCGCGTCACCACCGATGGCTGGGAACATGTCCCCCAGACAGGTAAATTACTCATGATTGGTTCCCATAACGGTGGATTAGCAGCACCGGACGCAGTTATGACCACCTATGCTTGGTTTCGTCATTTTGGTACAGAACGTTTAGCCTATGCACTGATGGAACCAAAAATTTGGCAGATATTTCCCGGAGTTGCTCGGTTAGCTACCCAAGTTGGTACAATCCAAGCACATTCCCATATCGCCATCAAAGCCCTACGGCAAAATGCAGCCCTCTTGATTTATCCTGGAGGTGTACAGGATGTCTTCCGTCCCCACTCCCTACGCCATCAAATATGTTTCTTTGGCAATAAAGGATTTATCAAATTAGCACTGAGGGAAGAAGCTCCTATCATCCCCATTATTTCCCGTGGCGCTCACGACACCCTAATTATCCTAGCAGATTTATATCCTCACTTAAGTCAACTCCATCGCTGGGGAATGCCTTGGTTCCTCGGAATCGATCCCGGTACATTTCCCATATATCTAGGCTTACCTTGGGGACTCGCAATCGGACCTTTACCGAACATTCCCCTACCCGTGCAAATTCATCTGCGTGTTTGTCCCCCCATCATCTTTGAAAAATACGGTGATGAAGCATCCCATGATGTAGATTATGTCCAATCCTGCTATCAACAAGTATGTCAAACAATGCAGCAAGCATTAGATCAATTACTACAAGAAACCCTCGCTGGAAAATAGGGAGTGTAGAGATGCGATATATCGGGTCTCTTCTACAAAATTTTCAATTCATGTTTGTATTCAGCAACACCGAATGGTGGTGTGTCAAAATCAAGATGATGGATATATTTTCCTTATCCCACATTAATTTGAATGGGTGAAAAAAAGTTCGTAGTAGTGCTAGTCTACGACAAACCTGTGGGTATAGCCCCTGATGTTAAAACTTTTTCCAGGCTAAAGCCACTACTAAAAACCCCTTATAACTAATGCGATAGACCACTAGCAAGCAACCAACTATTCCTATCCCCACTCCCTTCATAATCATATTTCCGTCCAACGGTCTTGGGGTAAAAATACTCGCTCAGTGGAAATAGGAGCAACTGGTTCTGTTAAAGTAAAATTTCCTTCGACAATCCATTTTTTTAATTCAATTGCTACTTGTCTCGATAAGTATATACTCGCCAAAGGTGCAGTCCGGACAGTTTTCCCTTCAATCGTAATTTTACCGCTTTTTAATTGGGCATAGCTTACCAATCCAAAGGTCGGACGAACACGACGAGGAATGGAAAAATCAACAATTGGTGCAACTATTTCTCGATCCCTGACTGCGCAATTAACCACTACTTCTTTATTTAAAACCGGTAGAGCGATACCAACACCTAACATCAAGGAAGGACCATAATTTCTAAAGTAACAACCCCTCACCCAGCGAGCATCCATTGTTTTCGCATCACCAATTAGGGCTAGTGTCGCCGCAGGACCAACTGGAGTCCGATTCTCTAAGCGTTTTTGCAAGGGAAAATGCTGGGTTCCTTCCCAACTAATATAACCAATTCCTCCACCAAGAAAAATCCTTGTACCGATACCAATTAACTGTAAATCAGGGTCATTAAATAAAGGGGAAATCTCTCCTGGGTTAGAATAAACCGCATTTCCTAGTCGAGGTTGCAAAGCACCTAAATAGGTAAACAGTGTCCGTTCTCCACCGTTAACACCAACAATAAAATTTTGATACAAATTACGAGGATTGAATAAATAAAACTGATTAATCGTATCGCGAGTAATAGTTGTTTCAAAACTAGCACGGGGATAACAATCAGTAACTTGTCCTTGGGCACGTAATTGGATCGGTTTACCAGCAATCAAATCCTCGATGATATGGCCACCTCCACGGATAATATTCGTTGGATTTTCGTTTCCCCATATCTCCTCATTTTCCGCAATTTCACTGACACTTGTCGCCCCTAAGTACAAATCTACTGCCCCAAAACCAGAATAGGCTGGTACACCATCAAACCAAGCACGACGGATTTTAATCGGGGGGTCAGTATGCCCCAAGTTAATAATTGCGCCACTAGACTCCATCGGTTCAAAAGTCCCCGTAGTAATCACATCAACCTGTTGGGTGACTTTTGTGATACCAATTTCATCTATTAATGCTTTAACCTCCTCAACAGTGGCAACAACTACACGTTGAGTCAGTATTTTTTCATTGATTTCAGTTATAGTTCGCATCTGGCAGGGAAATAGAAGCAAGGAGTACTTAATCATAGGTGACACAGAGAAGCAAGAAGTTTCTCTGTCCCTTTGCCCTACTCTTCTGTGTTTGAAAATCTCCCATCTCAAAAGATAAAGAGATATTTGCTACATGGAAAAATTATCCGGAAATTTGTTGTTACATAGAGAATGAGTAGGCAAAATCCAGTAATGATACTGAATGGCGGATCAGCAAAATCAAATGGTATGGTATTGCTGAATTGATTGCACCAGCAGTCTATCTGACCAAGACTCAAGTGTAAATGGCACTACCACCAAAATCCTAATTGACAAAATTTAAAAAGCCAATCTGGCAAGCTTTTTGCTGGATTTAGGTGTTATGTTTATTTTTGTTATGGGGTACAAATTAGTATAGACAGGATTTACGCACGGAATGCCTATTTACTCCATAATACTCAGGAAGTAATCTCAATGCCTGATTTCTTCCCTAGGCAGTTTGCTTCCTGCGTCATGGCTTTGCCCTGTAAGGCGTTTCCCCAGACCAGCCACGCTACGCGTGTCTACGTCAGAGGTGCATAAATTCAAGTAGAACCAAAGCTTTTTCATGTATAAGGAGATTCTGAATGGGACTTGCTGATGCTCTGAATGACCCTAATAAAAAACAGATGATTGTGGATGACTGCATGAAGTTAATCGATGAATTGGTTGCTTCCCAATCCGGATTGGGTGGTATGGGTTTAAAAGCTAGTTATGCAGCTGTGAATGGGGTCAAACCAGGTTATGTTGCCGGAGCTTTAGGAAGACTGTTACCGGAAGCCCTACCAGCATTAGACCCGATTTGGAATCAGGGTTTGCAAGCAGGAGATCCAGTTGCCTATCTAACCGAAAATAGTTCGGAAGCGGCAGATGCCCTATTAGTCGTCACCGATAAAAGAATTGAGAATGCACAAAATGGTGTCGTCAAAGGAACCTACAGCAAGCTGCGTAATTCTGCGAAAAAGTACGTACAGCAGATCATTCCTGGTTTAGCACAAAGTATCGCTAATCACACAGACGCAAGTCTGGTTTAGTTTGGAATAGGGGCAACAGGGGAAATGGTTGATAATCATGAAATACTTAGGGTTTTGCTGTAAAAGTCTTTGAGGGGGGTCGGGAACAGGGAATATTTTGAACCCCACAATCCTACTGTTTTTCGACTCAAAAAGTGAAAAATGCCGGTTTTTCAGCCTGATAACCTATTTTGTCGCACTTTTGCGACAAAATCCCCTCAAAAGCTTCAGCAAGACCTACTTAGGGATAAATTTAAATCCTACCTTCTGTTGCTCCTTCCCCATTTTTTGATGATTGATTAGTTATTTAAATCTGCAGAAAGGCAAAATTCTACAAGACCTCCCTTCTTCGGCTTATTGACAAAAAAACCGAGGTTATTCTCAATATTAATGATTCTATTCTCAATTTTTTGACGTAATCATCATACTTTGAGAACCGATAATTGACATCTTGACAAATCGCAGATATTATCAGGTATAATGCCGCCGGGGCTATATAAATAAAAATAACTTAAGAATAGCCGGGTCTGCTGTTACGGGTAGCGCTAATGATATAGGGAACGGGGAACATTTTTTTCCTGCATTTCTCAGTTTGAAGGCTACTCAATAACTTGAAAGTAGGTAGGCATAGATAAACCAAAGGAAGTAAAGAGAAACAAATAAAGTTGAAAATCTTGCGATCACTATCCTGCGGGAAGGCTCTGCCTGGATTCCGCTTCTCTTCATTTGCTGCGGACAGAGTGAGAAATTTGTCTACCCACTTACTTAGGGAGTCAGAAGAAATCATACGGCTGCTCTCTGCTTCCAGTTTGAATTATTGGAAATTCTGTATACTTATGTACCAGAACATAAGATTCATCAAAATTTGCATATTTTCCAAATTAGCATATTGTGAACTTTCCCAAAAATCGTCAAAATAGAATAAACAAAAGTAAGGTACTATCTCCATTAATGCTAGGGGTGTCCTAAATTTGAGATTTTAGATGGTCAATCAGTCACTTTACTGGGAGTTTACTGAAAAATCTCAAACCACCAGGGCTGAGAACAAACCCTTAACACCTGAGACTGGGTAATACCAGCGGAGGGAAGCTGTTTATCGAGGAAAAAAAATACTATGCGCACACAATGGGTTGCGAAGCGACGCGGGTCTGAGAATGTGACTCAAATTCATTATGCTCGCCAAGGGATAATCACAGAAGAAATGCACCACGTCGCGCAGCGAGAAAACCTCCCTGTGGAACTAATTCGTGATGAAGTCGCTAGGGGAAGATTAATCATTCCGGCGAATATTAATCATACCAATTTGGAACCGATGGGAATTGGGATTGCGACAAAATGTAAAGTCAATGCCAATATCGGCGCTTCACCAAATTCATCTAGTATCGATGAGGAAATTGCGAAGCTTCAATTAGCAATTAAGTATGGTGCGGATACCGTCATGGATTTATCTACTGGTGGCGGTAATTTGGATGAAATCCGGACTGCAATTATTAAAGCTTCCAGTGTTCCCATCGGAACTGTACCCATCTACCAAGCTTTAGAAAGTGTCCACGGCAACATTGAAAAACTCACACCGGATGATTTTTTGGATGTAATTGAAAAACATGCCCAGCAGGGTGTGGATTACATGACCATCCATGCAGGCTTATTAATTGAGTATTTACCCCTAGTCAAAACTCGTCTGACTGGGATTGTGTCTCGTGGGGGTGGGATTATCGCCAAATGGATGTTACACCACCACAAACAAAATCCTCTATATACCCACTTCCGCGACATTATTGAAATCTTTAAAAAATACGATGTCTCCTTTAGTTTGGGGGATTCCCTTCGTCCCGGTTGTACCCACGATGCATCGGACGCAGCTCAATTATCGGAACTAAAAACCCTCGGTCAACTAACTCGCATTGCGTGGGAACACGATACCCAAGTAATGGTAGAAGGTCCGGGACACGTACCAATGGATCAAATTGAGTTTAATGTGCGTAAGCAAATGGAAGAGTGTTCGGAAGCACCTTTCTATGTCTTAGGTCCTTTAGTGACAGATATTGCTCCTGGGTATGACCACATCACCTCTGCCATTGGTGCAGCGATGGCAGGTTGGTACGGAACCGCCATGTTGTGTTATGTAACACCCAAAGAACACCTGGGTTTACCCAATGCGGAGGATGTGCGGAATGGGTTAATTGCCTACAAAATTGCTGCCCATGCGGCAGATATAGCCCGCCATCGTCCGGGTGCGAGGGATAGGGATGATGAATTGTCCCGTGCTCGTTATAACTTCGATTGGAACCGGCAATTTGAACTTTCTCTTGACCCCGAACGTGCCAAAGAATACCACGACGAAACCCTACCCGCAGATATTTACAAAACGGCGGAATTTTGTTCAATGTGTGGACCAAAATTCTGTCCCATGCAAACCAAAGTGGATGCGGATCAATTAACCGAGTTAGAAAAGTTCCTTGCTCAAGATAAACAGGTTGTTATCCAAAGCTAGTGATCATTTTCATTGGTTTTGAGCGGGTGAAATAATGTTGACTGTTGACTGCTAACGGTTGACAGTCAACATAAATATCAAATCTCAAATGATATAGTTTACAACTTGCCATCCATTAAAGCTAGTTGAACTTTTTCACCCAGGGATTTCACCTTTTCCCACTCGCGATCGCTTTGTCCCAGTTGTTCCATTGGAACTATAATACTAACTGCTGTCCAAGGAACTCTTTGTTTGCGTAATTGGGCTGCTTGGTCGACAATAAACCATTTTAAGGGTGATGGATTACCATTTCCTTGCCAAGCGTACCACTGTAATACAGCAAAGGTTTCTGTTTTGGTTGCACCGCGAAAAAATCTGGCTTGAACTATGAATGGTTGTTCAGATGTTGGTGAAACTGTAAACTCCACATGACGAAATTGAGCTACTTTCCAACCCATGTAACTATCAATATCCACCCATTCGACTTGAGGTTGTTTGCGTTCATCATTCTGGGGAAGTAATTGTAATAATACTGGGGTCTTATCACTTTGACTTTGGATTTTTTGTAGCACCCATCTTTGTTGGCCAATTGGACCCACGTTTTTTTCCAGAGTTCGCCAACCGGGTATTTCCAAACCAGTTTGATATAGCTGTCGTAACTGTCTAATTGTGGCTATTGGTGGAGGTTGTTTCCACTCCCATTTTCCACCCATATAACCTGGTACAGCACCGATTATCAGTAAAGCACTTAAGAGTAGGAGTACAGCTATTTTGGGGAAAAGGAGTTGTTTGAGGGTTTTGGAGATAGAAAGCATTTGAGTAAATAATTCGTAATAGCCTACGGCAACGCTTCGCGTACGTAATAGCCTGCGGTAAGCCGCTTCGCGTCTACGTAATACCCGCTACGCGGGAAGCAAGCTACGTAATTTGTAATTTGTAATTTATATTTCTCCTGACTCCCGACGGGAAAAATAATTGTCAAGTTTATTCAGAACGGGAATCAGCAGTAATAGCATACAGGCTGAGTACATATCACCTCCCCAACTATCGTGTAACCAGACAAATAATCCATCCCTCCCTGTACCGTGGAAGTACGTAAGTAACGTGTTGCGGATAATATTCGCAGTTACACTCATCACCGCAGCAAGGGAGAGGAACCAAATAATTGTTTTTCGGGATGCGATCGCACCAGTCCAATACAATAGCATCAAGGCGACATACTGGGTGGTAAATAACATTTTTAATCCAGCACAATAGGGAGCAACTTCCACAACCCTTCCCCCAACAAAAATATAAATACCCTCAACGCTGACATTCATACCCAATTGCACCAAAATAAATCCAGCACAACCAGCGATAAAACTTTGTAGGGGTAGGGTAAAAGGTGTAAGTAAATAGGGAATCGAATTCGGTGTTGCTAAAAATACTAGTAGTAACGGGAATCGATGTAATCTAAATCCTGGCATACCTTTTACCCACAGACAAAATCCAGTCAAAATTACTGGTAAGGATAAATTTACCCACTCACTGACTCTGGTTAAATAAAACACTCCACCAATAACCAGGAGAACAGCACCCAGGGGATGAATTTGGTTGGGAAGACGTTGCCATTTTTTGCGATTTGTCCACGCGATATAGGCTGCAAAGGGAAAACCAATCAATCCGTGACTGAAGTATTCATGTTCGATGCTGATACTTTTTTTGATCCAACCGTCACACCAGTGAATTAACAAAGGTGCATACAGGAGTGCAAATACTCCTAACAGGGAAAGATTTGTCCAGTGGAAAGGGTAATTTTTTGCTGGTGATGAAGTCATGGTTCGGAGGGAGTAGATAGTAAAGACGTAAAATGTTACGTCTTTATGGGAGTAGGAATAATTTATTTACATGGTTTGGTTATGTCCAAAAGACATGGGTAACTTACTACTAAATACGTAAGTTTTCATTTTTAATGTGATAAAGTTTTTTATTGGTTAATTTTTTTGGCAGTTCATGTTAATGGACTGAATTTGATTAGACAGGGATTTCCAATTCTTATCAGGTAGGAAAGTAGTCGAGTGATGGTAGCATACTGGGTTAAATTTATTTTTTAATTGTCTCAGGTACAAGACCCCTTTTTTCCTATTCGTTTTTAGCTGTCAGTGATTCGATATTGGTGGTGACTGCGGTGGTGATAGTCTTCACTACACGACTAACCTGTTCTTTTGTAAGTCCGGGATACATGGGTAGGGAGAGAATTCGGGATGCGAGTTTTTCCGAATTAGGGAAGTCACCTTGTTTGTATCCTAAATAGGTGAAAGCTGGTTGCAGATGGCAAGGTATGGGGTAGTGAATTCCAGTTTGGATACCTTGGGTATTCAGGTAATCTTGGAGAGCTTGACGGGATAGGGGACAGTCGGAATCAACGCGAATTACATACAAATGGTAGACATGACCAGTACCGCTTTGGTTTGCAAAGGGGGTGATACCGTATTTTGCTAGGGGTGCGAGTTGTCGGTCGTATTCATTGGCAATAAGGTTGCGATCGCGATTCCATGTTTGTAGGTAGGGAAGTTTTTCCCGTAAAATAGCAGCTTGGATGGTGTCGAGCCGACTGTTTGTACCCATCTCGGTGTGATAGTATTTGTAGGATGCACCATAGTTGCGCAGGCGAATCATGGTTTGGGCTATTTCGGGATTCTGGGTCAGTAAAATTCCCCCGTCACCCATTGCACCCAGGTTTTTACTAGGATAGAAGCTAAAGGCTGCGGCAATTCCCACTGAACCTGCGCGGTATCCTTCCCGTTCTGCGAGGTGGGCTTGGGCTGCATCTTCAAAGATGAGAAGATTGTATTTGTCGGCAAATTCCCGGAGTTTTTGGGGGGAAACCATTTGTCCGTAGAGATGGACGGGTATAATGGCCTTGGTTTTATTTGTAACTACGTGGGCTGCGGATTCTAGATCAATTAGGGCTGTATGGAAATCACAATCAGCAAAAACAGGAGTTGCACCCGCTCGTAATACACCAATCAAAGTGGCGACGAATGTATTTGCTGGTAAAATTACCTCATCCCCAGAACCAATTCCACAGGCTGTTAAACCTAATGCGATCGCGTCGGTTCCAGATGCAACTCCCACTCCATAGGCTGATTGGGAAGCGGATGCAAAGGCTGCTTCAAATTCGGCTAAGGCTTTACCTAGAACAAAATCACCCTGATTGATAACGTTGTGAATTGCGGTTTCTAATTTTGCTTTAATTGCTTGATGTTGTATATCTAAGTTGACAAATGGAATATTTATACTCATTGCGATCGGAACCCGATTTTATTTTTGAATCTGTACTTTTGAAGTCAGGGGATAGTGGGTTAGAAAAAACCACTTTTATGGGTTTTGCCGTATATAGTTCTGTGCAAGAAGGCTATGCCTAAATAATGACTAAAAATATTTAATTATCTGCATATAAATTAATTATTTGCCGAAATTTAGTGTATTTTTATCTATTTTTATATATGAATTAATTCGCCATTTGATATACACCCTATCTATCATTTAGTGCATAATTAATCAGAAACATCCTCAGTAAATCCAACCATAAATTCAGCCTCAATATCAACTTTACACTTAAGTGTTTTCAGCATCATGCTGACACTATTAAACCCGATTGATATCATTTCCGAACTAATTCAGATACAGATTGACCGGAAACTGATTGTTAAATAGTGAAAAAGAAAACCGAAGACACAAACGTGAACTTCAGTTGATGATAATATGTATAAAAATAACAATACTGATATTGTAATTTAAGTAAAATCACCAATGAAATTGCCAAAACATCAAAAAAATATTTGCAACTTGTTTATCTGACAGCAAAATGGGGAATGCTTAGGAATAGATAAGTAACCCAAGATGACAGAGGTTATACAAAAATACCAATATTGAACACGTATAGAAGGTAACTATAGTAATGACAGAACCAGAAGATAAAATGATTACTATAAGAAACGCTTGGGGTTCCCAGGATGGACGAGATGCAATGCGGCTAAAAGTTCTGACAGAACTGGGTTTACGTCAACCCGAAACAATTCCTGTATTTGAAGAAGCCACCCAAACCGCGGCCCATTTTTTAGAAGCACCTATTTCCGTTTTAGGATTTGTTGATAGCGATCGCCATTGGTTTAAATCAGCAGTCGGGTTATCTCGGTTAGGTTTGATGAACCAGTTAGCCCAAACCCGTCAGTTACTGCGTCAGGAATCTTTCTGCACCAAAGTGGTGGAAAACGCGCAAATTTTAGTTGTTAATGATACTTATAAGTTTAATGATGCCAATCTCGTTAATAGTAAGTTAGTACAGGAATACGGAATTAGAGCTTACATTGGGGTTCCATTATTTGATGCATCGGGAAATTGCCTAGGTTCCTTAGCGGTGATGGATTTAGCACCCCGTAATTTTACTACTCGCGATATCGAGTTTTTGCAGATTATTGCTCGTTGGAGTATGAGCGAATTTGAGCGTAATCGTTTACTGCGAGGAGGAGATAAGGCTAAAAAGTCCCTATCTCCAGGTTGGGAAGCAAGTGATTTAGAAACTACAACCAATGAAGTAAAATTAGCTGCACCGAAGTTTAAAAACGAAATTACCACCACTGGTCAGTTAAAATTGGAATTGCTTTCCCAATTAACCCATGAATTACGCACACCCTTAACTTCTGTGTTGGGAATGGCTAGCGTTCTCGGACGGGAAATCTACGGACCATTGACTACTAAACAACGGGAATATTTGGAAATTATCCAACATAGCGGTAGATATTTGCTTTCCTTGGTGAATGAAATTTCCGAATTAGGAGCAATGGAGGAGGACACAACTGAGTTAAATCTGGTTCCCGTAGATATTGAAATGTTGTGTCAGCAAGCGATAAACACCCTCGAAGAAGCTGCAAATCGTCGAGAACAGCAAATTCGTTTGTCCCTAGAACCCGGTAGGGGAAGAATTTGGCCTTTGGATAAGGATAAGGTCAGACAAATTCTTTACCATTTAATTTTCAGCGTCATTCAAATATCGGCAACAGGTAGCGTTGTACGTATTCACGTATCCTACAAAGACGATAACCTGAATATTACCGTATGGGTGACTCATCCCTGGTTAGGGGAAGGTATCACTGAAATTGAACCCTATCTACGCTTAAATTCCCATCCGGCAGTAGAATACCATAGTTTTGGATTAGCCGATGATAAATCCTTTGATAGTTATTTTGACAGCCATGAGATCAGCATTAATGGTGCTTTGAATCCACTGGAAAAAACCCGTAATTACCCCAATTCCCTACCTAGCTCCTTCCCCTTAGGAACAGAAATGGAGAAACACATGAATCAGGGGAAAAATTCTGGACACCTATCACGGGAAAGTTTGGGATTATTGCTGAGTTGTCAATTAGCAGAATTACATGGTGGACAAATCGCGATTCAGGGTTCCGCTGAATCCGGGTTCCGCTATCTCTTGTCGTTACCATTACAAAACAGTGCAGAAAGTAGCGAAGAAACTAGCGGCGAAACCCCATACTTTCAAACTGAGTCCCAGGAAGCATGGTAGATCATAAAATTAAACTTTTCCAAATTATTTGCCCAAAAAGCTAACTGCATCATTAACTTTTTGGAACAGGTCAGATTATCATGAAGTCGAAGTTTGGCACGAGCGTGCAAACCAACTACGGCAGAAATCAATGAATCTAATTTGGGAAAGATTAACATTTTCAACGGTATCCCTCAAAGAATACCTCAACACTAGCTACGTTCATCGGTTGCTAGTCGGTTCCTTATCTCCTTGGCGACAATCTAGTATGTTGCTACGATGGGGAGATGAAATCGCAGCTGCAATCGTCAGCTTAATTTATGGGTTAAGTCCCTTTGTCCCCAATCCACTGATTGGATTTTTGATTATTGCTGGAGCGGCGTTTTGGTTTTTGCTTACCATATCCGATGATACCAGTCAAGCAAATGCCCCAACTGTCACCCCAATCCACTTACCAATTGTGGCGTTTTGGGGTGCAGGGCTAATTGCCACGGTTATGTCTCCGGTCAAATCGGCTGCTTTAGCAGATTTGGTGGTATTTAGCCTATATTTGGTTTTATTTGTACTGTGTGCCCGTATTCTCACGAACCCGCGCATTCGCAACTGGTTAATTTTGTTGTACATGCATGTGGCATTAATTGTGAGTGTGTATGGGATTAGACAGAAATTTTTTGGAGCTGCCCAACTAGCAACATGGGTAGATCCGGAATCGCCCCTATCTAAAAATACCAGGGTTTATAGTTATTTAGGCAATCCGAATTTATTAGCAGGATATATATTACCAGCATTAATTCTGAGTTTGGTCGCAATTTTTGCCTGGAAACGGACGACGGCGAAAATGTTGGCAGTAACAATGTTTGTTGCTAACCTATTATGTTTTCGCTTTGCCGATAGTCGGGGTGCTTATATCGGTTTTGCTTTTGGCTTGATTGTTATCACTGTTTTGCTGGTTTATTGGTATCAAGAACAACTAACCCCATTTTGGCGTAGGTGGTTGATTCCAATTGTGGTTTTAGGCTGTGTCAGTTTATTCATGGTGGGATTTGTTGGCTCGGAAACATTCCGTTTACGAATTATCAGTATTTTTGCGGGAAGGGGAGATAGTAGTAACAACTTCCGGATTAATGTGTGGACAGCAGCAATCCAGATGATCCGCGATCGCCCGATTTTTGGCATTGGTCCAGGACATAATTCCTTTAATAAGGTTTATCCTTTGTACCAGTTACCTCGATTTAGTGCTTTGAGTGCTTACTCGGTGCTATTAGAAATTACCGTGGAAATGGGATTGATTGGCTTAACTGCTTTTCTGTGGTTGCTTGCAGTCACCTTTAGCGTTGCAGCAAAACAATTACAACGTTTTCGTCAACTTGCTCATACCGATGGCTTGTGGGTAATTGGTGCGATCGCGGTTTTAGTGGCTATGTTAGGACACGGATTAGTGGATACCATTTGGTATCGTCCCCAAGTAAATACCCTCTGGTGGTTATTTTTGGGGTTAATTGCAAGCTACTGGGTTCCGCAAAGTCGCAATTTTCGTGATTATCAGGGAGTAGGGAGTAGTCAGTAGTGAGTGGAGGAAAAGCCTGAATTTGTTTTTTATTGGGGGAGTGGTAAACGCTCCTCCCAAGATATTTATCTAAAATATTAGGTAGGGATTGGTGTTTGTGTCACCTGCGTTTAGCTGTAAAAGTATTTTTTCTCAAATATCAGATAATTCAGTGATTTTGGATTTTTCTGATAGTTTCTACTCCCTACTCACCACTCCCTTAGTTTCTATACCATTTCACTCAAATTTCCATACATTTTCTTCCCCTGTTCCTAAAAGCTCCCCTAGCATTCCCCTACTTCCTAAATGTATCAACTCCAAAACAAAACGGTATAACGGGTTGATTTTCTACTACTCCCGACTCCCTATTCCCTGAAAGTTTTGGAGTTTTGCGAGAAATCCAGGTATAATGGGGGTTTGTAATCAATATCAAAAATCCATTTTCCCCTACTCCCTAACAAATGCCTTTAGAAATTAAATCGATGAACATGGAATGAAAGAAAAGAGCGAAGGCTATAAAGTTATTAGTGATAACCGTCAAGCACGGTTCCTCTATGAAATTCTGGAAACCTACGAAGCGGGAATTCAGCTAGTTGGTACGGAAGTTAAATCCATCCGTGCTGGAAAAGTTAATCTTAAGGATGGCTATGCCATTCTCCGTAATGGTGAAGCTTGGTTATTAAATGTACATATTTCCCCCCATCAGCAAGCAAGTGATTTTTTTAACCACGAACCTAGACGCACACGGAAATTGCTGTTGCGTCGTGATGAATTGCGTAAGCTAATTGGTAAAGTTGAACAGGAAGGATTAACCCTTGTACCCCTGAAACTTTATTTAAAACGCGGTTGGGTAAAGGTAAGTATTGCTTTGGCTAGGGGTAAAAAAATTCACGATAAACGGGAAGATATTAAACGTCGTCAAGATAAACGGGAAATGCAACGAGCGATGAAGCGTTCCTATTAAGTCGGTGGGTGAGTTGGGATTTTGGATTTTGGATTAACCTGATAGCCTTTTTGGGTATGAATTATAACTATTCCCATTTTGCATTCAAACCAAAATTATCGTTGTGTTGTGTAGAGACGTAGCATTGCTACGTCTACATTTGTATTCAGTAACGCCGAAAAAAGAATGCAGCAGATGAATATTGCGTCTCCCATATTCTGGATGTGTTGCAAGCATTTTTGCAATCGGTATGAATTAAAGATAAGCTGAAATACTAGTTATCTCTGAGAAAGCATCATCAAACATCCTCTTAACCCGAACTGACGTTTGGATTACCCCTGAAAACATTTGCCATCTTGAAATTGTCCATAGCTTATAGATACACTCCCTATGGGAAGATTTTTCAACTTAACATTAAACAACTATGGAGATAATGGCACAAAGCTGGATCGAAAATGGGGTAAGTTGGGTTTATCTATTAAATACCCTTTCCCGGTTTGCTGTCTGGGGGTTAGGTTCGATTTTCATCGTGGAGATTTTGCGCGATAGCTACCACGCTTTGTGTCATCAGGTGGATTGGTTAGCAAAATGGCACAATAAACACCATATGGTCTATCGTCGGGATTTATCGATTATCTCGGTCAAGGCTTATCAAGAATCCCAGTTGTATCACGATATTGTGGAATCGGCTTTATTGTTGCTGATTGTGACACCGATGGCTTTGGGGATAGGGGAAAGTGGTTTATGGCTAGGTGTGGTCTATGCGGGAACTTTTTTGTATGGTGCGAGTGTGCGCTATTTCCAAGGTAAAATCGATACCGACTATAACCATTTACCTGGACCTCTAGAACAAATACCCTCCAATTGGTGGGTGAATCGGACTTACCATTGGCGGCATCATTTTGATAATGTAGATGCTTATTACAGTGGGGTGTTTCCCTTGGTGGATAAGATATTGGGAACTGCTTTGTCTTTAAAGGGGAAGACAATTGCGGTTACAGGTGCATCGGGTGCTTTAGGACAGGCTTTAATTTCTCAATTGTTGGGACAAAATGCCAAAGTGATTGCTTTGACTAGTCACCCGGACAGATTGACACCCGGTGAGAAATTAAAGGTGTTGGCATGGGAAAAAGGACGGGAACAGGACTTACAATCAGTCCTAGAGAAAGTGGATATTTTAATTATTAATCATGGAGTGAATGTGTATGGCGATCGCAGTTCGTCTGCCATTGATGCTGCCTATGATATTAATACTTTTTCGGCTCTCCGGTTAATGGATGTGTTTATTGCGACTGTCACTGGTCCTCAAGCTAAAGCCACTAAGGAAATTTGGGTCAATACATCGGAAGCGGAGGTATCTCCAGCTTTTAGTCCTTTGTATGAGTTGAGTAAACGCGCTTTAGGGGATATAGTCACCCTCAAGCGGTTGGATCGAGACTGTGTGATTCGCAAATTGATTTTAGGTCCGTTTAAAAGTCAACTCAATCCCTATGGTGTCATGTCTGCTGGTTTTGTCGCAAGGGGTATTATTTTTTTAGCCAAGCGGGATATTCGGAATATCATCGTCACCATTAATCCTTTGACCTATCTTTTCTTCCCCATCAAGGAAATCTCTTCCCATCTGTACTTCCGATTGTTTACCCAAGGGAGAAAGTAATAGTACTCCACCACATTAATTTTGAGGGGTAAAGAAAGGCACGTAGTAATGCTTGAGCGCTCCTGATAGATATTAACATACAAGGCTTGTAGCTCCTAAAATCCGTGGAAATCACGTAAAGATAAATCGCAACTACAAACAAACCCCTTATAAATTAAGGCGATGGACTACTTGGATTCTACCTATTTACTGGTCAGCTACAAGACTTAACCAGTCAAACATCAACAAACCAAAAGAGAAATATATCAGCGTACAAAGTTATTCAATTTATTTACCCTCTATTCCCGACTGCCACCTTTCAAGGTATTGTAGAAAATGAATAATAAAAAACTCGCAAAGCTTTAAAAATATCATTTCTACAGGTCAGCAAAATCAACACATAATCAGTTCCCTGATTAATTGATTCCCTGTATTCTGAAAATCCGCAGATATTCCCCTTAAATACCCATGTCCGCATCCACACTTAGCCCCACAATTACAGCATTTCCCTTGACAGCCGTGATTGGTCAGGAAGCAATTAAATTGGCCCTATTATTAGCAGCAGTCGATCCCGGTTTGGGGGGGGTAGCGATCGCTGGACGACGGGGAACTGCGAAGTCAGTCATGGCTAGGGGTATTCATGCTTTACTACCCCCCATCGAGGTGGTGAAGGGTTCCTTTTGCAATGCTGATCCCCATCATCCGGAAACCTGGGATGATTTACTGATAGCGGAAATTGCCGATCCACACCATCCACCCACAGCAGTCATTCCCGCACCCTTTGTCCAAATACCTTTGGGAGTAACAGAAGACCGCTTACTGGGTTCGGTAGATGTAGAACAGTCGGTACAAAAGGGAGAAACCGTCTTTCAACCCGGATTGTTAGCAACTGCGAATCGCGGGGTGTTGTATGTTGATGAGATTAATTTGTTGGATGACCAAATTAGTAATCAATTACTGACAGTCATTTCCGAAGGACGCAATATCATCGAACGGGAAGGTATTAGTTTCCAACATCCCTGTAATCCCCTATTTATCGCCACATTTAACCCGGAAGAAGGACCATTACGCTCACATTTACTCGACCGGATTGCAATTGTCCTGTCCGCAGATGGTGTCCTTGGACTCGATCAACGGGTGGAAGCAGTCGCACAAGCGATTTCCTACACGCGATCGCCCCAGGAGTTTCTCCAGCAATATCAAGCTGATATCGATGCTCTCAAAACCCAAATTATCTTAGCCAGGGAATGGCTCAAGGAAGTGCAAATTAGCCGTGAACAAATCACCTATCTGGTTGAGGAAGCAATTCGCGGACAGGTAGAAGGACATCGAGCGGAATTATTTGCAGTCCGAGTCGCAAAAGCCGCAGCAGCACTCGAAGGACGTACCCAAGTCACCCCCGAAGACCTGCGTCGTGCAGTGGAATTAGTAATTGTCCCCCGGTCAACGGTGGTGCAAACCCCTCCCCCAGAGGAACCACCCCCACCTCCTCCCCCACCACCCCAAAATCAGGACGAATCGGAGGAACCGGAAGACCAAAACCAAGATGAACCGGAAGATCAAGAACAGGAAGACCAGGAACAACCGGAACAGGAACCACCAGGTATCCCGGAGGAGTTTATTTTTGATCCAGAAGGGGTAATTTTAGACGAGAGTGTGCTGTATTTTGCCCAAATGGCCCAACGTCAAGGTAAATCCGGTAGTCGCAGTCTCATACTCTCCGAAGACCGGGGACGCTACATTAAACCCATGCTACCCAAGGGGAAAGTACGCCGTATTGCCGTGGATGCTACTCTGCGAGCCGCCGCACCGTATCAAAAAGCACGTCGCGCTCGCCACCCAGAACGGAAAGTGATTATCGAACAGGGGGATATGCGTTCTAAACGGTTAGTTCGTAAAGCTGGTGCCTTAGTAGTGTTTGTGGTGGATGCATCGGGTTCAATGGCTTTGAATCGGATGCAATCAGCGAAGGGAGCGGTAATGCAGTTATTAACGGAAGCCTACCAAAATCGAGACCAGGTAGCATTAATTCCTTTCCGGGGTGAACAAGCGGAGGTGTTGTTACCTCCCACCCGTTCCATTGCTTTGGCTCGCAATCGTCTAGAAAGATTACCTTGCGGTGGCGGTTCTCCCCTTGCCCACGGATTAACTCAAGCAGCGCGTATCGGTGTAAATGCGCAGATGAGTGGTGACATTGGACAGGTGGTAATTGTGGCAATCACGGATGGAAGGGGAAATATTCCCCTATCCCGTTCCCTGGGTGAACCCCAAGACCCGGATCAGAAACCGGACATTAAAGCCGAATTATTGGATATTGCAGCCAGAATTCGGGCGATGGGAATACAATTATTGGTAATTGATACGGAAAATAAATTTGTTAGTACTGGGTTTGCCAAAGAACTAGCGAAAAACGCTGGAGGTAAATATTATCACCTTCCCAAAGCTAACGATAAGACGATTGCAGCCATGACCAAGGGTGCGATCGCGGATTTAAAATCCAAATAGCCGTAGAGACGTAGTAGTGCCACGTCTCTACGATAATTTTGATTTTAATCTAAAATAGACTTTGGACAAATATAATTCATTCCCAAATTCAGCAACGCCAATTTTTGTATCGTTGAGGATAATTCCGTGATTGCAACTGCTTGGCGACTACAGGGTGGTAAATGCGGTGCTGTTTGAGGAATGATCTGCGACCATCGCGCCAAAATAGTAGGGGAATGCTTAAAATACCCAAACACATCACAATACCGGTCATGATCCAAACTAATAAGCGATTAGCTTGATAATTTCCCCGTTCAATTTGCCAGTAAACTTGATTGTAGTGCCATGCAGCTACAGCAATCACTACAACCCCAAATATCACCAAAGCTAATCCCAAATTTTCCGAGTTAAATAGGGGATGGGGGGTCTGTTGTTGCTGGGTGATAGCTAAATTTAACTGACGCAAAAACAAACCAAAACGAGCGATCGCAAATCCAAAACCTATGAGGGAGATGGAAGTACGTAACCAAGCGAGAAATGTCCGCTCGTTAGCTTGGTGTTCTCGTTGACGGTCGAGATGGGAATCAGGCACAGTTAGTTATTATTTACGGTTACTATTTACTACGTTACTACCTCGGTATTTACGGGTAGAGTGAGTCTGATGAGTGTTTACAAAATCAGAGCTTGGAGCTAAATCCGCTTTTTTGCTTCGCTGGTTTGGTAAAAAAACTGCACCTCGATATTTAAATAGGTGACTAGCTTTGAAATTGCTGGGTATTTGCGAGCTGGTTACTGCATCTAATTTTTCACTCTTTTCGGTTTCCAGTTGGTTTAAACGACAAGAATTAATCCACAGTAGCTTGTTAGTAATAATTAGGACAAATAATAAGATAATAATATGAATTGGGAGTGGAGCAATAATCAGGCTAGTCAAGAGACAAATAGCCGCGATCGCACCAATCAAATAGGTAAATTCATTATCCCACTTTTTGGAGATGTATCCACCTGTTATTCCTATTACCAGTGGAACCATAAATCCCACGTGCATTTTGTTTAACCTCTGGAATCTAAATTCAAAGATTTTATCAGTCTAGATATTATTTAATCACAATTTGTAATCATTGTGTTTATAAATACTTATACAAGAATCTAGGGAACAGGAAAAATCAATTAGTTAATGTAGATGCTATATATAGCGTCTCTACCTACATATATCGCGTCTGTTATTCTGGATTTCCTACAAACATCTTTATAAATCGGAAGCGATAAGTCGGGTTTTTCTCAGAAAAGCAACTTCTGAAAGAATAAACCCGACTTTTCTGGATAAATATTTTGCAAACAATTAAAACTTTTTGCTGCAAACCCTACCACACAAGATAGACGTGGAAATTTCTATGGTGTTTCCGTAGGTGTAGGTGTGGGTGTCGGTGTTGGTTTGGGAGTTGGTGTTGGTTTAGGTGTCGGTGTAGATGTGGGAGTCGGTTGTTCCGGTTCCTTGTCTAGTAATTCCCGTGCTTCTTGGTCAAGCTTTTGTCGGAGAGCTAAATCAGCAATTCCGGTTTCTTCAAGCTGTAATTTTTTTTGATATTGTTTAATAGCCGCTTCAGTACGCACCCCAAAATATTGATTGCGAGGTAGGGGAGGATCAAGTTTGAGAACTAAGTTCAGATTTGACTGCAATATTTCGACAATTTTGGCAGCATGTTCTTGGGTTTGGGGTCCTGCGATTCCATCTACGAGTTTGAAACCGTATCCTTGCTGGTATTCGCGAACAGCTTTTTGGACATCTGGGTTAGTTAAGGGTTCATTCGAGACTTTAACGTTATAACCCAATCCCCGCAAAACCGCTCGGAATTGTTGGGGTGTATAGGGACGGATCGCAAAAGCCGTATCCGCAACAATAATACTGGTTGTGACTAAACTGGTAGCAATGATATTAAAAGTTGATTTTGTTAAACCATACCACATGGCTTTCACTCCTCTGGATAATTTGTTTTCCAACTAATTCAAATTTTTCCTTCAATAATGGAACTGTCGAGTTTTGTATTCCTTTAATCTTGATTATTCACCATTTTTGATTTAATTCATTCTCTGATGTGAGTTTGATTTAACTAATTTAAGAAACGTAGCAATGCTATGTCTCTGTTTGGGAATAATAGTGGTATGTCATCTTGCTCAAGAAATATATTTTAAAAAAATAAAATTGTAATTTCTATTAGTTAACGTAATTAGAACTAAATGCTCAAACTAGCTGTAAAAACACGTCCCCACCTTCGATTAGAAAGGATTATGGCAGTAATTGCCACTATCAATTTAGGTTTAGTATTGTTTGATTGGAGTTATATTCCCTGGCGTGATTTTTACCTGAGAAATGTGCCAAATTTAACCAGGATATACGACAAAATTAAGGGGATTGAACCCCATCGGGACACGGAAAACTATGTCATTCAGGTGCGTAATTTAGCCGAACAAGTTGCCCTTACAGGACTTGATTCACCAGAAGTTGAAAACATATTGCAAACCTTACGAAATAGTAGTAAAGATATAATTGATACAAACCCCTTTGCGATCGCCAACAAAACCGGGACATTAGAAAAAATCAAAAATCGAATGCGCGATCGCCTGAAGGAAAAATCTGCCAAACAAGCATTTGCGACCTTTTGGAGTGTTGATTATTTGCGAGCCAAGGGTTGGACAAGAGAATATCAATTTTATCAAAGTCGGATTGAACCATTACTATTGACAAATTACTTCCGACAGATTGGTGAACATGGGGATTTTATTGATTGGTTTTGGCTGATAGACCTACCATTTGTGAGCATTTTTGCTCTAGAAATGCTGACGCGCTGTTACTTTATTCGCCGTAAATATAAATATAGCTGGATTGAGGCATTTTTATGGCGTTGGTACGATTGGTTTTTGTTATTACCTGTGATGCGATGGCTACGGATAATACCCGTCACCATTCGACTGGATAAAGCCCAATTAATTAATTTATATCCGGTGCGGAAGTTAGTTCACCAAGGAGTTGTAGCCAACTTTGCCGCAGAACTCACCGAAATAGTTATAGTTCGAGTAATTAATCAAATTCAAGGTTCGATCCGACGGGGTGATTTGAGCAAATGGGTAAAGCAACAGCAACACACCGATTATATCGACATTAACCAAGTCAACGAAATTGAAACGATTTTGCAAATTTTTCTGCAAACATTCATCTATAAAGTCTTACCGCAAATCCAACCAGAATTGATTGCCATTTTACACCACAATATCAATCGAGCCGTCCAAGCAGCACCAATTTACCAAAACCTGCAAAATCTACCTGGAATCAGCAATCTGCAAAACCAACTCAACGAACAATTAGCCACCCAAATTGCCAATAATTTATACCAAGCCCTCCTAAGTTCCGTTGAAGACCCCGTTTCTGGTCAACTAGCAAATAAATTAATGGAACGTCTCACAAGCAGCCTTGGTCAGGAAATGCAGCAACAACATGTGACATCCGAACTGCAAAACCTGATCTTTGATTTTCTCGAAGAAGTTAAAATTAACTACATCCAAAGACTTTCCCAAGAAGACATTCAAACAATCATCGAACAAACCCGTCAACTACATAACCAAAGTAGTAATATCACCACAGTTGTTTCAAAATGAAACAAATGCGCTAAGATGGTATCTGGGGCAAATCATGACTGATTTGCAACAATACTTCTTGGAAGATATCCTTATCGCAGGAAGTGGGTCGTAGCCCACTTTTTTTGTTGGAATTTTCGCATGACTCATCCGTTTGTACCGCAAATTATTGAAATAGCAACACCAGTGGCAACAGAACTGGGGTTGGAACTTGTTAATGTTGTTTTTCATACCAATCAATCACCACCTGTATTGCGAGTTGACGTTCGTAATCAACAGCAAGACACCGGTTTAGACGATTGTGAGCGGATGAGCCACGCCTTAGAGGCAGCGCTTGATGTCGCCGATATTATTCCCGATGCCTACGTATTGGAAATATCGAGTCCTGGCATTTCGCGTCAATTAGTTAGCGATCGCGAATTTATTTCTTTTAAGGGATTTCCTGTGATTGTTTCCACTTCCCCACCCCATAGTGGACAACAGGAGTGGATGGGACAGTTGGTTCGTCGTGACGAAACAGCAGTATACATTAACCAAAAAGGTCGTATTGTGGCTATTCCTCGTTCCCAAATAGTCCGTGTGCTACTAGACGAACCTCGGTAATTTGGTCATTTCCAGTTTTTTCACCTGATTACGTTCCCTAGGAGTTAATCCCAGCATTTGGAGCAAATATCTCGAACATCAAGGGAGTAGGGAGTAGGATTTCAGCCCCTCCATTATTCCATAACGTATAGTTCGCCGATGAGAAGTTCCGGTATCGCTCTCAATGTATCGTGTGGTTGGTAGTTTTAAGGGTATTTTTGCCTCCCCAAATTCCCTCAGCAGGATGATTCATAACTTGAAAATCAGCCAGGAGTGATCAGCCAATTGGGAACAAGGATGGGTGCGCAGCAGCATTGCTCATACCCAGTTTAACCCGTCAGGTAGGCAAATTTTCTGCAAAATGGAGAAAACCAGAATTTTCCATCCGGAAATTTACCTGCAAATCCTTTGTCAAATATTAACTTGTGATGCGTGTGATGCGTGCTTGTCAGTTCAGTTTTCACAAAACCAGTTAGGGAGAAAGATTGTGTATGTCCATGATTGAATTAGCCGGACTCAAGGAATTAATCGAAAGTATTAGTCGTGAGCGCAATTTGCCCAGATTAGCTGTGCAATCAGCCATTCGCGAAGCCCTATTAAAGGGTTATGAAAAATACCGTCGCGCCCAAAATATTGAGCGTCGCACCTACGATGACGACTACTTTGACAACTTTGATGTTCAGTTGGATATCGAAGAAGAAGGATTCCGGGTTGTCGCCACTAAAACCATTGTCGCCGAAGTTGTCGATTCTGACCATGAAATTTCCCTGGAACAAGTGAAACAAATGGGGGGAGAAGGGGCAGAATTAGGTCAGGAAGTTGTCCTCGATGTCACTCCCGACAAAAAAGAAGAGTTTGGACGGATGGCTGCGATGCAAACCAAACAAGTGTTATCCCAAAAACTGCGGGATCAACAACGGCAGTTAGTCCAAGAAGAGTTTCAAGACCTCGAAGGAACAGTTTTACAAGCGCGGGTGCTACGATTTGAACGGCAGTCAGTTATTTTAGCCGTTACCAGTGGTTTTGGCCAACCAGAAGTCGAAGCGGAATTACCAAAACGAGAACAATTGCCCAACGACAATTATCGTGCTAATGCTACCTTTAAAGTCTATTTAAAAAAAGTTTCTGCCGGACAACAACGGGGTCCCCAATTATTAGTATCTAGGGCAGATGCGGGTTTAGTTGTATATTTATTTGCTAACGAAGTTCCCGAAATCGAAGACGAAGTGGTACGGATTGTTGCCGTTGCGAGGGAGGCAAACCCTCCATCCCGCCATGTAGGGCCACGTACTAAAATCGCCGTAGATACCCTTGATCGAGATGTTGATCCCGTTGGAGCTTGCATTGGAGCTAGGGGTTCACGGATTCAAGTAGTAGTCAACGAGTTACGGGGAGAAAAAATCGATGTGATTCGTTGGTCTCCCGACCCAGCTACCTACATCGCCAATGCCCTCAGTCCCGCGCGAATCGACGAAGTGCGGTTAATGGACCCGGAAACCCGACAAACCCATGTTCTAGTGGCTGAAGACCAATTAAGTTTGGCTATTGGGAAAGAAGGACAAAACGTGCGTCTAGCAGCTCGTCTGACCGGCTGGAAAATCGACATCAAAGACAAAGCGAAATACGACCGGGAGGCAGAAGACGCTAAATTCGCGGCTGCCAGGGCCGCTGCGGCCGAAGAAGCTGCTAGAATTGCAGCAGAGGAAGAAGAAGCCGCCAGAATTGCTGCCGAGGAGGAAGAGGCTGCTAAGATTGCCGCCGAAGCAGATGATGACAAAGAAGACAGCCCATCATCAGAAGTAGAAACAACCACCCAGGAAAAGTCGGAATTAGAAGTAGAACACATCGATACTAGACCCCAGGACTCACTAACTGTAGTCCAGGACGAACAGGAATATTTTGATCCAGATACCGCAACAGACGATGATCTGGATGAGGATAAGGAAAACGAAGACGAAAATGAGGATGAGGATGAGGATGAATAAGTAGATGCCAACATATACAATGTTGATTCAATCTGCATATAGCTAGATGAAACCAAATTACCGTCGGTGTATTAGTTGTCGAAAAGTCGGCTTAAAACAGGAGTTTTGGCGGATTGTCCGCGTCTTTCCTTCCGGGCAGGTACAATTAGATGAGGGGATGGGGCGTTCCGCCTATCTTTGTCCACAGGCAGACTGCCTGCAAATCGCTCGGAAAAAAGATCGCATCGGGCGATCGCTGCGTACACCAGTGCCAGAGGCAATATATCAAACATTGTCTGAGCGACTAGCCAACGCAGAATCCCCAACCTCGATATAGTTTATTACTTACTACGTGGTAGTTAAAATCATGGGAGGTAATGTGAAGAATGGTGAAAATATCACGCTTTCATCACAGACTCAGAACCGTAATCGGTAAAACTTCGTCATCTAACCGCGAGGTTAATGTCACAATATAAAAAGGGAGAGATTAGGATTTTTTTCTCAGCCGCCCCTGCGGAAAACTCTCACTCCTCAGTATATATAGATTGTGTCGTGGAAGACTCACCAACCAAACAAGCAAAACCAAAACCATACCCAGTCGCACATGCGCCAGTGCATGTCACGATTAACCATTATCAACGGTGGAGATGCCAGCAATGAACCCAAACATCTCTCTTTCCTAGCATCCGGCTCTAATAAAACTATTAGTGGCGACCAAACACAGTGATTGTCAGGATGGAGATGTAGCGCTTGCTAGCAACCATCCACTAAAACTGTAAAATATCAAATAGGGAAAGAGTGGATGAACAACGGCAAAATTAGAATTTACGATTTATCGAAGGAATTGAATTTGGAAAACAAGGAGCTATTAGCAATTTGCGAAACGCTCAATATAGCAGTTAAGAGTCATAGTAGTACAATTACAGAATCAGAGGCAGAAAATATCCGGTTGCAAGCTGCCAAGCTTGAAGCAACCCTTTCCCCAAGGAAAGAGCGTAGCACAACCACCCACAAGCAAAATACAAAAAATATAAATGGTCTACCCAAACGACCGGAAACCTCTAACAAACAACAGCTTTTAGAAATTCGTCAACCCAAGTTGGAAAATTCTGCTACCACCAACACGAACGATGGATCTGCCCAGACCCATCCCCCATCTCCACCTCGACCATTCGCTACACCAGTCTCGCCCATGAAGCCTACGGCTCCAATTCGACCTACTGCCCCCAAGCAAGCTGACACCACATCGCTGACCGACAGCGACAAGGTAAAACCAGCACCAGAGAAAACGACAGCCCCTGCGGAGAAAACTGTGGCTGAAAAACCCACACCCCGACCCAAACCAGACAAAACACCTAAACCCCAGTTGGCAGCCCCCCCTTCCCGTCCAACTCCCGAACAAACTGCCAGTCCCAGTGTCCCGCCTACTAGCCCTGTGAGTAAGGTGGAAAAACCAATTCTCAAACGCGATCGCCCGACTGGAGGAAATTCTCCGGAACGGCGCGAGCAATCCCCAGGTGGTAAGGGTAAAGGTCAAAAAGCCCCTGGTGGCGAGGGTAATGTGGCCAGTTCTAAGCCGTCCCCGGCCAACAAACCGGAATTAAAGCAAAGTCATCCTACCCCCCCAGTCAAAGCCGGAGAAGGTCAGCGATCGCGACCAACTCGCCCCAGCGAAGCACCGGAAAAAGTCGCCACCCCTCCCCGTTCTCCCGCACGGGTGGTGGATGCCCTTGATATTGGGGTGATTGAGCCAAAAGATAATATTCTGGAACTCAAACGACCCACCCCTCCCCGTCCAGTTAAGGGTAGTAAACGTTGGATGGAAGAGGAAGAAGAAAAAGAAGCCCTCAAATCCAGTAAAGCTGCCATCAAGAGCAAACGTAATAAGCCGATTCTGGATGATGAATTTGAGGAGGATTTACTTGACGAAGATGAAGGACAAAGCTCCATCGAAGTTTTAGTCAGCAATGCCATCGTTCGTCCACCGAAACCAAAATCAGCAAAACCAGCCCCAACGACGGCGACAATTGCCCCTAAAACTCGTAAATCTTCCGGTCAACGCCCACAACAAACAAAACAACGGGAACCGGAAGTCAAGCGAGAACGCCCAGAAATTCTCGTTGTCACCGGTAGCATGACCGTGCAAGAATTGGCAGATGCCTTGGTGATTGCGGATACGGAAATCGTCAAGATTCTGTTTATGAAGGGGATGGTTGTCAGCATCACCCAAAGCCTGGATGTACAAACGATTAACATCGTCGCCGAAGAACTGGGGGTTGAGATATTAACCCAGGAACCGGAAGCGGAAGCGCGGAAGGTGACGGAGATGATTGACGTGGCAGACCTGGATAATCTCCAACGTCGTCCTCCGGTGGTGACGATTATGGGTCACGTAGACCACGGGAAAACCACCCTGCTGGACTCGATTCGGAAAACAAAAGTGGCCGCAGGGGAAGCTGGTGGGATTACTCAGCACATTGGTGCATACCACGTTGATATTGAACACAATGGTACGCAACAGCAAATTGTCTTCCTGGATACGCCTGGTCACGAAGCATTTACGGCAATGCGGGCTAGGGGAGCCAGGGTGACAGATATTGCCGTGTTAGTGGTAGCAGCCGACGATGGTGTGCGTCCGCAAACCATTGAGGCCATTAGCCACGCTCAAGCCGCAGAAGTACCCATAGTGGTGGCGATTAACAAAATTGACAAAGAATCAGCCCAACCAGACCGGGTGAAACAGGAGTTAACCCAGTATGGATTGACACCCGAAGAATGGGGTGGAGAGACCATTATGGTTCCGGTGAGTGCCATTACGGGCGAAAACCTCGATACCTTGCTGGAAATGATTTTATTGGTGGCAGAGGTGGCAGAACTTTCTGCTAATCCCAATCGGACAGCTAAGGGTACGGTGATTGAGGCTCACCTAGATAAAGCCAAGGGAGCAGTTGCCACCTTATTGATTCAGAATGGAACCCTGCGGGTGGGAGATAACCTGGTTGCAGGTTCAGTGTTCGGTAAAGTTCGAGCAATGGTGGATGACCGAGGCAAACGGGTTGAGGAAGCCACCCCCTCCTTTGCCGTTGAGGTGTTAGGATTGAGCGATGTCCCAGCTGCTGGGGATGAGTTTGAAGTATTCCTAGTGGAAAAAGAAGCACGGGCGATCGCCGCCGAACGGGCAGAAAAACAACGTCAATCACGCTTGATGCAAGGTCGAGTCACATTGACAAGTATTTCGGCTCAAGCGGAACAAGGGGAACTCAAGGAATTAAACTTGATTCTCAAGACCGATGTGCAGGGTTCCTTGGAAGCGATTATTGGCGCACTGCGGCAAATTCCCCAAAACGAGGTGCAAATCCGCATGTTGTTGTCTGCTGCTGGGGAAATCACCCAAACCGATATCGATTTGGCCGCAGCCAGTGGTGCTGTAATTATCGGCTTTAATACGACCTACGCTAGTGGTGCGCGAGCAGCAGCCGATGAGGCTGGTGTGGACGTACGTGAGTATAACATTATCTATAAGCTACTGGAAGATATTCAAGGAGCGCTAGAAGGTTTACTCGAACCCGAATTGGTAGAAGAGCATTTAGGTATTGCCGAAGTCCGAGCCGTCTTCTCGATTGGACGGGGTGCGGTAGCTGGATGCTACGTCCAAAGCGGCAAATTATTGCGCAATGCCAAAATCCGTGTTCAACGGGGTGGTAAAGTTATCTATGAAGGTGTATTGGATTCCCTCAAACGGATGCGTGAAGATGTCCGGGAAGTTAGCGCTGGCTATGAATGCGGTGTTGGCGTAGATAAATTTACTGATTGGCAAGAAGGCGATAGTATCGAAGCTTACCAAATGGTGACGAAACGTCGTACCCTTACCAATGTCGCCCGTTAAGGAAATAGCCTGGGCAAAATCCAATATTTTTCATTGTCCAGGCTGTAAAAAACTGAGTTTATCGCGAGAAATGGGAATGTATAAATTATGCATTCTCATTTTTTGTGGAGATGGGGGCGATCGCATTCAGAAAATGGGAAACTATTACTTGGTAGCGCTAGGAATAGAGATTGCAGCGATCGCACTACGTCATCAAAATTCCTGAAAGAGGTTATCGAGGGGTTCTGTATTTTTCCAGCGATAGGCGTTGAAGTCTCGATAATCAACCGATAAAATTTGACCATGGCCTAATTCTTCTGCGAGGATCACGAGAGAGGAATCAGCTAAATCCATCGGTGGGTCTTTATATTTTTCTATCAGTTCTTCAAGACGCTGGCAATTATTCCTCCCTTACCCCCTCAAGTTATTCATTATGCTAGTAGTGATGACAGTTCTAGCGGTCTGATAGTTCAGGAGGTGGAAGCAGTTTTGGTGGAGGTACTGGGGGTGATTGGTAACGTTACGTCTTCCTCCTTACCGGGAAATATTGTACTTGCGATCGCGATACATAAATAATCGAGATAGAATTAGATATTGGTTCGCTGATGGAGTTAATTTATGGGTATTAATAGAAGCTCGATTATCACTTTGTATCTTAGGGATAACTCGGCTATTTTTTGAGTGATTTATATCAGATTGAGTTTGATGAATACAGACTACGAGTATGGCAGATAAATTAAATACAATCATCCCAAACATCAAAGTTTTTAGAGAAAATCTATTGACGATTAAATGTTCTGACTTGGAAACTGGAACTGGAGCTGTTTGGGAAACAACTTGAATGCTTGTAGTTAAGTAAATCATGTTGATTAGTATCGTTAAGCAAAGTTGTTGGTAGGGTATTTTCATGATTAAATTCCTGGTATTTTTCAATTAATCAATCACTAATTATTTTGCACCTGGAAGTTCATTTACATGGACTGCAAAATATTCATATAAATTTATATTATTTAACAGCAAGTGTTTATAATTAATAATGATACAATCTATAAATTAGAATAGAAGATAAGCAAAATTAATAATCCTCTATCTTCTAATTTTTCTTGATTCGCACTAGATAGATTTTGAAATTACTGCTATTTATAATCGATAGTAAAACAAGATTGAATACCATTCCAGAGATAATAGTCATGGGAATAATATGACTTTTGTCATACTGGGAAAGAAGCAAAATATAGTATTGATAAAGTATCTTAGCTCAAGTTGAGTATTCCAAGCCAAATCAGAGGAAGCAGCAGATTCAGTTTTGATGTTTATACCAATGTGTAAATAATGACAAAAGTAGTGAAGCAAGGGTAAACCTAGTTAAACATGTTTTGAATCACAATGAATAATCAAATCATCACAACTTCTAAAATACCCAAAACCATTAAATATATAGAAAATATCATCATAGCTATCATTTTGATGGCTATTTCATTGCAATTATATTTCAATGGGGGTATTAATTCCCCTCCATCATTGCTACCAGACTGGTTTGTCTTTTTAGCTTTATTAATTTGTGCTGGATTAAGCTGGATTTTCCCTACCCATAGTTCCCTTTGGCAAAGAAGATTATATATACTTACAGAACTAGCTTTAATTGTGTTAACTAAATTAACTGGATGGGGATTAGAAATATTAATATTTGTTCTCATCTCTAAAGCTTGTTTTTTATTACCCAAAAAAGATGTTATTTGGACGACCATCATTACCGGATTCTGCTTATATTCCCTAGAAATTTACAATGACTTATCCCGTTTACCAATGCTAATAAAGTTCTGGCGATCGCAAATAGAAAAACTGGAGTCAATTTACACACCTCAACGGGTATTTGCAGTAATAATAGCGAATAATTTATTAGTTTATATTGCAGGTAGTATATTTGTCATATTATTTAGTTATGTGTTGATATCGGAGCAAAAAAATCGTCAAAAAGCAGAATATTTAGCCAAAGAAGTAGAGGATTTAGCGACCCAATTAGAACGGAATCGCATTGCTCGCGATATCCATGATTCCCTAGGTCATAGACTGACCAATTTAGATATTCAGTTAGAGCTAGGACAAAGATTGCGCACTCGCGATCCACAACAAGCGCTACAAATTTTAGATAATGCCAAAGAACTTTCAATACAATGTTTACAAGAAGTACGTCGGGCAGTACAAACGATGCGTTCAGAAGAATTTAACTTGAATAATGCCATCCAAGAATTAGCCCAATCGGTACAACAAAATCAATTTTTTCAGTTACAATTAAATATGGATTTACCAAAATTATCTTTGCAAACTAGTCATCAATTATATTGTCTGGTACAGGAAGCATTAACGAATATTCAAAAACATGCCTATGCACAACATGTCAACTTACGAGGTTATATAAATCATGAATCCCAATCTCTTTGTTTAGAAATTACTGATGATGGTCAAGGTTTCAATCCCAATGCTCCTACAATGGGATTCGGTTTATGGGGAATGAAAGAAAGAATTAAAATCTTGGAAGGTGAGTTAATTATTCATAGTATTCCCAATTCGGGTACGCAAATCAAGATTTTTATACCCTTATTAAAGATTGCTTAACAATCCAAATAATTAGGGAATAGCCATCATCTAAAGATACACTGTGACTGATGATTTTTTTGATTACTTCCTACTCACTTTCAAGTTAGAAATAAATATTTTTTCAAAAATTTATTTTGATGTTCAGGTAATTTTTAAATTTTCCTCGACTCCCTGTTCCCTATCTTCAATCGAGAAAAGGTTTAATGATGATGATTAAATTACTAGTTGTAGACGACCAAGCGATATTTTGCCAAAGTTTAATATCCTTACTTTCCTGGGAAGATGATTTACAAATAATCGGTAGTGCGAGAAATGGTAAAGAAGCGATCGCATTTACGCAACAACAGCAACCAGATGTTATCCTAATGGATATCCGAATGCCAGAATGTAACGGAGTACAAGCTACCCGTGAAATCCATCAACGCTTTCCTTGGATCAAGATTCTGGTGTTGACCACCTTCGACGAAGATGAATATATCTGGGAATCCCTACAAGCTGGTGCAATTGGTTATCTCCTTAAAAGCACTCCCTCCGAACAAATTGCCAATGCAATTCGCACCGTCCACCAAGGACACAGCCAACTTGGTCCCACAATTGCTGCTAAAATTTTTACCAAACTAACCCCACCTCCAAAACCCAAAGATGATCATCACCTCCTATCACCAAGGGAATTGGATGTTTTACGTCTGATTGCTCAAGGTAAAAATAATCGAGAAATTGCTCAAGAATTATACTTAACAGAAGGTACTGTCAAAAACCATGTCACCCATATTCTATGTCAATTAGGATGTCGCGATCGCACTCAAGCTGCATTATGGGCTTGTCAAAATATTTACCTAAATTAACGTGAGTTCGACGGCGATCGTAGGAGCAAAAAGCTTGTGATGAAAGAAATCAGAGTAATTGGATAGAGCAATAGGATTAGTTGCATGGGGTAAGAATTCGGTGGGTTGGTACAACTGGAAATGAAATATCAATACTACCAGTCATTGATGTGCTTCCATATACGCTTGTGGTAATTGATTTATCTATAAATCGTAATCAATGCAAACACCAGAGATTTATCGGCGTTTTCTTCGCTTCCATTAAGATGCGGTCGCATAAATCCCATAAATGTATCAATACCAAATTTGCGATCGCCGGAATATCTTCCATCTCGTGTATCCTGAATTAGGAACCCATTTCCAGGAAAATCTGTCCTGTGTCTGGGAAGGGGTTAGGAAATTTAATGGGGGAAGTCGTGTACTTTAGTGTTGTGATTCCAACTTATAATCGTCAACCAATCTTAGAAAAATGTTTGCGAGCGTTAGAAGCGCAAGTTTTGCCAGAAAATAGTCCGGTGAGTAATTATGAGGTAATTGTCGTTGATGATGGTTCAACGGACGGTACAGTTGCATGGTTACAAAAACACCAAGCAGAATTTCCCCACGTAAATTTATTTGAACAACAACATTTAGGTCCCGCAGCAGCTCGTAATTTAGGTGTCGAGAAAGCTCAAGGTGACACGATTATATTTATTGATAGTGATTTGGTGGTGACAGAAAGTTTTTTGGTATCCCACGCTCAAGCTTTAATTGCGGGCAAAGAAAAACTAGGTAATGATAAGTTTTTTACCTATGGTGCGGTGATTAATACGGCTAACTTTGAAAATCCCACCTCCGAACCCTACAAAATTACTGATTTTTCCAATGCATTTTTTGCTACGGGAAATGTGGCTATTCCCAAGCATTGGTTAGAGAAAGCAGGGTTGTTTGATACCGAGTTTCACCTCTACGGATGGGAAGATTTAGAACTAGGTGTACGGTTAAAAAATTTGGGTTTACAATTAATTAAGTGTCCCGCAGCCGTAGGTTATCATTGGCATCCCGCCTTTCGTTTGGAAGAAATACCCCAACTCATCGATAAGGAAATTCAACGGGGACGGATGGGTGTTTTGTTTTATCAAAAACATCCCACTTGGGAAGTCAGAATGATGATTCAGATGACGTGGTTACACCGAATTTTGTGGGGTGTGTTGTCGTTAAATGGGCTATTGAATGAAAAAACAATGGCACCTTTGTTAAGCTGGTTAATCAAGGCTGGTAAACCCCAATTAGCGCTAGAAATAGCCAGGATTTTCCTCAATTGGTACAATGTCAAAGGTGTATATCAGGCATATCGGGAAATGAAGCTTTCCTAGGGAAAATTCCTGATCACATCTCCCAGATGGGAACCTTTTCCCCATGCTAGCTGTCAATAGGGTAGATTCTGCAACGATTTCTAGATTATTTTTTTCAACCTTTCCGAAATGGGGATTACCAACGTTGTAGTTACAGTCAGCTAAACAAATTAACTATATCTATCCCTTAAGTTCTATATTTGCCAGCGAGGACCTATACCTCACAAGCTCAGTTAGTAATAACTGGGCTTTTGGCATTATATTTTAATGCAGTTAGTTAGGGAGAATTGTCGGTTGAGTCCAGGTGCATCGAATCAAATAAGAGCGATATTATTCACATTCTGCACCGTAATTCAACGATACGATAAATTGATTTTGATGGGTGAGGAAAGGCACGTAGTCGCACGAAGGGCGTTTTATTTATGATTAAGGTAGAAAATATCGGTTGACACTTCCCCGGTTGAAAACCTCCGTTTTCAACCTCTCGTTAAAGTTTTGCTAAGGGTGACAATTACTTGATTTATGATTGATGAATCTATATTAGTTTAATCCACAACGTGATCCGAATCTATGCGTGAAGAAAGTTTATCCAGCAATCGGCTTGGAAAATGCTATCGAGTGTTAACAAGGCGAATCGATTGGTTGTGGATAATTATCCTGTTGCTATTTTCAGTCTTAATTTTTACTATTAATTTAGGTAGTTTACCCTTAAGGGACTGGGATGAGGGGACAGTTGCACTGGTTGCACGGGGAATTCATCGCGCTCCTTTTACTAGTTGGCAGTGGCTGTATCCCCTTTTAGAAGGTAATACCTATCACAATAAACCACCTTTGATGCATTGGTTAATTGCGTTGATGTATACCTGGTGGGGGGAAAACGAGTGGACAACCCGTTTACCGGGGGCAATATTAACGGCGGTTTCTGTACCACTTTTATACTGCATTGGTCGAGAGATATTTTATCAAAGGATGGCGGCAGTGTATAGTGCCCTGGTATACCTAACAATGTTACCAGTGGTTCGTCATGGTCGCTTGGCAATGTTAGATGGAGCTAGCGTCTGTTTTTTTCTGGTGATGGTGCTGTGTGCATTGCGATCGCGACGTGATTTACGTTATTGCTTGGGTGTGGGTATTGGTTTGGGTTTGATTTGCTTGACTAAGGGGATACTGGGGATTTTACTCGGTGCGATCGCTTTTGGGTTTTTGTGGTGGGATACACCCCGTTTACTCATCCATCCCTATATGGGAATCGCTGTTGTGATTGGTTTGATTCCTGTGGCTGGTTGGCATATAGCCCAGTATTTGCACTATGGACAACAGTTTACCCAAATTGGCATCGTGCATCAATCCCTCAGCCGGATTTGGACAGCTGTGGAAGAAAATGGCCAACCAATTTGGTATTACGGATTGGAATTACTCAAGTATTTGTGGCCGTGGTTGATTTTTTTTCCCACGAGTATCAAAATCACCTGGGAAAACCGGAATTTAAGTTGGGCAAAATTAGCTTTGCTATGGACTATTGGCTATTTTCTCCCCATTTCCCTGATGACCACCAAATTACCCTGGTATTTGTATCCAATTTATCCCGCAATCGCCCTCATCCTCGGCGCTCAATTAGCCCAAATCCAGCAGATTCCCCTACTATCTAAGTATCCCCCTTTTTGGAGTATCAGCTTAGGATTATTAGGTGCGATCGCAGGAATTGGCAGCGTTTACTATAGTTTTGTGCAACCACCCCAGACAGATGTACGCTTGATTTTACTAGTTGTAGCTGGAACAATGGTGTTATCAGGTATTTTAGCCAAACGGGGAGATCAACAATTTATTCAAGTTTTATTGTGGGGTAGTTACTTATCTTTATTTTTATTGATGAAATCAAACCACTGGCTGTGGGAACTCAATGAACACTATCCCGTCAAACCCGTAGCCCAAATGTTGAGTACCGCCACCCCAACTCAAGCAAAAATTTATACATCCTTTCCCTGCCACCGTCCATCCCTCAACTTTTATAGCGATCGCACGGTGATTCCCCTCCCACCTGAAGAAATTCCCAAATATTGGCAATCCCAACCCCAAGGTTTTTTCCTCCTCCAGGAACAAGACCTGCAATCATTAAAACTCAATGCTGTCAAACGTCTGGCTAATTCCACTGATTGGATTCTCGTCACTCAAGACAGGAAGAGTTAAAACAGATACTTTTTTCGTTAACATTTCCCAACACCTGTTAACTATCCAGTGGGAAATGAATCTAGCATCTCTAGGATTAAGATGTATAGTTAGGAGTTATACTATTTCACCCAAATTTTGATACATTTTCTGACCCTGCTTGCGAAAGCTTCCCGTCAGGTATCAACTCCAAAGTAAAACGGTATTAACCATTTCCCCTCCTTCTTCTTTTCCCTATCCAACCTATTTCTCCTGTATTCTTAAATTCATAGACGCACGTAGTGCGGCTTCTCGAAGAGTAATCTCAAATCCATAATAGGGTGTTCTATGCGAATTTTAATCATGGGTGGGACTCGATTTATTGGTGTTTACCTGACCCAGATGTTACAAGAACAGGGACATGAAGTAGTCATGTTTAATCGGGGTAATCGTCCCGTACCTGATGGAGTAGAATTAATCACAGGCGATCGCACTGACCCTAACCAAATTAAGGAAAAATTGGCGGGGGAAGAGTTTGATGCAATTTTCGATAATAATGGTCGGGAATTGGCTGATACTCAACCTTTGGCGGAAATTTTCCAAGGTCGGGTAAAACATTTTGTCTATATGAGTTCGGCGGGTGTTTATCTCAAATCTGACCAAATGCCTCATTTGGAAACGGATGCGGTTGACCCTAAAAGTCGCCACCGGGGTAAATTTGAAACGGAGGCTTTTTTACTTGAACAGGAGTTACCCTTCACCTCAATCCGTCCCACCTATATTTATGGTCCAAAAAATTACAATGATTTAGAGGCTTGGTTTTTTGACCGTATAGTCCGCGATCGCCCGATTCCCATTCCTGGTGATGGAATGCATATCACCCAATTGGGACATGTTAAAGATTTAGCACAAGCTATGACCCTGGTTTTAGGCAATTCCCACGCTATTCGTCAAATTTACAATGTGTCGGGTGATCGATATGTCACCTTTGATGGATTAGCCCGTGCTTGTGCTGTTGCTGCGGGAAAATCTGCTGATGCGATTCAAATTGTTCATTACAATCTTCAGCAATTCGACTTTGGCAAGAAGAAAGCTTTTCCCTTGAGAATGCAACACTTTTTTGCTAGTGTGGAAAAGGCGATGTCGGAACTGGCTTGGCATCCAGAATATGATTTGATTTCCGGTTTGAAGGACTCCTTTGTCAATGATTATTTGGCTTCTGGTCGAGACAAGGCTGAAGTTGATTTTGCCGTCGATGAAATAATTTTACAGGAAAATTAGCTTGAACAGCAAGAAGCCTCACGTCTCACTCGTAAAGGGGATGTCACGATAGAAGTAGAGACGACCCACCGAGTCGTCCCTACCCAATTTCCCAGACAGGTTCAATTTTATGCTTGAAGAATATCAATTGCTCGTACAACCAATTCATACTGCGATCGCAGGTAGGGCGAGGTATAAAATTGCTGGTCTCTGGCGTTGTCAATCCCTCAAACGCTATTTGGAGTTGCAGTTATCGGCACAACCTGATATATTCCAAGTCCGTGGTAGCGTGGATACGGGTAATTTATTAGTCATATTTTCGCCCCATTTAAATCACAGTCAAGTTGCCAAAACTATTCAACATCTAGTTCATATCTACAGGCAAAATTTACGTCTACCTCCCGTTCCTGTAGGAGTTAATCAATGTTTACTCCCACTGATTTCTGCTTCTAGTCTGGCAACGATTTTATCCCTGGTAACTGGTATTATTTATAGCCAAAATTGGGACGAATTAATCCTGTTAAATATTCAAAAATTACATGATCCCATTTTAGATCGGGTGATGTTGGGCACAACCCTCCTGGGGGAACCAGCTATCCTATTGGCTTTGTGCTGGAGTTTACCGCAATTCGGCTTTTTTCAAGCTCACCCTGAATCCGCACAGTTAGTTACAAATGCAACTTTAAGTGCCATTGGCTTAAATATATTTTTAAAATATATATTTGCCCGCGAACGTCCCCTATTATGGGAACGCTTAATTAATGTTGATTACTATAGTTTTCCTAGTGGTCATGCAATGGTGTCTATTGTCACCTATGGTATGATTGCCTATTTCTTAGCCCAAACCTATCCCCACAAAAAACAAGAAATTTTCCTATTTACTTTTTTACTAATTAGCGCTATCGGTTTTAGTCGTTTGTATTTGGGTGTGCATTGGTTCACTGATGTCACTGCTGGTTATGCGTTTGGTTTATTACTGATAGCAGGGTTTATTTTGATGAAGGGAAAATTTGATCAATCCCAATTACTTATTGGTATGTGATACAGGACTTGTGAGAAAATAGGGAGTAGGGAATAGTATTCCACCACATTAATTTTGATGGTTAATGTGCTGGTAGGGTAAATATCTTGCTCACTTTTTCCTCTTCCCAAAGGATGGGTAATCGACTTTTCCAGGGGAGTCTTTGTATCCCCACACCCACCTTTGAGGTAGAGTGCGGGAATTATCGCTCTCCAAAACCTTCCTGAGTTAACGTGAGTTTGATGATTTATAAAGCCTGAAAATCTTGTCCAGTATCGTTCGTAGGAAATAGAAGTTTTTAAAAACCTCCTAATATGTTGAGAATAAAATCATTAAACCTGGAATCAGTCAGTTATTGACTTTGTTCTCAACTTCTCAACTAATGGATGAGGTTACTTTAAACCTTAACCTTCAAAATCATTGATTCACAGAGATTATAGCGTTTACAATCCGTCGAATTCACGTTGAGTTAAACTTTTACCACACTTTGATGACCGCCCATTCTAATAATACCCATTACCGCAGTTAAAGTCACAAACATACCGATTGTTTGCAGGCTGGTCAATTTTTCATGTAAAAATATACATGCACCGAGCATGGTAAATACGGGTATTAGGGACAAAAATTGAGCTGCTACGCTAGCTGATAATTTCTGGAGGGAAGTTAAATATAACCAAAATGGTAAGAGATATTGAAAAATACCGGAAATCATCGCCAGTAGGTAAATTACTGGTGTAGGAATTAGCAATTCAGAATTCGGTATGTGGTGATTGGTCAATAACCAAATTATTCCCACAAATAATAAACCAAAGCTTTGCTGGATGGCTGCAAGGGAAACCGGTGCTAAATATTTTACTCCCTGCTGGGAAAGAATTGTGTATAGGGATGCACAGGCTGTCGCACTAATAATCAGAATATCACCCAACAAAGATGTTTGATTGAAATTCGGATCTAAACCCATTGTGAAAATGACACCTAATAGCGCGATCGCAGAAAAAATCACTAATTGATAATTTATTCTGTTATCAGATAAATTTTGTTGGCTGCTACTGCGCCACAATACCCAAGCAATACCAATTGTCATCACTGGTTCGGTTGCCGTCAGTAGGGATGCACTGCTTGCTGTTGTCATGGTTAATCCAAAGGAACTGAGGATATAGGCTAGTCCTGGTTCTAGTATTCCTGGTAGTCCTAATTGCAAGTATTTATAAATATTTTTTGGGGGAATTAAACCTTGGGGATGACGAGTGATTGTAGATAAATTCTGTTTCCTAGATTCCTGGGGAAGCATTGGCTTTCTTTGAATGATTGCAACCATCCAATAAATGGATACACTTGCAGATAGTTGCATCAGCAGTAATGTTAGGGGGTGAAAGTATGCAAGTAAAATTTTTGTCAGCACCATTCCCAATCCCCAGAGTGCTGTTGCAAAAATCATCGTGACAACAGGTTTTTGAAAACTGGTGGATAAATCCTTCAACATAAAATTGGTTTCCTTCTGTTGTTGCAAGTAAGTCCATTACTTCCTGCAAACAACATGTTTCGCTTTATTTGCTGTATGTAATTTATATTTGGGATTAGTTTTTTTCATTGCATTGATGACTATATCTCATACTTAACAATCCCAAGCACAAAATAAGTTGAGATAAAATCCTTTTGCTGAATATCATCAGTAAATAGCAAAACCTATAGAGAAATTACACATGTACCTACTAGAACCAATTTATCCATTACGTAATCCTTCGCAGTGGTTGTTAAATGTTTAATGTTAACGCTCAACAACGCTAAACAGTTTTCACCCTTGAACTTGAATTGGAGAACTACTAAAAGTTAAAAATAACAGCTAACATAGGCAAAATCCCAGATATTTTCACCATACAAATATCCAGTTTGCCCAATTGGTAATTCATCAATTCCAGAACTGAAATTTCTATGTTAAAACTGTTCAAAACTCAGTAGTAGCTGTCTCCTACATGTTTTTGGATATATTCTACTTTGGAAAAGTACTGTAGATAAGTATTACCCGGTATTCTATTTAAGTAGTGAAAATATCGGTTTTGGCTGTACCCAGGGGAAAGGCTTTACTTATGACTGTCAAAGGTTAAAGGTCAACAACCAATCCTCCATGACATGAATTTTAATGGGTTCATAGTTACGATTTATCGCTCTATAAAAAGGCCAGGGCTACTACTAAAAGCCTTTAAATTTAATGCTATGGACTACTACATGTAAGATTGTAAAAATCTTCAACGGGTCACCATCGCATTCTTGCTAATTCCCATTAACCTGCATTTCTCACGAGTGAGTTGTAAGCCTTGAGTAACGAATTGATTTTCCTTTTACTCCCTATTCCTTGTGAGTTTTCGGGTTTTGTGAGAAATGCGGGACCAACAGCTGCTGTTACTCAAACCTTGTACCAGTAGCTATGGGCTGAAAATTACAAAAACCGAGATACTTTCTTAATACCACATGGTAATCCTACCGATAAACTTGTAATTTACCTTCTCTGGGTTGCTATTTTATTCTCTTCAAAGTTGCTAGACCCGCTACGGCTCGGCTAGATACCAAAATAAAAACATATATCTAATCAGATTTGGATACTGATTTAAATCTCTTTATTAGATATTATACAACAAAGTACTGGATCCAAAGCAATCAAAATAGATTTAGTTGTCAAGACAAGCGATTAGCTATAGCTCTTGACTTCCTACTCACTACTCACCACTTCCTCATCCCTCTATATAAAAGTTCGGGGAAAGGTAATTTCGCTCACAAATTATGAATACCGAAGAAACTTGGCAAGAAATCACATCTGAAGAGGCTATCAAAGAGTTTTCCCAACTCAATGATGAACAGTATCGACGTAAAATGCAACGTCGTCAACAGGTACAAGCTAAACGTATTGCCGATGCGATCGCCCAAAAAGGTTTAGTGATTGTCAATACTGGTAATGGTAAAGGTAAAACCACTGCTGCATTGGGAATGGTCATGCGATCGCTTGGACATGGATATCGGGTCGCAATTATCCAATTTATCAAGGGTAGTTGGGAACCTGCGGAAAAACGGGTATTAGAAATGTGGCCAGACCAATTGGTTTTTCACGCGATGGGGGAAGGTTTTACCTGGGATACCCAAGACCGCGATCGCGATATCGAAAAAGCACATGCAGCCTGGCAAAAAGCCCTAGAATATATTCAAAACCCAGATTACCAACTTATATTACTGGATGAAGTTAATGTTGCCTTGAAATTGGGTTATTTACAGGTTGAGGATATTTTGGCGGGACTCAGGACAAAACCAGAACTGACCCATGTCATCTTGACAGGTAGGGGAGCGCCAACTCCTCTCATTGAATTTGCAGATTTAGTGACAGAAATGACTTTGATTAAACATCCATTTCGAGAACAGGGTGTCAAAGCTCAACCGGGGATTGAATTTTAATAAAGTTGAGGAAGTAGGGAGTGGGGAATAGGGAGTTGGTATCCACCACACCAGAGGAATGATCGAGATCAAAGTTGGTGGTAGGGGTTTTCTTGATTTCTCCCGTATTCTGTTAATCTCCTAATTCACAAGCCTGAAGAATTTCCCACTCTAACTGACCAATCTGTTGCAAGCGGTAAAAGTCTGTTAGGGAGAGAGAATGGGCATAGGGACTGGGAGCATTAATATTATTTATATCTAAATTTACCCCATTCCCACTAGTGGCTACTTGAACTGGATTTGACTCACCTGCATATCCTTGTACAGTCATGGCGATCGCTCCAGTTTCGTCAATGGAACCACGAAAACAACTATACTCAGAATTGGGCATATATAAAGCACCCACGACCCGACCTTGATTTTTGGCGAAAACGATATATCCTTTGCCGTTTTCTCCGATTCGGGGTGATTGTCCGTACAGATAAATGCCATCCCCCTGCGGTAAATTCCTCTGGGAAATTTGGGGATTGGGTTTCGATAGGGGAATATGGGGTGAAGTCGATGCAATCAAGGTTGGAGAGGTGATTTGTCCCGGTGCAATATCTGACCAATCTGGTTGTTCCCAATTTGGTTTGACTCCAAAAGATTGCTTCTCATCACCATAGTTCGGTTGAATTTCTAACAATTCAACCCCTGGTTGCGGTCGGACTATTCTGTAGGTATAGGGGTCAGGATCAAATTGGCTACTTTGGACAGGACGGGAACGGTCAGCAACAATTCCTACAACTAAGATTAATCCCAGCAACGGGAAACGTAGGCGACGGGGTGGTAATAATTTTTGCAGAAATTGAATCACATAAACAAGTTTTTGCACCCTTTAAATTCTCCTATTAAAACAAAAACTGCTGCATTTAACCATTCAGTTTACAGATTAACTAAGGGGCAACTCCTAAAAAATCTGTCAAAGGTTCTATATACATATTCAGCAAAAATCAGCACCGTGAATATGAAGTTTTCATTTAGTTTTCCGTAGACATATATTTCGGATTTATATCAAAGATTTAGAAAATTGGCACATTGCATATCTTGACTCTTTTGTCAATCGTAAAGTTTTTTAACGTTTTTGTATTCCACCGGACAGTTTGCATCAAGTTAGCGGGTTTAAATAGCAAATAATTCCCGGATTGACAGTAATTGAGATGCTCAGTACTCAAAATAAACACAAACAAATAATTTTCCCTGGTTTTTGCGATTTCTTCAGGGAAACGACTCCATCGACCCAGCAGAAACTCAAATTTGGCAAATTTGATTTATTACGACCACTAAAAAATTGGTGCGACTATTTAGAAATCAATAACCGGAATTTAGCCCAGCTTATTGTTAAAACCATACCATCTCAATGTCCATTTGCACGGGATATTATCGTGTTTGGTCGTAAGTTAGCCCATATTCCCCCATTATGCAAATTCAATCCCCTATACGACCAATTTGTGAATTTGCGGTTTCGGACATTATGTTATTTAGCTGATGAATGTGGTGAAGACATTACTCCCTATTGCTAACTTAATTACAGCAGTCCGAGCGGGATTTGTGAAATCCTTAAATGTAGGGTTGTTAACGGTTGACAGTTAACGGTTAACAGTCACCAGTCATCAGTCAACGGCACGCTATTTTTCACGACTCAAATAGGATTGCTGTACATTTAACCTGCTAAAATAGCGATCGCAAACAAGGATTGTCTAGTTCCGAATTATTCTTTGATGGAAATCAAAATTGAACACCAACCCAGTTCTGAACGTTTACAGAAGTTGGGTATATCCAGTTGGCCAATTTGGCAAAAAGACGTTTCCCGTTTTGAATGGATCTATAATTCCCAGGAGACTTGTTATTTTTTAGAAGGCGATGTTATCGTCACTCCTGATGGAGGAAAACCCGTGACTATGGGTAAGGGGGATTTAGTCACTTTTCCCCAGGGTATGTCCTGTACCTGGGAAATTCAAAGCAGGGTGAAAAAGCATTATTGTTTTGAGTAGAGGGATGAGGGAACAGGGAACGGGGAATAGGATCAGAAATTGAAGTGCTTCAGCCTTTTAGATTGTTGAACTGTGTCAACCTGACAGGTCGAGCTACAGCAGTCTGAGCGGGATTTGTGAAATCTTAAATGTAGGGTTGTTAACGGTTGACAGTTGACGGTTAACAGTCATCAGTCAACAGCACACTATTTTTCACGGCTTAAATAGGATTACTGTAACTGATGTAGAGGAAACGGAGAGTCGGAAAAAGGAGAAGGGTTTTACTTTGATTTCTCGTGGGTTAAGCTATTTTGTCTACGCCAATGGTCTTTATGTGGAGCTATGCTATAACCGTTGATTATTCTGGTTTCATTGATTTCAAAGTAGGAGAGAATCAGTATTATAAGTTTATATTCCCTACTCCCTACTCCCTACTCCCTACTCCCTGGAAGTTAAGGATTTGTGATCAATAGGGGTTTAAAGCGCTCCAGCAAGTCCCATGAGCAAGAATTAGCCAGGAGAATATCGTGTTATTGCATTTAAGCACATGGCCAGAGGTAGAAACCTATTTACAAACTTCCCAAGGCATTATTCTACCCATTGGTTCCACCGAACAACATGGTCCATCTGGTCTGATCGGAACAGATGCGATTTGTGCCGAAACCATTGCTACAGGTGTGGGAGAAAGAACCCAAGCAATGGTTGCACCAACGATTAATGTGGGCATGGCACTACATCATACAGGTTTTCCTGGTACTATCAGTCTTCGTCCCAGTACGATGATTTTGTTTATCCGTGATTACATTACCAGTTTAGTCAAAGCTGGTTTTCACAAGTTTTATTTTATTAACGGACATGGGGGAAATATTCATACATTACGAGCCGCATTTTCGGAAATCTATACATACCTGGAAGAACTTCACTATCCCCATGCAGTTCGAGTCCGATGTCAAGTTGCTAACTGGTTTATGTGTAGTAGCGTCTACAAACTAGCCAAGGAACTCTATGGGGACGAGGAAGGTTCCCATGCAACACCTAGCGAAGTCGCTGTCACCCAGTTTGTTTATCCGGAAGCAGTTAAAACAGCTTTCCTATCTCCTGAAGTTGGTAAGGGACATAAAATCTACGGTTCTATCGATTTTCGCCGACGCTATCCCGATGGAAGGATGGGGTCTAATCCCGCTTTAGCGACAAAAGAACATGGGCAACAGTTTTATAATTTGGCTGTTGAGGAGTTGAGTCAGGGATATTTAGAATTTTTGCAAGGGGATTAAATCTCAAAGTCATAGAACTTACCACGCGAATTATGGGGTATATATTTGGGGGATTTCCATCTGGTTTGTTGACAATTTTTGCGCGATCGCTATGGTGATGAAATTCTGAAACTGCTATGCAGCAATAGTTTGAAGCTAGTCTGCCATCACAAGATCAACTTCATTTTCCGGCTTGATGAATTCTATAATCCTTGCTGCATAAAGCTTTGTCGCTAGATTGTCACCCCCCCAAGATGAACTTCATTCCCCAAAGACTGAAACAACCAAACAACCTAATTCTGTTTTCACCCCACCGATAGTTTAGATTTTGCTTCTTTTCCCCAACTTATAAAGATAATTTATATCTTCGACAGTTTTGATCACCAAATCCTGTATTTTTGAATTCTGTTTTCTAACTACCTAGAATCATCAATAAAGAATATTTACAAAAATTAATCTTTACCCAATTATTTACCGTAGATTACTCTAAGCTTAGAATTGAGATGAATCCATAATCGTTACATTAGGGTACGGAATGCTAAAACCATTCCAGCCAAAGGATGCGGTCATAATTAAGTTGTATTTATTACTCTATTGACATAGATGAAATTCAACTTTGATGTTAAGAATCAGTATTGACAAGGGAGAACATCAAATACAGCAAAGTCGAAATGTCTATCAATATCTCTTTTAATAGCGATTATCAGGCTTATTTGTGAAAGTTTTACATTACTACTAATTTTGATCCATACCAAATTACTTTCATCAGGATTTGATGACATGAGTGGCAGAACAAACATCAGATTTATACAGAGAGAAAGTCTGTTCTCTGGTTTAACAAGGGGATTAAAAAAGATACAAACCGCACCAATTCCAGGAGAATAAAAAGGGTGATAAGGGTGCAAAATATTACCAATAAACAAGGATTAGCAAAACCACATAATCATCTATTTGTGAATACTAAATCAAGGTATAACCTTGTCCATGCAAGGGTTAGGCAAAAGTAAATAAATGATAAATACTGACATATCCCTAAAGCAAACCATAATCACAATTGCCTTGACATTGATAACAAACCTAGCCGATAATTTGTGTTTGTGAAAACTGTAGCTCTCAATATAATCACTTGGCTAACGTCATTGTAATCGGTGCCCAGTGGGGCGATGAAGGAAAAGGTAAGATAACAGACTTACTCAGCCGCTCCGCAGATGTTGTAGTACGTTATCAAGGGGGTGTCAATGCTGGACACACAATTGTAGTCAAAGGTCAAACCTTCAAACTACACCTAATCCCCTCTGGTATCTTATATCCAGATACCGAATGTATTATCGGTTCTGGAACCGTAATCGACCCGCAAGTCTTGATTACGGAATTAGACCAATTGGATAAGTTAGGAATTTCGACGGCGAATCTATTTATTGCCGAGAATGCCCACGTCACCATGCCCTATCACCGGATGATCGATCAGGCATCTGAGGAACATCGTGGTAATTATAAAATTGGTACGACTGGTCGAGGAATTGGTCCGACCTATGCGGATAAATCCGAGCGGACGGGGATTCGGATGCTGGATTTAATTGACCCTCAAGGGCTGCGTGAGCAGTTAAATTGGACAATTAATTATAAAAACGCGATTCTCGAAAAACTGTATGATTTACCACCTCTAAATCCAGATGAGGTGATTGAGCAGTACTTGGGTTACGCTGACAGATTGCGTCCCTATGTGGTTGATGCTTCTTTAAAAATCTATGATGCTGTGCGTTTGCGGCGTAATGTTTTGTTTGAAGGCGCACAGGGAACCCTATTAGACCTAGACCACGGTACTTATCCGTTTGTCACTTCCTCAAATCCGGTTGCGGGAGGTGCTTGTGTTGGTACGGGGTTGGGACCGACGATTATTGACCGGGTGATTGGTGTCTCTAAAGCCTACACAACTAGAGTTGGGGAAGGACCTTTTCCCACGGAGTTGGATGGGGAAATTGGCGAACTGCTTTGTTCTCTGGGGGCTGAATTTGGAACTACCACCGGACGGAAACGGCGTTGTGGTTGGTTTGATGCAGTAATTGGTCGGTATGCAGCACGGATTAATGGTTTGGATTGTTTGGCAATTACGAAGTTAGATGTGCTGGATCAATTGCCGGAAATTAAGGTTTGTGTTGCCTACGAAATTGATGGGGAAAGGTGTGAGCATTTTCCCGCTAGTTCACGACGATTTGCCCGATGTCGTCCGATTTATAAAACCTTACCAGGATGGCAAGTTTCCACTGAAAATTGTCGGACTTGGGAAGATTTACCCCGTCAAGCTCAGGATTATTTGAAGTATTTGGCGGAATTGATGGAAGTTCCCATTGCTATTGTTTCTTTAGGGGCTAGTCGCGACCAAACAATTATTTTGGAAGACCCGATTCATGGACCAAAGCGAGCATTACTCCATGCTGATGGAACTCCGGCTTCTTTACTAAGTGCATAAACTGTATTGTTAGCAAGTAAGCCATAGGTGTTGAGTAACGGGTTTCACTACCACTCCCGAATCCCCATTTCCCACTCCCTAAACGTTTTAGGGATTTGTGAGAAATGGATAATTGGGTACGTCGTGCGATCGCAGGGGAAATAGTGTAGAATTAGGGTTTTGCAAGCACCTTGTCACACAGAAGGTTGACGAATGCGATCGCGGATTGTTTTTTGATCAATTCAATTGTCTGTGTGGTCAGGGGTGGTTGTTGGAAGTTTTATTTTGGTTGATTGGATATGGAAATTACTGTAAGAGTTGAAGGACAAAAGCGTCCGGAAGGAAGTAAACCCAAAGCACTACGCCGTTCGGGATTAATTCCGGCAAATTTGTATGGACACAATGGTGCGGAATCCGTATCTTTGACTTTGGACGCAAAAACGGCTGAACGGCTATTAAAGGAAGCAAGAGCAAATAAAACCCCGATTGAACTCAATGTACCAGAAATCAATTGGCGGGGAGCAACGGTGATTCGAGAGGTACAAAAGCATCCGGCTAAGGGCACTTTGTATCACTTGAGTTTCTTTGCTTTTGCCAAAGGTTAGTTGTCTTCTTGTCTTAATCTTGAGAGGGAGTAGGGAGTAGATCATTACTCCACTCCAAATTATCAATCAAAATAAAATAATTTAAAAACAAGTAAAAACATGTATTTTTACCGCTTTTCATCATCAGTTCAATTTACTCAATTTTTCCCTTTCCCATCCAGCTGATTGCAGCCTCCCTATTCCCTACCCTCACAAAAATACAAAACTGCTAGCGCTTTGCTTCGGGAACAGCAGACCCTATGCCGTGAAAATACACAAAATTACCCTAGGATTATAACTAATTCTACCCTAAAAAAATAAACCTGTATATCTAGAACTGGAAATATTGATTATTGCGTTTGTTAATTGAGAATAGAGTCAGTAATATTGAGAATTTGACGAAAATTATTGAGAAACTGAGCAAATGACAAAATTGCCATATTTAGGGTTGTGATTGATTTAAATATGTTATAGAAGTTATCGATTTTTTTGTTGTATATAATACCAGCATTGCTGACCAGCTAAGCTGATTAGTCTTTTGTCAATAAGTAATAATGCTCAAACATGCTCAAAATCCGGATAAATGAACATGATTTTTAAGGATGCGATCGCTAAATTTTCAATGCATAATTGATTCTGGCGGGGAAAACTCAGTGCAAGGGTGAATTTAATACTTCTACTTCACCTCACTTTTAAGGATAATTACGAATTGACAAAATTAATTACACCTGGGCTTGTCGCGAGTGTAATACCTGTTTGAAACAAGGATGGGACGGATGAATTTGGATGTTTTGCAAATGTCTTTAATGAATCGGTCTCAGAAGAGATAAAGTTAATATAACCCCTAGATTATAACTAATCTTATCATAAAAAAGAAAAAGTATATATTCAGAGCTTGAAATATTTATTATTGCGTCGATTAATTGAGAATAGAGTCAGTAATATTGAGAATTTGACGAAAATTATTGAGAAACTGAGCAAATGACAAAATTGTCAAATTTAGGGTTTTGATTGATTTAAATAAGTTATCTATTTTTCGCGATCGCACAGCATCTTTTGTGATTGCGTGCAAAGATACTGATAAAAATTTTGTAGTGCCAGCAAGATGCCTGCTATTATTTTCGTCCTTAGCCGAAGAATCGCACCCGTTTGCTTAGGGATTGCGCAAAAAAAAGACCGATATATCGCATCTCTATATCTTGTAAGCCTTAGAAAGTATTTGAGTTCCAGAAAGTGCAAACAAATAAGCGTATAGAGGCTCAAAAACCTGACATCTGTTGTTTTTGAAGTTAACGTCAATACTCCTAGGTCGTAGCTCGCTACGACGGATTGTAAACGCTACAATCCCTGTGAATCAATGATTTTGAAAGTTAAGGTTTAAAGTAACCTCATCCATTAGTTGAGAACAAAGTCAATAACTGACTGATTTTATTCTCAACATCCCAGGAGGTTTTTAGAAACTTCTATTTCCTAAGAATGATACTGGACAAGAGTTTCAGGCTTATAACTCATCGAACTCACGTTGAAGTTAGTGAAAAGTGGAATAAGTAGGGTTAAAACCATTCCTGTACAGACGACCTGACGGGTCGTCTGTACCGACTCCCGATTCCCTACCCTAGCGAAAAGACTTTCTCCCCAAACCCTACTGAGGATGGGAATTACCATTTTTATCCCGTTTTAGGTTTTCCTCCAGAGCTTGAATTTGTTCGCGACGGGCTTCTAATTCCAGGGAACGTCTAGCCAGGTCTTGATTTTGGAGGGTGAGATTTTTCCGCCATTCTTCAACGCGTTCAGCTTCTTGGCGGAGAAATTCTGGTGTGATGCCGTTGGAGAGATAATTTTTCACGAGGTTGACGACCCAATTGGTGGCTTCTTCGAGTTTGATGATATCTCCAGTGGGGGAAAGTTCAACTAGTACCAGCAACTTTTCGGAATGGGTGGTATTTTTCCCCAATAAAATAAAAGCTTCCTCGGGAATGAGTGTCCAAACATTTTCAGCTTCTTGTCGGGCTAAGAGGAGAAGTTGAAACTGTCCTAAAAAGTCGTTTTTTCGCACCTGAGCAAGGTATAGCATGGTTGTTGGAGAATCAAGGCTAGCTGAATCAATTATCTTAAATTTTAGGGAAAACAGGCAAAACTTAGATTTTGATTTTAGGTGGATGGGAAGTCGGATTTTTTCTATGCACAGTTAGGATGACGAAATCATAAACATAAACCATGTCCCTGAATTGACAACCGTAGTTTTCATTCGCGATGATTGAGATTGCTACTTTGTGAGAAGCCTCTGCGCGTCTACCTTACGACCCTGGGGTTGATCTACTACGCGAAGAAGTGCAATGGAGAAAACTCCTGTTTTGATTATGGACGAGGTTTAATAATATAGGAATCCTACTTGAATCTTGCTCAGTATACTGAAAGTAAAACTTTGTATGTCAAGCTTATATAGCTGTCCTAAATGATACGTGAGAATAGATCAAGGCTAGGATACTTGTAGACTGAGGATTTTTCTTTGAGTGTTTTCTCACGAATGGTTCTGGATTGCTATAGGCAGCTTGATTGTTCAAAAATAAAATAGGAGTCCTATACATGTCATATTGTTTGACTTTGGTGTTGATACACTTAGGTAGGAAGCAGGGGGAGCTTTTGAGAGTAAGGGAAGAAAATGTATCAAAATTTTAGTGAAATTGTATCAGATCACAAGCAATCTAAAATCCAAAATCCGTCTGGGAAAGTTTGGTGGAAGAATACATCTCTCCCAAAGTTTACCGGAAAGCACAAAGTCTGCGGGGGGATACTCCCCCCGTAGAACTTTGTAAGCAGAAAATCTTCCCGGTAACTTCTCCTCCCCAACTTTCCGCAAAATCCAAAATCTTGGAACTATTGAGATGATAATTGCAAAATGCGATCGCGGAGGATTTGGGCTTGGGTTTGGGCTTCGCTGAGTTTATCACGAGCATCTTGAACGACATCGGGACGGGCATTGTTAACGAAGCCGGAATTATTTAATCTACCAGAAAGTTGGTTAATTTCCATTTCGATTTTGGTCAGTTTTTTCTGAAGTTTTTCGATAAATGCGGCAATATCCACGACTCCAGTCAATGGCATGATTACCTGAACTGTACCGACGACTCCGGCAATGACTTTTTCTGAGTCTGGTTTTACTCCTGGGGTATCTGGGGTTATTTCGGTTGTGGGGATGGATTCGGGTTGATTGTTAACTAAACCTTTGGCTTGTTGCCAAAAGCGATCGCGTGCTTGGGGGTTTAACCAGCTTTTTGCTAAAAACCAGGTGGCACACAAAAACCCAATCAGTTCAAAAAATCTACCTGCTAGGGGTATATCATCAATGGCATCGGCGATCGCTACTAAAAGACGAAATAAAAATAGGAATCCGAAGGCTTTGCCGACTAACCGCCAATTGATTTGGTTTGATTTAGATTGGGGATTTTGGGTTTGTGGGGAAACAGGGTTAATTTGCTGTCCTGTAATGGTGAGATGTTCGACTTTGGCAAGGTTTTGGATGTAAACCTGACCCTGGGTTAAAATTTCCCGTTCCAGTGGATTTTGAGTTTGCAGTTTAATATCGACCTTTGCTCCGGGTTTGACATCGGCTTCGGCTCGCAGGTTGCGAATTGTGCGGATGGTGCCAAATAGTAATTCAAATTGGGCTTCTAAATCAGTATCAATCAAGTTTGGATTTGCATCTGGATACTGTTGCAGGGATATACTTTGTCGGGAATCCGGAGCTTGCTGAGTTAGGGTTTGCCAAATTTCCTCCGTAATATGGGGCATATAGGGGTGGAGTAATTTGAGAATACCTTCGAGAACATAGGCTAAAGTTTGTTGGGCTGTGCGACGGGAATTTTCATCTCCACCGGGTTGTAAACGCGACTTAGCTAACTCAATATACCAATCACAAAAATCGCCCCAAATAAAATCATATAAACTATTGGCAGCTTCTCCCATCCCGTAATTTTCCATATACTGGATAGTTTGCTGAATTACTTGGTTGTAACGAGATAAAATCCAGCGATCGCTTAGTTCTACTGGCTGGGGAACCCCTAACTGGGCTGGGGTCTGTCCATCCAGATTCATCATCACAAAGCGGGAGGCATTCCAAATTTTATTAGCGAAATTCCGGGCTGCTTCTACGGCTGGAGATTCATTCTTTTTCCGGTCATAATCAAAACGGATATCCTGTCCGGCTCCAGTGGCTTCTTTAATTAAATAATACCGCAGGGCATCCACACCATATTGATTAATTAATAACAATGGATCGATGCCATTTCCCTTGGATTTGGACATTTTGTCGCCATTTTCATCCAAAACCAAACCGTGAATATACACATCTTTAAAGGGCATTTGGTTAGTAAAATGACCCGCCATCATCGTCATCCGCGCGACCCAGAAAAAGATAATATCGAATCCCGTTACGAGGGTACTTGTGGGATAATATTTAGCTAGGTCACTTGTTAAACTAGGCCATCCCATTGTCGAAAAGGGCCATAAACCAGAGGAAAACCACGTATCCAATACATCCGGGTCTCGCTCCAATTGAACATCATCCCCAAATTTTTGTTTGGCTAAGGTTAAGGCTTCCTCTGGTGATTTCGCCACGACAAAGGGAGTCGTATCGGTAATTTCCCCATTGGTTTCACTAACCGCATACCAAGCTGGAATTTGATGACCCCACCACAACTGACGGGAAATACACCAATCTTCCACCTTCACCAACCAATCCCGATAAACCTTCTGCCAACGGGAAGGGACGAAATTTGGGGAATTTTGCTCATCCAGGAAACGCAAAGCTCGATCTGCCAACGGACGAATCTTCACAAACCACTGGGTTGATAATAGCGGCTCAATGGGAACCTTACCGCGATCGCTGTAGGGAACCGTATGGGAATAATCCTCAATTTTCACCAGAAAACCATCGGTTTCCAAACGGCTGACAACCTGTTTCCGAGCCACAAATCGGTCTAATCCCGCAAATTCACCGGCATTTTCATTGAGTGTCCCGTCCTTATTCATGATGTTAATAAACGGTAAATTATGCCGTTTACCCATCTTAAAATCGTTTGGGTCATGGGCTGGTGTCACCTTTACACAACCCGTACCAAATTCCATTTCCACCAACTCATCGGCAATAATCGGGATTTCCCGCTTCATAATCGGTAAAGTTAAGGTCTTACCAATTAAACTTTGATACCGTTCATCCTGGGGATTGACAGCCACCGCCGTATCTCCCAACATAGTTTCTGGACGAGTTGTCGCCACTTCCACATAGCCAGAACCATCACTCAAGGGATAACGGAAGTGCCAAAGTTTACCTAAAACCTCCTTCTTTTCCACTTCCACATCTGACACAGCCGATTGGGAAGCAGGACACCAATTAACTAAATATTCACCGCGATAAATTAAACCCTGATTATACAGGGTGACAAAAGCCTCTAACACAGCCTTTGACAACCCTTCATCCAAAGTAAACCTTTCCCGTGACCAATCCACCGACACACCCAAGCGTCGTAACTGGTTAACAATCGTTCCCTCTGATTGTTTTTTCCATTCCCAAGCCCTTTCGAGGAACTTTTCCCGACCGATATCATAACGGGTTTTGTTTTCCGACTTGAGCTGCTTTTCCAAGATGGTTTGCACAGCAATGCTCGCATGGTCTGTTCCAGGAAGATACAAAGTATTTTTTCCCCGCATTCTTTGGTAGCGAATTAAAGTATCGATCAGGGAATTATCAAAAGCATGACCCATATGCAAACTACCCGTGACATTCGGGGGAGGAATGACAATGCAGTAGGGTTCACTGGGATTATTGGGGTTAGCTTTGTAGAGTTGATTTTCTTCCCAAAACTGTTGCCATTTGGTTTCAGCAGCTTTCGGGTCGTAGACACTGGGTAGGTTCGGGTGAGAGGTTGTTAGATTCATGTTGGAAATAATCAAGTCAGTCAGGTTAGTTGGTTGGAACCGAGAACGGTAAAATTAATGGGAAGAAGTGGGTTAGAGTAATTTGTAATAGCCTACGGCAAGCCGCTTCGCGTCTATGTAATGCCTGCTACGCGGGAAGCAAGCTACACAATTGTGTTTGGCAGAAATTGTACCCCCATTTTGTTCAAGGCTGAGATCAATAAGACAAAAGGAACATTTTTGAGCGTTGGATGTGTGACACACAGAATAAATAATTATGTACGGTAAATTCGGGTTTGTAGTGTCACGCACTAATAACCGATTGTAACCATATTGTCAGCCCTCGGCTGAATTACGTTATTCATGCTTTTTGACCTCTAGTCTGTTTTACTACGCTGGGTTTTAACTAATAAATTCTGCCACAATTCGCGTTGCAGCTTTTAACCTCGACTGATTGATGAAGATTTGTGACGTTGCCAAAGTTGGAAAAGTTTAATTAAGTATTGGAGAGAAGAGGCTGGTATTATTTTTAGCAATACAGCCTTGAGGATGAAACGAATAATATCAGCTTCCTGGAATGCTTGGGAATTGGCGGCCATGGTTTTCATCGTTATTTAAAGAATACAGAGTGTAGAATCAAGAATATAGGAGGACTTAAAACTCGAAAGAACAATTGCCAATCTGTTATATCAAGTTATATTATTTCAAGCGACAAAGATTTTAATACAGGTTGAGGAGGGATGATGCGAATCTGTTGTATCAAGTTCTGTTATATTAGGCTTGAATGAACACTTGTCCTTGCCGAGGAAGTGAAGCGATCGCAAAACTCGGAGTTCTCACAAAATCCGAAAACACATAAGTACTCCTACGGGGAAGCTTGCTACAACGGATTTGATGAGCTACAAACCTTTTATGTAGTCCGTGAAGCATAGCTAACTATCTGAAGGTGGAGGTAGCGGAACTAAATAAATGATGCCAGAAATGACAGTGAGAGCAACCGACAACCAAAAAGCGATGATAGCTGGTAAATCCCAGGAACTAGGAACAGGAGCAATTAAAAGTGCGATCGCAATGATTTGACTCACAGTTTTGAGTTTACCCCAAATATTTGCCCCACTGATAGTAGATTGATTGACCCGCCATCCTGCGATCGCTAATTCCCGTGCCAAAATGATAAATACACCCCAAGCAGGAACCTGTCCCAACTGAATCAAAGATAGTAAGGGTGCAAGCACCAGTAACTTATCCACCAAGGGGTCAAGAAATTTACCTAAATCAGTAATTTGATCTAACTTGCGAGCTAAATATCCATCTAACCAATCAGTCAGCCCACACACTAAAAAGACCACCACACAAATCCACCGCAACTGTGGTGTGGGATTTTGTAAACCATATAGGAGAAAGGGAATACCCAAAAGCCTTGAAAACGTAATCCAATTCGGTAGGGTCATTGCCGGGAAGAATATTGATTATGAAAGACGAAGAAACTGGATCGGGGAAGTTGTAATTCCCAATATCAGCTTCTACCTCTTACCTCATTTTAAGACTTCAGTGCTGCTAGCCAAGCGTCTAAATCAGCCATGCTGGTAAAATCCAGCAATGCTGCTCTACGAGAAACCGCTAGTCTAACGGCATGGCTTTCGTCAATGTGTTTACCCCAGATACTTCTTTTGATAGATGACAAGCTTTCCTGCTTTTGAATTAATTACTGATATGATAGGATATCTTTAACTTATCAATAATAAGCAAAATAAAAGTATACGTAATAAAGCTAAAATAACTGCATATTCAATTCCCGAACAATTTCAAGTTAATTCTTGACAGCAAAAAATCGACCATTAATAATTCTGCGGGGTGACGACTCCGCAGTTGAATAATTAGCGATTTTATGTCTTTTTGTCATATTCTGGAATCAGAATTTATTCACTTAAATTAGTCAAATTGCTGCTGTTTAACTGTTTGAGGGCGTAGTAGGCAACAGCTAGACTCACCCTAGCTTGGTCAATTTCTGTGAGTGAATTCCAATCGCGATCGCTAACTTTTTTCAACGCGGATGCTACTTGGGGGTCTTTGGAGGAATGGTTTTCATCCCCATTACGCATGGCATAGGCAAAGGGTCGTGCTAACACCAACAAATCATCGGTTCCCCAATTAGGTAATACGGCATTGGCACACAAAGCTAATTGTTCTCCCAGGGTTTGTGAGGAATTAAATATCTCCGAGGCTTTGGCAGCAATCGTCTCCAGCCAACTTGGGGGTAAATCAACGGAACTAATTTTTTGTAAACTCGCCTTCAAATTGGCAACTATGTTTACATTCGTATTACAGTTGTGGTACTCTGAGGTTGGAAGTTGAGACCATAGGGAATCAAGTTGGTTGAAAAAGCTATCAGCACGGGAACTAAGTTCGGCTTGGAGGACATCATCCATAACAAAATTAGCTTCCTGGGCTGAGAAAAATTCTTCCGTTTCAATTTGATTGGTATCCCAAGGATAGATGACATTTTCTTCGGTGGATAGTAAAGCATCGAGTAATTCTCTGTGAATTACCGATTTTAGGTATTGGGTATTTTTCGAGTTGTGATTGATGTTAGCCATTGTGCCTCCGGTTCGTGAACTAATCGAGTCTTGAATTTAGTGGTATTGACAGCTACAGCAGTCAGAGATTGATTTCCGCAAATAGAAACTAATTTTTGGTAATATCCTGGAAATATTTTTGATTGATAGAATTTGGTATAGTAAAGCTCAAAAAGAATTAAATTTATCAATTAAATTTACAAATTGCGAAACAATCAAGATTACATCTAGATTACATTCAAACTTTGCCAACGATAAATTCCCAGCCATCGCTACGGGGACTACCGAATTTTAACTGCATACCCGATTCAATTTTAATTTCAGTTTGGTGGATACGTTGCCAAGCACCGATGGAACCTGGGTGGGATATGTAGGTTCCGTAGGTAGAATCATCTATCAAGTAATATGTTTGAACAAAAGTTGTATCAGAAAAAGTATCACGACAGACAATTTTGGCATGATGTCGAGAAACCGATAAATCGGGGATGACAATATCATTTTCTGGAACTCGACCGATATGGGTGGTGCGTCCCTTTAATTGCCAAACTTTGTTGTCAGCAGATAGCGATCGCAAGATTGCATTTGGGGGTGGTAATTGGTATTCTGAGAGGAGATTTGAAGGTAGCTCGGTGACTGTTTCATCAAGGCTGCGTAGGATTTGACTGTTAAACTCTGGGTGTTGGTAAAGGACAGGTAAAGTCCAAGCGGGTTGATTAAAGCGATAAATAGTTAAAAGTTGACGACGAGCTTCGGCTGTTGCTTCATCAATTGGTTTACGCGATCGCAATGCTTGGGCAAAAGCTTGAATGAAGCACAAACTTTCGGCATTGGCAATTTCGTCACGCATTCCTAACACTGCGGGAACCCCATGACGGATTAACACCTCAGCCAAACTACTGTAAGGAATAGATTGGTGATTGATTGTCGCAGGTTGAGCACCCCAACAGGAATTAAATACAGCCAATTTCACTCCTGTACGGGTTAGTACCTGAGCTAGTTCAATCCCACTCATTGTTTCACCGGGACTTAAAAACAAAACCCCCCCATTGGCAGCACGGGAACCATGACCAGCATAGAATAGAACATTATAGTTGTTACTTTCCAACTCAGCAATTAATTTTTCTCGACTCGGTTGGATAAGGTGATGCACGAAACAGGGTGCATAACCGTAAGTACTACTACCCATCCGCGAACCGTCGGTGAGGGTTTTTTCTAATAAATCCGCTTCCGCATCCAAATTCAGATTTTCGTCTTCCCCCAAGACCAAAAGAATATTTAAACCGGGGTCAGTTTCCAGTTCCGGTAAAGGTTCTACATCACTGGTGGTACGGCTAAATAACATCTGTTGTCCCAGGGAAATCGCTGATTGTCCTGGGTTTTGCATAATTTCCCAGGGAATAGCGACCAAGGACGGGTCACGCAACTCCAAACAAACTCGCAACCGACTTTCTTGACCCATTGCGATTCCCCGACTGCGCTCCAAACTGCTGAGAATTGGTCCATCAAACACCCATTGCCATAGTTGATTACCAAATAACTGCATCAACCGACCAGCATAATTACTTTGTGGACTACCGACAGCAGCAGAAGGCTCCGCAACTGGTTTTGGGGGATTGACATCACGGGGTGGTAGCATTCCCAAATTGCTATGATTAGCAAACCATTCTTGCCATTCTCGCCAAGTTTGTTCCATTTCTGGAGACCAAATACAATCATGAATGACATGGCCGCTGGGATAGGGAGATTTTACCACCCAAATTGCGAAATTATCTGTACCAGCATTGACTAGACGGGCGATCGCCAAATTTAAGGATGGCATGGATTTATAACACTAACAGCTAGAAGCAACTTTCAAATAGGCAAATAGAATATGCAAAACTCCATCTTAGTGTATCGGTTTTTGCGAAAATCTGTGCTGCCACAGAACCCGAATTTCTCTTGATTTTACCAGCCAACGGTCAGCTATGGACAGTAGCCAACATGGGTATTTCAACTGGTTGGGATGCAGGGGGAGAATAATTATCAGTAATTAAATTTACAATCCTTGTTTGCGATCGCTTGTAACAGGTTGTTTCGGAATTAACTCTCCCTCCGTAGTACTTGACAATTTGCTACAGGGAGAATTGCTGAGGTCAGCGGAATTGGAATAACTAACTTTGTTGACGAGTTTGTCGGAGGGAATAGATACTTTACTACCGACATTTAATTTTGGCAAAGTAATTTCTGGGGGTTTGGAAACGGATGGTGATGGGGGTATTTGACATATCTCCATGCTGAGGGTGTAGACTTGTTGGCTTGATTCTGGAGAGTCTTGTTCAAGTTTACGATCCAGGACTTTTAATACAGTTCCCTGGGGAAGAGTTACTGGGTAGGGGGAGGAGGGTGGATTTGTTGAACTAACAGGTAGGAAATTTGCTTGGAGTTCGGTTCGGGTTTCTACCTGGTATCCCGGTAAAATTTCTGGGGATGGGGAATTTAATGGTGTAGGGATGGTTTTTCCTGTGGTAGAAGGATTATTCGCGGGAGACTCATTATTCTTGGAATTTAAGGGTGTTTGGGAACCGAGTGAGGAGGAAACAACCCAGTATACAGCTCCAGCTAACAGGAGAAACAGTGGTAAAATTAGCAAATAAAAAGGCATTTTCTGGGATTTAATTTGCACTGTATCTGGTAGGACTTGGGTGCGTTGACTAGGGGTGGGATTGAGATTGACTGTGACATTGCTTTGTTTATACTCGTTAGATGTTGCAGCAGCCAAACTGATTAATTGGGGGGAAATTGGCTCTGATGGTTCGGCATAATTAACTTGGTTGCGGACAATGGCAACGGTGACATTATCATGACCATTCTGAGTGTTGGCAATTTCCACCAACCTGCTAATTACAGTTCCAATATCCTTATTTTCGTTGATGATGGGCAAAATTTCCGTTTCCCAATTTTGTTCAACCCGGTCGAAATCACTCAAACCATCCGAACACAGTAAAAATACGCAATCCTCATCCACGATAAATCTTTGGGCTGTAGAGTGGAGGGAATTACTCGAACCCATTCCCAAAGCCTGCACCAGGGAACCGGAAGCTGGTTGACTGACGGCATCATGGTATAAAGCATACCCTAATCGTACCTCCCGCGATGCCACATCATCATCGATGGTGACTTGGTAGCAACCGTGTTGGGTAATTAAGTAGGCACGACTATCTCCCACATGGGTAATATACATTTCATGGGCAATCCCCAGAGCCATCACCAAGGTTGTACCCATGCGTTGTCGTCCGGAACGTTGTTCACTATCGTTGCGCTGACTGATTTTGTCGTTGGCAATTCCCGTAGTTGCTTCCAGGTCAGCTAACAGTAGATTGGGGTCGATGTGGTCGTAGCGAAAATCTGTTAACTGTTGCACCTGGGTTTGAATGGTTTCGATAGCTAAATTGGATGCCACATTCCCACCCTCATGACCACCAATCCCATCACAAACAATTGCCAAGGCTTTTGATTGGGGGGGTTTGCGCAATCGAGTCCCACTGGGTGGATAGCAAGCATCCTCATTGCGTTGACGTTGGGGTCCGGTGTCGGTCTGGGTGATAATTTCTACATTAACCGATTGATGACGACTGATTTCCTGTAAACCCCGATCTAACACTGCAACTAACTGTTCACCGGAATGGATTTCGCCATTGTCTAGGGATTGGCAAATACCGTCAACAAAATTAGCGATCGCCTGTTGACATTTGTGTAATAAATGAACCCGCCAAAATTCACCTAAAGCTGCGAGTTGGGGTGGTTTTTCCCCGTCAGCACGCAGTTGGAGAATGCGTAAAATTCCCCCCTCTGTTCGCAATAGTAAAGGATCTAATAAACTTGATGCCACACCTTCACTCGCCAAGGGTTGCCATAGTTGTGCAATTTGCCACAACCAATGTAATTGTCGCATGGAGGAAGCCTGACCCCAAGCAGTATCAATGGATGGGTGCAATCGCACTTCCGTATCTCCATCCCGTAATTGCAGAGGCGGCTTTTCTAGTAAAATTATTTCCCGACGCTGGCCATTTTCCTCTAGCCACAACACTCCGTAGACCTGGGGAACGTGGAGACGGTACGGAAACAGACGTAGATAGGGTCGGAGGGTTTGTAAATTGTCTAAATCGGGAATTTGGGGAAGTATACCGGGTTTGCAGTCCAACAAAATCGATTGCTTCACAACGTAGTAGCGATCGCCCAAAATCTCACCTGCATTGCCCACATTTTTGCCCTCTCCCACCCCCCATAAATAGCGCTGAGGTATGGGTGTGGAACATTGTTGACAAAATCTATTTGTCACCGGATTCGCTGCTTGACAAAGCTCATTTGGGCAGTAGACCGTTACCGCGTCTTTTTCCATAGTTTTCGCTACCAAGGCATTAGTAACTCTTTCTAATGTATCTATAAATCGTGACGGTGATGAGGCCGTACACCGATAATTTTTTGAGCAAGCTGGTACTCGATACATCCTAATATTTTGGATCGCAATTCGCCCATCAGCATATAACGGGAAGCAAAAGTTTTGCCCCAAGTGCCCAAAGACTTATATACTAAGTCAACCTCTTCCCAGCATCAAGTCCGTTGGTTACGATTTGCTCTCTACTTTATCGATTTAATATGTTTTAGTGGTAGGAAAAAGTCATTTTTTCATATTTTTCAGATAATGTTAGCAAAAAAATCAGCGTTAAGCACCGAATAGTCTATATCCTCACTTCCCGTGTCTAGGCTGAATGTGCTAAAGCAGGGGATGCTGGGGGAAATATTTTTTCATATTTTTTCATATACTTCAAACTGGTTAATAAGTAGTCATCATGAATTGCGTACACCAGGATGTATGAAAGTGATTTTTCCCCCACTCACTACTCCCTATACCCTTCGGGTACGCGCAGTTTTTTCGCAGACTAGACGCGTAGCGTCTACACTTTCAAGTCAGGTAGGTGCAATTAACATAAAGCAACAACGTAACCGTTCATTCGCTTCAAAGCCTTACTCCCGTAGAGAGGCGATATATCGCCTCTCTACGGACTATCTCTATTGAAAAAGATGAAGTGGCAAAGGCAAAATTTTCCAGATAAAATATCAAACAATGGGGTATTCGACAAAAATCAACTGTGAAAACGCCTCTGGAAGATTCAAGCAGTTGATTGCCCTGTTCCAACCTGATGCACAACAATCGCTTCACAAATTATGCAGCATATCGATAAACTCCTTGTCACTGATAATTCTAACTTGGCTTGGGTATTACGATTAGGGTTGTTGGGGTTGCGTACCCAACTGCAACAAGCACGAAATCAAGCAACTGTTTCTGACCCAGGGATTGAAAAGTGTGATGCGCTGCTGCGGGAATTGGATGTGATGTTAGAATCTAATTCGTCTATTAGTTCATCTATTCAATCTGCGACACCAAAACCTTTACAATGGGAGGATGTATTTGAACCTGTTGCCTCTGATTTTCAACTTGCATCCTTGGCAATGACCCTAAAATCCGATCCAGAGTTAAAACCATATATCGGTGAGTACGAGTTTGCCAGTGATAATGATGGTGATTTGTGGAATGAAATCCAGCGCTTATTGTTACGATTACCGGAACGTTTGGTGTTAATTTGGCGTAGACGCTTACAAGAAATCTTACCAACCCTGGATACCCAGGAGGACACCCAAACCCGCAAGCTCCTACCTTTTACCCGGAGTGAATTAATTTACCCTGGTTTAACGGGAAAAATTCAAACTCCAGGATTAGCCCTGTCAGATAAAATTGCGATCGCACCCCAATTACTCAAATCCAAATCCAGTTCTGATACGGATATCGATTTTCTGGCGGCAGTGGTTTCCACTTGTCTCAAATTTATCCAACTGGATACCCAACTTTTCCATGTCCTCAAAAGTGTTGACCGCTTCGGAATTCGCCCTGTCCATACAGAACCAGAACGTTCTAAATACGCCACTGCCCTGATTGAAAGATTTCGCCGTGTTCAATCTACTACCCACAGCACTGACCCCGCAGTCACCCTACGTGCCCGTCTTGACCTGGATGAGGCGATCCATTCCCTAGTTTACATGCCACCCTGCGATCGCTATTCCTGGTGGGGTAAACTCCAAGGAGAAGCCCGTCGTACCCTCGAACCGGTCATCGAACGCACCCGCAACGCTGGATACCAAATCCAAATACGTCCACTATGGGGAACATATGCGGACGTTTACACCTGGTCTAAGGATGACCTACAAATCAACCGTGGTGGTGTACCCGGTGAAGTGGCTGCCTGTTTGCGGGTTTACGCGAAAATCAACGATGAAGTGTTACCGGGAAGGGTTTTATTTTATGCAGCCTGAAGCACCCTAATTATACCTTACACGGTGAAAGTAATTCGTAATTGATAACCCGTATTCAGCAAAAACCCCGAAAACTTTCAGGGAATAGGGAACAGGGAGTAGGGAGAGACGCGATATATCGCGTCTTGACTATATTTTCAACAAGCCCGAATTAGGTAGACGCGAAGCGTTACCGCAGGCTATTACGTAGCTTGCTTCCCGCGTAGCGGGTATTACGTAGACGCGAAGCGGCTTGCCGTAGGCTATTACGTACGCGAAGCGTTGCCGCAGGCTATTACGAATTACGAATTTGTCCTTCCCTTCTAACTGTTTGAACTTCCGCATGGGTATTGAGTTCGGCTTCGTTAGTTGAACGTAGTCGTGGTGTCACCCCGAAAGCACCTGTCTGTCCCCTGGTTTCCAAACCGTTTTCTGGAACTTTCTTTTCCCGCTCAATGTCTACCCTGATTTCCTCTAAATCGATAAAAAAGTCGGCCACATTGACCAAACTTTCACTGGTCATCGAACTCAAACTCACTACTTCTACCTGCACCCCTTGATAGGCGATGGAATTGACTGCATAGGCTAAATCCCCATCTCCACTCAACAGGACAATGGTGTCACAGTTCCGCGCTAAAGTTAACATATCCACTGCAATTTCCACATCCAGGTTGGCCTTTTTAGAACCATCGGGAAACTGGATTAACTCTTTGGTGACGACCCGATAACCATTGCGACTCATCCACAACAAAAAGCCTTGCTGCTTTTCGTTGCCACTGTCACAGGCTGTATAAAAATAGGCACGGATTAATTGCCGGTCTCCCGTTAATCGTCGCAGTAATTTGGCGTAATCAACTTCCAAATTTAGCTGCATGGCGGCGTAAAATAAATTTGCCCCATCAATAAAAATAGCCACGCGATCGCGCTCATCTAGTAAACGCCTTCTTCGCTGCTGCGATGCTTCCATTTTGTCCAGCACCTTTAGCTTTCGTGGTTCCAACGACTGTTCTGCTTCCAATTTCAGACGAGTTTCCTGATTCATCTGAGGTCGTGGATGTAGCTGCATTCAGATTACGGCTCCTCAGTAATTTCATCAATTTAATTAATTTGTTAATTTCTAGGACTTACACACTCTTGACCCAGAAACCAGACTTTGAGATTGCCTATCTGCGCCGTGACGTAAATGGTTAGTCCATGCATAAGTCATGAATTTTTACTAACTAAGTCCAAATTCGATAATTATCTAAATCCCTCACTAGCTAATCACTCCTAAAGGGATTTTAGCTAGTGTACATATGTTGCCAATAATTAAACCCCTTATCTGCTTTGTGATACTGCAATTGTCAAACTTTGCAAATCCTCAGCCCGAATACTCACTCCCTCAACTAACTTAATATTCAATTCAATATATCGTCTGACCCTTTGATCACCTTCGATATCCTATATTTCAGCACCTTATGGATTTTGCGGCAATCGACATTTTTATATTTTGTTTATTTTTTACTTTTTTTGATACTTAAGCGAAAATTTTACATAAAAATGCATAAAAATTTATTTTTCTTTACATAACGAGATTAGTGTAAATAATTAGACCTTGCTGAGAAGTAGTAAGATTCTTATCAGGTAAGGACTTACGCAATTACTACGCAGTTGAGTCATTACGCTTCTTCCCGTAGCGGGTCGATCACAGGGTCGTGAGGTAGACGCGCAGAGGTATCTTGCAAAGTAGCAATCTCACAGTCTTGTTTTTCTAATTGAGTGTGTACTCCTAAAGGCGCTAAAGCAACTACGTGCTTTTTTTACCCATCATAATTAATCTGGTGGAATACTTAGGATGTGGGGGGAACAGTTTCTAAATATTGACTTTCCAGCAAAAAACTACCCCTGGTAAATTTTACAACCCAGTATTCACCGGGACGACGATCTAGAACTACACCTTCTTCACCAATGCTAATTAAATCTGGTGGTCGTAGCATTGGCATCGTATCGGCGGTTTTGAGGTACGCTGGAAGGGAGGTGACGCGGACTTTACTGTTGATGGTGAACTCTTGAGACATGGTTTTATTTCGGAGATGGTGATAAGTCGGTGGGTGGTGAAAATAGTCGTTTAGATCAGGGAATAGGGAGAGACGCGATATATCGCGTCTGTACGGGGGTAAGGCTTTTCGCCGAATGGATTGGTTACATTGTGATTTTAAGTTTAATTGCACCTACCTATTTATTAATATGAAGGAAATAGGGAGTAGGAGTGAATTATTTTCCTGTTTGGCTCTGTCCGAAGGATATGGTGTGCGATCGCGTATTTCAAAGTAGATATTGTGCCAGATTAAATTTTGTGTAAACAGGGACATTTTTCCAGAAAACTAGCAGCTTTTTGCTCTGCATCTGGGTTTTGGAGATGGCTGGGAGTGGCTCTAACAATACCATTAAATAGATCATCCAAACCGTAGGGTGTAAAAAATTGCCATTGCCCTTGATAATTTAACTTTACACCGACGGCGGTAGCTGTGTGCAACCAGTCTTCGATGCCGTGTTCTGTACTATGATATGTTTGCCGTCCGCTGCGCCAGCGATTGAAGCTAGCTTGATTTTTGACATCAAATTTGTAATCAGGAAATTGCTGAGTGAGTGTAGTTTTAGCTGTTAGTTCCTGCTCTCGGTCTCCCTGCAAGTCAAAAAAAGCAATATCAAAGTCATTTATAACCAGTTTACATTCTTCCCCAAAAATTGCTCGCCAAACCGTATTTCTGACTGCACCACCAGCTGACCACCAATCGGGTAAATTAGTTTGGGCGATCGCAGGTAATATTTGACAGAGAATTGAATCACCTAATATGCTCACCAATTTTGTTAACTGTTCATTTTCAGCCATCAAAAACCCCTAAGATTGACGAAAAAACTTAACTAATTATACGTGAGTTCGATGAACCTCACCCTAACCCCTCTCTGAAGTCGGAGAGCAGAGTGGTTTCATACGCCCAGAGAAAAAAGATAATACCTGTTGAGTGTATATAGACATCTACAGCTAGGGAAGAAATGAATCTACTAGAACAGCTACAACAGATAGAGGACTAGGACCATATCCGAGGAAGGAGGTACGAATTA
>CALJJQ010000023.1 GCA_937973965.1 uncultured Calothrix sp. | reverse complement strand
CACTTGGGCAGACATCATCAACCGTGCGAACTTGGGTATGGAAGTAATGCACGAGCGTAATGCTCACAACTTCCCCCTCGACTTGGCTGCTGGTGAAGCTGCACCTGTTGCATTGACAGCACCTGCAATCAACGGTTAATTTCAGGTTTTGGTTTGGATTTAGCTACAAGTTAGGTAAATAGCGAAAATGCCCTCCGGGTAACCGGGGGGTATTTTTGTGGTTTTATATTTTTTTGTGGTTTTATATTATTACGTCTCGTTCAAACAGTGAGTCGATAAGCTGTTGGTGTCATCCCCGTGAATCGACGAAACTGCTTGGTAAAATGGCTATGGCTGCTAAATCCGCAATCAAGGGCAATTTCCGCAAGCGATCGCCCAGGGACTCCTGTGGGTGGAGTATCGCTCCGTTTGTTTTAATAGCAGTTTTGCCTGTTCAATGCGTTGTTGGAGGAGATATTGGTAGGGGGTAATGCCCATCGATTGTTGGAACAGGTAGCTAAAATGATACTTACTCATATTCAGTAATGCTGCTAAATCGGCCAGCTTCATGTTGCGATCAAGATAGGCATCGATATATTCCAATACTTGCATTAGCTGGTATGGAGGTAATCCACCTTCACGGATAGCAAGATGGGGTTTGGATGTGGCGTATTGTCTGATTAAATGAATTGCCAGTAGATTAGCCAGTGATTCTACGTAGAGATGGGAAGCTGTATTTTCCTGTTGTAGTTCCGTAAGCAGCATCATTGCGATCACTTCAAGTTGGGAGTCCTTTGTCCGAAAATAGGGAATTAATTCCAGGTTTTCCCGATCCATTGTTTCCCTGGCAACGGTATCCACAAAATCCGAGGAGATGGATATTTGTAAAAACCGATCATCCCGTTCCCAACGGCAGAATAATATACCCCAGCAGAGGAACGTACACCCCAACATCAAGCAGCAATTCATTTGAGCGATCGCCTAGTGGATGAATTTCTTGCTGCGGATATATACGTTATTGGTACTCCCATGTACAATTTCAGTATTCCCAGCGCTCTCAAAGCCTATATCGACCAGATTGTCAGGATTGGGAGGACATTTACGTTTACACCGGAAAATCCTACCACTCCCTATCAACCCCTGGTGTTGGATAAAAAAATGTATATCATTGCGGTACGGGGGGGTTCGGGTTTTGGTGTAGGTGGAGAATACGAGCAGATGAATTTTCAAACCCCCTATCTCGCAACTGTGTTTGGGTTTATTGGCATTACCGATATTACATTTGTGGAAATGGAAAATAATGAATTAGGTGGGGAAGAATTAAAGGAAGCGATCGCAAATGTTCGGGCTGAAATTGCTCGACTAGCAGGTAGTTTGTGACAATAACAACAGATGAAGGCAAAAATCAAGGTGGAAATGCTGTACTCTGATGGAAGCGAATTCTAATATTTGTTTTGTCTCCATCGAATGTTTTTTGGTATGATTCAACGCTATATACATACATCTGTTGTGTGGTAGATATCTATAATCTCTGTTTCTACCACTTTTTTGTGTCCAATTTAGATTGAGAACGTGTTTATTGATTCGTAGTGTTGCAGATATTAATGCCCCTAGCAATTCTAAAATTCAAAATCTAAAATCGAATGGCTAATTTACAGGAACGCGGACACCTTTTGACTGAACAAATTAATCCTGACAGTCAAAATTTAGACGAACTAGATGCTCAAGCAATTGTTGAATTGTTTAATCGGGAAGACCAAAAAGCTGTTAAAGCCGTAGCTGGGGCAAAGTTAGCCCTAGCACGAACCATTGAGGAAACAGCAGCTAGATTAGGACAAGGAGGTCGTTTATTTTACGTCGGTGCAGGTACTTCTGGACGTTTAGGTGTATTAGATGCGGCAGAATGTCCACCAACTTTTTGTACCCCACCGGAATTAGTACAAGGAATTATTGCTGGGGGTGCAAGTGCTTTACTCAAAAGTTCGGAGGAAAAAGAAGACCGTAGGGAAGATGGGGAAGCCATCATTCGGGAATACGGAATTGGTCGTTTAGATGTGGTGATTGGAATTACCGCCGGGGGGACAACCCCCTACGTACACGGAGCCTTGAGTGCAGCTAAGGGTGAGGGTGCTTTAACGGTGATGATGGCTTGTGTTCCCGAAGAGCAGGTTCCAGCTGATGTGGATATTAATATTCGCTTGCTTACAGGACCAGAAATTTTGGCTGGTTCCACCCGTTTGAAGGCTGGAACTGCGACTAAATTGGCTTTGAATATTATTTCCACAGGAACAATGGTGAAGCTTGGTAAAACCTACGGAAACCGCATGGTGGATGTGGCTGTCACCAACAGTAAATTACGCGATCGCGCGATTCGGATTTTAACTGATTTGACTGACCTGAGTCGGGATTTGGCAAGTGATTTGCTAGAACGCAGTGGTAAACGGGTGAAACTGGCTTTATTAATGCACTGGACTGGTGTGGATCAAACCATAGGAGAAGCATTATTACAACAACATCAGGGAAATCTTCGTGCTGCTGTCCACAGCTATAAGCAGCATCAGAATTAACTGTACTATTACCTATGGCTGGAGCGATTCTTCCCCAACCATGCGTAAAAATTCTGTTGCTGAATCAAGGTTTCATCGAAATAATTGAAACAGCTTGATTTGCGGGAACAGCGTATGTGGCGGCAAGAATTGGGAGATTTTTGCAGTATAACTTGTTTTAAAGCAGCGATCGCAGGCATGGAGGACGCATTAGGTCAACAAGCAGCTGCGATCGCCTTGACTACTGCTGGAAGAGCGCGAGGTAAACAGTTAATTAAGGATTTAGGTTGGTCTGGTCAGTCGATTGATTTTGATGTCTTGACTGATAAAATGCGGTTTGCCTTGGGAAAAGAAGGTAGTCGTTTTTGTCTGGTGGAAAAAATTAGTCAAGCAGAAGGGATAATTACAGTTTACACCTCAGAAACCCTTTGTTCCGCCGGAGAACAACCCGGTTCCAGTCGTCAATGTACTTTCACTTTAGGTGCTGTTTGGGGTGCGTTAGAAGAATTAATGGGTCAACGTTTCCAAGCTCAACAAACTGCATCCGTGTTAAAGGGTGGTAGTTTTGACGTGTTTGAATTTACTCCCGCGTGAAATAGCGCCATAAATCCAAAATCCAAAATAGTTTACCCACTCTCCTCCCACTGGAAATAGCGCCATAAATCCAAAATCCAAAATCCAAAATCCAAAATAGTTTACCCACTCTCCTGTATCCTGTATCCTGTGTCCCGAATTCTTTCATCATGGAATTCCTAGCAAGAACCCAAGATAACTTTGCGGAGAAATTGCTCGAACTCGCTTTGCGTTCGGGTGCAGATGCAGCAGAAGTGTATCAATCCCAGTCCCTGTCACGACCAGTGTTTTTTGAAGCTAACCGACTCAAACAAGTCGAAACCAACCAATCCCTGGGAACAGCTTTACGGTTGTGGTATCGAGGTCGTCCAGGATTAACAGTCGCTTACGGAAACGTTCCACCAGAGGAGATTGTCCAACGAGCGATCGCCTTAAGCTATTTGAATCAACCGGAAGCAGTAGAATTAGCTCCCCCCCATCATACCCAATTTGCCAACTTGGGAGAAGTCCTTTCCCCAGAGGTTTTGGTGGAGTGGGGGAATGAGACAATCGCCTATGTGCGTGATATCTATCCGGAAGTAATGTGTAGTGGGGATTGGGAGTGTGATACGGAAACAACCATACTCATTAATACCCAAGGTTTAGATTGTCGATATACAGATACAACCCTAAGTTGTTACTTATCGGCTGAATGGGTGCGGGGTGATGATTTTTTATCTGTGAGCGATGGTCAAACCCAAAGGGGAAGTCTACAACCTGATAAATTAGCCCAACAAATTATCCAGCGTCTGAGTTGGGTCAAAGACCACAATGTTCCCCCACCCCACCATCGAGTTCCCATTATCTTTACCGCTAAAGCCGCAGATATGTTATGGGGAACCGTACAAGCTGCATTAAATGGTAAACGAATCCTGGAAAAATCCTCACCTTGGGTTGGTAAAAACGGACAATTAGTTACCTCTCCCCTGTTGACCCTATCCCAAGACCCCCTCGCAGGTCCCTACAGTTGTCCCTTTGACGATGAAGGCAATCTCACCCAACCCCTAGTATTTATCGAAAACGGTATCCTCAAAAACTTTTATTGCGATCGCACTACTGCTATTAATCTCAACACCACCACCACCGGAAACGGCTTTCGTCCCAGTTTGGGAAGTTACCCCACACCTGGTTTGTATAATTTCCTGATTAAAACTGGCACATTTACTCTCCAGGAATTAATCACTAACCTCGATGATGGATTAATCATCGATCAAATTTTAGGCGGTGGTGGTATCTCCGGCGACTTTTCGATTAATGTCGATTTAGGATTCCGTGTCCAAAACGGAGAAGTTATTGGTCGTGTCAAAGATACGATGGTCTCCGGTAATGTTTATACCGCCCTCAAGCAATTAATAGCCCTCGGTAGTGATGGTGATTGGAACGGTTCCTGTTACACCCCGTCAATGGTGGTAGCAGGTTTATCGATTACCAGTAAATGGGAGTAGTCCGTGACGGGAGTGGGGAGCAGGGAAAAGTTGGTGTGCAAGTACTCCACCACATTAATTTTGATGGTGATGGGTGAGGAAAGGCAGTAATTGCGCTAGTCTACCGACAACCCTGCGGGTATAAAGCCTTTATACTAAAGCTTTTCCCGGTCTAGAGCCACTACTACAAACCCCTAATAACTTATGTGATCCCGCACTAGCTGTCGGATGCATTGGATATCAGGGGTAAGGTATAAAAACATTCCCCCCACTCCCGAATGCTCCCACCGCATCCCCTGTACGATGAAAATGTTAAGCCAATACCTGGTATCACGTTTGCGTAATTTTTGGCAACCCCGTCGGAGTCATGCGATCGCAGAAGCATCTTTGATTGGGTTAGTGGCGGCTGTGTCTGCGGTTATACTCAAGTTAGGTTCGGGAACCCTGGGTGTTTGGCGAATTCAAGGGTCAAATATTTTCCCCGCTTGGATTGTTTTACCCTCCGTTGGCTTGGGTTTTGGCTTACTGGCCGGATTTTTAGTAGAACAGTTTGCTCCCGAAGCCGCAGGTAGCGGTGTTCCCCATGTCAAAGCTTCCCTCGCCAATGTCCCGGTGAAACTTTCCTGGCGAGTGGCAATTGTCAAGCTACTGAGTGCAATTATCACTATCGCCTCCGGGTTAACCCTGGGTAGACAAGGACCCACAGTTCAAGTTGGAGCCGGGTTAGCGGCGGGTATGAGTCGATTTTTTCCCACTTCTCCCGACCACCGTCGGCAAATGATTGCTGCTGGGGCTGGAGCAGGTTTAGCTGCGGCTTTTAATGCCCCGATTGCTGGTGTATTATTTATCATCGAAGAATTACTACAGGACTTGTCGGGATTGACCCTGGGTACTGCCATTATTGCTTCCTTTATCGGTGGTGTGGTTTCCCAGCTATTGGGTGGAGGAAGTCTGGTGTACCCCCGCTCCACCCATCTTGATAGTAGTATGGATTTGCGGGAAATACCCTTTTATCTAGTCTTGGGTCTGGCGGCTGGGGTATTGGCAGCTTTGTTTAACCGAGGGCTAATTCAAAGTATTAAGTTATACGATAGACTGCACGTCAATTTACCTCTGCGGATTGCTCTGGCTGGCTTCATTTGTGGAGTCATTATTTCCCTGCTCCCAGTTGAGTTCCGTAATAATACTGGTTTAAGGGAATTTGTGATTATTGGTGGGGTAAGTGCTTCACGGGCTGTAATTGTATTTGTCACCCAGTTTTTCCTGACATTAATTGCCTTTGGTTCCGGTGCTCCAGGGGGCTTATTTGCACCCAGTTTAATTTTAGGTTCCTGTTTAGGATATGTGGTTGGGGTGGGGGAACAGCATTTATTGGGGATGTCTTCACCGACTATTTATGCATTAGCAGGGATGGGGGGATTTTTTAGCGGTGTTTCCAAGGTTCCGATTACAGCGATTGTGATTGTGTTTGAGATGACCGCAGACTTTCAACTGGTTTTGCCTTTGATGATTACTTCCGTCACTTCCTATCTAATTGCGGAGAAGATATTTCCGGGTTCACTGTATAGTAAACTACTCGCCCTCAAAGGCATTGATATCGAACATCCAGCTTCCGTGGAAGGGATTTTGAGTAATCTGACAGCAGAGAAGGTGATGCAACCACGGGTGGAAACCCTGGATGTGAATATGACCGTAGAAGAAACCATGCAGGCTTTTTCTAGTTCCCACCACCGTGGTTTCCCCGTAGTTGAAGAACATAAACTAGTGGGAATTGTCACCCAAAGCGACCTTTTGCAAATACGCGATCGCAATTTGGCTAAAGATACTCCTTTACGGGAAATTATGACCCCCCACCCAGTCACAGTTACCCCCCACCACAATTTGAGTACTGTTTTATATATCTTAGATAGAAATAATATCAGTCGTTTACCGGTAGTGGAAGGACAGCGACTGATTGGAATTATTACCCGTGCCGATATTATCAGGGCTGAAGCCGACCGTCTCAATTGTAAAAGTGAAACAGGTCCCCGTCCGGAACCCTCCTACGTTGTTTATCAAACCCGTTCACCTAGCACCGGTAGGGGAAGAATTTTAGTCCCCGTTGCCAACCCGGAAACATCTGCCATCTTACTAGAAATGGCCATCGCCATAGCCCGCGATCGCCATTATGAAATAGAATGTGTGCAAATCATGCTGGCTCCCCGCTACACCTCCCCAGCAACCACCCCCGTCCGCACCACCAAAAGTAGGCGTTTACTACGGCAAGCGGAGGCTCTAGGTAAAAAATGGAACATTCCCATCCACACCCAAATCCGTGTAGCTCACGATGTAGCCCCAGCCATTTTAGAAACAATACAAGAAAGTCATATCGATTTGATTTTGATGGGTTGGAAAGGCAGTACATCCACCCCTGGGCGTATTTTTGGTGACATAGTGGATACAATTATTCGTCAAGCCACCTGTGAAGTAGTTCTGGTTAAAATCGGTAATACCCATTTACCCCGCTTTTGGTTTCCTCAGCAAATATCTACCAACCCCCTCATTTCCTTCTCTTCTGCACCGCAAATCCCAGGGAAGATTTTCCCTAACCAATCTCGACCCCGATTTAATCATTGGTTAGTACCAATGGCTGGAGGACCAAACGCAAGAGCTGCAATTCGTCTACTTCCAGCCCTAATTACCCTCGCTCAAGAGCCAAAAATCCGTCTGACACGGGTATTTCACCCCAACGAAACCAAACCAGACCTGACGATTCTCGAACGAGCAATTCGTCAACTAATTCGCCGTCGTCGGCTTTCCAGCCTTGTGGTCGCAGCTCCGATTCAAGCTGAATCCGTCAGCGAAGGCATTATTAACTTAGTTAAGCAGGAAAACTACGATGTGGTCATGTTAGGTGCATCCCGTGAAGGATTACTCAAACATGCAATTACTGGCAATATCCCCGAAGAAATAGCTACAAACGTCAACAGTACGGTGATTCTCGTTCGTAGTGCGATTCAATCATCGTGACGACCCAACGTAGAGACGACGAACCAACGGGTCGTCTCTACCTATGGGTGGTCATTCAATACCAATATATTTAATTGATACCGTAATCTTTTCAGTATTATTTCTGATGTGGATGGAATATGGGTTTTTGTCTACACAACTCCCTACTCCCTGTATTTCTGGAAAGCTTATTTTTGATAGAAAAAGGCAATTTCCTTTTCTTTTAGGGGAGCAAACCCTGCATCCGATAGCATTTGATCCAGTTCTGCTTGGGGAATATGTTTCGCTCCAATGCGCACAATCCGCGATCGCATGGTGTTGGATACTCCACTACGTTGACGATTGGCTTCTAATGCCATGACTTTGTTGTACAGTTCCAGTTTCGCTGGGGGTATAGGTGTACCATCAAAATCAATTCCTTGGGCGATCGCCACATCAACTGCATCTGCACCCGTAGTCGTCTGATTGGTTTCTACACTCATGGTTATATTTTGACTTGTATTGAAATTGCTTCTATGCAAAATTTTATCAAGGTTTGGTCTTTTGCTGATAAATACCCCATAACCTGCATTTCCCATTCTGATTGCAAATAGGGATAGTCCGTAGAGACGACCCCTCGGGTCGTCTCTACAGGAATTAGGGAGTCGGATAGAGATATTTTCTTGTTTGGTTGTGTCCAAATAACATGGGGACTACCTATTTTTTGAGGGAGTTTGCGTAAAAGTTAAACTTATCGCTGAATCTAATAAAGATAGAGATTTATACGGATATTTATCCGTGTTTTTTAGGTGAAAATATACTTGAATTAGTATCTTTATTTTCGGAATCTATCCCAAACAAATCTTAACATTAAAGTTGAAAATAACAATTCTGGAACTCCAATGCCTGTAAAATCTAGCACTAAAACAACCTGGCGATTTGTTGAATGGTTAGCGATCGCTGCACTCAGTTCCTCTTTGATTGTATTTCTGGGAATCATCATTTCGCCGTTTTTCATCCGTCGTATCGTCGATCAACAGGTGACGGTATCACCGGAACAGGTTTACAAATTACCTCCTGTAGAAATTGACCGCAGTGGGTTAGGAGCTTTACGGGTAGATGCAGATGCGTTGATTCCGACGGGGGAGTGGGCTAGATTTGAAATTCAACTTTTAGATGAAACTGGGAAAATCATTGCTTCAGGAACCAAGGAAGGATGGAGTGATAGTGGGACTTGGTATGAGGATGGGGAGTCGGGAACTTGGTCGGAAAGTGATACTTTAGGTGGTTTAGATGTTCGTAATGATAAAAAGGAAAAAATCACCGTTGCGATCGCTTTATTAGAACGTGGTACAACCGCAGGAGTTGAAATCAATCAACCTTTAGGTTTTAATGTGCGGGTAGAAAACGGTGTGGTTGACATTGGTGCGTTATGGTTTGGGTTAGTTGGTTCTCTGATTTTAGGTTTAATTAGTGCCAAATTAGTTGGTAATAGTGGGAAGAAAGTCATTGTCGAAAAGATTGAGGATAGTGACCCGACGGGACGGGGAACGATGGGAGGTAAAAACAGTTTAGTGCGAGTAAAAGTGAAATTTGATGCGGATGAAGGTTCCACGAATAAAAGTATGTATATCAATTTATTTGTGAATAATAGTTACGGTGAACAAATCTATGTAGAGCAGATTCCTGTCAACCTGAATATTCATCAAAATGATGGAGATGTTATCAAAGCAACAGGAAAAACCGAGCGTTTTTTCGTCTTTCCCCAACAAGATTCCTATGGTTTTCATGTGGAAGTGCATCCCGATGAACCTATCGATCGCACATGGTTAACGGTATGCGATCGCGTCCGCACTTTTGGTCCTGTGAAAGTGATTGAAATGGTCTGATTTTGGATTTTAGATTTTGGATTAATTTTGGAAGATAATAACTAATTTTCCCCTATCTCCTATCCCCTGTATTCTCAAAACAATGATTGCCAAAATAATTTCTGCCGGAACAATTTTATTTGCAATGACAACCCTTCATAGTGGGTATATGAATAAATCTGCTCTGATTTTACGTGACTCAAATTCGACTAATTCTTATTCTGGCCGCTCTGGAACCCGTTTATCAGGAAGTTATAATTCTAGTGGAGTTTGGATTATTAACAGTGAATCCCGTAGTTCCTATGAAAACTTTCAAGGTGGAGGACCAGGTAGCGGGAAATGATGCATGAAGAAATTAATCAACCTCATCATAATTACACAAATCTAGATTCTCCAGAGAATCTCAATTCATCCCCAGACAAAAACCTTTATTTAAATAAATTCCAACGCCGAGTATTATTATTAGCAGCAGCAGTATCTTCTGGAAGCGGATTAGCCGTTGAATTACTATTAGGAAATTTAGCGAGTTATTTAACCGGAAATCAAGCCCTAGCCTATGGGATTTCCGTCGGTGGTTTCCTTGCAGCAATGGGTTTAGGTTCCTACCTAACCCAATATATTGCCACCAAATCCCAAGGACAACAACTACAACGAGAACTCCTCCTAGCCGTTACTTGCGTTGAACTGGCGATCGCACCCCTAACTGCTATCCTACCTCTAGGATTATTCGCCCTATTTGTCAGTGATGGAGCGATGTTATGGCAAGCTTTATTTATTGTCACCATTATTCTGGGAACCTTAGCGGGTATGGAAGTACCGATTATGGTGCGGATACTCGAATTATCCGATAATATGCGTCAAGCGATCGCGGGGGTATTAGCCCTTGATTATCTGGGTGGTTTAGTTGGTTCCTTGGGTTTTCCCTTGCTATTTCTACCTTGGTTGGGAATGTTTCCGACTGCGTTTGTTCTCGGTGCTTTTCCCGCACTTATGGTTTTTATGATGGGAAGGCTATTTCCGAAAATACGCCGTTTAGGATACATCGGTCTGATTCTTGGTATATTGCTACTTGCTGCTGCACCAATTACTATCCCCTTCAGCAATAACCTGGAAAATAACCTGTACAACGCACCAGTAATCAAACGGGTTCAAAGTCGTTTTCAACGCATAGTCCTTACCCGCAAAGGTCAAGATGTCCGCTTATTCCTAGATGGCGATTTACAATTTTCCACCATCGATGAATATCGTTACCATGAAGCCTTAGTCCATCCAGCCATGAGTGCTACAACAAACCACCAAAATGTCTTGGTTTTAGGTGCGGGGGATGGAATGGCTGTACGGGAAATCCTCAAGTGGCAAAATGTCAAAAAAGTCACTTTGATTGAACTGGACCCGGAAATGATTAAGATTGCCACCCGCTACCCCCAGATAGTCAGCACCAATGCTCATTCCCTCCAAGACCCCCGTGTTCAAGTCATCAACGCTGATGCTTTCACCACCGCACCCGAATTACCGGATATCTACAACGTCATTATTGCCGATTTTCCCGACCCCGACCGCGATAACTTAGCCAAACTATACTCAGAAGGCTTTTATCGTCGTTTAATCACTCGACTAGCAGACGACGGTATCCTCGTCACCCAAGCATCCAGTCCCTTCTTTACCCCCAAAGTCATTAGCTGTATTAACACTACCATCGCGACAACCGGATTAAAAACCTATCCTTACGTAGTCGATGTTCCCTCCTTTGGGGTTTGGGGATATGTACTTGCTTCCCGTCAACAATTAGACCCTAGTCAATTGCAACTGCAAGTTCCCACCCGTTATTTAACAAATTCCCTTTTGCAGCACATTTTTGACCTACCCAAAGATATTCAACTTGCTCAAACCCAAGTAAACCGTCTTTCCCATCCTGTGATTGTTCGTTATCAAATGCAAACCCGAACATGATTTTGGATGTTGGGGAAAGTTGGGGGGTAGATTTTCTTCCCCCAAACTGTTCAAGATGGACTTTGGATTAACGTGAGTTTGATGAATTACAAAGTCAGTAAATCACAAACTTTTCAAAACTAACGTCAGAATCAGAGTTTTAGACCTCATGAACCGGGAGGTAAACAGCATTCCGAATCGAGCGATCGCTCAAAGGAAACTAGGGGTGTCGTCTGAAACGCTCAATTTCACGTTATTTTATGAGTTTTGTGATATCTCTAGCTTTAGTTGAAATGTCCAGATGGTAAGACTTCTAAAAAACTTTTAGGTTTACTGAAAGTCTGAAACTCTTGGACAGCAATATTTGTGTCAAATAAAAGTTTTTCAAAACCTGCCTCCTCTGGTGAGAATAAAATCAGTAAACTTGGAATCGCCAGTTATTGACTTAGTTATCAACGTTCACTGAAGAGGTGACTTTGAACCTGAACTAATAAAATCTTTGATTCACAAGGATTATAGAGCTTAATGTCCGCCGAATTCACGTTGGATTAGTTAACGGTTAACTGGTTTCCTCCTAACTCCTGTATTCTTTCTTCCGAACATGTTACTAATTTCTCTTGCCATCTTTGCCATTCTGATAATTATCGCCATCAGCTATATTAATTCTCAAAATCAATCTCAATTAATCAACCAAGAACGACAAAACTTACCATCAAAAGCTCGTAATATCTTTGATTTACAAATCGGTGATATCGTGCAACACGATCACACCGATTGGGTAGTAGAAGGTAAATTAACCTACACTGTGTCCGCTTACTACTGGTTTGAATACCTACTACAAGATGGCGATCGCATTGCTTGGCTTGCAGTTGAAGAAGACGATAGAGTCGAAGTTTCCCTGCTAGAACCGAATAATACACTAGATATCCCAAAAATAGATATTAATCATCCACCACCAGAAATAAAATTAGCAGATGAAATTTATAAATACAAAGATTCAGGGGTTGCAAGAATGATGCGTACTGGTTTAACAATGCATCGAACAGCAGAAACATGTGAATACTTTGATTATCAAACTCAAGATAACCGTGTCCTATCTGTGGAGGTGTGGGATGGGGAAATTGAGGTTTCCGTTGGTTCTAAAATTAATCCCAGAAGTTTAACTTTACTACCTGGAGATGGCAAAACCGTTTATCGAGATTGATTAAAACCAAATATTTCCTATATCGTTTTACGCATGTAATCTCTGGACAATTCTTAACTCTTCTTGCTTGCGTTCATGCTCAACCACAAAGACATTGGAATACAGATTGGCGATAATTTGTTTACCTTGTTGAGTGAGTGATAAATAACGTAATCCATCCTGAATATAAGGATACACCCCCTGCCAATAAAACTTGGCATAATTCTTCCGTAAATCATAGGGGTTTTTATATTTTAATTTTTTATTCATCCCTGTTTCTTCAAACTCATAAAATAGGGATGTAATTTTTTTGAGATAACGTGGGTCACTCAATTGACCAATTAAATCCGCAGCGCGTACTAACCCAGCAAAAGTATTAGTTTCTTGATGGTCGTCTGCATCTGGTACAGGAAAACGGGTTAATTCAATATTTTTTTTGATGACTTCTGCATCGATCAATTTGTGTCCACCAAAGCGTTCATCAATAAATAATTTCGCTCGATCGACATGATATTCTGTTAAACTGGCATCGGAAGCTCCCGGCGGCAAAGCAACCATTTCCCCATTGCATCCGCTAGCATATAACCCTTCATCTTCCTGGTCTTGACGGCATACACCTTTAACATAACCAATATCATGACACACCAAAGAAATGATGAAGTGAAGCCAATCTTCACATGATACACCACCTTCTCGAATATGCTTTCCCCGAAGGATTTCTTGGCCAACCAGGGTGACTAAAATGGAATGCTCAACGTTATGATACAGTGCATCACTGTTAGCAATATTTTCCAAGGCCATGCTGCCAGCCCAAGCAATAATATCTTGATAGTCCGTTTTAAAACATCCGTAGGTTCGTCGGTAGCCATCACGGATTTGACTGACAAACGCATCGATTAAAATTTCGGTGGCATTAAACATAATTCATTTGGTCAAACTCATTTTATTTATTGACTTGTTTTTAGTGATTCGTTAACAACATTGGAGATTTGAAAAAAACAGTGAATACACGTATATTTTGTTGATGTTTATAGTTGCTTTTTTGCGGATATTACAGAAAATAAATTAAAAATCTGTATACAACAGGATATTCTATTTTTAGCTTTTGTGGCAAAGGATGTGTTCTATTTAATACATTAGTTTTTTGTATCATCCGATTGGCTATGGGTCTACACTCCCTGGAAAATAGGGAGTGGGGAGTAGAGAGTAGGGAAAAGGACTTTAATCTATTTTTGCTGTCAGGAGTAAATGAGTAGGCTGTGTACTTTGTGCCCTTTTTGGGGTGAGAAATTCATAGACAAACCGTGGCGAAAAACTTGTTCCTAGACTTTAGCTCTTGATACAGACAGGGAAGCTCTGCTTCCTGACTCGAGGTAGAGCTTTGTGGAATGGGTCCCCACGAGGAGCGCGAGATAATCACAAAAACCGTGTCAAGGGTAAATCTGAAGAGGATTGGGTCAAAACAAAAAAACAAAAAAGGCGCGATCGCGCCTTGAGTTTGAATATTGGATAATAAGTTACAGAACACTTTGGGAAGCGACATCCGAGGCGTTGACCCAGTGTAGGGAAGCTAACGCCACATCCAAAATCTGCTAAAATCTACCACAGGGCACGAATCGGTCTATCAGACCTCGCAGCAGGTTGAACCGGTTGGATAGTAGTAGTACCGTTACCAGCTTGAGCTTGGGTTTGTTCAGTGGTGGGTTGGGTTGTGCTACCGGTTTGAGTAGTGGCGTTACTTTGAGCAACTCTCGTACCGGGTGTTGTGCCGTTGGAACCGCTTACGGTACTATTAACATTAATATTGGCGGGAAGTACGCCAGAAGTGCGATCAGGTTGTGGTTGTTGAGCGGTTTGACGACCCATCGGGAAATTAATTCCTAAGAGTGTTCCCAGTAAAATCGCCAAGCCCCCAGCCATTAATACTAGTGGTGTCCATCTACCCATGTTAATTATCTCCTTAATTTACGCAAATGGTTCCCAGACAATTTGAGAACCGTGTCCCCAAAATCCATCATATTTGGTAACTTGAATATCGCCGAGTACTCGGGTTTGGCAAGCGAGTCGCAAATCCCGCTCCGGTGAATGTGGTGGTAATGAACGCCTTGTGGTATCGCGCCAATTCGCTGGTGAGACTTCACCAACTATTTTGACAGCACAAGTGCCACAGCTACCAATTCCCCGACAGTTTATTAGTTGGGAACCACCGTTGTAAAGGTCAATATTGTGCTTCAGCAAAACTTTTCTCAGGTTTTCTCCATGTTGACATTCAATGATTTGACCTTGAGCGTAGATTTTTGGCATCTGTCAATTAATTACAACTGCTGATTGGTGATATCCGCATTGAAATTATAACCAAGAAAGAATTGGGGACACTAGACAATTGGGCAAAAAAAGATGCTGGTAGCAATCCTGCAAGATAGACCAAATTGAATTAACCTAAGAAAAAAGTCTTTTTTATCTCCCCTAACCTCAATTTGGTAATGATTGAACAACATCAACCCAGCTATAGATTTCAGTGGACAAACAAAATCTCCGAAATTCCCCAATCTGCATGGGATGAGTTGGCTTTACCACTGCAAACACCGTTTTTAGAGTATGCGTGGTTAGAGAATTTGGAAACATCGGGAAGTGCAACCGCTAACACCGGATGGCTACCCAATCATTTAATTTTATGGCGAGACCAAACTTTAGTTGCAGCCGCTCCCCTTTATGTTAAAGGTCATAGTATGGGGGAATTCGTTTTTGACCACCAATGGGCAGATTTATCCCAGAGATTGGGTATTGATTACTACCCGAAATTATTGGGAATGACCCCGTTTACACCCGCAGAGGGATATCGGTTTTTAATTGCACCAAATGAGGATGAACGGGAAATTACCGCGATGATGGTACGGGAAATAGATACTTTCTGCATCCGTCATCGCATATCTGGTTGTCATTTTCTCTATGTCGATCCGAATTGGCAACCGATTATCGCCGAAAATGGATTTACAGGTTGGTTACACCATAGTTTTATTTGGCAAAACTTAGGTTTTAGCAGCTTTGATGATTATCTACAAATATTTAATGCCAATCAACGCCGTAATATTAAACGGGAACGGAAATCTATGGAAAAAGTCGGTATAACCTTCAAACCATTAACCGGAGATGAAATTCCCAAAGGTTTATTTAGCTTAATGTACGAATTTTACGGCGATACCTGCGATAAATTTGGTTGGTGGGGAAGTAAATATCTCACCAAACAGTTTTTTGAAACCCTACACCACAACTATCGCCATCGGGTATTATTCATGGCAGCCTATAGCGAAGCAGACCCCCGTCAACCCTTGGGAATGTCCTTTTGTTTACACAAAGGTGAAAACCTGTACGGACGCTACTGGGGAAGCTTTCAGGAAATAGATTGCCTCCATTTTAACGCTTGCTATTATGCACCCATTGAGTGGGCGATCGCAAACAACATTAAACTATTTGATCCGGGTGCAGGTGGTAGACACAAAAAACGACGCGGTTTCCCCGCAACCGCAAATTACAGTTTCCACCGTTTTTACCACAACCGTCTCCAACAAATTCTTTGTCCCTACATACTTGAAGTCAACCAACACGAACAAGCAGAAATCGACGCAATTAACCAAGAATTACCATTTCGTCATTCTTAAGCTGATAGTGCGGGTATCCTACCCGCATTTGGGATATAAAGAAATATATCCATCATTGTTATTTTGACAGACCACTAGCTAGAAATAACCACAACCGTACTCAATTTTGTCCAAAAGTTAATTACACTTGGATATAGAGTAAAAATCCTGAGTTGATAGAAATGTGACTATGGAATTAACGATTGACAGTTTAGCCGCAATTGACGAAAAACTTTCCCAGCGCCATATCGACCTTGACCCCAAAGGATATTTTATTATTTATCTCGACCGAGAAAATGGTTTAATCTGCGCCAAACATTATACAAATATCATTAATGAACGCGGTTTAGCTGTCAATCCCGAAACCGGGGAGGTAATTCCAGCACGCGGTAAGGTCGAACGAAACACCACTACCCTATTCACCGGTCGAACCGCAAAAGAATTATCAGTCAAATTATTTGAGCAAACCCAACCCTGTCCTGTTTCTATGTTTGACCATGCAGCCTATCTCGGTAGAGAATTTGTCAGAGCAGAAATCGCCTTGATTACGGGAGAGGAATACATTCAAGATTAATTCGTAATAGCCTGCGGCAACGCTTCGCGTACGTAATTCGTAATTAAAGAGGGTTTGACCTGTATTTCTCACGAGTCAATAGTAAGCTTTGAGTAATACCATTTCACTCAAATAATTACATAATATGCTATTTACGTAGGGTCTGCTGTTCGCGAAGTGCAGCGCTAGCTGCAAAAGTCTTTTCGTGAGGGTAGGGAACAGTCCATGATGGTAGTAAGGACGACCCGTCGGGTCGTCTTTACTGGTAATAGTTTTAACCTAAAAATTCCACTTTTGCTTGCCTACAAAAAATTACAGATGCGAGGCTTTTTGACTCTATAGGCTTATTTGGAAAGCACTTTTTGAGAACAAAATACCCTCCAAAGCTTACAGGATATAGAGACGCGGTTTATTGCGTCTTTTCTAATTCTAATATAGAGACCATTGCTAACAAGTTAATCTCATTGGCCCTTTGTCAATAAGTAATAATGCTCAAAATCTTGTCAAAATCTGGATCAATAAACATGATTTTGAAGGATGCGATCGCTAAATTTTCAATGCATAATTGATTCTGGCGCGGAAAACTCAGTGCAAAGTAGAATTTACTACTTCTCCTTCACCTAACTTTTAAGGATAATTACGAGTTGACAAAACTAATTTCACCTTAACTTGTCACGAATGTATAGAGACTATAGAGACGCGATATATCGCGTCTTTACTATTTTTCAGCAAGCCCTACGTCATTTCCGTGGAGTTTAACCTAATTCGTAATCACGAATCACGTAGCTTGCTTCCCGCGTAGCGGGTATTACGTACGCGAAGCGTTGCCACAGGCTATTACGTAGGCGTAGCCTTGCCGTAGGCTATTACGTAGCTTGCTTACCGCGTAGCGGGTATTACGTACGCGAAGCGTTGCCACAGGCTATTACGAATTATTTAACTTGCTTATTCAGGATATTCAACCACTCTTGTAAGCGTTGACGTTGCACACCACGGACATAACGCGATGCTTCAATTAAAGCTTCACGGGGGAAAATTTGCCGTAAATCAGCCAGCATATTCACATTTTCGCAAGCGTTGAGACTTCCAACTACATAGTTAATTGAGTCGGAATTTAGCCATTCAGATATGGCATTTAAATGACCTGTTTGAATCGGAGTTGGATTATGGTTGATACCATTAGGTATGAAGGAAGCCGAACTATCACCAGATGTCATCTGCATCTCACTCCAGCCAAATGCAAAAATCAAATTAGCCCCCGTAAATGTTTTGTCAACAATTTTTATAACTAGGCAAAATACCTGTGAGCAGACGATAATAATTTTGGTATTTCTTCCTTTATAACCTGCTTGATGGGAGGTGGAAAGTGGTTTTTTCTCTTTTCCTCCACTTTCCCCTTTCTCTCCTACACCTCATACAATTTTGGATTTTGGATTTTGGATTGGATCGCTAGATGGGGATAGGTTTATTTTGGTGGGAATAAGTAGGGATTATTACTGGTTCTCGTCTGAAAATCTGGATTTTTTTGAATTGTCAACCCCAAACTAACCCTCTTCATTAACCAATATAATGTCGTGAGAATCACAAATGTAATCAGAATAATTACCAGTGGTTGCTTTCCTAAAATCTCTTCAATTCCTCTGGTAATAATAGCATCCGGTTGTGTGACAAAATCCCAACTATTGAAGCGCAGGAATCTTCCCCAGTAAATACCGACTGCACACAAAGCATGGGTAATTAATTCCATACCCAGAATCCAGGAACTTTTACCCATGCGATGTAGATAATGACCAAAATTAATTAAAGAAATTACATAGGCTTCAAATCCGGCTGTAATGACGATAAAGTATACTGGAAATAACACTAACGTAATCATCCAAATCGATTGAATTGTGCGAATATCATCAATCAAATGAATGACATCTGTCAGTAAATAGGGTGCATTGGGAAGAAATGCAAAAAAGACAAGAAAACCTAACCACCAAACCCAAGAGCGTCCGCGGGAAGAACGACGAAATAGCCAAATACTTAAAACCAAAGGAATAAACGCCAGAAATAAATTCCATGTCATCCAGCGCATATTGATTTGTAAGACTTGAACTACTCGATGGATTAATTCAATCAGTTCGGTTTTCATGTTTTTTGCGATTTTTCAGAAACTAGACAAATAGTGCAATATTTTCCATGTCGGGAGTAGGGAGCAGTGGATGGAGAACAGTAGTAAGCTGTCAATTTTCCCAGAGAAAAGTAAATCCCTTTGTCTGAAAACTATAAACTATATACTATATAAAACTATATACTATATATAGCAGTCCTATTTTAGTAGTGAAAACTCTGTGGGAAGCTTTTCCGATGACTGTCAACGGTTAACAGTCAACAAACCTACATGTAATATTTTACAAATACTCAACGAATTGCTATGTCAAAAATTAACTTGACAAGATAGATCGACCCATAGGAATTTTACACAATCAAAAAGAAAATTGTTATCTACTACTCCCAATACGGTTCGGTTAATGATTTTTCTTGTTGGTTTCGAGAGACGCGATTTACCTGCATTTCTCACAAGGGAGTGATAAGCCTTGAGTAATGGGTTAATTTTCCTACTACTCCCTACTCCCCGCTCCCTACTCACTGAAAGCTTTAGGAGTTTGTGAGAAATCCGAGTTTAGCCTCTTTCAGAGGAGCTGAACGCTAACGCGTCTCTACAATTGTTTGGGGTTTATGAATTTTCTGATCCGAACCGCATTACCACTACATGTTTCTTTAGGTGGTAATTTTGCATATTTGCTTCTTAACTCCACCTCAGCAATCGTAAATTCCTGAAAATTATCTCACTAAAACACGACTACGGGGTCCGATTGATTTTGGTGTTTGGGGTTGTTTCATTCGACACTGGATTTGAGCTTCAGCACAAATTTTGGCAATCTCTGGAGTGAGTTGATAGGTTCTACCATCGCTAAACTCAACTTCTGGAATTGTACTGTCTGGATTAGATGCGATCGCCACAACTCCTCCCAGATTAAAACCTAAGTCCGGTGTTGGTGTAACTATTGTGTTTCCCACTGGATTGTTTGCAGTAACAGGGTTTGTCCCTGTTCCAGGATTTGTAGTCACAGGATTGGTAGTTCCAGGATTCGTTGTTCCCGGATTAGTGACGACAGGATTGGTAGTTCCAGGATTTGTGGTTCCCGGATTTGTAGTCACAGGATTGGTAGTTCCCGGATTTGTGGTTCCCGGATTTGTAGTCACAGGATTGGTAGTTCCCGGATTTGTAGTTCCCGGATTTGTAGTCACAGGATTGGTAGTTCCCGGATTTGTCGTTTCCGGATTGGTGACAACAGGATCTGTTCCCCCTCCACCAGTGGTAGGACTAAGTAACTGTGCATCAGTTGGAACCGTAACTCGTAAACGTACTAATGGCACATTTTCCATGTTGGCAGATGTTACAGTTGGTGTACCGGGTAAATCTGATTTGAAATCAAATACCGTGGGACTGTCTCCACCATTTCGATCACTGTAACGAGGTCCCTGTCCCCGTAATTCAAAGGTTCCTTGATATCGATTTCCCGTACTTGGGTCTGTGACAATTCCCGTATAGAACGCTCGTCCCAATGATAATTCATCTTGGACAACGGCTTGCATTTTGACTCCCGGTAGTCTGCCTTGATAATTGAAAGGTGTTAATTCACCTTCAGAAAGAATCGGTGAAGTAATCACAGAATCAAAGGAAACAACCGGAATTCCCCTAAAGTTAACATAATAGCTGAGGCTACCATCGGCATTGGTTCTAAATCTAACGTGATTAGATGTGTAAACAGGAACGTAATTAGGATTGTTGCGTGTACCAATATTCCGGAAATAGGTTCCCGTTGAATCCGTCATCACCTCCGTAATCCGGCTATTAAAATTGGGGTTAAAGCTGGGTAATTGAATCGTTCCAGAGATGGTTCCAGTGGTTTCGATGGTTAACTGTGCGGATGCAGGTGCTACAGTCAAACTAAAAATACCACTTCCCGCGATCGCACAACCCATGTAAAATAAACGGCGAATATTAAATTGCATTTTTATTAACTCTTTGATCGGATTTTTAAAAAAGAATTCAGGAGAAATTTGTTAACTGTTAACGGTTAACGGTCAACAGCCAACTGTTAACCGCTAAATGTGTTAATAATCCAAAATCCAAAAACTTCCCACTCACTTATATCCTTACCCGGATTTCTCACAAGTAACTTATTATAAGTATCGAGTGACGGATGAATTTTCCTTTTACTCCCTACTCCCCGTAAGTATAAGGAATTTATGAGCAATGGGGGAAGGACGGATGAATTTTCCTTCTACTCCCTACTCCCCGTAAGAATGCGGAAAGGGAGTAATCATCCAAAATCCAAAATCCAAAAACTTCCCACTCACTGATACCCTGAATCACCTTTTCTGATTTACCTACTTAAAACCGGAAATTAGCACGAAGTGTACCGACCACCAATGCATCGTTATCACTGTTGTGGTTGGGGTTAAAGACAACAAATATACCGGGAGTGAGGGACAAATTATTATTAATTTGAGCGCGGTAAAACATTTCTAAATGTAGGGATGTATCCTCCCGTCCTCCTTCTCCTCCACCAGTTGCCAAATCGGGGACGGCGAAATTTGGTAAATTATAACCATCTGGAAGGGTACTAGCGGTAATTTTCGGTGGTTGTCCAAAAATTACACCTCCCAAATTACCAGGACGGAATAAATTAGGAAGCGCAGCAAATATAGCCCAATTAGTCGTTTCTACCCTACCACTCAAACCAACGGGACGGGAAAAAGTCCAACCACCCCAACCCCCTAATTGTAAATTCGGATGCACACGCCAAGCAACCGTTGCACCAACTGCATGGTGGTCAAAAGCGTTTACAGGTGCAAAAGGTGAACTGAGTTGGGTATCCCCGATTCCCGTGCGTAAATTATCATCCGGGGAATGGTGAAACAGGTAATGAATTCCCACATCCAGATTATCGGTAGGAGCAAGAGTCACCTGTGTACCGAGGGTATAACGTCCACCAATTAATCCCGCACTAGCACTATTACCAGGAAAATGAGCGATTTCTGTAGTATATACCCCTTGCAAACTCATGCGATCGCTAATTTGCCAATCAAATCCAATTCCACTTCTCCCCCCTCCAATTGCTAAAATCGGATTCCGTTGACCAAATAAGGAAATAGAACCATCTCCTGCACCTTCTAGGGGATTAATACCTCGAAATGTGTTAGTCGGGTTAACTCCTGCTGTTCCCACCACTATCCCCAAGTTATCTGCGAGGGCAAAACGATAGGATAATTCACTGATATAAATATCATTTTCACCTGTATCCGATTCAAACCCTAATCGTCCCATATTAGAAAAAACCTGGGGTGCAGTCGATCCCAAATTTCCCCCCGTCAACCCCGTTAACAATAAATCCCGTCCGGTAAAGGAAGTTGCTAGGGTTAATTGAGTGCTACTGGTCATGGTTGTATTGGTTTTCCCCTGACGTTCATCTCCTGGGAATAGGGACATATCCGGTGAGTTGGTTCCCTGAACACTAATTATTGCTTGTCCAATCAATTTTGTTGTTGGGGAAAACTGATTTGCTGTTAACGCTGCATTTCGAGCTTCCAAATCCGCAACCCGTGCTTGTACCTGTTTAATTTCGGTGGTAAATTCCTCCTGTAAACGCTGCAATAGCACTAAATCCTCTTGTTGAACTCTATTTTCCCTATTTTGGCTGATCAACTCGTTAATCCTTTCCCAACAAGCATTTACCCCTGCGGCAAATTCATAGCGAGTCATACTACGATTCCCACGGAATGTCCCATCTGGATACCCAGAAATACATCCATACCGTTCCACAAGGGTCTGTAAGGCATTAAAAGCCCAGTCGGATGATAAAATATCCTCCAGTTGGGAAACGGATGTCACCTGCCCCATTTCCCCAGGTATTTCTATTTGTTCTTCCCGCTTCTCTGTTTCCATGAACTCCGATGCAATTGGTCTAGGTGCGGATTCCCGAACTGGATGGGAAATGACTGGAGATTCTGTCGTTCCTGAAGTAGAAACTTCCTTAGAAGTATCAACAATATCAGATTGATTGAGAATGGCATTGTGAATATTGGTTTCAGATTGAGATAGAATAGGGGGCTGAGGATTCCTTTGATGAATACCAGATTGAATATAATCAGGTGTTTCCCCGACTTCTTCCAAGTCATCTTGATACTGAGCAACCCGTGATTTTAATTTCACCTGTGAAGGAATACTTTTCAACAAATGCTGATGTCGAATTTGTGATTTTGATTCCCCACCTGTATCCACCGACTTTATTCTCTGCATTAATTCCGGTGGTGTAACCTTTACAGGAATCACAGCATCAGCGAATTCCTTTCCTTCCGCTTCTGATGGAGATGGATTGTCTGGCTGAATCACTGATGGATTAGTAACTCCCGACGCTGTGGCTTGACCTGTGGTTATTATCCCCGCCATCAGCAGACTTGTTCGCTTCATTGTATGATGATTTACATAAGTCAATATCTACCTTCACAGATATTTGGGATGTAATTCAGGAATGGAAGAGTCTTGAATTAGATAAAACTATTTTATATTCGTATAAATACGTAAATTTGTCCTACTCATCTATCCTAAAAAACTTGTAAATTCCGATGGAATTGTCCCGCAGAAAGTAGCGAAGACACAGCATATAAATGTCCTTGGCAAGTTAAACTGGTAAACGGTAGCTGCGACCGTATTCCAAATGGGGCATTATGGGAGCCAATTTGCAACAGATTGCCGATTATTTAGATAATCTCGGCTGGGATTATAGACTTGAAGAAGAAGACGACCGCATCATTACCGGGGTTGAAGCCGAAAATTTAGAAGATTTTCTCATCGTTGTCCAATTGGATGAGGGTGGAAATTTTTTTCGTTTGTTTGCACCACAAGTTTTGGAAGGGGTAAAATCCCATCCCCACAAAGCGGCGATTTTGCAAACCATGTTGGCCATATCTTGGGAAACGAAAATGCTGCAATGGGAATATGACCCATCCGATGGAGAAATTCGCGCCATCATCGAGTTTCCTTTGGAAGACTCGATTTTGACAGAAAAGCAATTTAATCGCTGTTTAACGGGTTTGGTACAGTTAGTGGATTCGGTCGCATTACCAAGATTGCAGTCTGTGATGGAAACTGGACAAGACCCTGGCAATATTGAGCTAGGAGAGCGTATTCTATTAAGTATCCAGGAACAGTCTCCAGGATTGCTAGAAATTTTAGAAAAGGCAATGGAAGCGCGGAAAAAGCGGGGGACTTTCCCTGGAGAGAAATCCGAATAGGGGAGTTAAACCCTTTAGCTCGGAAGTGATACCCTCAATATACAGAAATATTTAGATATTTTTTGGGGCTGGATTTATGGCATCGTATGTAACTTCTTCTGCGAAAGCGGAAATGAGTGAATTGCGGCGGTTAAAAGGTTTGTTACCGCCAGAGTTACAAAGTTGGGTGACAGTTGAAGGTACAACTGACGTTAATCCTCCTTTGGTTCGCTGTGAGGAAATTGGTAAAGACCAGGTGGAGATCCAAATTGATTTGGTCAAATGGGATAATTTGGCCATTGACCAACGTAACTTACTATTTTGGCATGAAGTTGCCCGGATTCAAAATGATACGATTCCCCGTGATGGTTGGGAAATGGCTGCATTAGCGATTGGTTTGGGTGGTGCTGTCGGGGAATTATGGGTGCAGGATGGTTTGTTGTTATTATTAGCTTTAGCCCTGTGTGGTGTTTCCGGATGGCGATTGTATCAAAAAAACGCTGGAGATAAGCAAATCAAGGAATTGATCGAAGCTGATGAAAAAGCGATCGCCTTAGCTTGTCGTTTTAATTACAGTCTTCCCAATGCCTACAAAAGTTTGGGTAGCGCTCTCAAAACCTTGATTGATACTACTCCGAATAAGCGTCAACGAGCTAAGTATGAAGCACGACTATCGGCTTTGAAACGCAGTGCGAATAAGGCAAAATCGGAATCGAAGGGCGATATTTATAATTAGTTTTCCCCATCCATCCTGAATCTGGTATGGACACACAGCACAAAAGAAAAAGAATATGTTGGGTTATGCGATCGCTACACCCAACCTTACCCCGATTTATGACAAATCCTTTATAGCTGGCTATAGAGAACTGCACCCGAACAACCCAAAAATGCCGAGTAAAGGAAAGCTTTCTGGAACAGGGGAGCAAGGTCAGAAAACAACTTGTGCTTTTACCATTAACCCCGCAAAGTTTGTCTGCTGGAGTGGTAATGGTTTGTCAAAATAGAAATGATGGATACATTTATTTATAACTCAAATGCGGGCAGGATGCCCGCACCACTGCTATCCATCAAAATAAAGTTGACAGAGTAGTAGGGAGTAGTGGGGAAAACCAACATGTGACTCAAAGCTTATCCATCACTTGTGAAAATGCAGGTTTAATTGATTCGTTTTGATTTGATTAGTTATTTTAATCTTTGAAAATCCAAAATTGTATCCTCCCTCCCTTTAACGACATTTTTCTCAATAAATCGAGCTTTATGTCAATATTAATGACTTTATTCTCAAATAACTGACGTAATTATAATCTTTTCAAGACTGATAATTGACATCTTGACAAATTCCCAATATAGTAGAGCATTATACCGCCGGGGCTATACTTAATGATGATGGCAAAATAGAGATCAAAGTAGCGAAATTGATAAAAGCGATCGCCTAACTAAGCAAATTGAAATGTAATAAATTTCCCCTGTAACTGATTCCGCATCGCGATGCTGAATGTGATCGCCTGGCTTGTCAGAGATGCGGATATCGCACCCTGAGTCCCATAACTAGAAATTTGAGTCAATAATCAAACCTCTGAAATATTATTCTCTCATGGTATCAAACCACACTGCTCTCCAGGATGGAGAGGGGCAGAAAAATCTTTAGTTTTAACCAGAAATCAATGTTTCCCAAGCTTCTCTCCAAAAGTAGAGAGAATTGGAGAGGAGTTATTGAAATCCGTCGTAGCGAGCTTCTCCGCAGGAGTACTCACGTTAATTAATACTTTCCAAACAACCTCTCAGGTTTTTCAGCTTCTATGCACTTAATTTATTTGCACTTTTTGGAACTAAAATACCCTCCGGAACTCACAATATAATAGTTTTACTACTTTTCAGCAAGCCCTAAGTAAGTCAGTAAACATCAAGCTAATTACGCAACGGATTATCGACGACTATCAAATTCCCTTCGGGATACTGGAAGTGTACACCCCTACCCCCCGCTTTCTACTCACTACTCCCTGACCCTAACAAATCTAAAGGAATTAGGGACTAATCAAACATAGATTGGAAGGTATTATTTTCCGTCAATTCAGACCAAGTAATCGGTCCAACAATTCCATCGGTGATAATTTCCCTTTGACTTTGGAATGCTTTCACCGCTGCTTCTGTTAAAGCTCCAAACTCCCCATCAATCCTGATGGGATAACCATTAGAAGCTAGCAACCGTTGCAAAACACGTACAGATATCCCTGTGGTTCCAAATTGCAGGATTGGTAAACCTGAATTACGAGTGCTACCATATCGCGCTAAAACCAAAGACCCATCGCTAATCAGTTGACTGCGTAAGCGTTGGACTTTTTTATGGTCAACTCCCCCATTCGTATTCAGATTTGGATTTAAATCGCAACTTCGCCTGGATACTGGATTTAGTGACGGTGTATCCTTGACTAAGGTCAAATTAGTCACTTTTTTTGCAGGAAAAGCACTTCTGAGTCTATGGAGTAAATTTTGTATCTTTGGTTGAATCAGTAGCGGAAGTAAAGGTGGTTTATAAGCTATTTGTAAAAACTCTGGCGCGGCAATTGTGATTTTATCTGGGGATGGTGAGAAACTACGGGGTGCAAGGGCTTGCACGTCCTGACTTAATTCTGTCGGTAGCAGTTCAGGTGGCTGTTGACCTGTGACTAAAGTGCCCGTCATCAGCAGGCTAAAATCGCTCATGGTATTTCATTTGACAGTTACCCATATTCCATTGACAAGTAAAGTACGTACTTTTCCGGAATTGTCGGTCATTCTAATTTAAAAAAGCGGTGAATTCCTGTAAATCTACTGTAAAAGTCCATTTTAACTAAATCTATAAGCTATTTATTGAGATTAACTCACTGAAAATGTCAAGCTAACGGTGAATCATTTGATTTGGAATTTTGCGGAATGTTAACCCGAACTGAAGTTAGATTAGGTATTCCGTACTTGTTGTAAATCCGGGATAGGTGCTTTAATATGCATGTTTTATCTTCCAAGTCATTGGTAATTTATCAACAAGAAGCCATTTTATTCTTGTGCAGCCCTGAGAACTGTAACAGTAATTACCCATTTTAGGTAAAAATATGCTCTCTGTAGAAAAATCACCCAGGTAAGAACATCATATTGATTTTGATTGCCGAATATGTAAACAAACGTAAAATAGTAGATGGTGAGTAGCCGTCTTGTATATTTACCATTCCCTTGCTTGATGGAGAGGGAGGAGGAGAGACGCGACATGTCGCGTCTGTACGGGAATCAGGAGTAGGAGTCGGAAAAATAATTTTCATACATTCTGGTGTAATATGACGGCTATTCTCCATGCTTGAATATTCCCCATCCAAAATTGAAAATCGAAATTTCCAGTGCAATCATTTGACTATACGACATTAATGGCGGTGTGTACAGAATTGCGCACTGATTGGCTACCTGCGAGAGTTGAACAGGTTTACCAAAGCGATCGCATGACGATTTCGATGGCTTTGCGGACGATGAAATCTCGCGGTTGGTTAGAAATATCTTGGCATCCCCAAGCAGCGCGGATACATATTGGGAATCCACCTCCCCGCAAACCCGATACATTTACCTTTAGTCAACAGTTAATTCACCAGTTGGGGGGGTTAGCTTTGGTGGAGATTAGGTCAATTGCAGCTTGGGAGCGGGTGATTGATTTACAGTTTGCGCGTCGTCCCCAGGAGGAAGCGCTTTACCATGTCTATGTGGAAATCATGGGTAAGTACAGTAACGTGATTTTGACGAATCATCAAAATGAAATTATCACGGTTGCGCACCAGGTCAGTCAAAATCAATCAAGTCTGCGTCCTTTGTTAACGGGACAACAGTATCAAACTCCTCCGACTCAGACCCTGACGCTTCCGAGTCGGGAGGAATCCCTGCAAAGTTGGCGCGATCGCATTAGTTTAATTCCTGGTAGTTGGAAAAAGCAGCTCTTAAAAACCTATCGGGGGGTATCTCCGGCTTTGATTCAGGGGATGTTACGGTCAGCTAATTTGGATTTAGATGTGACTACGGATACTTTAAGTGACCAGGATTGGCGGAATTTATACAAATTATGGTGTGAATGGTTAGGGAGGTTGGAGGAGGAGAATTTCACGCCCATGACTACGGTTGATGGTTATAATGTTTTGGGTTGGGGAGGGGTAAAATCGGCAGCGAATACCCAGGAATTGGTGAATCAATATTATACAGATATCTTGAATGCCCAGAATTTTCTCCAATTACGCCATCAATTACAACAAAAGCTACATAACTGGTTAGAAAAATTACACACCAAAGCCGAAACCTTTCAACAACGATTAGCCCAAAGCGATCGCGCCGAATCCTATCGTCAGAACGCAGATTTACTCATGGCATACTTGCACCAGTGGCAACCGGGGATGACGGAAATCACTTTAGCAGATTTTGCTACTGGTCAACCAGTCACAATCCAATTAGAACCTGACCTCACCGCAGTCCAAAACGCTCAGAAGCTCTATAAACAACATCAAAAGCTGAAACGAGCGCGGGTTGCAGTTGAACCTCTCCTAGCGGATGTGGAGGCAGAAATTGCCTATCTGGAACAAGTGGAATCAGCCATTACCCAACTAGATACCTACCAAACACCAGAAGATTTGGATGCGATCGCCGAAATTCGCGACGAACTGATTAATCAAAAATACCTGGAAGATTCCGGATATCGTCAACGCAGCAACAACGAAGTCAGTACCAATTTCCACCGCTTCCGCACACCCAACGGTTTTGAAGTCTGGATTGGTCGCAACAACCGGCAAAATGATTACCTTACCTTCCGTGTTGCAGGGGACTATGACCTCTGGTTCCACGCTCAGGAAATTCCCGGTAGTCACGTTTTACTCCGTTTAGAACCAGGTGCTGTTGCGGATGAGATTGATTTACAGTATACCGCTAATCTTGCCGCCTACTATAGTCGCGCTCGCCAAAGTGAACAGGTTCCAGTGATTTATACGCAGCCAAAACATGTGTATAAACCGAAGGGAGCTAAACCAGGAATCGCCATTTATAAACAGGAACGGATTCTCTGGGGAAAACCAACAGTTTGTAACATTTAATCTTTGGTTTCAAGAATGTTTCCTGAAACAATCAATAATGGAACCAAGCCCAAAGTTGGTATTGCGGAATACAAATATGAAGTTGAAATTTTACACCATGTAGAAATGTAGCATTGCTACGTCTACATAAATAAATTTTGGATGAAAAACAAAATGTAAATCATCATAATTCATCACAAAATTCCGCAATGTCCCAAAGTTAATATCCAGATTTTTCCATGCTATTAACCGAGCCAGGTTATAAAACATTATTAATGATTGGGGGTGCATTTATCACCTTTATCCTCAGTCTGATTCTTCCCTTTTTATTTTCCATTCCACCAGCCCTAGCCCTGGAATTACCCATATCTCACTTAAATAATCCAATTATTCAAGAAAATAAATTACCTGGAACCACTAACTGGAAATTACAAAATCCCGCTCGCAACCGTGAAATTGAAGGCTATGCATCCGCAACCAGTATTAATCGGGGTGAAGAAATTCAACTATTTGTGAACACTAAAGCCCCCTATTATACAATCGAAATTTATCGCATGGGTTGGTATGGTGGCGACGGGGCACGATTAATTGTACCTGCCATTAATCGTCCCGGAATACAACAACCACCCCCCATTATCGACAAAAAAACTGGATTAATTGAATGTGATTGGCAAGACCCATTTAGATTAAAAACTACGATTAATCCCCAAATAAATCTCACCTGGACAAGTGGATTTTATCTAGCCAAACTCACAACCGCAAACACCGGTAAACAAAGCTATATCATCTTTGTGATCCGCGATGATGACCGTCCATCAGATATTTTATTCCAATCCAGCGTCACCACCTTTCAAGCCTATAATAATTGGTGGGGAATGTCCCTCTATCGCTGGAACAGTCGTGGAAAACAAGCCAGCAAAGTTTCCTTTAACCGTCCCTATACCACCAGTCCTAATCCTGTTGCTGACTATGGAGTCGGTGCTGGGGAATTTCTCACCAATTTTCAACCACCTAGACGTACTTCCAGTGCTGGATGGGAATACAATTTTGTCCGGTGGTTAGAGAAAAATGGCTATGATGTTAGCTATTGTACCGATGTAGACACCCATGAAAATAAACTGAATGTGTTTACAGGTAAAAATATCTTGCAAAATCACAAGGCATTTCTAGCGGTCGGACACGATGAATATTGGTCATGGCAAATGCGGGATAATCTAGAAAAAGCTTTATCTAAGGGTTTGAGTTTAGGTTTTTTTTCTGCCAATACTTGCTATTGGCAAATTCGCTTTGAACCAAGTCCGGTGAATAAAGCTCCCAATCGAGTCATTGCATCCTACAAAGAAGCCTATGCTCTAGACCCATTTTTCCGTGATTCCGACCCCAGCAACGATTATCTAGTCACCACGAAATGGCGAAATCAACCCGTTAATCGTCCCGAAGATGCCTTAATTGGAGTCATGTACGAAACCTTCCAGGTCAACGATGATATTATTATCGAGCAAACTGCACCCCATTGGTTGATTACCCATACCCAGTTAGATGGTAATCCCCAACAAAAACTCCGACTCAAAGGTTTATTGGGATACGAAGTCGATCGCATGTTTGGCAATGCACCTCCAAACACTATCCGTATAGCCCATTCTCCCTACCGTTACCGTGGACGAACAAGATACTCGGATATGACGGTGTATACAGTACCATCTGGTGCAACCGTATTGGCAACTGGAACGATTCAATGGAGTTGGGGATTAGATGATTACAATGTACCCCAGTTACGTCCATCAGTAATTAGTCAGGATGCGGAAGTGATTACCAAAAATATTTTAGCCAAATTAATTAGCCGTTAGATGGGGGATTGTTGCTAGCTTGTAATATTGGATTTTGGAATTGCGATCGCAAATTCACACAAATTCATGCCAAGTTACTATCAATAACTAGTGGTAAGTGGTATTGAATTCATATTTGATTTCTGTTGACGTAACACCATTTCACTCAAATTTTGATATATTTTCTTCCCCTGCTCCCAAAAGCTTTCCTAAATATATCAACTCCCAAGTCAAACGGTATAACCTGCGGTTGCGCTTCAAAATTCCATAGACTTGAAAAGTTTTTTATTTTCCTATTCCCGACTCCCGACCCTTACGAAGAGACTTTTACAGCAAACCCCAACCATGTAAAAAATCACGTCGTCCCAGGATTTGCAAATCATGCATAATCAATTTTAGTGATTGATAGTAGTTGATATTGATTAATGCTGCAATTCAAGTATTCATCGTTAATTGATGCACCCGTCGAAGTCGTATGGAAATTCCATGAGCGTCCAGATGTCCTGAAAATACTTACACCCCCTTGGCAACCAGTACAGGTAATCCGTCGAGAAGGAGGATTAAATGTCGGTGCAATTACGGAATTTCGCCTGTTCTTAGGGGCATTACCTTTAACTTGGGTTGCCAAACATACTGAATGGGAAGAATATCGTCGATTTGTGGACGAACAGGTTTCTGGACCCTTTGAATATTGGCGACATGAGCATATTTTCCAACCAGAAGGCAACAAAACCCGATTAACTGATGCCATTTCCTTCAAAATGCCTGGAGGAGATGCGGTAGAATTCTTCAGTGGTTGGTTAATCAATCTTCAATTAGAGGCCATGTTTCGCTATCGTCACAACGTCACTAAGCAAGAGTGTGAATCCCTTCCCCTTCAAGGTTAACGGGAGCAGGAGGTGAAAAGTATTGTTGGGTTGATGCATTATACTTTCCATCTTAATAGTAGGACTTACAGCAATCCGATTTAAGTCGTGAAAAATAGCGTGCCGTTGACTGATGACTGGTGACTGTTAGCCGTCAACTGTCAACCGTTAACAACCCTACATTTAAGATTTCACAAATCCCGCTCCGACTACTGTATATCAATTCTCTTTTACTTTGAAATAAATGAAACTAGAATCGTCAATGGTTATTGCCCCTGATATGTAGCAACCATTAGCGTCAATGATATAAGTGTACTGAGATTTTTTGAAGAATCAAATCCGGATTGCTATATTCTATTAACTAACTGGGAATTGACGGATTGAAGACAGAAAATAAATATCTCTCAAACTCACTATCCGGATTTCTCACAAACCTCTAAAACTTACAGGGAATTGGGAGTAGGGAGTAGGGAATAGCGGGAGAATCAATCCGTTACTCAACGCTTACCGCTTGCTTGTGAGAAATGCAGGACTACTCCCTATTCCCCACTCCCAACTCCCTCGAAACTTTTGTAGCCTTTATTCACATTTTTTTACTTTCTATGGTCACAAATAAAACGAGAGTGTTACATTTTTTGATTTTTGTTAAATCAACATAACAAAACTGACCAAATCCATCAAAAACTGCTACTAAAAGAGATAGTGGATGTAAGGCGACATTCATTATTCGTTACCAAAAAATATCGATGAATACAGCTAATTTCCCGTGGCTGACGACGATAATCCTGTTACCAATTGTGGCGGCTTTACTTGTTCCCATCATCCCTGACCGCGATGGGAAAACCGTGCGTTGGTATTCACTTATCGTTGGGCTAATAGATTTTGCGCTCATTATTGGCGCGTTTTACACTGGGTACAATTTCTCTAATCCCAACTTACAGCTAGTAGAAAGCTATCCCTGGGTTCCCCAACTGGACTTAAATTGGTCAGTGGGTGCAGATGGCTTATCTATGCCACTGATTATCCTCACCGGGTTTATAACGACCCTAGCGATTTTAGCAGCTTGGCCTGTCACCCTCAAACCAAAACTCTTTTACTTCCTGATTTTGGCGATGTACGGTGGACAAATTGCCGTGTTCGCGGTTCAGGATATGTTGCTATTCTTCCTGGTTTGGGAACTAGAATTAATTCCGGTATATTTACTCTTGGCAATTTGGGGCGGAAAAAAACGTCAGTACGCTGCTACCAAATTTATTCTTTATACAGCTGGTGGTTCGCTATTTATCCTCGTTGCAGCGTTAACGATGGCTTTCTATGGTGATAATGTCACCTTTGATATGCAATCTTTAGCGCTGAAAGATTACGCACTGAATTTCCAAATGTTGCTGTATGCAGCATTTTTGATTGCCTATGCGGTCAAGTTGCCAATCATCCCTTTACATACTTGGCTTCCAGACGCACATGGTGAAGCTACAGCCCCTGTTCACATGTTATTGGCTGGTATTCTCTTGAAAATGGGTGGTTATGCCCTAATTCGGATGAATGCGGGGATGTTGCCAGATGCCCATGCCTATTTTGCACCAATATTGGTGATTTTGGGGGTTGTAAATATTATCTATGCGGCTCTGACTTCCTTTGCCCAACGTAACCTGAAGCGTAAAATTGCCTATTCCTCAATTTCCCATATGGGGTTTGTTTTGATTGGGATAGCCTCTTTTACGGATTTAGGATTAAGTGGAGCTGTCCTGCAAATGGTGTCCCACGGATTGATTGGTGCAAGTTTATTCTTTTTAGTCGGTGCAACCTATGACCGCACTCACACCCTCATGCTGGATGAAATGGGTGGGGTTGGTAAGCGGATGGGGAAAATTTTTGCCATGTTTACCACCTGTTCTTTGGCTTCCTTGGCTTTACCAGGAATGAGTGGATTTGTGGCAGAGTTGATGGTATTTGTCGGATTTGCTAATAGTGATGCCTATAGTCCCACTTTCCGAATTATCGTGGTTGCGTTGATGGCTGTGGGAGTCATTTTAACTCCGATTTACCTGCTGTCGATGCTGCGTGAGATTTTCTACGGTGAGGAAAACCAAGAATTAATCGCTCACCAAAAACTCATTGATGCGGAGCCTCGCGAAGTATTTATTATTGCTTGCCTACTTGTACCAATTATTGGTATTGGCTTGTATCCCAAAATACTAACCCAAATTTACGATTCGACGACTGTTCAGTTAACGGAAAGGTTGCGGGATTCCGTACCAACAATTGCCCAACGCAAAGAAATACATGCAGTATCGATGAGCGCTCCAGAAATTGCTGAGTAGTTTTTGCCAACAGGTATAAAAACCATAATTCTATAATCCGATGACAAAAGATAGGCATAAAGCCTATCTTTTTTGACTGTTTGGGGTTGATCTTTCGACAATACACAAAATATTACCCCAAAGGGTACTCGGGTAAGTTCAGGAATTTCCCTTGGTTTGATGGTAGTTAAATTGCGTAATTAATCATCGCTACGGAGAAATGGAAATGGACGATATGACTACTACTATTGAGTGTCCAGCATTTAAACCGACCCTCAGAATCGGCGATCGCGGTCAAGATGTAAAGGAGATGCAAAAACGCTTAAATCGACGACTGACATCTATTTATACCTATTCCCAGTCAGTAGAGGTGGATGGTATTTTCGGTCAAAAGACGGAAGTTGCTGTTAAATACTTGCAATGTCTAGGATTTTTAAAGGTCACGGGAATTACTGATGGTGCAACCTGGAACTTTATCTGTGATGGTGCTAAAAGTCTACCAGTTTTATCCTTCCCAGGTCTTCCTGCAAGCAGGGATGCGATCGCCCAAGTTAAGTTAGTTCAACAAGTTCTCTACGATTGCGGTTTTTACCAAGGTGTAATTAATCAAATCGATGGGAAGGAGATGGCTAAGGCTGTTATTGCTTTTCAAAAGCACCACCGTTTAACTGCTGATGGAGTCATTGGTGTAAACACTTGGAATACGCTGATTAAACTTGATAGTCATGTAGATGGTTGTGACTGTAATTGTTATAGTTATGGCTGTTGATTATCAACTCTAGGGTATTATTTGCAATCAATCAGCAGCTAAATTAAATCATAATTATCTCCATCAAATAAAAGACAGGCTCTACGCCCGTCTTTTTTGGTGATTTGGAGCAGATTGCCGTTATGATAGTTGTGACAGCTGTCGTCTAAAAAAAATAATTTTTGCCAAAATAATAGTTAATTAATAGGCTATGACTAATAATTCCCCATCCACGGAACCCCAACCTCGCTATGTGAAGTTAGCGATGCGGAATATGGTGCAAAAACGCGCTACCTCCCTGAAGCATTTTTTCCTGACAACTGTGGGTCTGTTAGCTGTATTGATTGGACTTGCTTATCTAACTCGCTAGGATGACAATGCAGCAACCCGGAGGGTTCTGGGTTACTTCAACGGTTAACGGTTAGCAGTTAACATAATTTTTTCCTCTCGACCGTATTCCCTATTAATCCTATTAATAAAAGATTGTTTCCTAATTGATTTTCGTCTGGAGTGATGAGGGGTGTTAGTTGAATTATACGTGCAAGATGCCTTCTATGAGTCGATTGACGAGAAGCAGTTTCCCGTCGTCGGGGAAAATTATATCGATCCGGTCACTTGGCAAAACTGGATCAACAACTGGTTTGAATATTTGTATACAGATTTAATATCCCAACATCAGGCGATCGCTTTCGCCCAAAGCTACGAAATGGGTCTGCGGTTCACTGATGATACCGAAATTCAACAACTAAATCACACCTATCGTTACAAAAATAAACCTACAGATGTTCTCGCCTTTGCTTCCCTGGAAGAAATGACTCCGCGATCGCTTCAACTTTCTCCAGATTCACCCTTGTATCTCGGTGATATTGTCGTGTCAATAAATACAGCTATTCGCCAGGCGACTCAACAAGGACATTCCCTTGCAGATGAGTTAGTATGGTTGGTGTCTCATGGTTTTTTACACCTCCTCGGCTGGGATCATCCGGATGCCGCATCCCTGACCAGAATGCTTATGAAGCAAGTGGAACTGCTGAGGCTTGTAGGCATAAAAATAAACATTGATTTAGCAGAAATCATTTAGTTGTCCAACTTGCCAAAAATCACAAATTGCTCTCCTATAATACTTATGTAGAAATATAACTAAGTGTTAATTTCTGATAAGTGTTAATTGATTCTGCTAGTTTTACCTTTCCTCCTTGTACCCTTACACCGTTTTTACTTGATGCTTATGTCCAATAAACTTTCGTCCCCCCTAAAGTCTGATTCGCTGGAGACAGTTACGAATCAAGAGCGTAAGTTATCTTGGCAGGTAGCATCAAATTTATTTGTCAGTTTTAAATACGCTTGGGCTGGAATCACCTATGCTTTTAGAACCCAACGCAATTTTAAAATCCATGTTTCTGTATGTATACTGGCTTTCAGCTTAGGGATATTTTTACATTTATCAGCCGCGTCCATGGCTGTAATTGGTTTAACTAGTGGTTTAGTATTGGCTTTGGAGTTACTAAATACAGCAATTGAATCCCTGGTGGATTTAACTGTGAAGCAGACCTACCACGAATTAGCTAAAATTGCCAAGGATTGTGCTGCGGGTGCGGTTTTAGTCGCAGCGATGGTTGCGGTTTTTGTCGCTGGGATTTTAATCATACCACCTTTATGGGTAGAAGTTGCGGGATATCTAATTCATTAGGTGGAAATTTTGCTAGATAAACATCTATTTGGGCATGAATTAGAATTATTTACATTGATTCAAATTAAAATCATCGTCATGGAGAGACCTAGCATCGCTCGGTCTCTCCAATTCATATTTCATATAATTTGGATGCAATGTCCCCTTTTTCTCCTAGTTTACCTGGCGGTCTGTCTCAGCAACTATATTCCTGTATCCTAATATTTGATGGCAATTGCAGGATTAAACGGTGATTATAGTTATTGATAATTACGATAGCTTTACTTATAATTTGGTTCAGTATTTAGGAGAACTAAGTACAGAATTTGCGATCGCTCAAGATATTCAAGTTTTTCGCAATGACAAAATATCGATTGGGGAAATTCGCAGTTTAAATCCCCACGGAATCGTCATTTCCCCAGGTCCAGGTAGACCAGAAGACGCGGGTGTTTCTGTGGATTTAATTCGCCAATTAGGTGCTAATTATCCCATTTTGGGTGTTTGTTTAGGTCATCAGAGCATTGGCCAGGTATTTGGCGGTAAAATAGTCTCCGCACCGGAATTAATGCACGGGAAAACATCTCCTGTTTTCCATACAGGGGTAGGGGTATTCGCTGGGATTGAAAACCCGATGACCGCAACTCGCTACCATAGCTTGATTATTGAGCGACAAACCTGTCCAGATGTATTAGAAATTACCGCGTGGGTCGAGGATGGAACAATTATGGGTGTACGACATCGGAACTATCCCCACGTGGAAGGAGTCCAGTTTCATCCAGAGAGTGTCCTGACAACTTCAGGCAAGCAATTGTTACGTAACTTTCTCGTACAAATACAGTCAAGAGCAAATTGATGAAACGACGACAGTTAATGGGCTACGCTGGAGCAGGATTGCTAACTGCGATGGGTGGAGAATGGTTAACACACCTCCAAGCAAACGCACAAACAGGCAATTCCTTATCCATCCAGTGGTTGGGACATAGTTGTTTTTTGTTTACGGGTGGGGGTTTACGGGTACTTGTAAATCCGTTCCGTCCAGGGGGTTGTACTGCCAAATATCGACCGATTCGGGTGACAGCTGATTTGGTTTTAGTTAGTAGCCAACTCCTAGATGAAGGCTATATTGGCGATTTACCGGGAAATCCGAAATTGATTTTTCGACCCGGTGTTTACGAGTTTGGTGGAATTCAGTTTCAAGGGGTTGCACTTCCCCACGACCGTAGGGGTGGTAGACAATTTGGGATGAATAATGCTTGGAGTTGGAGACAAGCAGGTGTGCGGATTTCCCATCTTGGTGTACCAGCAGGACCGATTTCCATTGAACAAAAGACCCTATTTGGTCGTCCCGATGTGGCGCTAATTCCGGTGGGTGGTGGAGCTAAGGGATATAATGCTCAAGAAGCTCAACAAGCTATTCAATCCCTTAATCCCAGGTTAATCATTCCTACCTATTATCGTACCCAAGCGGCTGATGATACTTGCGATATTGCTCCTCTTGATGATTTTTTAAATGTGATGCAGGGTACGCAAATAATTCGTAGTAATACGGATACTATCACCATCCGTCCAAATCAGTTACCGGAAACCAGCGCTATTCAGGTGATGAGCTATCGATTTTAAGGAAGTTTAATTGTGGTATCCGTACCCGGATTTCTCCACAAACTCCTGATTTCAGGGAGTAGGGAGTGGGGAGTGGTAGGAGAATCAATCCATTACTCAAAGCTTATCATTCCCTTGCTGAAAATGCTGGCTTATACCATTTCAGTAAAATTTTGATGCATTTCCTTCCCCTGCTCCCCCTGCTTCCTAAATGTATCAACTTCAAAGTAAAACTGTATTTAGATATGGGTAGGGGGGTTTCTCCGTGACAAGGGACTGTTGAAGAAGTTTATCCTGCAATAGAAATAGCATTGTTACGTCGATTCTGTCACCTACCTGTCAATTTTTATACTATTTTCTCCAAATGTTGATACATTGTCCTCCCCTGCTCCCCTGCTTTCCTACATGTATCAACTTCAAAGTAAAACGGTATTAACTGTCAACAAATACTTCTTTCAAGCATGGATATATGATTCCAGAAATATAGATTTTTTTAATAATTTCAACAGATAGACAGGTTAATCCAAACGTTTTACAATCGAACTTGTATTTTAGTATCTTCGCTCATTGCCAAAAGCTTACATAACATAGTAAAGATTGAGAAGCGTAGTTGTGAATTTAGCTGTTGTGATTGTTAAAGATTGCAACGAAGTTTGTAGATAAAATATTCAATGAGGATATTACAACAATGGATGTGAAACTAATATTAGTTGGATTAACGGTAGTATTCACGTTTGCGTGCTTATTTTTTGGCACCAAGAACGGCTTTTATGACTCGGATAATTACCACGGTAATGGATCTGCCCATTAACCCCACCTCAAAATATCAACTGTTAGGCATTTTAGGAATTATTTAATTAGCAGATTCACTTTTTGCTGACAGTTGACTGTTAACCGTTGACTGTTAACGGTTAGCAGTTATTATCCCATGTTGTCGTGACATGAGGGAGATATTAGCATCTGGTAAATTTGCTTGCGGTTGGGGGGATGGTATGAGCGACACTCCTACCCCTGAAAGCCAAAAACAACCTCCTGGGGATAAGGGGATTCAGGGAAAAGCGAGGGAGTTTTTGTTTAATTCTATGTCGGAATCATTGGACTTCGACGATCGCGAACAGACCTGCGAATTGGAATGTTTACCCTATGGCGTTCACCAGCAGGGTGAAGGCATGTGTTTATTGCTACGTATGGGTAAGCATCGTATTTTATTGGATTGTGGTTTGGCTGATATCACTCCTTTAATTGAGGGAGTGGTCAAATTTGCTCGACCGGGACAGTCTCCCTTACCAGCCAATTTCGTTTTGGTGAGCCATGCTCATCCTGACCATGCACAGGGTTTAAAATCCCTACACGAACTTTATCCTTTACTACCCATTTATGGGAGTGAAGTCACAAGTCGATTATTACCCCTAAATTGGCTAGATGAAACCGACAAATCGAAGACCCAATTTTGTCAAGCCCTACCATTGCGATCGCCAATCGAGTTAGAAGATGGTTTAATTGTGGAATTGTTCCCGGCGGGTCATTTACCAGGTGCAGTTGCATTTTTAATTACCTATATTAGCCCCCAGAAAAAATACAGATTGTTGTATACGGGTGATTTTTTTCTCTCCAATTCTCGATTGGTGGAGGGTTTACGATTAGAGGAATTGCGGGGAATTGAGTTAGATGTGTTGATTATTGAGGGAACCTACGGAAGTTCGCGCCATCCCCACCGTCGTAACCAGGAAAACCAATTAGCAGAAAGAATCAATCGGGCGATTGAAGATGGCTATTCCGTATTAATGCCGACACCAGCGTTGGGATTAGGACAGGAATTACTGATGTTACTGCGCAGCCACCACTATTTTACGGGGCGGAATTTAGATATCTGGGTGGATGGGAGTGTGGCCATTGGTTGTGATGTGTATTTAGAATTATTACCCCATCTACCCGCATCGGTACAAAACTTTGCCCGTCACCAGCCGTTATTTTGGGATGAACGGGTACGTCCCCGTGTCCGGAGATTACCACCAGAAAACCGTGGAATCGTGGGGAGAAATCCCTGTATCGTCTTGACGGATGTTAATAGTGCCCTACAAGCCTATTTGCAAGAAGACACGGGTCCTTGGCTAATTTTAGCTCCCCAGAAAATCGAATCACGGGTTTATCAACAATCACCCTGCCTAGTGCAGGTGGAAACCTACCTCTTAGCCCAACACAGTGATTGTCCCGGAACCACCCAACTGATTCACAACTTACGTCCGCAGCACGTCATTTTTGTACATGGTGCGCCAGAATACCTGGCAGACCTCACCAGCCTGGAAGAATTGCAAAATCGCTACCACGTCCATTCTCCCGCCAGTGGAACCCTCGTAGAATTACCGGTAGGGGATAATTTTTTGCAACCATCAGCCCCAGCAACCAACTACGAAGGGGAATTAACCGAGTTAGGGAGTATGGTGACAATTACCCTACCAGAAGCGATCGCTGCCGACCCGCGATGGAGACAATTTGCCGATACTGGACTAGTAGAAGCCAGATGGCAAGGGGAAGAATTAGTCCTGCGGGGATTATCACCCCGGGAACTGATGCATCAAAACAGCGATCGCATTGATTGGAGTATAGACTGTTGCGGTACATGTCGTCATCAACGCGGACAAAGATGTTGGAATCCATCCTCCCCATTGTACAACTTTCGCGTCACCCTAGAAGGATATTGTCCAGTTTTTGAGCGATCGCCTAATCCGGAAAAAAATCTTTGACAGGGAATAGGGAGTGAGGAGTAGTGGTTTGTCAAAATTTCTGTTCCGAACCGTATTACTCCAACTGCTTATTTACAGCCACTCACCTTGAATTGTAAAACCAGCCCAAAAATAGGGACTGCGATAATCTCCTTGTTGCCAAAGTTTGATTTGAGCGTTCCTTAAAGCTGCTGCGGGTGTTTGTTTATTCCCTAACATTTGCTGATAAAATTCCCGCATTAACTCTGCTGTTCCTTCATCACTTACTTGCCACAGGGAAATGACTATTCTGGCTCCACCAGCATACATCAGTCCTCGTGTCAACCCCACCAATCCTTCGCCGCGAACTTCCTTACCGAGTCCAGTTTCGCAGGCACTTAACACAATCAGGTCGGCGGGATAGTTTAAATTATACAGGTCTGCGAGTTGGAGGTATCCCCGTCTGGGTTGTCCTTGTTGGTCAACGAGGGAAAGAACTAATCCCGATAATTCTGGATTGTCGTTATCGACAAATCCGTGGGTGGCAAAATGGAGAATCCGATATTGACTAAGGGTCGGACTGGTGGCAAAGTCGTAGTTGGCATCGAAACTGGTGGCTTTGAGTCCGGTGGCGTTGGGAATTAGTTGAAGGATTGATTCAGCTTCCTGGAGGGTAAAGGGTAGACGGGGAAATCCTTGACCATTAATGGCTCTAGCGGAACGTTTCAAAACAGATTGTTCCAGTTCTAAATTGGCGGCGATTTGGGCAGGTGCGGGTTTTCCCGTAACTCGTTCGTCGTTGGCGGTATAAACGGGGTCTGCGAGGATGGCGATCAGGTTGGGAGCGGGTTGGCGATTGGTGATTTGTCGGCGTTGGATGGCGATGGTGGTGGCTGAGGGGAGATTGATGATTTCGTGATTCACCATCAGGGGTTGGTATTTATTTTTCACTTGGGGGTCGGGAAGGGTCGCAAAGGGGATTTGTTGGAGAATACCGTCACCGACGATGACTAGGCGTTTATCTTTGATTTGGTTAATAGCAGGGGCGATAATGGTTTGACTTAGTTGCTGGGCTGTATCTATGACTTGGTTGGGGAGGTCTGGGGTAGTAATTTGTACACCTGTACGGAATTTTTCGGCGTTAATTTGGATTTGGGGGGAGGGGGGAAGGATGTAGGATTGGAAGCTGTTTGGGGATACAGTCCAGAGATAACTGCGATCGCGTCCTAGGGAATATTGTAATAAAACGGTGTCTTTGTCTAGTTGTTGTTGGATTTCTTGGAGGTTGAGGGGTTTGGGGTACATTAACTGACCGTAGTTGGGGCTTTGGCTACGGATTTTGGTTTGCAGATTTTTATACTCTGCCACTAGGGTATTGATTTCTTGTCGCAGGTATGTGGTTTGGGGTTGACCTTCGGGGGTATCGGGGATGGATTGGAGTTGTTGATTTACTGCTTCTAAACGGAATTTTATCCTGTTTTCCTCGGCTAGGAGCTGGGGGTCAATTTGGGTGCGAATTTTGCCGTGGGCTTCGGTAAGTAATTCTATTAAACCACGGGCGCGGGAATTTTCACTGGCCTGTAGTGCTTGAGCAGCATATCCTTTTTGGGGATATTTTTGATGTAAATCCATTAAGACATCGATGTAAAAGTCGTATAGCCCTTTTTTGCTGGCAAAATAGGTGATACGGTAATCTTGACTACGAATTTGACTGCGCAGGTCTTCGATAATTGCGATCGCATTTTCCATGTTTTGTTGGGATGTTTCCAGTTGTCCCTGTTGATGTTGAACTTGGGCTATATTTGCGAGGGTATTAGCTTCCAGACTGCGATCGCTAACTGTTCTAGTCAGGGATAATGCTTGTTGGAAGTAGGATAATGCTTCGGGAAGTTTTCCTTTGTGTCTGTAAACTGCACCAATGTTATTTAAACTGGAAGCAGCTCCACTTTTATCTCCTATTTGTTGCCATGTTTCTAAGGCTTGATGAAAACAATCTATGGCTTTGTCAATTTTCCCTAATTCGAAGTGTAGTTGACCCAGATTGTTCCATGTGGTGGCCATTCCCCGTTTATTATCAGTTTGACTCAGCAATGATAGAGCTTGTTCATAAAACTCCATTGCCTTTTGTCGATCTTGTAAATCAAAATAAGCCTGACCCAGACTATTTAAAGCAATAATCTGTCCATCAATGTCTTTTAATTCCCGAAATAATGATAGAGCTTGATTTTGCAAATCAATGGCTTTCTGTTGATCTCCAAAATAACCAAATACTCGACCAATATTGACTAATATACTCGCTTGTTGTTTTTGATCTCTATTTTGCTTGGCTATTTCTAAAGCTTGTTGATAATTATCTAAGGCTTTTTGTTTTTCCCCTAAATCCTCATATACCCTTCCAATATTATTAATCGCCGTTGATTCAATGCGGTGATCGCCTACTGACCGGGATAGGGTTAACATTTGTTGATAATGTTCTAAAGCTAACTGTTTCTGTCCTAAATCCGCATACACCCGACCAATTCCTAAAACAGCACGTGCTTCTGCTTGTTTATCCCCCACTTGCTGCCACAGTTTCCGGGCTGATTGTAATATTTCTAAAGCTTGATTCAGGGATTCTATTGTACCTTTTTCGTATAATTGCCAACCCTGAATTGTCAAGTTGTTGGCGCGATCGCGATTTGTTTCACCGGATTGGGAAATTAGTTGTTGGAGATTTTGCTGATCTGGCTGACCACGGAAATAATTGACGCTACTAACAATTACACCAGGAGTATTTGCAGATAACACCACAGCCAATAACAAAATTAAAGTATACAGAGCCACTTTGTTGAATCTTTTTTTGATTAACTTCCGAGCTTGTTTAAGTCTGTTCATCGGATTTAGTCTGTGGAAAATGAATGGAAAATTAAATAAATAATAATTTTATGTTTTTAATTTAAGATAAATCTCATTTGTCACCTATCGTTCCTTTACTATAGAAACCTGCATTTGATGTCAGTGAACGGTAAGCGTCGAGTAAGGGGTTGATCTTCCTACTATTCCTACTCCCAGTTCCCTGTTAGGATAAGGCAAGCAATTTTATTGTCAAATCAACCAACAAGGCACATATATCATACACTGTGATGCTCCTGACGAAGAGTACTTACATCAAGTTCTTTGACTTAAATATCTCGTTACTCTACGTATATACACAGTCAAATTTTCAATTTACGTCCAAAAAAATACGGTATTTTTGTTTTCTTTTCTCCCTAAGTCAATAACTAAAGAAAATCACTGAGTCGCAAAAAGTACTATTGTCCCATCGTGAGATGCTAGGTCTAACTAGCCGCGTTTTTCGCTGCTAGCAAATAGTCAAAGTAGTATTTTTGTTTGAGTGATTTCCCAGCTTTACCATGTAAGGCTGATAAAATGTACAACTTAGGAGCGTTCCCCAATCCAAAATCTGTTGACGTTCATTCCCTATTTTCTAGATTTAACGGATAATAAAGAAAAATTAAGCTTATTTAAGAAAAATTAGTATGAGTCAATTAAGTTTAAGTTTGGCGGCGATATCTGTTTTTTTGATGACGTTTTCGATTTTGCTTGGACCATTACTACATATCCCTTCCACATTACCAGCAGTCACCACATTTGCAGTATTAGGACTGGTGACGGTGGATAGTTTCTTTTTCCAGGGGAAAGGGGGAAATGTGGTCTTAGATTGGATTGGGGGATTTTCTCCAGCCTACCGCGATCGCATAATTTACCATGAAGCGGGACATTTTTTGGTAGCCCATCTGTTTGCGATTCCCATTCTCGGTTATAGTCTCAGTGCTTGGGAAGCGCTACAGCAGGGTTTTCCGGGACAGGGTGGAGTACGTTTTGATGATGAAGAGATTCAAAACCAGTTAAAAACTGGAAAAATTACAGCCCAAATGCTCGACCGATACGGTATAGTTTGGATGGCTGGAATCGCTGCTGAAAGAATGGTGTTTACTGATGCTCAAGGAGGAAAGGATGATCGAGTTTTTCTCAATACTTTGATGCGAAATATCGGTTTTTCCCCGTCTGTGTGCGAACAGAAGCAGCGTTTTTATTTACTCCAAGCGAAAACGGTTTTAGAAGCAAATTCCCTTGCTTATACCAAACTAGTACAAGCAATGCGCGATCGCGCAACTGTTGATGAATGTATTCAGATTATTTCTTAGTCGGAATCAATGGAAAAACTCACACCACTTGAAAATCTCTAAATTCCTCAGTTCCGTTTGATCCGTTCTTCTGACTTTGGTATTATTTCCCCATAGGCTAGAAGCCTGTGCCGCTAAGTATTTTGAATTGAATTAGTACAGGTTGGCATCAAAAAAATAGCCCACTGAAAGTTAATCAACTCACACTTTTATATTGTCTCCTGACTCAAGAAACAACGTGTAAATAGGGTTTGTAGGCATAACTTTCATCCGCGACAACTCGGTTTCTTCCTAAAGCTTTCGCTTCTAGTAAATACTGGTCAGCTCGATGTAGTAAACTCACTCCCTTGATATCATCCTCCGCTTGCAGACAAGCGACTCCCAGACTAATTGTGACATCTATGGATAATTCATGATCGATTTGAAACGGTTCACTACCGACCACGCGATTTAAGCGTTTCGCAACTGAAATTGCTTCGTCGCAATCCGTATTACTCAACAAAATCACAAATTCCTCACCACCATAGCGAAATGCGGTGTCTTGAAAGCGGAGATTATGACGCAATCTAGTACATAATAACTGCAACAAGTGATCGCCGACTAAATGTCCGTAGGTATCGTTAACTTTTTTGAAGAAATCGACATCTAGAATAATTAAACTAAAATGTTGGCCCTGTTGCCGTGATTTTTGAATTAGTCGGGGTAATTCCCATTCTAAAGCGCGTCGATTATTCAATTCTGTCAACGCATCGGAAAGAGCGATCGCCGAAAGTAAATCATTAGTCCGCACCAAATCACGATATTTATGAGCTTTGCGCAAACCAACCGTCAACTGTGCTACCAACAAGCGGTGACAAGCTGCTATCTGGGAGGAACTAATTTGCGATCGCTCATGGACAACCAGCCAAAAAATGTACACATCCGCACCTTGACGCAATGCAGCTGCGGTCATGTCCGTTTCCCATTCCCAGTCAGATTCCGCAGATGCTACTTTCTTCTCCAAAAACTCTGCTCGGTCTTCCAATAAAATGCAATAAATCCACGATAACTTGGCTTGTTCCTTCAACCAAGCACAAAGATCCATACTACCATCAATACTAGCCTGGACAATCACGATATCGGGTGGCGCAACCTGAATCCGAGCGATCGCGTGGTTAAAATTATCGATCAACTCGATACGAAATGCATTTTCATCGCGAATCTGATCTGGAAGCGTCGCCAAAAAATTACAACTCCCAAAGACCAGAATAGATATCTTCATTGCTATATTCTCAGCCTTTTTTTACTAGCAAAGTTTACCCTGGTGAATAGGTGCGATGCTCCCTGACATTAATAAATGAACAATTTAAGTATCCCAGGCTTAGGTTTTCACCCGTAAACATAGACATTGTTTTGTAACTCTCTAGATTTAGTAGCAATTACCAACCTTCCCTATTATTTAGAGAAAACACCGATAGGGTGTCTATGTTGCTTAACTGATACTTAGTATTTATCTGAGTAATGTTACAGGGGTTATGTTCTGCTACCTACTGTCTGCTTTCACCAGTCTTTTTTAAACAGTAAAAATACGGAATAATCGACACAGGTATGGGTGTACTGCGTGATTTCCATCATAATACTTAATCACCCTCGACTGTGGAATTAACGTAGGTAAATTTAATATTTTTTGAGTAAAGACTATAAAACTTCATAATTGTTTCCTCCCTCTTGCTAGTTTTGACTATAATCGGAAATATTTTTTTATTCCCACACCTAAAAATCGTTTGCTCGATAGACACGCAGGTTACAAAATCATCTCTTGATTCTGGGAGACCCAGTGTATACAGCATTTATACGGAATCTTTCTTCCTGTGAATACCGTGATACTTAACTACATTTGCCCTTCGAGTCATTTCGTAAATAAATACCTCACTTTGACTGGTAACTCAAATCAAATTGCCAATAATCATTAAATGTGTAATACTCCTATAGACCGATACATGATACTCGTAATCCTGCCAAAATCATCAGTAAAATTACAGAGAAATTGGGAAAAAAACCTTAAGTTTGCAAGCCAGTAGTCCAAAATATGGATATAAAGCTAGTTTGGATTTCGGCAAGGGGTCAAGTTCAAAAAAATATTATAGGAACACCGGAGCAGATAAATTCTTAATAAATTTGGAAACTTTATCACTTTAATTAGTCTTGCTCAACTAGGTATAATGAAAACACAAGACTTCTGAATAAATAGGGGTTGTAGAAAATTAGTTTACCCCGATTTCTCACAAATCCCTAAAACTTTCAGAGAGTAGGGAGTGGAAAGAGAATTAAACTCTGACTTCAGGCTTACCATTTACCTGTGAGAAATACAGGTTTAGTTAGGTAAATGACGTTTGAATATACTTTGCACGCTGATATATTCATCTTTTTAATTTGTTGGTAGCTGACAGGTGACAGTTGTCTGCAAGCATTTACTATCTCAGCAAAAAGCTCACCTACTGACCCTGTAAAGCATAGTTGAATTATGGGTAGTGGTCTCACTCGCTAATTGTCTAAAAGTAACAAGATACTCCCATCAGAAATTCTGCCGTGACAGATGTAACATGTCAAGTCTCTACCACTCCCGACTCTACTTGTGCGTCACTTTCCCTTCATTCTTCGCTAATATTTAATATCATTGACGATTATTCAGCAACGTATTATTCAAACCCATGTCTTCCAATCCCTTGCGTCTTGACGGTAGCGAAATCCGCTCCCGATTTCTCAATTTTTATCAACAACGTGGACACCAGGTACTTCCCAGTGCTTCCCTGGTTCCGGAAGACCCTACCGTATTGCTAACGATTGCGGGGATGCTACCATTTAAACCCATATTTCTCGGACAGCGTACCCCGGAATTTAAACGTGCAACGACTTCCCAAAAGTGTATCCGCACTAATGATATTGAAAATGTGGGTGTAACTAAGCGTCATCACACGTTTTTTGAAATGTTAGGTAATTTTAGCTTTGGCGATTATTTCAAAGAGCAAGCGATCGCTTGGGGGTGGGAAATTTCCACGGAGGTATTTGGTTTACCCCAGGAACGCCTAGTCGTCAGTGTATTTGAGGAGGACGATGAAGCTTTTGCCATTTGGCGTGACCAGATTGGTGTCAGTGAAAAGCGCATTAAGCGGATGGGGAAGGAGGATAATTTCTGGGAGTCTGGGCCAACTGGCCCCTGTGGTCCCTGTTCGGAAATATACTACGATTTCCATCCGGAATTAGGGGATGACCAGATTGATTTGGAGGATGACACCCGGTTTATTGAGTTTTATAACCTGGTGTTTATGGAATACAACAAGGATGCCCAGGGAAACTTAACACCCCTTGCAAGCAAAAATATCGACACGGGGATGGGGTTAGAGCGGATGGCGCAGATTCTCCAACAGGTTCCCAATAATTATGAAACGGATTTAATATTTCCAATTATCCAGAGGGCGGCCACCATAGCTGGTATTAATTATACTACAGCCGACGAAAAAGTCAAAACCTCCTTAAAAGTGATTGGCGACCATATCCGCGCGATCGCCCATATGATTGCCGATGAAATTCGCGCCTCGAATACGGGACGGGGTTATGTGTTGCGACGCTTAATCCGTCGTGTTGTCCGTCATGGTCGGTTAATTGGTATTTCCGGGGAATTTACCACCCAGGTGGTGGAAACAGCGATCGCGATGGCGGAATCTGCCTACCCGGAATTACGCAAGCGGGAAAATGCCATCAAAGCGGAGTTGCAACGGGAGGAAAGTAATTTCTTGAAAACCTTGGAACGGGGTGAGAAGTTACTGGTAGAAATTATTAATAAAGTGAAGCAAGAAAAACAAACTATTATTAGCGGTGCAGATGTCTTCAAACTTTACGATACCTACGGTTTTCCCCAGGAACTCACCGCCGAAATTGCCCATGAAAACGGTCTAACCATTGATGAAGCAGGCTTTGCAGCCGAAATGGAACGGCAAAAACAAATGGGTCGGGAAGCCCACGAAACCATCGATTTAACGGTACAGGGTAGTCTGGATAAGTTAGCTGAACATATCCAGGTGACAAATTTTGTCGGTTATACCCAAGCCGTCACCACCTCCCAAGTTGAGGCAATTCTAGTTAATGGAGTGGCGGAAGAAGCAGCCGAAGCGGGGACGGAAATACAAATTGTTCTGGATCAAACCCCCTTCTATGCCGAGTCAGGAGGACAAATTGGTGATCGGGGTTATCTATCTGGTGACGGTCTATTAATTCGCGTCGAGGATGTAAAAAAAGAATCCGACTTTTTTGTCCACTTTGGTCGCCTAGAACGGGGAACAGTCCGCGTCGGGGATGCGGTTACAGCCCAAATTGACCGTGCTTGTCGTCGTCGTGCCCAAGCTAATCATACCGCAACCCATCTCCTCCAAGCTGCACTGAAAAAAATCGTGGATGAGGGGATTTCCCAAGCAGGTTCCTTGGTGAGTTTTGACCGATTGCGGTTTGACTTTAATTGTCCCCGTGCATTAACACCGGAGGAAATTCAACAAGTCGAAGACCAAGTTAATACCTGGATATCGGAAGCCCATCCGGCCCATGTGGAAATTTTACCCCTAGCTGAAGCCAAAGCCAAGGGTGCAACCGCCATGTTTGGCGAAAAATACGGTGATGAAGTCCGTGTTGTGGATTTTGCGGGTGTGTCGATGGAGTTGTGTGGCGGAACGCACGTCAGTAATACTGCGGAAATCGGGGTATTTAAAATTATTTCCGAAGCGGGGATATCTGCTGGAGTCCGACGAATTGAGGCTGTTTCCGGGAGCGCGATTTTAGATTACCTGAGTATTCGGGACAAGGTAGTTAAGGAATTAAGCGATCGCTTTAAGGTCAAACCAGAAGAAATTAGCGACAGAATTACCGCATTGCAGACGGAAGTGAAAACCCTGCAAAAGGAAGTTAGTAGTTTGAAGGAAGAACTCGCGATCGCCAAATCCGATAGTTTACTTGCGAATGCGGAAACCTTGTCTGGATTTAAAATTCTGGTTGCACGTATGGATAACGTCGATGCAGCATCCTTGCAAACCGCAGGGGAAAGACTGCAACAAAAACTGGGTGCAAATGCAGCAGTGGTATTAGGTTCTGTCCCCGAACCGGGAAAAGTCAGTTTAGTAGCAGCATTCGGTACAGAGGTGAACAAAAAGGGACTCCTTGCAGGTAAATTTATCGGGGGAATCGCCAAAATCTGCGGTGGAGGTGGTGGTGGTAAACCCAATATAGCCCAAGCAGGAGGAAGGGATGCAGCTAAATTAGGAGATGCGATCGCCCAAGCAAAACAGGATTTAATTTCCAGTTTGGGTTAATACCAATTAAATTTATAGAGACGCAATATATTGCGTCTCCCATTCGTCACCCACCGATTTGTAGTATTTGAAGTCACATCAAATTTAGTTATAATTCAATTTATTCAATCATAGGCAAAAGCAGGTGTAGCAGTGACCAATGAGAAAAAAATACTCCCAACCAATCAAATATTTTTGGGAGACTGTATGGAACTGCTGAAAAATTTACCTAGTGATAGTATTGACCTAGTTATATCTTCTCCACCCTATAATTTAGGCAAAGAATACGAAGCAAAACAGGCTTTAGAAAAATATCTACAGGAGCAAACATTAGTTTTGCGAGAATGTGCCAGAATACTCAAAGAAACAGGTTCTTTATTTTGGCAAGTAGGGGCTTTTGCCGACCGAGGAATAATTATTCCTTTAGATATTCGCTTCTTTCCTAATATAAAGTACTATTAGCAGCAGGAAACATTAGAGCCTTTGTAATCAAAACTAAAAGTTGTGTGGAATAACCAGCAAATCTAGTACCAGCTTTAAAAAATAATTCAGACCGTAATGTGTTATTGAGTAAAAAAGGATAATTAGAAAATTGACTTTCGATAATGACTCCATGCTTAGATTAATTTGAGGCTGTAATTTTTGCTCTTCATAATTTTGAAGATGTATTCGTAAAAGTCGGCTATTCAGTAAAATTATTGTGAAGATGAATACAATGACGACATTTTAGCGATCGCACTAAATATCACCCAGTTGTCATCCTGTCTTCTTCCCCCTGGATGAATCAAAACAGCAAACGTATTACCCCAGATATTGTGCTAAAATCCAATGTACTAGTACAACAAGGCAAAAGTAAAAAGATAAAAGTAAGAAGGTTTATTGAAATGGTAGCTTTATTGCCGCCGAATTGTACTAGTAATATCAAAAATCTAGTTAACATCCAAGAAATATTGGATTGTTAATGTTACTAATAATTCTGTATGGAAATCCCTCGCTTACACCCAGATACCATCGATGCTGTGAAAGCACGTGCAGATATTTATGAGGTTGTTTCCGAACATGTGGTGTTGCGGAAGCGAGGTAAGGATTATATCGGGGTTTGTCCATTCCATGATGAAAAAACCCCCAGTTTTACAGTTAGCCCTAGCAAGCAAATGTATTATTGCTTTGGCTGTCAAGCGGGGGGAAATGCCATCAAGTTTTTGATGGATATTCAAAAACGTGGGTTTGCGGATGTGGTGTTGGATTTAGCAAGACGCTACCAAGTACCTGTGCAGACCTTAGCACCAGAAGAACGTCAGGAATTACAAAGACAGATTTCCCTCAGAGAACAGTTGTATGAGGTGGTAGCAGCAGCAGCAAGGTTCTATCAACATGCGTTGCGGAAGGAAGGTTACGGTGCGATGTCCTATCTTCAACAGCAGCGTCAACTGGGTGAGGAGATAATCCAGCGATTTGGTTTAGGGTATGCACCTGGTGGTTGGGAAACCCTGTATCGCTATTTGGTGGAGGATAAGCGTTACCCGGTGCAATTGGTAGAAAAAGCTGGTTTAATTAAACCACGTTCGGAGGGGAAGGGATATTACGATGTCTTTCGCGATCGCATTATTATTCCCATTCACGATACCTTGGGACGGGTAATTGGGTTTGGTGGGAGGACTATGGGGGATGACCAACCGAAGTATTTAAATTCCCCAGAAACGGAGATATTTTTTAAGGGTAAAACTTTGTTTGGATTGGATCAAGCCAAAAATCCGATTTCCCAGTTTGACCGGGTAATTGTGGTGGAGGGTTATTTTGATGTCATTGCTTTACATGCTGCGGGAATTACGAATGCGGTTGCATCTTTAGGGACTGCTTTGAGTTTAGAACAGGTCAAATTAGCGTTACGTTATTGTGATTCTAAACAACTTATTCTCAATTTTGATGCAGATAAGGCTGGTGTCAATGCAACAGAAAGAGCAATTGGAGAAATTGCCAATTTAGCCTATAACGGTGAAGTACAATTAAAAATTTTGAATATTCCCGATGGGAAGGATGCGGATGAGTATTTACGTACCTATTCGGCTGATGATTATCGACAGCTTTTAAATCAAGCTCCTCTATGGATAGATTGGCAAATTCATCAAATTATCCGGGAACGAGATATTAAAAATGTCATTGATTTTCAATTTATCTCCCAGCAATTTGTCAAACTCCTCAACAAAATTGAAAATATTGATACGCGCAATTATTATATTTCCCACTGTGCAGAAATTTTATGTGGTGGTGACACTAATTTGATTGCTTTGCGTATAGAAAATCTTGTCACCCAGTTAAATCCCCTACAAAGAAGCTTCCCCAAACGGAAATATTCAAAACCTACCTCAACTAATTTTACCACACCTGCCGATTCCATTCCCCTAGATGATGACACAGAGATTGATAGTCCATCCTCAACCCAGGATTTAGGTACTGACAGCAGCAAAATTCAGCTTACCATTAGTAAATCTAATTTACTTGTCCAAGCAGAAGAATTATTATTACGTATTTATCTACATTGTCCCCAACATCGTCCAACTATTAATCAAATCCTGGAGGAAAAAGACCTGCAATTTAGTCTTTCCCACCATCGCTATCTCTGGCAGCAAATATTACAAATTCCCCATCATGAACAGATTGACTTAATTTCCGCTATTCAAAATATTTATTTAGCATCCGCAATCGATCTAAACTCGATTTCCCATTTATTTTATTTAAGTGAAAAAGCCAAAACGGAAATTATTCGTACCCCCCAAGTGATTCAAGCAACTATTGCCTGTATGGAAAAAAATCTTCGAGAAAAGCGCAAACGTCACTTTTTAGAATTATTAAATCAAACTGATCCCAACAATGACCCCGAACTATCCCAATCCTATTATCAATCTTTCCTGTATGAAGAAATCAAACTGCAAGAATTAAATAAAATGCGACAATTTTCCATTGTGGATTTAATTTGAATTATCGTTTTTGGGAATGGGAAGAGACGTGACATGTCGCGTCTGTACTCTCGAAGGAAAAATCAGCTTTACAACGCCATGTCCAGAGTCAGGACGATAGTCAAAATAGTGATAATTAATACTTTCCAATGCCAATTTCCACCAGGGTAATACTACTTGCGATCACTACAATTTACCACGCGATCGCCACCTATCTGGAAAATCAGCAACCACCCCCCGGTAAACTAATTGATGTGGGTGGGTATCATCTCTATCTTTGGGTTTCTGGGTCTTCCTCCTTACCGACAATTGTCCTTGACCATAGTTTGGGGGGAATTGATGGTTACTTTCTCATCGATGAATTGGCAAAAATCACGCGGGTTTGCATCTACGACCGTCCGGGATATGGATGGAGTGATACCAGTCCTCTTCCCCGTACTAGCGAAAATATTGTTAGAGAATTGGATCGTCTTTTGGTAAATGCGGATATTCGACCACCTTATATTTTAATTGGTAATTCCTTCGGTAGTTATAATGTTCGCCTTTATGCTCATCATTTTCCGGAAAAAGTTGTGGGGATGGTATTGACTGATGGCTTAGAAGAAACGGGAATGTTAAAAATGTCCATACTTCTACAAGCTTTAAAGTTATTCTTTCTTTCCGGGTTTTTAATGTCGGTTTGCGGGTCTTTCCTGGGGATAATTCGGATTTTAAATAATTTGGGTTTGTTTGAAATCCTCAAACCAGAATTGCGTAAATTCCCTGTCGTTCAGCGTCGCTACGCAAAACGTTCATTCTGTCGTTCCCCCCACTGGTTAACTATGGCTCAGGAAATCATGAACCTAAATCAAAGCAGTCATCAAGTGGCGATTGCAAATCAGTTTCACACAATGCCAATAGTTAATATTAAAGCCAGTTCCTTTTTTAAACCCTCATTGTGGACGAAATTTATTCCCCTCAGCAGTGCAAATCGACTACGTGACCAAATGCACCTCAAACTATCAAATCTCTCATCGAATTGCGTTTCCCTTCCCGCAGAAAATAGTGGTCATTTCGTTTGGTTAGATAGACCGGATGTGATTATCGAAGCCGTGAAGATTATTTTGACAAATATTTGATGGCAAATGCTTGAAATTCCCAATTTTTTATCTTTTTTATTCCTAAATACAACAACACCCAACCATCTACTCACTTAGGGATTTCCTCTTCTACCATCTTACTCTTTGGGGCTACACTAGATAAACTTTGTTCGCGCTACAAAGACACCTTCTAGTTGTATTTCCCCCCTAACACAAATAAGGAATTATAAGTTTTCGCGTTGGGTGTTGTTGTTTGTTTGCGAGACAGATCCAATAAACAGCTTTCTTACCTCTTTGTTTAACTAAGTTGACTCCGGGCTGTTGTCTCTGCCAGGGAAGCTATCTATCTAGCTTCAATTATTAATATACACCAGTTAATTTACTGGGAATAGTGATTGCAACTAATCTTTACTGTTATCAACATTAGTTAAAATCTGCAAATAAAGATTCAAGATGTAGAATGCTTAACCAAAGAAAATTACTTGAAAGTGGTAAATTAATCCAAAGGTGACAATGATTTCAGCCGATTCTGACTCTGAAGTCGGTAGATGCAATTACATATGAAACCACGATATATACTTCACACGGTCAATAAGTGAGCTTTTGATTGAAATAGTTAATCCTGGAATAGACATCGCCATCCTACCTCTCTACTAAAACATATATCAGCGCGCAAGGTATAACCTATCACTTGTTTTACTACTCATCCACTTACTTATCCTTGAATCCTCTTGATTTTTGGTAAAATTCTATGTCTAATTATCGAAACCGACAACCAGGAAATAATCAACCACGACGAACTCGACAACCTTTTTGGAAGGAGAAGGTGATTCAGTTATTGCGGGGGACAATTGGTATTTTAGAAAATACGGTGACAAAGCTGGAACAGGAGGAGACTAGGGAAAGTCCCAGGTCTGGTTTTTGGGGAAAAATTCCCTCCATCTTACCGGGTATAATTATAGCTGGTGTCGCTGTAGTAGTGATTTGGCGAGGAACTAATCTATTCCATCAGCAAACCAATCCCGAAATAGAACCGACACCAATAGCAAGTGTTAGCACAGCGACACCGGAACCAACACCCGAAAATCCCATCCTAGAGGAAACCACTTCCCCAGAGGTAGAACCAACCCCAGAAGCGATCGCACAATCAACACCAGAACCGACTCCGGAAATTACTGCTGTAGAGACCCCCGTTGAACCAGAAACCATTCCCGAAATCACACCTTTGACCCCCGAACAAAACCTGATTGCAGCCATTGAAAGCCAAATTGCCAACATTAGCGATCGCATTGCCCAGGGGATGGTAAAGTCAATTCAGGTAAATTTTGCCAGTAGTACCCTGTCGGTAAAACTCAGTGATGACTGGTATAATTTGTCCACATCTGAGCAGGACGAAATTGCCACCGATATTTGGTTGCGATCGCAAGATTTAGATTTTACCCATTTAGAAATTATGGATATGCAAGACCATTTAATTGCACGCAATCCAGTGGTGGGAACACAAATTATCGTTTTGCAACGACATGCATAATCAATTATGATTTTACATGATGAGAGTTTGGCGGATTTTCCTTCCCCAATTCCATCGCTGTGAATAAGTTGTCTATATTATCTAAAATAATCAGACAAGGAAAATTCGTCAGGTATTGATACAATAGGTAATAGATTTGCTTTTTTGCTTCCTCTTGACGAGGAAAGCGATAGATACCCTGATCAACACATTTTTTGGATTCTGAAACCTGCTGTAAAGAAACAAGATGATCTGCTAAAGCATAGCGTTTATCTTCCAAGGGGAAATCATCTGGAATTTTTTCTAGTAAGTTATCAATTAACAAGTTCTTTTGTTGCTCACCGCAGTTAATCAATGCAATAATTGGAGATTTGTTAGATTGAATTGAGCAAAAAGTTGATAAATGGGGTGTCTCAACACTATGAAAAAAATTTACCGATGGCAATTCATTGTCACTATTGATGACGAAAAGCTGATAATATCGCTCAAATGCATGACGAAAATTCTTTTTCGTCACTTTCTCTCCCAAACTTGTTGATAATACATGCCATAATTCTGCACCCACATCCTTTTTGATATAATCTAAACAATAACCACGACTCAAGGCAAATTCCTCATAGGTTTTATTTTCACAAGCAGCTTGTAATAAATCCAATTGTAAATCCGTCAAATGCTTACCAGTTTTTTCCGATACAATTCTATCCGCAACTTCCAATATACTTTGAGTATTCATTATTGATAACCTAATTTTGATAAACTATGAGAATTGATGAAAATTTGTAAACTTTAACTACAGCATTCCGAGGGGGATTTGTGAAATCTTACATGTAGGATTATTAAAGGATGACAGTTAACGGTTAACAGTCATCAGTCAACGGTACGCTATTTTTCACGACTTAAATCGGATTGCTGTAGTTCAGTCGATTGTTCACTCGCTTGATCCAGAGGTGGTGAAAAAATCATTGTCATAGGTTTTGGTATTAGCATGACATATAGACTACTTTCTATCCCCTTGAAAACTGTGAATTTTGTGAAAAATGGGTTTTGATTTATCTAGATTTCTCACAAGTCAGTTGTAGCATTTCACTCAAATTTTGATACATTTTCTTCCCCTGCTTCCCCGTCAGGTATCAACTCCAAGTTAAGTATTGATTTTCCTTCTATTCCCTACTCCCTGTCAGTTTTAGGGATTTGCTTCAAATGCAGATTTAACGACATGACAGAATCGTGATAAATATAGCTGATTGGTCAAATTTTTAATCCAGTATTAAGATATTACTAGCCATTGCATCAATTAATTGCTTTTTAAAAACCAGATTTTGTCCTGATGTATATATATAAGGCTGGAGTCAAACTTGGAAAAATTGATAGTTAAAAAAGTTCCTTATAGAGAAGTTATAGTAATTTCCAACTTGCATTGAAATGAAAAAATCAAACAGTGAAAAGTTGGATTTTGGTAAGATTATCTATTGGAATCAATATTTGTCAAAACAAATTAAATTCTTGTGCAAGTACGAAAAATACTTTTATAGCTAAAGCCACACTACATGCAAATAGCAAACTCCATACCTGGATTTATCACAAGTCTCTCAAAAGTCTTGAGAACAGATTTATTTTCCTGTTGCTCCCTACTCCCTGAAAGTTTCAGGAATTTGTGAAAAATTTAGGTATACAAATTCAGAGCTATATTCGGAAATTTAATTTGCCATTTATTTTTTCTAATCCCACCTCTTGATACCTAACTATACAATATCCAAATTCTAGCTGATAAACGGATACAAATATCCATACCAACAAGATAATTAGGGTACTGTATGCAAAAATTGTATCAGTGAATTCTTCTATTTGCATCATACAAACTATTGATGACTTTGTTTCTATCTTTGCAGTCTCTTCAATATTTCCTTATTATTCTTTCAAAAAGTAATTAACTTTTCTTAATTTAAATAACTTTACAAAGTTAACAACTTTTACGGGAAAAACGATAGTCAAATCACCCACCTAATCCCCCAAAACTCCCCTCGTCATATCCAGAAATTCCTGGGAATATGAGAGTGTGATGAGCGAGCAACAAAACTCAAATCACACAAGTAAATCACTAATAAATTAGAAAATGAAAGGGAATAAAAACCATCAACCCTACCCAATCCAGGTGAAAAATTTTATCTTGCAAAACTGTTTTAATCAGAAATTTCAATAATTAAAACATCCAATGTTTAGCAAACTTTTAGCAACCTTAAGCAATAGTTCCTTGCTATGTCTACTCGTCGTAGTCAGCACAGATGTAGAAGTCCAAGCTCAATCAGTAAACAATACAGTTAATTCCCAATCTCAACCGACTCAAGAACAAAAGCTAGATAATCAACAGCGTAATTCATCAGCAATTAATCAAACTGGAGTATATAATCTTGGCGAATCCGCAGCTTATAAAATCCAAGGAATCGCAGGGATGCATGTTGTTTGTCCGCGACCTTCCTTAGTATTAGGAACCTCCGTTAGTTCCTTTGATGGAATCAGTTTCTCCAACAATTCATCCTACGGTATCAATGCAGCTTTCGTAATTCCTTTAGGAGGAAGTTTAGCAGGTACTTGTAAGCGAATGGCAGAAACTATTGCTCGTAAAACACAATATGACGTAGAGATTATTAACGCTCGTGCTTGTTCTGAATTAATCAGCGCAGGTGTACAGCTTAACCCCGACAGCTTTCCAACTATTGCTGCTGTTTGTCAAGGGGTATCTATAGATAGAACTAATACAAAAGAACCTAATAAATCTATCAGGTTCCAGTCTCAGGAATTACCAAAAAATGAGACTGAAAACAACAATTAACTTGTCAATTACTATCACAGGTGAAATCATGAAAAAAGTTCTTGGTTTAGCAATTTTGGCAACTTTTATTAGCTTACCAGCCCTTGCTGGGGAAACCTTTGTTCGTAACGAGTGGGTTAATAGTCATAGTACAACTAATACCAATTTAAATCTTGATTCTAAAACCATTTCTCACCGTAACGAAGAGTATGCTTCTTGGGCAAATAAAATTTATGTGGATGGAGATGTTAGTGCTTCATCATGTACTTATTTCTGTGGTGGTGCGACGAAAGTTTCCTTTGATGAATTTACCGTTCATGCTGCTGGTTCTCACTTAACTGGTAATTTTTATGAGCGTATTATCACAAAGGTAGATGGTACTATTAAAACTATTACTAACACCTACAGCAACTCTCACGAAACAACTGCTGGTGTACGGTAATTGTTAACATTTTTTGCTATTATCCATCGTTAATCAACCTGGGGGTGGTTTTTCCACCCTTTTTTCTCATGAAATATTCAATTTTATTATCCATTGCCTTATCCGGATGGGTTATTTTAATATACTTCCAGAGAGATTTTTTTCTTAGTCAGTTCCCCAATTTATCAATTAGTTCTATGTGGAGGATTTTCTCTCAAAATCCTCAAACTGACATGCGAATTCAACCCTCTAGAATTCAATCAGAAATTAAACGAGATTTATATAATTTCCTATCTCCTGGTATGTCCTACGATGAAGTTCGTGATATTATTGGCTGGGATGGAATTTTAGTCTACGAACATGAAGTTGATTATTCTGATACCAAAATCCATGAAAAAATTTATCAGTGGAGTCATCAAGATATTTATGCAGGTGAACACAACCTATCGAATACAGGTGAAATTAATTCCTATTGGAGTGTAACCCTGCACTTTCAAAATGATATTTTGATTAATAAATCATCACTGAATCTAGCACCTTAGAGAGATGCGACATGTCACTTTTGTCTGGAAATTGGGAGTAATCTAGAACAAAAAAAGACCACAGCAATCCCAAATCCAAAATCTAAAATTTCAAATCCTCTGCTAACCACCCAACAAATAAATTACCTTGATTTTGACAGTTGTATTTGCACCACTAACTCGAAACATGGTTTCCTGAAACTTAGGAGAACCAATTCGCACTGGTGGATTTTGGGAAAAACCAAAACCTTCCGTGGGAATACCGAGGATATTGCAATTTAACTTACCATCACCATTTTCATCATGGATGAGCGCGATCGCATAATCACCTGGTTGTAATCTATCAAACTTAATTACGAGGGGTATATCAGTTATTTCCAGTATTTTTACCTGGACAGCATTTTTGGCATTATTAGGAAATCCCTTACCATCGGCAAACAAGCTGACGTATACTTTTCCTAAATAATTACGGAGGTTGTCTATTTCAACCGTTAGAGTACTAGTGGTATCGATGCAGTTGCTGGATGGTAGGCTAGAGCGCTCTTGCATGGTTGTTTGTTAATTGACAATAAACCCAAAAATAATCAAGGGAAAAATTCAGTATCAAACTGTTAATTTTTCTTTACATAATACTTTAACCCATTTTCTCACCGATTTTGGTGCAAATTGGGATTTATAACTACATCCAAATGTGTGCTAAGAGAATATTGCTTATGCAAAAAAGCTAGAAGCCGATTCTACAAACATGTCCTGATCCAGGGTTTTCATCAGATACCCCCTAATGTCTGTCTCCTATCTCCTGACGACCGTATCCTGTCTTCTGCATTCTGCTATAAAATTTAAATCTGCAATCCCAGAAACAAATCCTTTATGCCTGCATTTTTATTAGAAGTTGGTACAGAAGAACTCCCCGCCAGTTTTGTGAGTAGTGCGATACAACAGTGGCGCGATCGCATTCCCCAAAGTCTTGACGAATATGGTTTAGAGCGGGATGATATTAAAATCTATGGGACTCCGCGACGCTTGGCGGTTTTGATTACAGGATTACCCAGCCAACAGAGCGATCGCAGGGAGGAAGTGAAAGGACCACCAGCCCAAGCAGCATTTAAGGATGGTAATCCCACCCCCGCAGCCTTGGGATTTGCGAAAAAACAAGGTGTGGATGTTGCAGCCTTGGAGATACGTCCGACGGATAAGGGAGATTTTGTTTTTATCAACAAATTGATTCCCGGTCGTCCCATTAACGAAATTCTGAGCGAATTAGTTCCCCAGTGGATATTCAACTTGGAAGGTAAGCGGTTGATGCGTTGGGGTGATGGTGACTTGCGTTTTTCCCGTCCGATTCGCTGGTTAGTCGCTCTGTTGGATGATGCAGTTTTACCGATGAAAATTGAAAACGGTAAGGATGTGGTGATCAGCGATCGCCTTTCTCGCGGACATCGGGTTTTACATCCGGCCGATATTAGTATTCCTCATGCCCAAACATACGTAGAAAGTTTACGTAGCGGTTATATCATGGTGGACGGGGCAGAAAGGGCACAAGTAATTACGGAACAAACAAAAGCTGCGGCCGCCAGGATTGGTGGACGTGCGGAAATATACCCAGATTTATTAGCAGAAGTCGTCAATTTGGTGGAATGGCCCAATGCGGTAGTTGGTAAATTTGAACCAGAATACCTGGAATTACCCACCGAAGTGATTACCACCGTCATGGTGACACACCAGCGTTATTTCCCAGTATTTAAACAAGACCAGGAACTATTACCCAATTTTATTACCATATCCAACGGCGACCCTAGCAAAGCCGACATTATTGCCGATGGTAACGCTAGGGTAATTCGGGCCCGGTTAGCCGATGGTCAATATTTTTACGATAAAGACCTGGAAAAACCCTTAGAAAATCTCTTGCCGAAATTAGAAACAGTTACATTTCAAGAAGATTTAGGTTCCCTCCGCGCCAAGGTAGACCGGATTTGTCATATTGCGAGCCTAATTAGTCAACAGTTGCAGTTAGGTGAACCAGAAACTAATTATACCCAACGGGCAGCCCTATTATGTAAAGCCGACCTAGTTAGCCAAATGGTATATGAATTCCCCGAACTGCAAGGGGTAATGGGGGAAAAATATGCCCGCAAGGGTAACGAACCAGAACCAGTAGCCACAGCCATCTTTGAACATTACCTACCACGACATGCAGGAGATATCCTCCCTCAAACTAAGGTTGGTCAAATTGTGGCGATCGCGGATAAGCTAGACACATTAGTCAGTATTTTTGGCTTAGGGATGATACCCTCCGGTTCCTCCGACCCCTTTGCCCTCCGGCGTGCAGCTAACGCTATTATTAACATTACCTGGGCTGGAAATTTACCCCTTAATCTTCTCCAACTCATTCATGATAGTGCCACCGCCTTCGCCCAAACCTACCACAAAAATGCTGCGGAATTAATCACCTTACTTCAAGACTTCTTCTGTCAAAGACTGCGTACCCTCCTCCAAGAGGAACACCACATCGACTACGATTTAGTCAACGCCGTTATCGGGGACAATGATACAGAATATACCCAACGTGCCCTTAGTGACGTCCTCGATGTCCGTCAACGAGCCACCTACTTGCAACAAATCCGGGAAAACGGAACCCTAGGGCAAATCTACGAACCCATCAACCGTTCCACCCGTCTTGCAACCCAAGGCGACCTCGATACCCAAACCCTAGACCCCCAAAACCTAATTCAACCCCCATTATTCCAAAAAACATCCGAGGAAAAATTATATACAGCCCTCGTGAACCTCCTACCCCAAACCCAAACTTGTCGCGAGTCGCGCAATTACCAACAGCTAGTTACAGCCTTCCTGGAAATTCAACCTACTGTCAGTAACTTTTTTGACGGAGAAGACAGCGTATTAGTCATGGACGAAAATCCGGATATTCGTCGCAATCGCTTGAATTTACTCGGATTATTACGTAATCATGCCCGTGTTTTAGCTGACTTTGGTTGTATTGTGAAAAATCAGTAATTACCCTTCGTAACTTCCCGCTCACCTTGCGGGAAGCGGAAAATCAGTGGGTACGCGAAATTACTAGAATTTAAAATCCAAAATCTAAAATCCAAAATCCCCAATTACCCTAATCCCAACTTACCAGCCAATCCAGGTGTTAAAGGTAGGAGAGTCGCAATCATTAAAAACAACGCCAATAAACCCAATGCAGCACGAGCATCATCCGGTTCAGTTAATTCATTCAGACTAGGACGTTCCACATTGCGCTGGAGGAACAAAATCACAATTACCCAATACAACGCCAAAGGATTTCCTAAACCCACCAGACCCAGGACAGCTACAGTGGCAAAAGTCGTTCGTCCCAGGGTTTTACGTCCGTAGATCGCTTGGACAATTCTACCACCATCCAACTGACCAGCCGGAACCAGATTCAAAGCAGTAATCACCAATCCAATCCAACCGACAATTACCAATGGATGAATAGGGACTAATTCCGATTGGAGAGTTGTACCAAGAATCACCTTGGCAATAGTACCAACTAACACCGAACCTTGGAAAAACTCCCTAGGTAACTGGAACGGTTGATCACCTCCCGATAAAAGTAAACCAGCAATTAACATCATCAGAGAGACAATTCCGCCAAAAGCAGGACCTGCGATCGCAATATCAAACAATGCTTGACGATGAGGTAAAAGGGATTCAAACCGCGTAATCGCACCAAAGGAACCGATTTGGACTGCTGGTAAGAAAAATGGCCAACTCAACCGCACTTGGTAACGACGTGCTGCGAACCAGTGACCGAGTTCATGGGCTATCAAACTGGCAAAAATACCTAATCCAATTGGCAAAACTTCCAAATATCGAGAAGGATTCGCAAAAAAATCAAATCCCTGTAAAATCCCCGCAGCTTCTAAACTGGTTCCCAATGTAGCCATCAACAAAAACCCAGCAAAAACTTTTTGAGCAGTCGTTGATGGACGGGGGTCATTGCGAGTTGGTAAAATTACAACCACCGGCTTACCATCATTATTTTCAATTAAAAACAGTCGATACTTTCCAGGTAGCCTTTCTTCTAAACTCGCAGTTAACTGGGAGTAAGTAGTTTCCACATCCCCTCGTAAATTACCATTAAAAATAACACCTTCCTGGTAAGGAATTGTTTGGGTGGCAAAAAAAGTATCAATCCCAAAAATGCCACGAATTACCTCAATATCCTGATTGGGAATCGGCAATATTTGCAACTGCGCAACAGCAGCATCCTCACCCGACTGATTATTAGCTTTATCCTCTGAATTCTCAGCCTCCTGAGCATTTGCAGCCATCCTTGCAGCAGCTTTTTGCCGTAAAATCACATCCTGTCCCGCAGCACGTAATTGGCGGCCAATTGCCACATATATAACCACAGACACCACCAAAAGAGCCAGCACACCAACGATATTAATATAAATTCCTGCGGCAAATAACCCAAAAAATACCAGCCAAGGAGTCATTAATACTACCGACTGCAACCAAGCTAAAATACCTAATTTTCCAAAAGGCTTGGCGCGAATAAAGCCCCAACCCAATATACCGAAAGCGACAATTACAACAGCCGCGACTACAGGAGTTTCTGAAGCTGTAAACATTGACTAAAACCTTTATAATATTTCTGCGCGTTAGCCCTCTTTATTAAAGATATTAACAGAAGGCGAAAGTCCCTACATCAGCGCGAAGCAAGGTAGGGATGAATAGCGGAGCCAGCGCCGTGGGCAGGTTCCCCGACTTGAAGCGACTGGCGTGGTTGCGACGATTGCATACCTGACTAAAATCAACCGTGAGGTTGATAAGGGAATGGTATGTATGAGGAGTAACTAATCATTCATTCTTCCACATCATTTGGACAGAACCAAACAAAAAAAATAGTGGGACTTAGACAAAAAGTAGCGAAAAAAATACTCAAATGTATATACAGAAAGGCTTTGACATTGTTTTGACTAGTTTCTTCCTATATCTGAGTTTCAATAATTTTTGAGCCTGTAATGTATTTTCCTTTTCCTGTATAGGTTTGAGGCTTATTTCTACCTCAAAAATGTTTAAGTCCCGATAGTTCATTACTACTGCCTACTCCCCACTCCCTATTTTCCAGCGAGTGATTGTCGATCCTGCATTCTTTGAGTTGGGGGAGCTAAACTAGATAGGAAAGGATATATTTATGAAATTGCCGCGCAAATGCACACAAGTTGAGTGATTTTTCGACTTGGTGCAGTTTTTGGCAACAAACCAAGGGTAATTGTTATGGGAAGTGTGGACAACAAAACTGCGATGAAATCAAATCCAGGGAAACGCTTTGCGTTGGCAAGCGCGTTTGCGGTAAGTTTATTGGTATTGCCAGGAACATTTGGCGGACAATCGGCTGTTGCTCAAAACCAGAGGAACGGCCAGGAATTTACCTACGGGGATTTGATTAGAAGTATTGAAGCAGGTAAGGTTAGAGAAGTTAAAATTGATGAGTCCGAACAAACTGCGCGGGTTTATTTGGAAGGAGATAAGGAAAATACCGCCCCACGGGAAGTACGATTATTGAATCGGAATCCCGAATTAATTCGTAAGTTGCGGGAAAATCGGGTGGAGACTTCCCAAGTTTCATCGGCAAATGGTCGAGCTGCCATCAGCCTGTTAATTAATTTAATGTGGATTTTGCCCCTACTGGCGTTGATGATTTTAGTGGTACGCCGTTCCAGTAATGCTTCTAGTCAAGCGATGAATTTTGGCAAGACCAGAGCGCGGTTTCAAATGGAAGCGAAAACGGGTATTGTTTTTGACGATGTGGCTGGAATTGAAGAAGCGAAAGAAGAATTGCAGGAAGTTGTCACTTTCCTCAAACAACCAGAAAAATTTACCGCCGTTGGTGCTAGGATTCCCAAGGGTTTATTGTTAGTTGGTCCCCCCGGTACCGGTAAAACCATGCTGGCAAAAGCGATCGCAGGAGAAGCTGGTGTTCCCTTTTTCAGTATTTCCGGCTCGGAATTCGTGGAGATGTTCGTCGGTGTCGGTGCTTCCCGTGTCCGCGATTTGTTTAAAAAAGCAAAAGATAATGCTCCTTGTCTGATTTTTATTGACGAAATCGACGCAGTTGGTCGGCAACGGGGTGCAGGTATTGGAGGAGGAAACGACGAACGGGAACAAACCCTCAACCAGTTACTGACGGAAATGGATGGTTTTGAAGGTAATACGGGAATTATCATTATTGCTGCGACTAACCGTCCTGATGTCTTAGATGCGGCTTTGCTGCGTCCCGGACGATTTGACCGACAGGTGATTGTGGATGCTCCTGACCGCAAAGGACGCTTGGCTATTTTAAAAGTCCATGCTCGAAATAAAAAACTTGACCCAGCTGTTTCCCTGGAGGTCGTCGCAAGACGCACACCGGGATTTACTGGAGCTGATTTGGCAAACCTACTCAACGAAGCAGCCATTTTAACCGCACGACGACGTAAGGACATGATTACCCAGGTGGAAATCGATGACGCAATTGACCGTCTCACCATTGGCTTGATGATGAATCCCCTGTTAGATAGTAAGAAAAAACGCATCATCGCCTACCATGAAGTTGGTCACGCCTTACTCGCAACCCTTTTACCCCATTCTGACCCCCTCAACAAAGTCACAATTATTCCCCGTTCTGGAGGAGTCGGTGGCTTTTCCCAACAAATCTTCAACGAAGAAATTATCGATAGTGGATTGTATACCCTTGCTTGGATGAAAGACCATATCACCATGACCTTGGGAGGTAAAGCCTGCGAAGTGGAAGTATTTGGCGAAGCGGAAGTGACTGGTGGTGCAAGTGGAGACCTGAAGGCGGTTACAAATTTAGCTCGAAAAATGGCCACGATGTACGGGATGACTGATTTGGGTTTAGTGGCTTTAGAAAGCCAAAATCAAGACGTTTTCCTCGGTCGTGATTGGGTGACACGTAATGAGTATTCCGAGGAAATGGCGGTGAAAATTGACCGCAAAGTCCGGGAAATTTCCCAGGAATGTTATACCGAAGCTCGGCGAATTATTCGCGAAAATCGAGCTTTGGTTGACCGCTTGGTGGATTTATTGATTGAACAGGAAACTATTGAAGGGGAACAATTTAGACAAATTGTAGCTGAGTATACGACAATACCTGAGAAGATTTACGTAAATCCTCAAGACCAGAAACGGAGTGTCGCCGAGCCTGTTGCCCAAGAATAGGGAAAAAAGGACGGAGGTGATGTGATTAATAACACGTTTGGGGGATGAATCTCGGCATATCCCCAGGCGAATCTGGGGTTGCAGAATACCAATATGAATTGAAAATTTGACGTTGTGTAGAGACGTAGCAATGCTACATCTCTAGATGTTTACGATAATTTTGGTTTTAAGACAAAATGTAAATAATTAGGGGTTGCTGAATAACATTATGAGTCTTGCCAGATAAGGGCTTTCAGCTTTTTTCTCGAAAACAAGTGCAAGGTAATAGCATCTAGACCCTCAAAAAGCTTGCACTTTTGTGTGAAATTTCTGGGTAAATCTGAAAATCAAATGGTGAACCGACGATTTTTCAAGCTGTTTAGCCTCCATATTCCTTCTTTCTGTAGCCTTTTTCAGCAAGCCCTAGTTATAATTATGCCTAAATTTAGCAACCCTGGTAACAATACAGTTCAGTTAGACTTAAAAGCCTGATTATTGGGTAGGTTAGGTTGAAGTAGAGGCAGTAGTCCTCGTGGAATACGTCCCCACGCGGAGCATCGGGACGAGATCATCACAAAAACTGTGTGAACTTATGGGTAAATTTTCACAAAATCAACGGTCTATGCAAAGCCTCAACCCAACCTACAGTTATCTTGTAACTGAACCGTATTTAATTTAGCAACCCTGGTAATCCAAAATCTAAAATCCAAAATGGTCTAAGATTAATTGCAAACCATCCAATTGATGAAAAAGCCATGAAATTAAGCCTGTGCATGATTGTCAAGAACGAAGAAACAGCCCTACCTGGGTGTTTGCAGAGTGTGGCTGATACGGTGGATGAAATCGTAATTCTGGATACTGGTTCTACTGATAAAACGGTGGAAATCGCCAACCAATTCGGTGCGCAGTTGTATCATTTCCCCTGGTGCGATGATTTTAGCGCAGCTCGAAATCAGGCTTTAGAATACGTTTCTGGGGATTGGGTGTTGGTTTTGGATGCGGATGAAACTTTAGTTCCGAGGATGGGTGAGAAAATTCGCGAAGCGATCGCAGTTAATCCGGATTATATTTTGATTAATTTGCTGCGACGGGAAGTGGGTGCGCGACAATCTCCCTATTCGATGGTATCTCGGTTATTTCGTCGCCATCCCCAAATCCGTTTTTCCCGTCCCTACCATGCCATTATTGATGATAGTGTGATTGCACTTTTGCAGCAGGAACCAGATTGGCAAATTGGCCATTTAACCGATGTGGCGATTTTACATAGTGGTTATGCACCAAGTGCGATCGCTAATCAAAATAAGTTTGCCACAGCCCAGGCTATTATGGAAAAATTTTTAGCGGAGCATCCAAATGACTCCTATACTTGTAGTAAGTTGGGGGCTTTGTATGTGGAATTGGGTAAGTGTGCTGAAGGGATAGATTTGTTAAAGCGGGGTATTGCTTCTAAGCAGGCAAATACGGATGTGATGTATGAGCTACACTACCATTTGGGTATTGCTTATACACGGGTACAGAATTATGCTCAAGCGATTTCCCATTATCAAGCTGCCACTAAGTTGCTGGTATATCCGATGTTGAAATTGGCTGCCTATAATAATTTGGGTAATCTCTACAAAGAAACCGGAAATTTAACCGCAGCCAAAAGTGCCTATGAAATGGCAATTAAAATCGATCCCTACTTTGCTACTGGTAATTACAATCTGGGGATGGTTCTCAAGGAAATGAAATTGTATACGGACGCAATTAAAGCCTATCAACGAGCTTTGCAAGTAAATCCCTATTTTGCTGACGCTTACCAAAATTTAGGTGTCACCTGGTTAAAAGTTGGTAACGTGGAAGCCAGTATGATCGCCTTTCAAAAAGCGATCGCTCTACACGAAAAAAGTAACCCCCTGGAAGCTGTTCGTCTCCGTCAAGGACTGCAAGAGATGGGATTTAGTTTGACAAAATTTAAATCAGTCGGTGGGTTGTGAAAATTGTTTTTTGGTTTAGGGAGTAGGGAAAAACCACTTTTGTTGACTGTTGACGGTTGCTGGGGAAACGAAGGGTTTACCGTAATTCGTAATTTGTAATTCGTAATTCGTAATTATGAATTACGAATTACGGGAGAAGCTTTTTGGCAAAATACTCGTCTTGTACTACAAACCGATCAAAGCTGAACTTTTGACCTCACCAACGATTTTGATGAGAATTCTGTGTTAACTTTTAGATTTTGATTTTTGAACCAATCTACTGAAAATCTAAAATTCCCTGCTGGGGATCGAGGGTGACGGCGATACCGACAGGTAAAGCAGCATTGCAACCGTCGTGACCGAAATCCAGATGGGAAACCACAGGTATATGCAAATCACCCAGGCGATCGCGTAATACTTCTTCGACTCGAAAACTGGGAATATGGGCTGGTGGTTGACATTGACTAAATCTACCGACGGCAATCCCTTTAATTTGCTTAAATATACCACTCATGCGCCACTGGGTTAACATACGGTCAATGCGGTAGGGTGCTTCTCCCACATCTTCGATGGCTAATATGGCTCCTTCAAAATTAGGCTGGAAGGGAGTTCCCAGGAGATGGGTTGCGACCGTTAAGTTTGCGGGAATCAGGGTTCCGGTGACGATTTCTCCCCCCCATCCAGTTCCTTTGAGGGCAGATATACCTCGTCCTTCCACCCAATCAAATAGACGCTTTTGACTCCATTCCGGTTCAGCAGCTAAGGTGGTTAGTACGGGTGCATGTAACCCGGAAATACCGGCTTTGTATAGACTCCACAGCAAAGCAGTAATATCGGAAAATCCAATTAACCATTTAGGTTGAACTTGGTGATTACCGGAATACTGATCTTGAAAATTCCATTTTTCTAATAATCTAGTGCTACCAAAGCCACCCCGGGCACACAATATACCTTTACATTCTGGATTATGCCAAGCTGCATCCAGATAATGACGACGTAATTCATCGGTTCCCGCTAAATAACCCCACTGAGCTTGAATATCGGGAATTACCTCTAAACGATAACCACGCGATCGCCAAATTTGTAAACCGCGTTGAAACCATTCGGTTTCTCGCAGTGTACCACTGGGAGCAATCACATGTAATAAATCTCCAGGTTGCAAGGGTGGGGGAATTTGAATTTTGTTGGTAGGGGATATTTGGGTTTGCATCTTTTCCAGAAACTGCGCGGAGCGCATCTACAAGGTGATTTGGGATTATGGGTTGAAAATTTCAGGTTTTCCAGGGAGAAATAGCACGACTATATCTCCACCAGGATGGTGATATCACAAAAATCGTTTTTATGCATTGAATCAGCAATACCAAATCATGAATTCATACCTTCTTGGATTTCTCACAAAACCCTAAAACTCACAGGGAGTAGGGAAATGCTGACTGCAATAGGAATGGGAAATGCTGGTAATATCGATTCTCTTGTACTTTGATATAAATGAAACTAGAATAATCAACGGTTACGGTTCCTAATTTACGTGAATTCGACCGATTCAAATAACCCCTCTCCAATCCTCTCTCCAAAATGGATACAGGCTTTGGAAAAATTGATTTTTGATTAAAACCACAGATTTTTCTGCCCCTCTGCGCAGAACGGAGAGGGGTTGGGGTGAGGTTCATCGAGCTCACGTTAATTTGTAGCAAGCATTAGCGTAAAAGATATAAGCTATCGGCAAAGATGAGCGATCGCGAATTTCCCGATATCTCGTAAAATCAAGTGGGTGTAATCTGCAAGCAATACCTACGGGAGGTAGAACAAATGTTGGGAATAATTACATTGCAAGAAACGCGAGTTTACCGTGAGATTTTCACCGAAGGGGAACAACGAGGACGGAAACAAGGGGAAAAATCACTTGTTTTACGTTTATTAACTCGACGAGTTGGTGAATTGCCTCAACAGGTGTGTCAACAAGTTGAATCTCTCTCTTTGGAACAATTGGAAAGTTTGGGTGAGGCTTTGCTTGATTTTACAAGTATGGCTGATTTAAATGCCTGGTTATCATGGTTGAGGCATAATTCTTGATAAGTGTGTGTACAGTTTATTATCAGTCATTATCTATCAATTAAAGATAAATTATTTACCTTTACCCAATTTGCGACAACGGCAGAAACTACAGCGTAATACCCAGATTTCTCACGATTAATTTAATAAGTCTTGAGTGACGGATTAATTTTCCTTCTACGGACTATCCCTACTCCCTGTAAGCTTGAGGAATTTGCTGCAAATGCAGGGATAGTAGTCCAGCAATGGAAGATTGCATCTAACCTCATGGTAATTATACTGAGCCAACTCTCGGAACCTAGTTCTTAAAATATGGGAAAGTAACATCAATTATGATAATTCCTCACCATGTCAGTCGCATCTTCACACACTAATCAAATTAGCGCTGGGATCGAAAGTATTTTACAGCTTGTCCAGCAGGAACCATCTCTACGGAAACTGGATACTAGTGCGGTTAAAACCTCTCTATCTAAAGCTATTTCTCCCAAGTTTGAAATTGTCTTTGCTGGTGCATTTAGTGCTGGTAAATCTATGTTAATTAATGCCTTGTTGGAACGGGAATTATTATATAGTGCGGAAGGTCATGCGACGGGGACAGAATGTAAAATTGAATATGCAGAATCGGATAAAGAAAGGGTTGTTTTAACTTTTTTAAGCGAAGCGGAAGTCCGGGAGCAGGTGATGTTAATCTGTCAGGAATTAGGCTTCAAAAATATCACCAATATTAATCAAAAAGAAATTATTGATTTACTCCAAGAAGGTTGTCAAGCCATCATTGAAAAGGAAGGGGGAGAAAGCAAATCTGAGCGTGCAAAACAAGCTAAAGCCTTAATTTTATTATTAGAAGGATACCTGGCTAATCGTCAACATATCCATACAACGGAAAATGCCATGTATTCAATGGAGCATTTTAATTTTACCAATTTGAAAGAAGCAGCCGGATACGCAAGACGAGGTAGTAATAGTGCGGTTTTAAAGCGTATTGAATATTACTGTCATCATTCTTTACTTCAGGATGGTAATGTCATCATTGATACTCCTGGAATTGATGCACCCGTTACCAGAGACGCACAATTAACCTACACCAGGATTCAAAATCCGACCACCTCTGCGGTGGTGTGTGTGCTAAAAGCGGCTGCAACCGGGGAATTAACCAAAGAGGAAACGGAACTATTAGAAACAATTCGAGGTAATTCGGGAATTCGCGATCGCGTTTTTTATGTCTTTAATCGGATTGATGAGACTTGGTATAATTCCCAACTACGTCAACGATTAGAAAATTTAATTACCTCCCAATTTCATGATTGTGACCGTGTTTATCAAACCAGTGGTTTATTGGGGTTTTATGGTAGTCAAGTTAAACAAACGACGCTTCAAGATCGATTTGGTCTAGATTCTATTTTTCAAGCGAGTGTTAAGGGTTTAAATGGGAAGGAAGAAACTCCCCAATTTGTCTATGCATTTAATAATTATTGTGGAAATTCTGGTAAACTTTCCCAGACAAGTTTTCGCATTTCTATCAATGGTTACGAAACTCCCAATGACAATTATATCCGTATTCTCAGCGAACAGGGAGAACCCCTAATTAGACAATTAATCCAAGATAGTGGTATCGAAGAATTTCGGACTGCAATTACACGTTATCTGACAGAAGAGAAACGTCCCCAATTGTTTCAGAATTTAGCCGATGATTTAGCAGCTATTTGTATACAATTGAAAAACTGCTATTTAGAACAGCAAAGATATCTAGACAGTCAACCCCACGAAATTGAGGCAATGAAAAATCAGGAATTACAACACCTGAATTTGGAACTACAACAAATAGGTCTGGATTTCTGCCAACACATAACCGAGGAAATTAATAATATTATTAATAACTTAGATGCAGACTTTGAGCGGGATTTTCATCAACTACAGGTACGGATGATTCGTCGTTTAGATGAACTACTTGACACATTTTCCGTTGCGGAAACATACCGTCAAGCAACTATTTCCCATCCTCGGAATGCGACAGCACCCCTACTCGCAATTTTAGTCGAAGCTTTTTACTATTTAGCAAACCAGTTAGAAGAGATTTTAACCGCATCCTCCCAGGAATTAATTCATAATTTATTTTCCCGTTTATACCACCTCATTCATCATGCTGAATACTACCGTCAATTGTATAGATTATTAGGTGATGATATTGGGATTGAACAGGAACTCAAAAATATCGAAAATCTGATTATCAAAACAATTACTAATGCTGCAAGTGTAGAATGCGATCGCTTTGTCCGGGAAAGTCCCAGATTTTACGATGAAGGTACATTTTCCATCTATCAATTTCGTCAAACCCTCCTCCAAACTTCCCAGGGATACGACAGTGAAAGTATGGTGGAAGCAGAACCCGCAATTCGTCAATTATTAAAGCTGGATTTTGAACCAAAAGTATCTGAAACTATCCGGAAGAATTTTCGCCAAACTATCAACCAAACCCTCAAATTTCAACTATTGCCGATGGCAAAACAGCAAGCTGACGTGATTTTACAACAATATCCCCAAGCTCGTAATTATCTCGAACAAACCTTAGAAAAGGAAGCTATAGAGAAAATCCACAATAATCAAAATTTGGCTGATAATTTATCTCGAAAAATCAACACATATAATCAAGCTAGTCACAGTGTTAATGAATATTTACAGGTAATGGGTTTGACTAAGCCTTTATTACCAATTATTAATCATCAGTTTGGTATCTATCATCAGGAAACTCCCGGAAATTTCCCCAATATCTTTGATAATCAGGTGAACGATATCGACTATGAGTCACAGGTTGTTGAGGTTGAATAGTAAAAAGTAGATAATTTTAGGTTAGGTACAGCATAACCCAACACAATACCTAAAATGTTGGATTTTCTTCTTCAACTCAACCGACGCAACTCAAGGTTTTGCCTTTAAATAAAATTTGATTTTTGTTCGATAATTGTCAGGTTTTTATATTGTCTAGTGTAATATTTTTTAGCTCTTATAACGGTACTCAATTCAACTGCAAGACAATGGAAACATCCAAAATCATTAAAAACTTTAATTACGGAGATGTAATTTCAGTCAAGGATAGAATATATAAAATTGGCAAAGCCCTAGACAACATTATTCAATCATTCAAAAACAAACTCTATTCCAACTTAAATGACTACTTAGTCAATCAATTTGACATGAAAAATATCGCTAACTTACCAGAATTATTTGATAGCGGGATTGAATGTGAACTTTTGCAAACAGAGGGTGGTGGTTGGCAAAAGGGAAAAATTAAGATTAATATCACCTTCGAATTCATCCCCGATCAACCCGATGTCACAGAAACAGCAGCAAACTCCCATCTATCTCCCCTAGATGACCTCCGCAATCTCACCAGCAAATAAACAACAGTCAATCACCCATGACCAAACATCCACGTATTCCCATTCCCCATAGGGTCAGACAATACGTTTTTGAACGGGATAACTATCAATGTCAAAGTTGCGGTCAACAAAGTCCCCAAACAAATTTAACCATCGATCACATTATTCCCCTATTCCAGGGTGGTACAAACGACATCAGCAACCTGCAAACCCTCTGTCTAACATGTAATGTCCGCAAAAAACATCACTTCGATCCACGCTTTCGTCGTAAATTTGGTTCATAAATAGGGAATTAGGGAGTAGGGAATAGGGAGTAGGAGGGATAGGAGAGAAATTCAGATAAACAGTATATATGTACGACTATCTACTGCTACAAATACTAAGGTTTGAGGTGGAGAGAACAAGGATAGGGGGGAAGGAGTAACATTTTGTGAAAACCTCTGTTAGTATTTATCAGAACGTTGAGGTTAAATTGCTTATTGACTGAAAAATTGGCAACTGACCACCCCAATTTATAATGAAATTTGTTTTTGTCTTGAATAACCACAGGAAGAATTGAGGAAATATGAGTAAAGGACAGGGATTTGGCTTCGGTCTGGGTAAAATGAAAGAATTAGCTGATGCTTTCAAAAAAGCCCAGCAGGTTCAAGAAGGTGCAAAGAAACTTCAAGAAGAATTGGAAGTGATGGAAATTGAAGGGGAAGCTGGTGGTGGTTTGGTAAAAGTCATCGTCAGTGGGAACCAGGAACCTCGACGGGTAGAAATTTCGGCTAATGCGCTGAATGAGGGTGCAGAGGTACTTTCGGATTTGGTGACAGCAGCAATGAAAGATGCCTACAATAAGTCTACTACAACGATGCGGGAACGGATGGAAGAGTTAACCGCAGGTTTGGAATTACCCGGTTTCTAATTTACATCCCTTTTGTACCGGTTTGGCGTTACTATGAGCGTAGCTTGGTGTAACGCCATGTTTGCTCTCAAGATTTAAATTACTTGCTTGAAAGTAAGTTGCTGACACGTACTCCTGTACTGTCATGTACTGTTTATACTGTTTTACTTTGGAGTTGATACATTTAGGGAATGCAGGGGAAGAAGATGTATCAAAATCATCAAAGTTTTAGGTAAATGGTATTACATCGGGAGCTATGGAAGTGGTTTTTCCCCGACACCCTCCGAGAAACTGCTACACATCTACACTATTCACTACTCCCCATTCCCTACTCCCTATTTATTAGCGAGTTCTGCAAGGATATTTAATCCAAAATCCAAAATTACTCCAGATTGTGTCTAATCAAAACCTTGACTGTTGCTGGTGTTCCGGGAATCAAACGGATGGGGTTTTGGTTTTGAGTGAGTTGATGCTGATCAAAGCCTATTTTGACAGGAGCTGGGACAAAAGTAGGATTTTGGTGCTTATTTGTAATTTTTGGGTCTGTGGGGGGGATTTTTTTCACTTGACCGGAAATTGTTTGATTTCCGAAGCTACTGATGTTGATTTTGACGGGTTGTCCAGGTTGAATATTTTTGAGTTGTTCTGGACGAAAATGGGCTGCAATTGAGTTGGGTTCAGGAATGAGGGACATCAGGGTTTGACCTGGTTTAACCTGCGTTCCTACCTCAATTTGACTAAAGCCAATTTTACCATGCATGGGGGCGATAATTTTGGTGGATGCTAGTTGATATTTGGCTGCTTGGAGTTGTTTTTGTAGTTGGGTGATGATACCATGAGCGATTTTGACTCTGAGCTTGCTAAATTCGTAGTTATAAATTTGTTGATGAATTTGTTGGGATTGACGAACAAGTTCTTTTTGGTGGTTGAATTTGCGGATTTGCTCCAGGTTTTGTTGTTTCTGGATTTCCTCCTCCCGTTGGTCGAAAGGAGATGGGGAGTGGGGTAAACTGGATGAAGTAGGTAGTTTGGCGATTTCTGTATCGAGATAATTTATTTGAGCTTGTCTGAGTTTAGCTTGCGTTTGTTGCCATTTTTCCAGACTCTGATCACGTTTAATTCGCAATCGTTCGTAGTATCTTTGGGTGGGGACAAGGGTTGCAAGGGATATTAAGCCTTGTTGGTTTAGTTGACGATACCTTTGGTAATCCAGTTCTGCTTTTAAATAAATTTCGTCTAGTTTTTGGATTTGCTGACGTGTGTTGTGGATGTTGGTGCGGAGATTTTTGATATTTGGAGTTTGAATTTGATGAATTTGCTGGAGTTGCTCGGTTTTTGGTTTTTGAATTTGGGTTTGGCGTAAATTTTCCTGTGCAAGTTGTAATGCTAATGTGGCTTGTTGTAAATTCCCCTGTGCTTGTCGCAATTTAGCTGTGTATGGTTGGGAATTTAATTGGGCAATTACTGTTCCTTTTTTTTACTTGTTGTTGCGGATGGACAAAGATTTTTTCTACTTTACCGGGAATACGAGCGTCTATGCTAGTAATGTTACTGAAGACATAGGCATTATTAGTGGCTTCAAATGATTGTAAATACTGCCAATGTCGCCATCCCCAGAAGAGGATTGCGATCGCGCTCGTACTAATCAATCCGAAACCAATTAGGAATAGGGGGTTAATCAACAATGATTTCCCTAACCAGGGTTGAATGGGTGAAGTTTCATCTGGGGGAGTTGGTACAGATGGCTCATGGGTGTGAATTGGTTGAGAAATGTCAGAGTTTTGCATTTTTTTCCTTGATAGTCGCAACCTGTGATGCTGAAAACAACACTAAAACTGCTGTGGGAGGAGCCTAAGTCCAGCATCCCATATTCCGGTATTCCTGCAAAATCTCTCAGTAATCTCATCCGGAAATCTTGACCGGATTTGAATTTCGGTAATTTATGTAATCCCATACCTCATCAATTAAGTAATATCACAGCACGTTAAATATGAGAAAATACTAAAACTTTAATAGATACTTACTCACACCCTCTATCCTCAGTTGCATCACAAAAAGGCTATTCTCAAACATGTATCAAAATCAACTTCAGAATTTTTCTTTCCTATTACAAAATCAATGGCAATTAAATCTAATTCCTATGTTGACAGGATGTGCATGGGTAATAATACCGATGCAAATGGGATTAGCAAATACCCTAAATAGTCAGGAATCCTTGACAAAATCAGCGAACTCAATGGTTTCTATCCCCCCAAAACCCCTGACTCTAGATGAATTAAAAATAGCCCAAATCCCCACCAATCCCATTCCACCGGGTCGGGATGTTCCTCCCCCTCAAGATGTCACCCCTGGTCAACCGGGAATACCAGAATTGGAAGCACCGACACCAATTATTCCCCTACCATCTCCAGACGAGTTACTGAATCCGCAAACACCCCCACCCCCATCCCAAATAGATGAAAGCGCTGTTCCCTCCCGCATTTTTGTCAAACAGTTTGTGGTGGAAGGAAGTACAATCTATAAACCGGAGAAATTCGCCGAAATCCTAGAAAAGTATACGAATCGGGAATTATCATTTATTGAATTACTGGAAGCGCGATCGCAAATTACTAAGTTGTATGTAGATAATGGTTATGTCACTACGGGAGCGATTATTCCCCCCCAAGAAATTAAAGATGGAATTGTCAAGATTCAAGTTGTAGAGGGAGAATTAGAAGCAATCAATGTTTCTGGTGTATCCCGTTTAAACCCCAACTATATTCGTAGTCGTCTGCAATACTCCATCCGTAAACCTGTGAATGTTCCCCAGGTTTTAGAAGCTTTGCGAACACTGCAATTAGATCCTTTAATCAAAAACCTCTCCGCAGAACTAGGAGCAGGTGTACGTCCAGGTACTAACGTCTTAGAAGTACGAATACAGGAAGCGGATAGCTTCACGACCCAAATTGTCCTGGATAATGGACGTTCACCGAGTGTCGGAACCTTTAGAAGAAGGGTACAAATTAGCGAAGCTAATTTACTGGGGTGGGGGGACGGTCTTTCGATTGGTTATACCAATACAGATGGAAGTAATGCCTTTGATGCTAGCTACTCCTTACCAATCAACCCTCGCAATGGTACAATTAATTTTTCCTACAGTGTCACCGCTAACAACGTCATTGAAGCACCCTTCAACGACCTAGATATTGTATCCAATTCCCGTACCTACGAATTGACATACCGTCAACCCCTCTACCAAAGACCATCCGGGGAATTCACAATTGGATTTACCGCATCCCGACGGGAAAGCGAAACCTCCCTCCTAGATACACCTTTTCCCCTGTCACCTGGAGCTGACGACCAGGGTCGAGTTCGAGTTTCCGCACTGCGATTTTTCCAAGAATGGTCACAACGGGATACTACCCAAGTATTCGCAGCGCGATCGCAATTTAGTATCGGAGTCGGCGCATTTGATGCCACAATTAATGATAACGCCCCCGATAGTCGATTTTATCTCTGGCGTGGACAAGCTCAGTGGGTCAGATTACTTGCACCAGACACTTTACTCTTGATCCGTGGGGATGCGCAAATTGCCGACCGTCCCCTACTGTCAAGTGAACAATTTGGTTTAGGTGGTTTAGGTAGCGTTCGCGGTTATCGTCAAGATTTTTTACTTACAGACAATGGAGCCATATTTACCACCGAAGTCCGTCTCCCTGTTTGGAAACAAAGGCAAAATTTACTACACATTATCCCTTTCATTGATATTGGTACAGCCTGGAATAAATCCGGTAATGAAGCCAGATTAGATAATAATACTTTGGCATCTATTGGTTTAGGATTACAACTCAACCTCGGTGAACGGTTTAATGCTCGTTTAGATTATGGTATTCCCCTAATTTCCGTAGATTCACGCAAAAATAGCTGGCAAGAAAACGGGATTTATTTCACCATCTCCACAACTCCATTTTAAGTTAATCAGAGACAGGAGTTGCATCTTGTGACCTGCTCTATGTGGTGACACAGGGATAAAGCTTCTGCCTTCATTATCCGACGCTCTGGGGAGAGTTTCGTGGGTTACTTTCCTAGGTAAAACATGTACTCCATATTTATTTAAGAAGTTTTTTGATCCCAGAGCTGCATTTACAAAATACCCAAAGGTTAGCAGAAGCCGAGGAACAGGGGAAAATAGAAGGAGAAAAAGAAGTCGTTAAAAGTTTACTAAAAACTCGTTTTGGCTCTTTGGATGAAGAATTATCAAAAATTATCGAACCAATACTGTCGCTACTACCGGAAGAATTTACCCCTTTACTGCTGCAATTATCTCGCGAAGAGTTATTGGAACGTTTTCAAGTTTTTTAAGGTTTCTTCTGGGCTAAATGGAAGGCGGATGCATAGGATAAACTAATATGACCACCGAACTCATTGTCGATTTTTGCTCTTAAACCTTTGTATAACAGCTTTTTCGTTTCTGGATCTAAATTGCGACAGGGTGTAAATGTATCTAGGAGAGTTAAGTATTTATCCCCATCGTAGCGCGTATGACAGATGATGGTTTCGGTTTGCAAATTGCGAAAATAGCCGGAATTAATCACATTTCGCCCAAAACTTCTTAATATCATCGCTTGGGTTTCTCGACCTTCGTATCGCATTAAGGCGGGTGCATATTCTTGATATACTTCGGCTAATTTCTGATAGTCTTCGTATTCTGGTTCTGGTGTCAAATTCCACAGTAACAGTAAATGACCCTCTGGTTTGAGAGCGATCGCGGATTTCGCATAACTATACTGGGGTGGTATCCAATGAAACACGTTAGCTCCCAGTACTAAATCAAATTTTCCGGGTTGGATTTGCCATTCTTCCAGGGCTACATTCAAAAACTTCACCTGGGGGTAAAGGCGGCAATTTTGACAAGCAAACTCGTAGAAATCCGCATTGGGTTCTAAACAAAGCATCTTGTAACCCCGTTCAGCAAAACTGATGGTGGCATTGCCAGGACCACAACCGATTTCTAAAATGGTGGCATCACGGGGTAACTGGGCCAAATGTAAAGCCTGCTTAATAAGGGATTTAGCATACATTGGTCGAGCATGATTATAGGCCGCAGCGACGGAAGAATACCAGGTTTTGCGGGTTTCCAGTTCGCGGTCATGGTAATTTTTGATAGCGGCTTGCCAATTATTCAAGGTATGCTACTCCTTACGCAATGCTACCACGTTTGCGTGCTTCCTTATACGATGTACCAACGTTTCGCAATCCAGCCTTAATCATTTGTCTTTCCAGCAGAGCAAAGAATCTGGCTTTGTCTCCCCCTTTGACTACTGCTTGATTATGGGCTTCTGCGATCGCCACTGGATAACCATATCCTTTTTGTACCTGGGCTAACATCACTCCCAGGGCTTCATTTAATAATTTACTATCTTCTGCGACCCAACGGGGGGTTTCAATCCTAGCAATTTCCGTCCCCACATGTACATAGCAGAAATATATCTCTTGTCCTTGATATAAATCAAGAATACGCGCATTACTTCGCCATAGAGGTCCCCGTTGTCCGGGTTGGAGTTGACTTCCCCAGAGGGTTGTATCCCGCAGGGATTCAAATAGTTTACAGGGAACCTTATCTGCTTGATTTGGACACAAACTACTACAATCGGGGACGGGATGGGAACAAGCAGTTAAGCGGAGAAAATTCATGGCTTCCACATTTCGAGAAGCACTTAAATAACCCATGATGGGGATTTTGGCGATTTTTAGTTGTTCCCATGCCTGTAAAATCGGTGGTAAAATGCGATCGCGGGCATCAAAGGGTAATTGTTCCAAAAACCAGTAAATTAGGGAACCATCCACCATTGCAAGGGTAGGTACATATTCCATTTGTCCAGACCGCACCTGATGAGCTAGTTCGGCTAATACGGTTGCTTCGCTAGCAGTACGACAAAAACTCATCCATTCTTCGGTACGGATACCCCACTGTCGCGACACGTATAAATCTTCCGCTCTGTAAAACACTTCCGGTAAACTGTCCAATAACGGATGTTTATTTTGTCCGTAATGTAATACCACCCGACCAATATTAATTAAATAGCAATAGGCAATCTCGTGGTGATTCGGAGCAATCTGGGAACCATCGGTTGCAATTACCGTGTTTATCTTACTCGGTGCTGGAATTTCCACCTGGGTATGCAATGGTTCCATCGGTGTCGCATTGGCAAACAAAATGCGATCGCGCCATTTTTGTTGTAATTGAACTAACTCATCCTGACGCTGGATTGCTACTTGCAAATGTTTTTGAGCCAATTCTAACCGTTGACGACTAGCAGCAGCTTCTTCTGTTAGATGTTGACTCAATCCTTGTATTTGTCGCGTCAGTTTTGTTAAATCTAGCATGAGGGATTTTGGATTTTAGATTTTGGATTTAAACCTTAATTATCTACACTCACAAATAGACTCTTTATCATTGCGACGTCAGGAAGAAATATCATCATCGTGACTCAGAACTATAATAATCCTTAAATGTCATTGCGTAGACGCGTAGCCGATCGACCGTAGGGTCGTTAAGGTAGACGCACAGCAGTTTCTTGCAAAGTAGCAATCTCACCATCACGACTGCGAACTACAATCCTCAAAGTAGGTCAGGTGGTTTATATATACCTCCCCTGTAGAGATGACGGGTCGTCCCTACCATTGACTAAAATCTCCAGCAAATTGGGACAGGTTAATTAGGCGAATGCGGGGATTGGCTTTAGCTGCTAAACGTTCTGTTTCGGTATTATAACCCCAGTCTGCCAAATATAATCCCAACCCCACTAAATCGGCTTGTTGCGCAACTAACTCCAAAGTCTTTAGTCTATCTTCCACAAACCAAACTTGCTCCGTCTGTAAATTATGAATGTTAATCAACTCCCGCAATATCTCATGCTTGGGACGTTTATTTTCCTTGCCAAAAATAAAATCACTCCCTAAATTAATTTGCGATCGCTCTAACAACTGCTCAACAAATCGCCCTTCTTTGGTCGTAATAATATACAGTTTTGTCCCACTATTCAAAATCGTCTGAATTTTGTCAACTATCCCCGGATAGAAACGATGTAAATCTAACCACCCATCTAAATCCTCCCCAATCCACCTATCCCGCAAACCATCCAATTGAGCGCCAATTTGTTTCGCTTCGAGATTATCCTTGGCCAAAATCTCCACCACAATATCCCCCCAATTGGCAAAAATCTCCCCATCGTCCATACCCAACATCAAAGCCCTGATCAGTACAGGCATTTCCCAACCCGTCTCAATCACCGCTCGCAATGGATAAAACCTCTGGGCTAAACCCTGGGGAGGATCATAATCTTGCGATCGCCAAATATCTCGGTAGGTTCGCCAAGCTACCTGGAAATACTCTATCAACCCATCACAAATCACACCATCAAAATCTAAGGCTAACAGGTTTGGATTTGCAGTCATCATGATTATTTATAAGTATATCAAAATCCTTCTATAGATTAAACCCTATTCACCACGACATAAGTAACACCAAACCCAAATTCCTGAAATTATTCCTAAATATCGCCAGGTTTTTCATCCCGTGAAATGAAATTGACTTGAATAATCGGCTCCAGTAATTCACTGTTTTATTTACTACTTCTTATTAGTCTTTTTTACTGAATACACTGATGCTACCTCACGCCTATATACTAGAATCCAAAAAGAGATTAGCCTACACGTAAAGCTGACACCAAAACGAATGAAAGTTATTTGGTCTCACTCCCGACTCACTTTCAAATCAGGGAATAGGAAGTAGGTAATAGAAAGAAAACTAAGCTATTAATTCACGCTTACCCTTAACTGGTGAGTAATACAGGTAAATCCCATTTCCATTGTTTTATACATGCTTATTTATACTTCCAAAAGCATCTGAGTATATTTTTTTTATTCTTGTAAATTGTATTCAATATGACCAAAAAAATCTAAAAAATATCTGTGCAGTATTTTCTGAACCTAAAAAATACATATTCAGTAAATAATCAATATTGGATGTGCCACTTTTTAAAGTGTATATTATTAATATCAGAATCAGTAATCACAAAAAAACTTATAAAGTCACAGAAAGAATTTAAGAGAAGGGTGGGTTACAAAATATAATTTCAGCCCAAATATGGTTCAAAACCCTACTTTAACATCTGCAACTGTGTTTCCCTATGGATCAACTCTATGAAGGATAAATAAAGCTGTTTCGAGCCCAAATAAACCTGAACGCCAAACTAAAACCAAGCTCAAACCCTTGATATAAAAGGGTTTTGCATCTACAAGTTATCAATCTTTTTGAACCAACGAATTAGCTAAAATATGAAGATAAGATGAAGCTAATATAAAGTTTTCATGAAATTGATAAATTTCAATGCACACAATAGGTTCTGAAAGATACACTTACATTTAGTGTTTATCAGGGAATTGATTGAGGTATTGTTGGAACAATATTGCATCTCCGCGTGTAAATTAAAACCAGACTTTCAGTCGAAATAACTCAATTACAAATCGCTCAAAATTGTCTATTTCTAAATTGCATAATGGATTTTTTCTGATGTTCCCCTTTAATTAAATTTACTTATATTCATTGGCAATGTAACTAGAATTGACATTTTTGAGATGAACTGACATTCCTTTGTCGGGGTATCAAGTAATAGCGATCAGCGAAGCTTGACGCAATCATGGGGGAAACTTGTGAAGTGGAGAGACAGAATACATCTTCATAATCTCAAATCTTGACAAGGGAGATTCAAGTAACAAATTCGCGTTTCCCAGATGAAATCTCTAGATTTTGCCTAGATTTGGGTTATTACTTGAAAATTCACCAGAATTGAGAAAAAGTCTGGATTTAACCTTGACTGTTAATCACACACAAGGAGTTTTTTATGGTAGGAGGAGATTCTCTACCTACTGCGAAGGTGATTGATTTTCCGATTACTGCTTTAGGTTTTCACCAGCAAATCGAAACAATCTTAACGTGGGCTAAGGCTAGAGACAGTCGAATTGTATGTGTTGCGAACGTACACATGTTGATGGAAGCACATTGGTATCCGGACTTCGGACAGATGTTACAAAGGGCAGATATGGTGACACCGGATGGAATGCCTTTAGTCTGGATGATGCGAGTTATGGGTTGTCATCAACAAGAACGGGTTGCAGGATTAGATATACTTGCGGGAGTATGTGAACTCGCTCAAAAAAAGAGTGTGAGTATTTTCTTTTTAGGTTCACAAACAGAGATTCTCTCGCGAATGCGGACAAGATTAGAGCAAGAATATCCTAATTTAAAAATAGCAGCAATGGAACCGCTACCATTCCGTCCACTCACTATTGAAGAAGACGCTGCACTAGTGAAGAAGATTAATGATAGTGGTGCAGGTTTGGTGTTAGTTTCCCTTGGTTGTCCGAAACAGGAGAAGTGGATGGGATTACACCGAGGTCGAGTTCAAGCGGTAATGATTGGTTTAGGGGGAGCATTTCCCGTCTATGCAGGATTTCAAAAACGCGCACCGCGATTGGTTAGAGATTTCGGTTTAGAGTGGTTGTATCGTTGGCTGCAAGAACCCCGGAGACTCTGGAAACGTTACACAACAACCATTCCCCCATTTATTTTTTTAGCACTGAAGCAGTTATTATCATCGCGGCTATTTAGTACACCATTTCGGATTCGTGAACGTTATCTCGGTTGGAAACTGGAGTAAAGAAGACCCGGTGGGTAGTTGATACATAATAGTCGTGATGTAGGTGTAGCCTTCTGGTGGGGAATAGCGTACACCAGAACCGATGAAAGCGGTTGTTTCTTCCCTATTCCCTACTCCCGACTCACTTTCTTCAGTAAGTTGTCTCAAACTATTTTGTGTTCCCGATTTAATGACTCACAGGATATGGATATCTGTGATGTCATGTGTTGCGTTCGAGAAGAGGAGTGCATCAAACCAAATTGATTGCACATCTAGAGTGCTTACGTATTCCACATTCATTCAACAGATTCACATATGCTATCTTTTTCCAAAACAAATTCATTTTCACTAGAAAGCAAGTCAGACTTTTATGTTGAGGAGCGTTACCGTCAATTCTATAAATTTTTTCCACCCCATACTTCCACCGTTTTAGAAATTGGATGTAATACAGGGAGGGGAGGTCAAACATTAAAAAGAATGAATCCTCAACTTAAGTTATTTGGACTAGATTCAGTCAAAGATAGATTAGAAAGGCTAGAAAAATTATCTCAAAATATTTATGAACAATGTATTTATAGTCTTTCAACCCATATTTTTTGTGAGGATAAAACCTTTGATGCAGTAGTAGTGGGTGAATTTATTGAACATATTTACCCCATTGATGTGGATAAAACACTCACTGAAATATTTCGAGTTTTAAAAGTTGGTGGGAGACTATTAATTATCACTCCGAATCCTTTAGATATCAAAAAAAGAATCCGTGGAGAAAGTGTTTTAGATGAGAGTTCCCACATGTCCCAACATTTTCATCATGCTTTACGTTGGAAGTTGAAAATGATGGGGTTTACTTCAGTGAAAGTCTACGGGAGTGGGAAAATGACACGTTATTTAGGTTATTATTTTCCCTGGCTACATATTTACGGTAGTTATTTAATTATTGCCGATAAAAAGTAGGGAAGGATTTTAGATTTTAGATGTTGGATTAGGAATTACGGAGCATAACCATTAATTGGTTTCACTGCTAAACAATGAACATCCATATTACCCATTACTTTCATTTTCTTTGGAGGAAGCGAAACAGGAACTCATTCCTACTTACCTGGAGATAACTCACCGAGTCGTCTCTACTCCCTACTCCCTATTTTCTCGCGAGGAGTTCATGAAAAATCTTTCCCCTCAAATCAAACATGAACAGTATTTCAACACCGACCATCTGAAAGCAGATTTAAAAAGTCGGTCAGTCAGAGGTGGTGCAATCACCATGTTTGCGCAAATACTGAAATTCAGTTTGACCCTTATTTCAAATATGCTGCTAGGACGATTACTCACACCCCAAGATTACGGTTTAGTGGGGATGGTGACGGCAGTAACAGGCTTTGTCACCCTATTTAAAGACTTAGGTCTATCAATGGCAACTATCCAAAAGGATGAGATTAATCATCAACAAGTCAGTACCCTATTTTGGGTGAATTTGGGACTGAGTGGGGTTACAGCCATCATCACAATTGCGATCGCACCCCTAATTAGTTCTTTTTATCGAGAACCCCGTTTAATGGCAATTACCTTGGCTTTAGCTACTGGTTTTGTTATCGGTGGTCTGGGGGTTCAGCACTCGGCTTTGCTGAATCGACAAATGCAATATCGGGTACTGATGGTTAATGATGTCTGTTCCAGCTTACTAGGGATTATCTGTGCAATTGTTGCTGGTTGGTATGGATGGGGTTATTGGGCATTGGTAATTATGCCCCTAGTCACCGCCACAGTCAATACCGTCGGTGTGTGGATTGCTTGTCAATGGAGACCTGGTTTACCTACACGTCGAGTCGGAGTCCGTTCTCTGCTAGTTTTTGGCGGACACTTAACGGGTTTTAGTATCGTGAATTACTTTGCTCGTCATTTAGATAACATCCTGATTGGGAGATACTGGGGTGCGCAACAATTGGGACAGTATGCTAAGGCGTATCAATTATTACTTTTGCCTTTGAATCAAATCAATGTACCGATTACGAATGTGGCGATTCCCAGTTTAAGTAGGTTACAAAACGAACCAGATAAATTTCGTGACTATTATTTGAAAGCCTTATCTGGGATCGCATTTTTAACTATGCCGATTACAACTTTGATGATTGTGGTATCGGAAGAATTGATTGGAACGATTTTGGGTTCTCAGTGGGGTGATGCGATTAAGTTGTTTCGGATTTTGAGTATTTCGGCTTTATTTCAGCCAATTTGTAATACGACGGGTTGGTTGTATATTAGCAGGGGAAAAAGCGATCGCATGTTGAAATGGGGGGTATTTTATTCCAGTTTAGTAGTGATATCTTTCCTAATTGGTTTACCATATCAAGCCTATGGGGTTGCTTTATCCTATGGAATAGTCATGCTGTTACAGGTTTTCCCCTGCATTTATTTTGCTACACGTGGTACATCAATTAGCGTATTTGATGTGATAAAAACAGTGCGAGAAATCTTCGCTACGTGTATAGTTGCTGGTGCAACAGTATTGTTTTTAAAAACCATTATTGGCGTTTATTTACCAATGGGGATTGCCTTAATTATTTATTGCTGTGTGATGGCAGTTGTCTATTTATTATTCATGTTTTATGTATTTAACCACAGTAGTATGTACCTTCAGTTATTAGGAAAATTAAAAGCAAAGTAGGAACAACTTACATGTGCTTCCTATACCCTATTTACAAGTCAGTCCACCATATTGTTTTGGACATAGGTAAACAAGAAAATAACTTATCCCTACTCCCTACTCCCTATAGACAACAAAATCATGAAAAAAAGAGTAGCCTTTATCGTCGATAACTTTCCCGTCCTATCCCAGACTTTTATTTTAAATCAAATTACTGGTTTAATTGCCTATGGGTATGACGTGGATATATATGCTAATCCATCTCCGGAAATGACAATACATGACGATGTAAACAAATATAATTTATTATCACGTACTAGCTATTTTCCCCAACCTAGTCAACACCATCCAGTCACCTTATGTAAAAGTTTGCATCTTTTGCTCCAAGGTATCTGTAAATCTCCCCATGTTCTCAATCAGCTTTATCGAAATATTTCTGCTCTTAAAACCAATGGCTTACCAATTTGGTTCCTACCCTACTTAGCTACTCCATTTTTTAATGCATTTCCACAAAATTATGATATTATCCACTGTCATTTTGGTCCTAATGGAATTAAAGGTCTAGCTTTGAAAAGAATGGGCTTAATCACAGGTAAATTAATTACATCTTTTCATGGTTATGATCTAACTAAATATATTAGTAAATATAGCGCTACCGTCTATCACCAATTATTTGCGCAAGGTGACTTATTTTTACCAATTAGCAAACATTGGCAAAATCAACTAATTGAGTTAGGATGTAAACAGGATAAAATTAGAGTACATCGCATGGGAGTAAACTGTGAAAAATTCACTTTTACCCCTCGTCAATATCACCATTCTCAACCAATTCAAATTCTGACAATTGCCCGTTTAGTAGAAAAAAAAGGTGTAGAATACGGTATTCGTGCAGTTGCTAAATTAGCTTCAACCCATCCTAATATCTGCTACAAAATAATTGGTGATGGTTGCTTAAAAGAAAGTTTACAAGCACTAATTCAGAAATTAAATATTGCAGACAAGATTGAGCTATTAGGTTGGAAAGAGCAGAGCGAAATTCGCGAAACTCTGAACCAAAGTCAGATTTTAATTGCTCCAAGCATCACAAGTAGAGAAGGTGATCAAGAAGGTATTCCAGTGGTGTTAATGGAAGCAATGGCAATGGGAATTCCTGTAATTAGTACATTACATAGTGGTATTCCCGAATTAGTGGAAGATAGTGTGACTGGCTTTTTAGTACCAGAAAAAGATGTAGAAGCCTTGAGTCAAAAAATTAAATATTTAATTGAAAATCCTCAAGTTTGGGAAAAGATAGGTCATGGGGGACGAAAATTTATTGAAGAAAACCATAATCAGATTCTTCTCAATCAGGAATTAGTTGATATTTATGAAAAACTCTAATATCTTCTGATGGAGACAACTATATTTATATAATCATGAGAATTTAGCCATGAATCACTACAATCATCGTCAATTTGTGTCCGTTATTATTCCCGTGTTTAACGACAATGAACATTTACAAATTTGCTTAGAAGCACTACAAAAACAAACCTATCCCCAGGAATTATCCGAAATCATCGTCATTGACAATGGGTCAACTCAAGACGTAGAAAGTGTTGTGAATCAATTTGCACAAGTAAAATTAACCTATGAAAGTCAACCAGGTTCCTATGCAGCAAGAAACAAGGGTATATCCCTAGCAAAAGGGAAAATCATTGCCTTTACCGATGCTGATTGTATTCCTGGGGAAAACTGGCTAGAAAATGGTGTAGAAAAACTATTAAATACTCCCAATTGTGGATTAGTAGCAGGTGAAATTAAGCTATTTTTTAAAAACCCGCAACGACTAACGGCAGTGGAACTATTTGAAAAGATTGAATTGAATTTCTTCCAACGAGAAAAGCTACAAAAATATCACTTTGGAATGACAGCAAACTTATTTACATTTAAACATGTAATCGAACAAGTAGGTGACTTTGATAGCACTCTAAAATCAGGAGGCGATCGCGAATGGGGAGAAAGGGTATATCAAGCGGGTTTTCAACAAGTTTATGCAGAAAATGCCTATGTTTTTCATCCAGCACGACACTCTTTTTCCCAGCTACGTAAACGAATCACCCGTTTAGTTGGAGGAAGCTTTGACAGGATGATGAATAATAATCCATCATTGGTCGATATTATTGTGGATTTATTAGGGACTTTTAAACCCCCCTTGAGAAGTTTATATCGTGCTTGGACAAATGAAAATTTGCGAACTATTCCGGAAAAAATCAAGTTTATTTTCGTGATGTTTTTTGCAAGATATATAGTGATTATCGAAAAAATTCGTCTCTATTTAGGTGCTGATACTCAAAGGGGATAGTTGTACTATTTTGGATTTTTGATTTTAGATTTTCGATTACTCTGCACCTTTGATAACCCCTTGTTAGATACAAAACCCTAAACCTCACAGGGAATAGGGTGTATAAGGAAAATCAATCCGTTACTCAAGGCTTACAACTTACTTGTGAGAAATCCAGGTTAATCTATTCAGCAATCAGACCTCTAGTTAATGAATTAATTTGACCATGATATCCATTTCTCAGCTAGATAATTCTCGAAACGACTTATCTGTTTCTCAACATCCCTTAGTCAGTGTAATAATTGGTAATTACAACTACGAGCAATTTATTGGTGATGCAATTGAAAGCGTTATTAATCAGACCTATGGGAATCTGGAAATTATTGTGATTGATGATGGCTCAAACGATAAATCCAGAGATATAATCAATCAATATGGAAGTCGAATAATTCCCATATTTAAACAAAATGGCGGACAACCATCGGTTTATAATACAGGTTTTGCAGTCAGTCGAGGGGAAATAATTTGTTTTTTAGACTCGGATGATTTATTTGTCAGAGATAAAATTATCAAGATAGTGGAAGTTTTTAATTGTTCTCAAGAAATAGGTTGGTGTTTCCACAGTGTGCAATTAATAGATATCAATAATCAGCCCTTAAACTTGAGCGTGACAGAAAAATATTTTACCCAAGAATGTGACTTTATAACTCTCATCAAAGCTGGAAAAATTCCCCCTAGTATACCCCCTTCTTCTGCTCTTTGTTTTCGGCGTTCGATATTAGAAAAAATTCTCCCCATGCCAACATCAGAAATTATTAAAAGTACCGACTATTATCCAAAATTTATGGCATTAGGACTGAGTAAAGGGGTAATACTCCAAGATGAATTAACATTACAAAAAATCCATAATGATAATGCGGCGACCTTGAGAACAGACAGGGAGTACTTAAAAGGAAGAAAGTTTATTTATACAGGAATTTGGATTCAAGATAAATTCCCAGAGTTTCGGAAATTTGCCAATAAAATGGTTGCATTAGGAATTGCCTATCATTGGATTGATGGAGAGAATAATCGGGAGAATCTTCAAGCTATTCATCATTACCTAGTTTCCTGTTCCTGGTGGGAAAAATTTAAAATCAACTTTATCGCCAGATATTATTACTACAAATTCAGAATATTTGGTAAAAAATGATGACTAAATTCAAAATAAACTAATTCAAATCATCAAAATTCAACCACCAAAAAACCCATGAATCAAAAATTTCGTCTCGGAATTGTTTTTACACACCCCACCCAACATCATGCTCCATTGTGGCAAAAACTTCATCAAGAAACGAATATTTCCGTCACCGCATTGTATCTTTGCAATGAAAATCAAGTCGGAGGCGATCGCTTGTTAGGAAGTCATCAACCCTGGGACGTGGATTTACTGAGTAATTATGAGTATAAATTTTTAAAAGATATCACTGGAAATGTCCCTACCACAATCAAGCGAGAATTATTCAACCCAGAATTATTTGCTTGGTTACACCCGAAAAACTTTGATGCGGTGTTTATATCCAGCTTTTATACCTACTCCTATCGTTTAGCCGTTTTACTATGTAAACTGCGAGGTATTCCCGTAATCATGCAAAACGATGCCACAATTATTACCGATAGTGAATTCAGTCGGTTGCGTAAAATAGTAGTATGTGCATTATACCCGTGGATGTATGGTTTAGTTGACCATTGGATTTCCAGTGGAGACCATAACGAAATATATCTGCGTCATTACGGTGTCAGTCAAGACAAAATAGTCCGTGGTTGTTATCCCGTTGACCGCGATCGCTTCGAGCAGACCATTAATCAAAATCAAGCTGAAATAGCCAAAATTCGTCAACAACTGAGTTGGGATGGGGAAACGATTCTCTACGGTTTTGCAGGGAAATACATCGAACGTAAAAACCCCTGGGAATTTATTGATGCGATAGCACAAGCACACAAAATCGATCCACGGGTTCGGGGAATCATGATTGGGGGAGGGGAATTAGAAACACAAATCAATCAGCGACTTGCAACCATGAATCAAGAGGTTATTAATATCGGTTTTATCAACCAAAGTAAATTACCCCTCTACTACGCAGCTTTGGATGTATTTATTTCTACTTCTAAAATCGACCCCCATCCCCTAGTGATATCGGAAGCAATGGCTGCTGGTTGTCCAATTATATTAAGCGATCGCTGTGGAAATTGGGGTTACAGTGATACAGTTCAGCATCGTTATAACGGTCTGGTTTATCCCAGTGGTGAAGTAAATCAACTCACAGCAAGTATTTTAGAAATGACCAACCAACACACTCGTCAACTTTATGCTCAACATGCGCAAACAGTTTTTTCTCAGCAAGACCTCAACTGTGAAGTCAGTGCATTTAAGGAAATAGTTAGTAAAATTAGTCGCCAAAAACAAAAACCGAATAGAAGTGATGCCAATTTGAATTACTTAACAGCAACAAAAAATATTCTCCCAGATTAACTTTATATCACCTCCATTCAGCTAAAACTCACATAAATCACATAACTAAATTGGTCTGATGTTTACGGTTAACAGTTAACAACTGTAAATGAAACCTTCCCATAGAGTACAGTCATCCATCAAAAGTAGTGAAGATACAACTTAAATATATAACAGCTTAGTACGACCATTATCAACTCATAATTCTGAGGGTCTCTACATCTTTACATTACATAATTTCTATCAGCAACCTCTCAGACTCTCCACCATCAGTTTTTGTATTCTCAAACAATGCGAATAGCTATCACCCGAACAATTCCCAACTTCAGCATGGATGTGTATGCAGACAGTATTATCTTTGGTTTAAAAGCAGTGAGACCAGATTGGGAAATTATTGAATTAGCTCCCTATCCCTTTGATTGTAATAATTCGTCTTTATGGGTACGAGGAAGGAAATTTTATGAACGATTTTGGCATTTTCCCCAAACAGTTATACAGCATTCTGCCGATATTTTTCATATTATTGATCATAGTGAAGGACACATAGTTAACTGGTTAAAAAAAACCGGAAAACCAGTTATTGTCACTTGCCACGATTTAATTAACTTTTTCTATCGTGAGAATCTCCAAGGTTCTTTAAAAGTACCAATAATTAGTGACATTATGTGGATGAACTCGGTCAAATCTATGCGCAATGCTAACCATATTATTACCGTTTCTCAAGTGACGGCCGAAGATGCAGTAAATATTTTAAACATTCAACCACAACAAATTACCGTCATCCCCAATACCGTCGATCCGATTTTTCACCAATTATCAACAACAGAAATTAATGATTTTCGTCAACAGCAGGGAATTTCTCCAGAAACCCTTTGTTTATTAAATGTTGGTAGTAATCATCCGCGCAAAAATATTTCCACCATTTTGCAAGCACTAACAATATTGAAATCCCAAGGATTACTATATAAATTTTGGAAAGTAGGTTCCGATTTTACAGAAACACAAAAACAATTTATTTTCACCCACAAACTAGAGGATAATATTCATTATCTAGGACAACCCAATAAAGCCCTTCTACTCAAATTGTATAATGCAGCCGATATTTTATTAGCACCATCATTACACGAAGGTTTTGGCATTACATTAATTGAAGCAATGGCTTGCGGAACACCGGTGATTACCTCTAATACCTCCGCAATGCCAGAAGTAGTCGGAAATACAGGTATACTCGTCAATCCAACTAATCCGAAAGAGATTGCATCAGCCGTTTTATCCTTACATCATGACCAAATTTATTATCACAAATTAGTCAGAGAAAGTTTATCCCGAATCCAAAATTTTCATTGGCGATATATTGCTGAAAAAATAGCTTGTACTTATGAAAAAATTATCATTAACCAGGTGTAATATGATATGAAAATACTTATTTCTGCCTATTCCTGTGAACCTGGTCGTGGTTCAGAACCAGGTGTTGGTTGGAACGTTGCTAAAGAAGTTGCGAAATACCATCAAGTTTGGGTACTAACTAGACCAGATGAAAGTAAAGAAATAATTGAAGCTGAATTAGCACGTCATCCAATTCCCAATTTACATTTTGTTTACTTTACCCTACCATTCTGGCAAAATAGTTTACGCTGGGGACAATCGGGAGCAATTCAAATCCATTATTATCTTTGGCAAATTCAAGCCTATTTTGTTGCTCGCAAATTACACCAACAAATTCACTTTGATTTAACCCACCATGTCACCTTTGTAAAATACTCCAATCCCAGTTTTCTCTCCCTTTTACCCATACCTTTTATTTGGGGTCCAGTGGGAGGAGGAGAATCAGCACCAAAAGCATTTTGGCAAGACTTTAGTTTGAGGGCTAAGGTATATGAAATAAGTCGAAATTTCATGCGTTGGTTGGGAGAAATAGACCCCTTTGTGAAAATTACTGCGAAAAAAAGTTGTTTAGTTCGTGCGACAACTGAAGATACAGCAAAACGTCTCCAGTATCTTGGAGTCAAGAATATTCAAGTAATTAGTGAATCTGGTTTACCAAAGCAGGAAATTATTAGTTTAGGTAAGTATCCAATCCCCAATGAAAATGAACGGGTGACAAAATTTATGAGTATGGGTAGACTACTACATTGGAAAGGCTTCCATTTAGGAATACGTGCTTTTGCAATAGCCAATCTACCCAATAGCGAATATTGGATTTTAGGTGATGGACCAGAAAGACAAAGATTAGAAAGATTAGCAATTGAATTAGGAGTGAGAAAAAAAGTTAAATTTTGGGGTCGATTACCCCGTTCCCAATCTTTAGAAAAACTCAAAGAATGCATTGCTTTAATTCATCCTAGTTTGCATGATTCCGGTGGTTGGGTATGTTTAGAAGCGATGGCAGCAGGTCGTCCGGTCATATGTTTAGATTTAGGTGGTCCAGGTGTGCAGGTGACATCAGAAACTGGTTTTAAAGTCATAGCAAATACTCCAGAACAAACAGTACAGGACTTAGCAACAGCAATCACTCGTTTAGGATATGAACCCCAGTTGAGATTAGAAATGGGTCAAGCTGCTAAAAATCGAGTTCGAGAGTTATTTGACCAGGAAAAAATGGGTAGAAATTTAGCCCGGCTTTATCAACAAATCGTTGAACAATATCATCAAACAATGCAGGTAGAGAATACAGGATGCAGGATACAGAATACAGAGTAAAAAATTAAATTTTCTGTGAAGCGAAGTTAGAAATCGGGTTTTGTCGATAAATTTATTTACTTTAGCCATAGAGACTATTTCTCAAAACTCGATTTCTTTTTTTGATAACTATTTCAGTAAAAAAACAAAAAATATTAATCATGAACATTCTAAGTATTCACAATCGCTATCAAATTCGAGGAGGAGAGGATGAATGTCATCAAGCTGAAGTCAACTTACTCAGAAACATGGGACATAAAGTAGATATTTATATAGAAGATAACTGGCAAATTCAACATTTAACTAATTGGCAAAAAATTCAAAAAACAATCTGGTCAAAACAAGCATACCAAACAGTAAAAAATTATCTCAAACAACAAAAATATGATGTAGTTCATATCCATAACTTTTTCCCTTTGATTTCTCCTTCAATTTATTACGCAATTCAAGCTGAAGGTATACCAATAGTTCAGACCTTACACAACTATCGTTTACTATGTCCCAATGCTCTATTGTTCCGTCAAGGTCATGTTTGCGAAAATTGTCTGGGGAAAAAAATTCCCTATCCCGGAATAATTAATGGTTGTTATCGGGATAGTAAAATCGCGAGTGGATGCGTAGCTACCATGCTATCAATACATCATGCATTGCAAACATGGAAACAGAAAGTTAATACCTATATCGTGTTAACCGAATTTGCACGTCAGAAATTCATTACAGGTGGTCTTCCTGCGGAAAAAATCGTTGTCAAACCTAACTTTATCGAAGATTCTGGTCTGGGTACAGGAAGTGGTAATTACGCTCTATTTGTTGGTAGATTATCACCGGAAAAAGGTATAGACACCCTACTGACAGCTTGGAAAAACCTCGGCGATCGCATACCCCTAAAAATTATTGGTGATGGACCCCTAGCCAGTCAAGTCCAACAAGCAGCAAACCAGCAAAAATCCATCGAATGGTTAGGACGCAAACCCATCGAAACCGTACATACCTTGATGGGGGAAGCTAAATTCCTAGTATTCCCATCCCAATGGTACGAAACTTTCGGCAGAGTAGCCATCGAAGCTTTTTCCAAAGGGACACCAGTAATTGCTGCAAATATCGGTGCGATCGCAGAACTTGTCAACCACGGTAAAACGGGATTACTATTTCAAGCGGGTGATTCTCTAGACCTGACCAAAAAAGTTGAGTATTTCCTGACTAATCCCACTCAAGTAATTCAAATGCGTCACACCGTCAGAAAAGAATTTGAACACAAGTATACAGCTACTCAAAATTATCATTTATTGATGAATATATATACTCAGGTATGTAATTTAAACAGCTATTAATCTTATTTCAACAACGCTCATCAAAATGAACACATTATTCAATCTTTCCCTCACAAAACAACCATTACTCAAAAACTCCCAACTAATTCTCATCGCCTTTGCTACCGCATTCTTCCCCCGTATCATCAACACTATCGGCTTACCAGCAACAATTAATTTTATCCACTTCACTCTAGTTCCCCTATGTTGTGTGATAGCAATTTTAACCACTAAAATTAAGCTGAAAAAACAAATTTTTTTCTGTAAATCTCTGTTGACATTTCTCTTCTTATTTTTGATAATTATAACTATCAGCGCTTTACTCAATCAAGCAGGCATTATCAATATCATTTTGTCATTTCTCTTGCTTACGGAACCATTTATTCTCTTACTAGCAATCATCTGCCTACCCATATCTACCACAAGTCTAGAAAACTTCCGAAATTGGATTATTTATTTTGGTATTATTAATATTGTTTTAGCCCTGTGTCAACATTTTTTGATTACCACTGGACTCCTTCCCGTCACATTAATGCAACCAGAAGATAATGTTCAAGGTGTATTTTATCTATCCGGTTCAGGTCACGTTGTCAGTGCTTCTGTTTCCATGTCCTTAGCGTTATTTAATTTTAGTAGCTACAATAATCAATCTTTATTGATTAAGATTGGTATTTTTATCGCAGCTTGTATACAGCTTTTATTTGCCGATGCCAAGCAAGTTATAGTTGTGTGGTTGGCTGCTTGGTTAATATTAATACTAATTAAATCAAGAGACTTCAAGACAGCTTTACAGTATCTAATTGCCGCAATTATAGTTATTTGGAGTCTATGGTGGTGTATCGATAATTTACCAATATTTTCGGCATTTAAAGCTTGGATTAGACCAGAAATATATGGTTTCAATGGAGTAGCTACCCAACTAAAAACAGCTCCATTCCGAATTATTCCTATATACTATCAATCATTCTGGAATTGGTTATTGGGCCTTGGTCCAGGTCATACAATCGGTCGATTAGGAGGATGGATGCTGAAGGATTACGCATCCTTATTACAACCATTAGGTGCAACCACTCACCCAGCAAGTTTAGCAGTTTGGCAAACCTATATCGGTCATTGGTTGGATTCCACTTTTTTTTCCCCCTTGTGGGGTTGGGCTGGAATTTGGGGTGATTTAGGTTTACTAGGTTTAGCTGCTTATTTAGGCATTATAATTCTGATTTGGCAACATATTTGTAACGATGATTTTTCTCGATTTACAATTTTGACCATGATGATTTTCGGTTTAATTTTAACTCAAATGGAAGAACCAGGATATATGCTTTCAATGACAACTTTCATTGGTTTAAAATGGCATGAAAATCAAATTCATCGTCATCCCTATTTATCATAAACGCATCAAAATTATAGTCTCTCATATAGGTGTATTATTCGCGTAGGGAAGGTTTATACACAACCAAACAAGAAAATAACTCATTCCTACTTCCTACTCCCTATTCCCTACTTTATAATAAGGGATTAAAAGGTATAAAAATCAAACCGTTAATCAAGGTTGACAACTCACTCTTTATAAATCCAGAGTAATACTTGAAACACATACTCTTTTTACTCATTAATTCAAGCAACTCAAATTTTTATCCCCATGATGAATCCAGAAATTTCTTCCCCATCCCATACATATCCATTCCATGAAAATGAAGAAGGTGGATTAAACCTAGGACAGGTTTCCGCAACTTTACGTCGTCGTAGTTTATTAATTATGGGAATTACCGGAATAGTTGCTGCGGGTGCGGTCATTAGAGCAGAACAAGACCCGTTAGTATACCAAGGTAAATTTGAAATTCTCACTAAACCATTTTCCGCAGAAAGTCAGGTGACAGCAAATGTCCCCCAATCCCTAGGTAGTAATCAACAAGTTACACTTCCTCCCTCATTAGAAAATGATATTAAAACAACTATTAGAGTGTTGCAAAGTCCGGGTGTTTTGTCTTCTGTTGTCAAAACTCTCAACTCCCAATATCCCGATTTAGATTATGAATCTCTACTAGAGAATTTAACCATTTCGACAACAGAAAAAAATATCTTAGAAGTTGAGTATAGGTCTGCAAATCAACAGCAAACACAACAAGTTATTCAAGCCTTAGCCCAAGCATATCTAGATTACAGCTTGAAAGAACGACGTGCAGATATTGAACAAGCAATTCAATTTGTTCAAGCTCGCATTGATGAAGAAAATGGACTTAAATCTCAAGTTGAATTATGGCAAGACAAATTAGCAAATTTTCGCCGTATCAATAATTTAGTCGAACCGGAAAAAAAGGTTGCTGAAGTTTCTAGTCATATTGCCTCTTGGACACAGCAAAAATTAGAAAATAAGGTGCAACTAGAGCAAATGCTTGCTCAATATCAAAACTTACAGCAGGAATTAGCTCAACAACCTACAGAACGAGCCGGAAATTCTGTACTTTCTGCAAATACTCGTTATCAGAAGATTCTGGATGCAATTCAAGAAATAGAAATAGAACAAAAAAAATCATCGGCAGTGTTCACAAATATAGTCCCGACGATTCAGACCTTGAATCAAAAAAAAGCTAACTTACTACCAATGTTGCAAGCAGAAGAACAGCGAGTTTTACGAGATTTTCAAAGTCGAATTGCTGAACTGGAAGCACGAGATCAATCTATTCAACAGAAAATTAATGCCCTCAATAGTTATTTAAAAAGATTAGCAACCCTAAGTCGAGACTATGACCGAATTCAGCAAGAGCTAAAAATTGCCAATGATAATTTGAATCAATTTTTAGCAAAACGTCAAGCACTGCAAATTGAACTCTCCCAAAAACAACAACCTTGGCAATTGCTGAATCCTCAAACAGTAGAGCCAGAAGCCTTTGAAGTAGAAGGTTTATCTCCGAATGTAAAAACTAATCTTGCCTTGGGAGGAATGCTGGGTTTACTATTAGGAACAGGAGCGGCTTTATTAATCGATAAACTTAGTAATCTTTTCTATACGACTAAAGATATTAAAGAGGTGACAACTTTACCTTTATTAGGGGTAATTCCGCTACAAAAGGAATTACAAAATTCAAATATCAAAGACCAATATTTCAAATTGCCGGAATTTTTTGAAGTATTTCGCTCCCTATATACCAATATTCTTTTACTTGGTTCCGATAGTCCCATCCGTTCTTTAGTGATTAGTTCTGCAACCCCAGGAGAAGGTAAATCAACCATTGCCATTCAATTAGCTCAAGCAGCAGCAGCGATGGGACAACGAGTATTATTAGTAGATGCAGATTTACGTTTTCCGACATTACATAAACTAGTTGGTTCGATGAATATTCAAGGTTTAACGGATGTGATTTCCCATGACCTAGATTGGCAAAATGCCATCGAAAAATCACCCCAAGAAGAAAATTTGTATATTATTTCTGCCGGACAAATCCCTCCCGACCCCATTCGTTTGCTTGCATCACAAAAAATGCAGGATTTGATGGATGAATTACAAATTAATTTTGATTTAGTTATCTACGACACGCCTAATTTATTAGGTGTGGCAGATGCAAATTTACTAGCAGCCCATACAAATGGGATGATATTAGTTACGGAATTAGGTAAACTTAAGCGTACCCTATTTCAACAAGCTCTGGAAGAATTACATATAGCGGGTACACCAATGCTAGGGATTGTTGCGAATAAATCGAAGGAAGATATTCCCGCAACTTCTATTTATTATCGACAGTATTATCAACAAAAAATGAGTGTAGAAAAAGTGGAAATGAATGCAGAGATTAGTAGTAGTTAATATTAATTTCACTGAATTCACTCTTAGAGGATGTTTTAAAAGTCGATTTTAATACTTGAATTATCGTTTTTGGGAATAGGGAAAGACGCGACATGTCGCATCTGTACTCTCGAAGGAAAAATCAGCTTTATAACCCCATTTCCAGGGTCAGGACGATAGTCAAAATAGTGATAATTAATACTTGACAAACAACCTCTTAGATTAAGCACAGGCATATATTTCCTCTAGTTTTTTCTGTGCTTTAACTTGGACTAATCTTGGTAATTTGCAACTATTTGCAGACGGAGATAATCTCCTTCGACTTACTCCTAAAACAGGCATTTCTTGCCAACAATTGCGACAGAACCAGTACGTTTCACCTCTACGAACGTGTTGCAGTAATACATCAGAACAGCAAGGACAGTAATTCATGGATTCCCCCTAAAATTCCTACCAGATTTGCACCACTGGTTTGTGATGATTTCACCATATTGGGGGAATGTGAGGAAGTTGTGAAGATTGTGATTTTCTGCAATTAATAGCAATAAAAGTTTACTTATGTTTACTTTCTGCTTAATAAGTAGGTACGCAAAATTATTTGATACATTTTCTTTACCTGCATCCCCTGCTCCCTTCAATGTATCGACAATATGAGATGCTCCCCTGAAATCAGCATGAACAGGAACATAGTTCCGATTTACTGTAGTTGAATGAGAAAGCGATATTCTCCGAGAAGGAATCTCCACCCATAGCTGAAGCGTTTTTAATTGTCCCCCAACTCCCTTTATTTGTGGGATAGGATGTGATTTATACTGCCATATCAATCAACAAGTTAGCTTTAGGCATAATTTTGAGCTAAAGCAACAGCTCGACGGACAGCAGCATCTGCGTTAATCAAACCATGTCCATAGAAGCGCTCGTATCCAGGATTACCCAAATCATAGGCAGTTTGGGAAATAATATCTTTAATTTGGGTGGCAGTAAAATTACTATTTATGCTCCAGACTAAAGATGCAATTCCAGTCACCATTGCCGTTGAGGCAGAAGTTCCATTAAACTTATCTTGGTAGCTATGGACGAATTGACCGCTACCATTACGATTGGAGGTTGCAGCGATAAATTCACTGGGAGCCATTACCGTGAGGGGTCTATTACCAGCATTAATATTCTCATCGGTAGTGTAATTAGAACCCCACCAATTGGCATAATTAATGCGATCGCCTGGGGTTTTGGCGTTTCCATACCAATCGGTTCGACCCCAAACAGAGCCAACAGAAATTACATTACCATAGGATTGGGCCCAAGCTGCCGGATTCACAATACTGCTAGTATTACCGTTTCCTGCGGCCATGACGAATAACACATTACTTTGGTTATTGGCAACCAGTTGACGGAACGCATCGGAATCACCACCGGACAAACTCAGGTTAATCACGACCTTTTTCCCTTGACCGATGGCATTGTCGATAATTGTTTGGGTTCCACGAGCTAAATCGTAGTCATTTCCATTTCCACCCAACACATCAATATGCCATAGGGGAGAACCCCAATTTATCCCCGCAATACCAATATTATTATTAGCAGCAGCACTGATGGTACTTTGAACCCTTGTCCCGTGGGAAAAATCCGTCGATTCATCGGCAATATTATTGCCATCCCAACTCATGGGACGCAAATCTGGGTGGATGGAACCATCTGCGGCAAATCCCAATCCAGAATCTTGGATACCAACGAGAATGTTACTTGTCCCCGATGTGAATCGCCAAGCATTGTGGACACCCGTCATGTGAAGGTTCCACTGCTGGTTAAATTTTTCATCGTTGGGAACAATAGTACCCTTGATACCCACACCCGTGTTAGTGACACCAACATTATAGGTAGTTAAGTCAATTGTAGTATCGGTAAACTCAATCCGTTCAATCCCTTCAAACAGGATTTTGCCACCATTATTCAGGGTAATTGCATCAAAAATCCGGTTTCCATTACCCGGATTATAGGCTACACCACCTCCAGTCGCGATCGCCCAATTAAAGTTGACTTGATTGGAACTAATCCCCGCAGTTCGGAAATTGAGGGTATCACGACTTCCATTACCAAAATCCACATTACCGTTACCGGAAAAAACCGCTTGACCAGTGGTTAATTCATAGGTAAAAGTATCTGCACCTAAAGTTCCCACCCGTGTATAGGAGATAGAACTTTCCGCAACAGGAATACTTACTGGGGGAGTGCTGGTGTCTGTAGTATTTGTATCTGTGACTGGTTCTAACCAATCATCCCTTCTGCGCGCTCTTCTTCCTCCTACACTTGCAGCTAGGGGGATACCACTGGAAATTTCCACGGGGGAAATTTCCACATTCAATTGATAATTAGTTTGAATATTGTCGTAGGAAAATACACGGATGTAGTAAGTACCTACCCCTAATTCCTGATTAATAAACTCATTACGACGACCAGGAGCGCGAGAAGCAGCAATCACCTCTCCGGTATCAACGATACCATTCCCATTCCCATCACGTATTAACTCAACATCCGCATCTGCCCTTAATCCACTTAGTTTTAGATTTAAACTACTACGGGCATTTAAGCTAAATCTGTAGTTATCTACTGGCTCCAACGGATTGAAGCTTTCCGTAAAAACACTTACCCTCTGAGAGGGGTTAATCTCGATTGCTGAACTAAGTAGGTTCCCCGGAACATTAGATGACATATATTAGACCTTGATACGGGCAATACTTCTTATATCAAAATCGATAATTAGTTCCTTTGCGAACAAAAAGAACGTAAAGTTACAAAATTAACTAAATAATTACAGTCCATTTACGGAAGCTTTAAAGAAGGAAATACTTGACCAAGTCGAATATGTCGTGCATGGAAAGGGAATGGGGAGTAGGGAGTAGCTCTACCGCATAAATTCAAAATTTTAGTGAAATGGTATCAGAACTAATGCGATGGATTACTATAGCAATCCGTTAAGGATTTGTAAAATCTTACATATAGGGTTGTTGACTGTTAACCGTTGACTGCCATAGGCATGGCTCTATGAGAAGTCTTCCCCCAGGGTACAGCCAAAACCGATATTTTTCACAACTGAAATCAGATTGCGATAGATTACTATGCAAGTCAAAAAAGAGTAGCGACCAAATTCAGTTTCTTCCCCTTCTTGGCAAAAATCAAACACGAGAGTGAAGCTTGTGGGGACAAAATTCGCTATCTTGAGGGTGATAAGGCCAGGTGTGGTGGAGTTGGTTAGATGCCAGAATTATTAGAGCAATTGAAAGGATTAAACCCCTGGATCATGGCGGTGGGATTGAATACCCTATTGTTGGTAGTCGCTGGGATTGCACCCAAAAAGCTATTGACAACGGCAGGTTTAGGTCATGCGTGGGTGCTGGGGGTGTTAATTTGGGGAACCTTGGGTTGGCCGGGATACGTGGTGGTCATGTTTTATTTTTTAGTTGGTTCCTCGGTGACAAGGTTAGGTATGGCACAAAAAGAAGCCCAAGGAATTGCGGAGAAGCGTTCCGGAGCTAGGGGTCCAGAAAACGTTTGGGGTTCAGCTTTTGCCGGTGCAGTTTGTGCTGTCGGGGTGGGTTTGGCCAAAGCGGGATGGGTGGAGTCTGTGATCCCAGTATCGTTGTTATTACTGGGTTATGTGGCGAGTTTTGCGACCAAATTGGCGGATACTACAGCCTCCGAAGTAGGGAAAGCTTACGGGAAGAGGACTTATTTGATTACAACCTTGCAACCCGTACCTAGGGGAACCGAGGGAGCAGTGAGTTTAGAAGGGACATTAGCTGGAATTGGAGGAGCGATCGCGATCGCAATTGTGGCTTGGGGTGTAGGATTAATTGATATCTGGGGAATAGTTTGGTGTGCGATCGCGGCTTTTGTTGCCACCAATATTGAAAGTCTCATCGGTGCTACATGGCAGACAAAATATACGTGGCTGACTAATGAGTTGGTCAATGTGATTAATACTTTAGTTGGAGCAATTACCGCAATTATCCTTGCTTATCTGGGAATGCTGGCTCGAAATTAGAGGGAATAGGGAGTCACTCACAGGTTAGGGAAGTCAAGCAAGCATTTATACCTAAAATCTTTTGTAGTCTCAAGTTGTCGTTTATAGTGATCAAGGCTTAGCATAGCAATGACTCAATCCTCAATGAATATAATTTCAGCAGTCTTTGCTAGCAGGAAAATTAGTATAATTTATGGACGTATTTTTACGTATCTAGTTCATGGAAACTTTATCTTTTTTAACCGTTGACGAACAGGCCATTTCTGTAGGACAAGCAATCAAATACCTACAAGCTTCCGGCAAACTAGGTCAATTTATCGGCGATATCCTGCGACAATATGTGATTGAACAGGAAATTAAGAATCGGGAGGATTTAGATATTAGTCCGGCTTTAACGGAGCAAGCGATTGTGGATTTCCGTTTAAAAAACCAATTGACAGACCCAGCTAAATTCCAAGAATGGCTGAGAAACAATGGTTTAGCCTACGATGCCTTTCATGCATCGGTGGCTTTCGGTTTTAAACTGGAAAAACTCAAAGCGGCAATTTCCCAACCAAAGCTGCAAGAGTATTTTATCGAACGGAAAATTTTTCTGGATCGGGTAGTATTATCACGAATAATTGTCGCAGACCGGGAGTTAGCGGAAGAATTGCAAGCCCAAATTGAAGAAGGAAATAGTTTTGAGCAAATTGCCCGGGAATATTCAATTGCGGATGATAAAGTGGTCAATGGGATGATGGGACCAGTAAGTCGGGGTACTCTACCAGATGTGTTACGTGCCAAGGTCGATGTTGCTAAACCAGGAGATTTAATACCTCCTTTAGAACTAGATGGACGATTTGGATTGTTCCGTGTTGAACAATTCCTCAATGCCTCCCTTGAGGATAACCAATTAAAGCAAGCATTACAAAACGAGTTGTTTGAGAAATGGCTAGCAGAGAAGATCCAAAAGCTTACAGTCAAGCTGCAAGTGAATTAAACGCGGTGGATGGTGAAGAACTCCGAACCCAGGTGCTAGCATCTTTACCGTGGGAGGAACCCCCTTTTTGCTGGTTGACCAATGACCAAAAGCAGCAGTTTCGCACTCAAGCGGAAGTTTGTCGCTATGGTTTAGGGGAAAAAATCTGGAACCAGGAAAATCGCGGGTTTTTGTTTTTACTGGTTGCGGGAAAGGTACGTGTCCGTGATGAGGATACTAGTAAACCTTTAGCGACCCTACAACCCGGTGATTGGTTTGGAGATATACTTGCACTATCGATTAACTGTAAAGCTGTTGCTGCTAGTAAACATGCGATCGCAGTTCAGTGGAATGCTCAGTTATGGGAAAAGGTAACAAATCCCCAACTACAGGAGTTTTGGTCCCATATGGAGGCAGAAATTGGGGTAGCTAATACAAACGTTAGCCAACTCCCAACTACCATCAATCCCTGGGAAAATGCTTCCACTCCCACAAATGGGTTGGGTCATGGGAATGGTACTGTCACCAATTCTGACCCACCACAGAATTTAGCTAATCGCAGCTTAACTGGAATTCGAGATATCCCTCAACAGGTATCAGATAGTACTAATTCCCCTTCCCCTCCCTCCCCTACACCGATTCCCAATTATTCTCTTTACCCATTTGTCACCAGTATGAATGCGGGGGCTGCCTGTTTAACAATGGTCGCCCAGTACTTACAAAACCCGGTAAATTTGGAATGGGTACAACGTCAATTGCGGGGTCAAAGTCCCAAGCATCTAGTGGAAGGGGCAGAAAAATTAGGGTTTATCCTGCGCAAATTAAAAGTGGAGTGGACTGATCTGCGTCAATTATCCTTTCCAGCCCTACTCCAATGGCAAGATGCACCCAATCGGCCAGGAAACTGGGTGGTAGCCTATGCCCTCAAAGGTAACAGTTTGGTGATTGCCAATCCCTACAACCCCCAACAAGGAGTCGAAACCCTACCCCAACAAACCATCCTCAGCAAATGGAACGGGGAACTGTGGCAAGTTGAAGTTACTTCTAAACAGGAAAAATTTCACCTGGGTTGGTTTGCCCCAGCAGTCTGGAAATATCGCGGACTATTAACAGAAGTATTATTAGCTTCTTTTACACTGCAACTACTAGGCTTAACCACACCCCTAATTACCCAGGTAATCATCGATAAAGTCATGGTGCAAGAGAGTTTAGCTACCCTTGATGTCATGGCGATCGCATTATTATCAGTCGCAATTTTTGAGGCGCTTTTAGGTATTCTCCGGTTATTTATTTTTACCCATACGGCCAGACGCCTAGATTTAAGCCTCTCAGCCCAACTATTTCGCCATTTAATGCGTCTACCCCTAGCCTACTTTGAATCACGTCGTGTCGGCGATACGGTCGCTAGGGTACAAGAACTGGAACAAATCCGCCAATTCCTCACCGGGACAGCTTTAACTGTAATTTTAGATAGCATTTTCGCCGTAGTTTACCTGGGGTTAATGTTCTATTACAGTATTCCCCTAACCTTTGTTGGTCTGGCGGTACTACCCCTATTTGCCACCCTGACCCTAATTGCCACACCAATTCTCCGCAACTGGCTCAACGAAACCTTTAACCGCAGCGCCGACAGCCAATCCTTCCTCGTGGAAAGCATTACCGGTATCCACTCCGTTAAAGCCCATGCCGCCGAACCTGTTGCCAGAGATCGATGGGAAGGTTTATTTGCCCGCTTTATTCGCACCGGCTTTAAAGCCTCCACCACATCAAATATTAGCAGTAATATCGGTGACTTTTTAACTAACTTTTCCAACTTACTCATCCTCTGGTTTGGAGCGAAACTAGTCATTGAGCAAAAACTCACCGTTGGACAATTAGTTGCCTTTCAAATGCTTTCCGGACGGGTGACAGGTCCCTTATTACGACTAGTTCAGCTATGGCAAAACTTACAACAGGTATTACTATCAGTAGACCGAATCGGTGATATCCTCAACGTCGCTCCCGAAGCCGAACCCGGTACAGGCTTAGTTTTACCACCCCTCAAAGGACAAGTCACCTTTGAACAGGTATTTTTCCGCTACCGTCCCAACACCGAACCCGTCCTCAAGGGCATTTCTTTTGACGTTCAACCGGGTCAATTCGTGGGAATCGTCGGTCGTAGTGGTTCCGGCAAAAGTACCCTTTCTAAGCTCCTACAGCGCCTCTACACCATTGAATCCGGACGCATCCTCATCGACGGCTTTGATATTAAAAGTGCAGATATCGCCTCCCTCCGTCAACAAATCGCCGTAGTCCTCCAAGAAGATTTTCTGTTTAATTCCACCATTCTCGAAAATATTTCCCTGGGACACCCCGATATTAGCGCTGAACAGGTCGTCGAAGCAGCTCGCTTAGCAGCAGCTCATGACTTTATCAGTGACCTGGTAAATGGCTACGAAACCAACGTCGGTGAACGTGGTACAGCTCTATCGGGAGGACAACGACAACGAATAGCCCTAGCCAGGTTATTCCTATCCCAAGCTCCCATTTTAATCCTGGATGAAGCCACCAGTGCCCTCGATAGCGAAACTGAACAACAGGTATTACAAAACCTGAAATCGGTATCTAGTGGACGGACAGTGTTTTTAATTGCCCACCGCTTTGCACCATTAAAACGGGCAGATTTAATTTTGGTGATGGAAAAAGGTGTGATTGCGGAACGGGGAACCCATGAGGAACTATTACGGCAAAAGGGCTTATATTGGTCTTTATATCAACGTCAGCAAGCGAATATTTAGGGTCTGCTAAACAATTCTTTGAGTAGGGGTGGGGAATGGGGAGTAGGTAGAGACAAATAAAGTTCAGTTAGACTTAAAAGCCTGATTATTGGGTAGGTTGGGTTGAAGAATCTAGAGGCAGTAGCCCTTGTGGAATGGGTCCCCACGCGGAGCATAGGGACGAGATCATCACAAAAACTGTGTGAACTTATGGGTAAATTTCCACAAAATCAACAGTCTACGCAAAGCCTCAACCCAACCTACAGTTATCTTTAACACCAAGCGTATTGTGATATACCCATGTATTTGCACTTTTTTTCAGCCAAAATAGCCTCAACAAGCCTTATTTAGTGGGGGTAGGATTAACTTTTGGAGAGTAAGGTGTCTTCTGTTACTTTACCATCCTCCATGCGCAAAATTCGGTCAGCCACATCCAAAATACGACTGTCATGGGTGACAAGCAAAATCGCGCTTCCCTGTTGTTTCGCTAATCTTTGCATAATATTCACCACATCCCGACCCGATTTACTATCCAAAGCTGCGGTCGGTTCATCTGCAAGCACTAGTAACGGTTCCCCCACCAAAGCACGGGCGATCGCAATGCGTTGTTTTTGTCCTCCCGAAAGTTTATCTGGATAGTAATCCATACGTTCTCCTAAACCGACAGCCTTTAAAATCCCTTGGGATTTGTAAATGCGATCGCTAAGTGATAAATTTTGGTGAAGTCGCAGGGACATTCCCACATTTTGCCGTGCAGTTAGAGATGGCAGTAAATTATGGGACTGGAAAATAAAGCCTATGGAGGAGCGAATTTTCACCAGTTGGGATTTACTCGCACCAAATAACTCCTGACCAAATACACGCACACTACCGGTTTGAATTGAGCGTAAAGCACCAATCAAGGTCAGCAAAGTGGTTTTTCCACTCCCCGACGGTCCTTGCATAATCACAATTTCACCCCGGTAAATATCTAAATTGACATCATCTAAAACTAATTTACGCAGGTCACCTTTTCCGAAAGCATGATCAAGATGACGCACAGTGACGACAGATTCCATGATTTTGGGAGTAGGGAGAGAATATCAAAATACATCCGCAGGGTCAGCAGATTGTAATTTCCGCATGGCGATCACAGCGGAAATTATACACATGAAAATAGTAGCAATCACTACTTGAGTGGCAACTGTTGCCTTCATGGTCAAAGGAATGCGTGTGAGTTGACCCAGTAAACCATACATGCCAATGGAGGTAATATATCCAGGTAAAAAGCCGATGATAGCCAGAATAATCCCCTGTTGAAAAACGACCCCTAACAAACTCCGGTCTGTAAATCCCATTGCTTTTAAGGTGGCATACTCCGCTAAATGGTCACTCACATCTGTGTATAAAATTTGATATACAATCACAATCCCCACCACAAAGCCCATAATCGCCCCGAAGTTAAAAATTGTCCCTGCGGGATGTTCATTTGACCAAAAAGCAATTTCCGATGCTTTAAATTGCTGGCGATTGAAAACCCTGATATCACTGGGTAATCTCGCTTGTAAATTTTTCGCCACCACTTCTGGATTTGCTCCCGGTTTGAGCTTCAATACACCGATATGTACTTGCTCGGTACTGTTACGTCCAAATAGGCGTATGTAATTTTGGTCACTAGTTACAATATGACCACGGATAAACATCGTACTTCCTAGGGTGAAAAGTCCACCTACCCGGACACGACGACCAGAAAACTCCGTGGTGACGGTTTCCCCACCCTCAAAAGCTGCGACAACTTGACCTGTGGTGGGTTGTTACGGTCAAATAGGACGACATTTGGTAATTTGATTTTGTCTAACTGCTGATTCAATTCTGGTAAATTAAATACTGGACGCACCGGATTAAAAGCAATAACAGCAACCGGAGCAATTTCTTTTTTCCAAGGATTGACCCAAGCACCAAAGGAGTAATACAAAGGACTAGCTGTATCCACCCCCTCCACATCCCCAGCTTGGTAGAGGTGAGCAGTAGGAAAACCCTTAGCTTCAAATAGGGTTTTTGTCCGCTTACTAACTAATACCAGATCCGCATCCAAATGTTCATGTACCAGAGTAGAACCATCAAACAACATCGACTTGAACCCCAGCATCATAAAAATCAAGATATCTGCAAAGGCAATCCCGGAAATTGCCACTAACAAACGCATCTTTTTATGACTTAACTGAGACCAACCCAGAGGAGGTTCCTGGGAAAGTTTCTCCCAAAGATAATTAAATAAACTCATGGGATTTTAGATTTGTATCACGGCTAGCACTTTAATCAAACCCTAAAAATATGAGGAATCTGTGAGGGAATTCAGTCGATATGGGTGAAAGGAAGCAAATAAGTGTATCGGAAACTAGTTTGTAACAAATTCTGTAACGGAGCTACAGATTCATCTGCAATTTGTTTAGATTAAAACAAAATCGCTCCGCGTAATTCCCCATGAAAACTTAAATAATCTTAAATGAATCAGGTTGCTATTGCGTCATCTTCCAATTCATGGGATTTTCTCGCTTACTAACTAGATATCAACAATGCAGATAACTGATGCACGGGACTATCAAATTATTTTCTTGGCTTTGTTTTTGGTTTTGGGAATTGGGACACGGGATTGGACACTGAATCCGGTTTTTATTGTAGTTACGATTATTACTTGTATTTTTACGCAAGTATTTTGTGTGTTGGTTGTAAATCAAATTTTTTTTCATCAACAGGAGGAGGATCATCAATTTTCTTTACCCCTGAGTTGGGGAATTCGCAGTGCCTTAATTACTAGTTTAGGATTGAACTTACTCTTGAGGGCTGATTCCCTCCTAACTATCATCCTTGCGAGTGTGAGTGCGATCGCGAGTAAGTTTCTGTTTCGCTTTGCTAATAAACACTTTTTTAACCCGGCAAATTTCGGTATTGTTACGGCTTTGATTTGCAGTCGGGATGGTTGGGTATCACCGGGACAATGGGGGGAAGATTGGTGGTATGGTTTGTTGTTTATTGGCTGTGGTGGAATACTGCTGCAACGTATTGGACGTTGGGATACTTCGGCTGTATTTATGGCGGTATATGCAGGTTTGGAAGCTTTTCTTAATTTGTGGTTGGGTTGGACTTGGGATGTGTATTTCCATAAATTAGCTAATGGTTCGCTGTTATTATTTGCCTTGTTTATGGTGACTGACCCCCGTTCTATTCCTAACACCACAGAGGGAAGAATTATTTGGGCAGCAATAGTTGCTTTAATTACTTTTG